>NZ_JBHZAF010000035.1:0-50059 GCF_042754085.1 Nocardia sp. NPDC059236
AGTGGTTCACCGGCCCCGGCAACACTCTCCACAATGGCCTCGACGGAGCCATGTGTCTGGACGGCCAAACCCTCGAGGGCAGAACCCTCACGAGCATCGTTCAGGTCATCCCGTGCAACGGTGGACCCGCGCAGCAGTGGTGACTGCGGGCTGAACATTCGAACCAAATTCCTGCCGATTCCCGCTCAGGCCGGGCTGTTCGGAAAGCGATCGGTTCCCAACACGACGGCACCCGAACGTGAATCGGCAGGATTGTGGTTCGGGTCCCGTGTCGAAAAGGGGTGTTGCGAAGTCGGAGTCCGGTTACACGGTCAGCCGGCCTGCTGCCTGTTCGGCAGTCATGAGGTTGATGAAGGCCGAGCAGCTGATGAGCACGTACCGCGCCAGTGCCTGAGTGATCCGTTCGGCGGGCACCGTCTCCCCGCCGTGCCGGACTCCGTCCTCGTCGCTGGTCCATCCGTAGAGCTTCGACCACGCGTCCAGCAGTGCTGGATGCGCGAAGTTGTCGGTCTTCTTCAGGTGAATCAGTGCCGCCCCGAGGGTATTTTTGCCGGTGATCGGTGCCAAGAACGCCTCGACAGCGCTGATGGATTCCTTGATCGAGTTCGGGTAGTCCGGCTTCTCGCGATCGGCGAGCAGACTCAGCGCGTTCTGCAGATGGTGCGCAGCGGACGGACTTTCGGTGGTCAAGGCTCCTTCGATCTCGGAGAGCTCATGGCTGTCTGCGATCGGCACGACCTTCCCATCGAGCAATCGGTACCCCGCCTTGTACATCTCCAGAACGCTGTTGAAGGTAGTGGCCAGACCCTGGTCGAGCTGCACTAGTTCTTCGAGCAGGTCGTACACCTCGAACCACTCACGGTTCTTGATCCAGTCCTTGATTACCACGTGGATATTGCTGCCGGAGAACCGATCCCAGTCCTGTTCCATCAGAATCGTCCAAATCCCGAAGAACTCGGTGAAGCTGGCCATGTACTGGAACTTGGGCTTGAAGTAGAAGGTGTAGGTGACGTTCCACAGCTGGGTGCGGAGAGCATCGTCCATGCTCTCGATCTGGACAGCGGACCGGACAGGAACCAAACCGCGGCGCTCGGAGAATCGCATCAGACGATGATGACGGAGCGGGCGGACAGGCAGCACTGCCCCTTCACGTTCCGGCGCCCTCCCTCCCTGTCTCTAAAACGACATCGCTTTCGAGATCCGTTGTGCGGCAGCCAGCTTCGCTGGATGGATCGGTCTTGGAACCCCATCTCCGAATCAACGTTTCCGGCGCCCGGGGGCCATGCCCTCTACGGCCAGCTTCCGGTGAACCCTGTTCCGGGAGCGTTCGGAAAAGGATCAGTCGGTGGACCGGCTCACGGGGGTTGGAGATCTGCGATCGCGTTGTAGCAGTAGCGGCACAGGGTCAGCGGTCCAATCGTTTCGCCGTCAGCTTCGACCCGGATCAGCAGGCCTGGCTCGGCTGCAGCGAGGCAGGTCGATTCCCCGTCGCCGGGGTGGTAGAACGCGCAAACGCATCGGCAGCCACCCGGGCGGTGCTGTTCCCAGGAGACCATCGCCCACGGGCGGACGGTCAGTATCGGCGGCGGTTCGGCCATGATGTCGCGGCACCCGGTCGTCAGCGGGTGAGCCTGGACCACCGTTCGTGTGCGGATTGGCGGGTCATGCTCGCGGCCTTGCCGATCGCGTCCCAGGAGGCGCCCTGTGCGCGTGCCGCCCGCACGGCATCGGTGAGGCGGGTCTGCGCCTCGGCCACCTCGTTCGCGGCCAGCTCTACCTGATAGGTGCCCAGGGTGGGTGCGATGTGCTCCTCCCAGGCGTCCATGACCAGGTCCTCGATCTCCTCGGACAACATGGCCTCGTCCGAGTAGATCCGGAGTTCGTCGAGATCCTGCGCCGCCGGGGTCTGCGCCCGCTCCCACAGCGGGCCCTGCCAGTGGGTGCTGCTGCGGGTGGCGATGTCCGAGCAGTCCGAACAGATCGCGCGCCAGCCGATCACCTCGGACTCGGGGCGGTGCTGCCAGTCGTCGTAGTCGAGCGGCTTGCCGTCCGGCCCGGTGGTCGCGATCGCAGTGCCGGCGGAATACGAGCCGCCGGACATGCCATCGGCGAAGACGAACGCGACATAGCCCTCGTGGCGCCCGTCCTCGGTCTGTCGCCCCATAAACCCTCCCAAAGTAATGTAAGGATTTCCTGACATCGTATCAGCACGTCAGGCTTTCCTGACAGATTTCAGGAGAGATTGCCCGCACGCGAGCCCCACTTGCGCCGATGTTCTGTCTCTAAAACGATCGCTTTCGAGATCCGTTGTGCGGCAGCCAGCTTCGCTGGATGGATCGGTCTTGGAACCCCGTCCCCGAATCAACGTTTCCAGTGCCTGGGCTGTGGGCCACGCCCTCTACGGCCAGCTTCCGGGGAAGCCTGTTCCGGGAGTGTTCGGAAAACGATCAGTGGTCGCCCGGAGCGTCGTCGGTGGCGGTGGCCCGGGCCTGGTCGGGTGGCCCTGGTGGAATTCGTCGTACCGTCCGTGCCGGGAACTACCGTTGTGTGCCGATCGGGCCGGTTGTGGTGTCATGTGGGTGTGGGTGGCTCGGCAGCGGGGTGCATGACGGCGTGCCACCACGATTCGAGCCGACTCGGCTCCGGCCAGCGCACCACCGGCTCATCGTCATCGGAACCGCCGGTGATGGCGGGTGCGGTCGTATGCCGCTTTCCCGGCCGGCGAGCGAGCCTGTCACCGCGTTCGCGTGGGGTTGCTGTCATGGCGCACCTCCGAATCCCTGCCCGGCGCCCGGTCTCACCGGGGCGGGCTGGATTCCCAACTCGCGGCGGTGGGTGTACGCCGAGGTCGACCGCGCGCGAGGAAAGCCACGAAGGCCCAAGGGCGGCAATGCCGAGGGGTCTGCGCCACCACAGAGGGAGGCCGACATGCGCCAGCGTAGGCGTTCAAGGTCAACGGCAGGCGACGTTCGAGCCGATTCGCCGGGGTCTACACCCCGAGATCGAACCTGGCGGGCGCGTTCGGACAACGATCGCAGGATCTCCAAGCCACAAGCGACACATACGGATTGGCCCCGCCTGCGCCTGCCTCTCGGTAGCCCGACCCTCAGGTTTCAGCCACGTGGGCGAGGTGGGCTGCGGTAGTCATCGCCGCTGTGCCCGTGGGCTCTGTGAGCCGGTGTCGGCCACCGGCCCGGGGCGCCACCGCGGCGGGGAGCACGACGGTGGGTGGGTCCAGCAGGACGTGCAGGCGGGCGATGAAGACGTCGATGCTGCCGTAGCGCGCGAGGACCTGCGCGAGCAGCTCATGCACGGTCGATCCCATCAGATCGGTCATGTCACCCCATTAAGGTTCACCGACCGGTCGGGCCGGTTCCCTCCGGCATTCTGCACGACAATCTCGATCACTTGGCTAATTCCGAGATGTCGGTGACCATCTGCGCCTGGGCACTCTCGATTCGTGCCACCAGCGCGGTATTCGGGCCGCTCCGGCACACGATCTCGATACGGTGCGGTGCGGGTGAGCCGATCGGGGAGCGTGGCGGAGTTCCGGGTGCGGTTATCGCGCCGCGTTCTCACCTCGGATCACCCCGGCCGGGGTCACAAGTGGACGACTCCGGAATCGGTGCCCCGCTTCGCTGACTCCGAGCGGGGCATCGTGCTCGGCGGCCGGGTGGATCGGCCCTCAGACTCTTTCGATCCACCCGGCCTGAGCAGCAATTGGGCAGCGGGCCATCGAGCGGGTGGCCGAGCGACCAGGCACCGGGAGGGCGTGTGAGGAAATCCGGGCCGGATACTTCACGCTGCCGGCCGGGGCGCACACGCTGTTCTACCGGGTCACCACCGATGATGTCGTCGACATCGTGCGTATCCTGCACCAGCGCACATGAACATCGACCGCCACCTCTGAACCCCGACGCGCGGAATCCGGGCGGCAAGCCCGTAGCCGGTGGACCGCCGCGGCTGCTCGCTGGGAAGGTGATACCGGTCGGGCGGAGAACGCAACGACAAACGCTCGCCTCGCGTGGTGAAGACGAGCGTTTGCCGAGCGGGCCCCGCGTCTGACCAGTGGTCAACCGGCTCCGGCACACGCGGAGTCGGGTGTCCTAGAGGTCGACGGTCTCTTCGATGATGTGGGTGCCCAGTTCTTCGGTGAACAGCGGGTCCCGGTCGGCTGCCGCGCCGGTGATGAGGCCGTCGAACTCGCTGTTCTCGTAGTCGAAGCCCTCCGCGGTGATACCCGGGCCTGCGACCTCGAGTCTGCGGGGGATGGCCGGCCAGAAGCCGACCCTGTTGAGCGCGTCGGCCTCCGCGGCGCTCAGGGTAGGGCTGGCGTAGGACACGAACTGCCTGACCGGGTGGTCCATGCGGTCGGACTCGCACCTGGCCAGGGTGTAGCGCAGTTGCAGGGCCCCGCGCCCGATCCCGCACACCGTGAACGGAGACGAGCCCACGCGCTCGCCGATCACGCGGAGCAAGACCTCCAGCACGCTGCGGTGGGCGGCGCCATCGAGAGTGTCGCTGGTGCCCAGCGACACCAGGATCAGATCGGCGCCGGCGACGCGCAGCGCTTCCCGGAACGAATACCCCGGGCTGTCGAGTTGCCGCGCGAAGGCGCCAGGATCGGCGCCCGTCATGTCCGGGTCGCCCACCAAGATGAACGGTGCTCTCAGCCCGTCGTCCTGGGCGGGAAACACCGCTGCGCTGCCGAGCAGGAGAGGCCAGTTACTGGCTGGTGCCACAGTCGTCATCGTCGAACTCCTCACGTCGTCGGGAAGAGAAGAACCGAACGTGCAATCAGGCAACCCCGCAGAACAAACCCACACGGGGTGCAGGTTGGCAAAGCCTAAACGGCACCACCGGCCAGGTGGTGCCAGGGGTGTGGGGGCCAGATCGGCGAAAAGTCACGCTAAGCGGTTTGGCTATCAATCCGCGCAGCACAGCGGGCGCTACCGCAGATAATTTCCGTAGCCGCCGGCGCGGAGCGCGGTCCGGTCGCGCTCGGAGTCCCCGGTGGTGCTCTGCGGAATCCGGCGCCTAAGCCAGTACCGCAGACAACGTGCTCTTATCGGCGCACCGGTAGCGACCGCCCTAGCTGTGCCGCTCCGGTGCCCTCGTTCGAGGGCGGAAACGAGAAGTGCCAGGCGAGCACCACTCCCTCGATCGGCTGCGGGCGTGTATACACGGACCTGTCGGCGGGTGGTGAAAAGATGGCTGTGACCAGGCGATAAGACCGACACCCGATCGGCTCGAAAAATCTTCGAAAAAGTTTCAGGGTTTTCCGGACCGCCGTGACTTATGAGGGGAAGACACCCGAAGGGAAGGGTGCCATCCCCTCGACTCCGGAGACGCCCGCATGAATCGAGCAGCCCGGCCGGACGGCCCCGCGGCCGATGACGCGCGCATAGAACCGGATCCCTGTGTGCCGGAGCTGTGGCTGGCAGACGCCGAATTCGCCGCCGAAGCCGAGAATCTGCGCCGCCTCGAAGGTGACGAACAGATCCTGCTGACACTACAACTCGGCCAGTTCTCCGATTACGACTGGAACCCGGTAGCGCTCGAACTCGCGCGTTACGGCATCGCGGTGTTGACATCGTGGCTCCGCAGCCGACTCATCTTCGCCCGGGTCAAACAGCGCACCGGCTACCACCTCGCCATGCTAGACAGCTGGCCCGATGACGACACCGCCATCGACCTCGCCCACGACACCGTCACCGACGCCCTGAACTATTTCCGCGACAGGATCCTTATGCCCGGCAAGTGGCGCGCCGAGCGCGGCGCCAGCCTGCGGACCTACTTCATCGGGCAGTGCCTGTTCCAGTTCGCCAACCACTATCGCTCGGCCTACAAGACCGAGATCCAGCGGCGCAGTCACGAACTGCTGACCGATGACGACACCCTGTTCGGCGGGGTGCAGCACGATGTCGAGAACACCATCGTCTCGCGGGACGAACTCCAGTCCGCGTTGGCCCAGATCAACAAGACGGTCGCCCGCGCGGCAATAGATATGAAGGCCCGCGGATACACCATCAAAGAGATCGCGGCTCAGTTCAACAAGAGCGAGAAGCAGATCGAGAACATGCTGCTCTACCAGCGAAAACTGATCCGGAAGGCGTCATGAGCGACAACCACCACATGGACAAGCTGATCGAACAGTCCTCGCTCGGCACCAGGCACGCGAAACGGATGCGCGCCAGCGTGCCGACCGCGACCGGCCGCGCGATCGTCCGCGCTGCGGCGGCCCGGACGCAGGCAACCAAATCGCTGAACGACACCGGGAAGAAGAAGTCGAAATAAGTTTCAGGGTTTTCCGGCCTTCCGACACTTATAGCCCGGGTACCGGGTGCTCAATTCCAAGCCCCGGAGTCATTGAGTGAAGGAGGCCAAGATGGCCAAGGCATACCGTTCGGCGATCAGCGGACGCTACGTCAGCAAGGCGACCGCGGCCCGGAACCCGCGGACCACCGTCGCCGAGACCGGACGCAACCGCAGCAGCGGCACCCACCATCGCTCGGCGATCAGCGGACGCTACGTCACCGGTGCGACCGCCGCGCGGCACCCGGAAACCACGGTTACCGAGCGCGGAAACTGATTGGTCGAGGTCCTGGGCTGGTTGAAGCAGCCCAGGACCTCGGTCCATGCCTACCAGATGCGGAGTTGTGAAGTGACAGAAGTCGATCCCCGGGTCGCGGCAAAGAATGCTTCGATCGAGTCGCGGTTGAGTCAGTACGTGTCCGACCGCCGACATATTGCAGCCGCCGCAGCACACGATCGGGTCCAGCAGAAGTTCATGCGGGAGCACCAGCCCGAGGGCGGGCAGTGGGGCGCGCCCTGCCTGGGCGAGCACGACCAACCGACATCCTGGCCGTGCAGGTCGATGGAGAGTTTCGACGACCCACTGGCCTACATGGATTGAGGGGCACACTACAGAGAAAGGAGTTCCGATGGAACGGCACAGTTTCAAATTGGAGTTGCCTGCCAGTACAAGCTGGGGTGAAGTCAAGGCCATCGCCCTGGAACAGGTCGTGTATCCCCACATGCATCGAGCGGGGAAGAACAGCTACGCCGACCTGATCGTGAACGGTGACACCAGGCCCACCGCGCAGGGCATGAGCACTTTCACCGGCGAATACCTGATCTAGCAACCACGCTGTGCTGCGAGGGCCCGGACCGCGCTCCGCGCCGGCGGCCACGGAAATTATCTGCGGTAGCGCCCGCTGTGCTGCGCGGATTGATAGCCAAACCGCTTAGCGTGACTTTTCGCTGATCTGGCCCCCACGCCCCTGCCACAGCAAGACGTGTCGACCAAGCCATCCCCGTCGACCCCGACCGACATCGACACCGACGCCGCCTCGAGGCCGAATGCGGGATCTCAACGACCATACGGCCGGGTAGGGCTGCAGAAATTCGCCAAGGGCCAACAGATCTCGATACCGTACGGTCCTCACCACCGGAGCCAGGGAAGTCCCATGTCCTCAACACAAGCCGTCAAGTTCACCCCCGTACACGCAGATCAACCGGATGCCCCGACCGCACGACTGGCACTGGACCCTGACACCACCTATTCCGTGGAATACAACCTCGTCGCCAAGGCGGCCGGTGTCGGCAGTTTCGCGACTGCGCGACTGGACCTCAGCGGCACCACCATCGAAGGGTCCGAAGGAACCAGCGCATCGGCCGTAGCAGCGGGTGAGACGCTGGTATTGGCCGGCCGCACTGTCTTCACCACCGATAGTGACGTGGCAAGACTCGAGCTCATATTCTTCCCCGGCCCACCATCATTCGACACCACCTTCGAACAGGCCCAACTGCGCTACGACAAGACCAGCTGAGCGACCGCGGCGACCACGGGCTGCTGACAAGGGGGGTGCAGCAGTTCCGCGCGGCAGCCGAGCCCTGGCCTGCACCACACGAGCCGGGCTGACACCGGCGCCAGGGAAAACGCCGGTAGGCAAGATTGTGAAACACCGGTCGCCGGTACGCATCCCGAGCGATGCCGACGAGCACAGACGGTCATCGATCCGGTGGACCCGGTCTGTGGCCCCGCCCGGCCTCCGGGAAAGAACCGGGCGGGTGGGTATCCCACTCCACAGATGGCCACCGGAGGGGAGGCGACCGAGAAATATCGTAGGTGCGTCGGCCCGATCAGGCCTTTCACCACGCCGCTGCGGAAGTGGTGGCCTAGCCTCGAACCAGGTTGGGACAGCGATGGCCAACCGCCCGCGGCGGAAGGTCAGTTGTGCTCGGGCACCGAGATTTCCGCCGGTGAGCGGTCGAATCGGAGTCCGCGCCAGGACGGGTGGCGCAGGCCGGTGGCGGTGCGTTCGCGGTAGGCGACATCGCCGACCAGGTGCGGGGCGACCCAGTGCGCGGTGGCCACGATCGACGACGGGATCTCGCCGGTGACCGGCGGCGCGGCAACGGCCAGGGCCAGCAGCTCGCGCTGCAGCGAGCGGCGGGTGGCGTCGCTGAACCCGGTCCCGACCGCACCGAGCAGCACCAGGTGCCCGCGCTCGTCGTGGGCGGCGACGAGCAGGGACCCGAACACCTCGCCGCTGGTGTGGCCGGCGAGCCAGCCGACCACCACTACCTCGGTGCAGCGGCGCAGCGGGAGTTTGCGCCATGCCTGCGACCGCCCGGCCCGGTAGGTGCTGTCCACGCGCTTGCCGATCACACCCTCGATGTCGTGCTCGGCGGCGACCGCCAGCATCCGCGAGACCGGGATGTCGAGGTAGGACGGCGAGAGCAGGATCGGGCCATGGGGCAGGCCCAGCCGCTCGAGGCGCTCACGGCGTTCGAGGTAGGTCAGCGTGCGCAGGTCCCGGTCGCCGAAACCCAGCAGATCGAACACGTACAGGCACGCCGGCACCGCCCGGATCAGTGCTGGGCTCGGCCGTGTCACGCCCAGGCGGCGCCCGATGCGGGAGAATCGCGGCACCCCGTCGCGGTCGGGGGCCACCAGTTCACCGTCGAGGGTGATCTCCCGTCCCGCCGCCAGCGACAGCAGGGCGTGGGAGATCTCGGGGAAGGCCGGTTTGAGGGAGTTGCCGTTGCGGCTGGTCATGTGGCACACGCCGTCGGAAATCCATGCCAGGCAGCGGATTCCGTCGTAGGTCCATTCGTAGGCGTACCGGGTGTCGTCGTCGGCGGGAGCGGGCCCGGGCGTGGCGAGCATCGGCGCCGGATGGCGCACCATACCCCGAACCTACCCGCGAAAGATACCGAACGGTCGCATCATTGTGATGCTCCGGAACTCATCGACTGTTGATTACCCTTGATATGGCTCGGGATGCCTACTGCATCAGCCGTTCAGAAAACGATGGATCTGGGCACGGCGAGCTGTGTCCCCTCGCTACGGTGACCTCACTCGTTGACAGACAAGTCCTTTGAAGGACGGATCCCGTGCCTTTTCTCGTTATCGGCATCATCGGCGTCGTGTTCTGGATGATCGGATCCACGAACGGGTGGGACGCGACGTTCTGGATATGGACAGCCGTCATCGTGGCTCTCATCGTGGGCTGGGTCATCTACGACCAGTACGACGTCTGACTCGACTGGCCTGGCAGCCACAGGTTTCCGCGGTGTCGAGAATCGATCGATTCATCGACACCGCAGCGCGCGAACAAGAATCGGCAGGATCTTGGTTCGAATCCGGTGTCGAGAAACGTGTGTCCGCGGCCCGCCCACAGATGCAGACTCGGCCAGGACCGGCGTGGAGTCTGCATCTTGGTGGTGGCGCGACACAGGCCGGCGTCGTCTCCGATTTCCCGGACCGCCTCCAGCCGTTGAGGATCCGCCGGGAACCTGGCCGGCGGTGGCTTCTTCTGCCCCGTGCCATCGACAGTCCAGCCACCTCCGATGATGGCAGTCGGGCTTCACTCGAGAGCATGCCCGGCTCCTGGCGCTACTTCGACGTCGATCCGGTGATGAACCAGTTCAGCGATGCCATAGTGCGGTGAGGGATTGGAAGGTTTGCGGGAATCTGTTGGCAGTGAACAGAAGTCCGCCTGCGGCGATGACCGTGATGACGATGAGGGCGATGAGAGTGACCCGCAGCGTTGCCGGCGCCACAATGGTCACCACGGAGACGGGCAGTGCTGTCAGCGAGACGATGAGGGCCACTCTTACTCCTGATAATTCGGGTTCAGCGGGGTCTGGCTCGGCTACACCGATCCGCTGAGTCGATGTCGCTTCCGATCGCCGGCTGAAGTCGTCGTGCGTGGTTGCATGGCTGGTAGGGCCGTGTCTGAGCCATGGTCGTGTCCTGCGTTGCCGATTGGTCGGAAGTGCTTGGGGTTCGCGCCTTGCTGGTGAGCGTTGATAGAGCTCGGGCCAGGTGCCATCGTCGATCTGGGCGTCGAAGGTCATCGACACCGTGACCACCCGGTCGGCGAGTTTTTCGAGGTCGTCTTGTCTCTGCCCGGCGGTGTCGGAGAGCTGATCGGCGTATCGGCTCACCGTGTCCGCTTCCGAGACCAGGAACAATCCGACAACTGCCAGAAGGTTTGCTGTCACGCTCTGTGCATTGCCTGCCGCGCCATAGGCGCAGCGGAGTGCGGCGTCACGGTCGGGAACGGGCTCGAGCAGTTGATTGTGCTCGCTGCCGAACAGCTCTGCCATGAGGTTTTGCCAGCGTTGAGAGGGCGATGTCGCAGTCGAGCCGTGGCTGCGTTTGGTGCTTCTGTCCAGCTCAGCGTGGGCACTGTCTAGATCGGTGAGAACCGACGATCCCACGACTTCGACGCAATGCCGCACTATGACAGCCAGGATCATATCCAAGCGTCCGTATCGAGTCACAATTACGTCGTTCACGCATTCACTGTCGACGCTGCAAGCCGGACTCACAAGCATTTCTTCGTGAATATCTCCAAAATTCATCGGCAGATACGTGAACCAGAAAACCAATCATGATCAGTTTCGGGAGCCTATTTTTATTCATGAATGGATTCGTGAACGCAAATTCTATTCGTGAACGGATACATGATCGTCTCTCGCCAGAGTGAATGGAAGCGCGAACCGAGAACGTTGATCATGAATCGCCGAGAAGACGAGAATCGATCGCTTCCGAACCCGGCTCGGGAGCTTGATCATTCGTGAACGAGCAAGAATTTTCGTGAATGCGCGGAAGTTGCCCATCGCCTCTATTGACGGCCCCCGGAATGCTCGTCGACAATTCGCGCATGACTGCAATCCGGCCGGTCACCGGCGAGCCCGATCGGCAATCCCGTGACGAGGAGTTCTATCAAGATGTGGTGTACCTCGTGATCGAATCGGCGGGTGCCGGCGCGAATGCCGTTGTCGACTCGGTGCTCGCGCAGTTCGACGAAGCTGGGGTCTCGTACCACCGCGTCTACGTCGATGGGCTCCAGATCGACGACGCGGTGTTCTACGCGGGTCTGGTCGTCGTGCTGCCGGACCAATGGCCGGAGGGCCCGGCGCAGCTCGAGAGGCTGAAGCAGGTCACCGCCTACGTGCGCCGGTACCGGGAAGTCCGGCCCGAGGGCATCCTCGAGGTGAGGAACGGCCGTCCGGGGTTCATGTCCGGCGTCGTCCAGATCATCGGCAGTGCACCGCTTCTCAAACACCCGGAGGTACGGACGCTCGAGCCGCTGTGGTGCCGGCCCCACACCGTCGACCCGTCGTCGAGCTCGCCCACGGTCGACATCATGGCGGCCTATCGGGGGGAGCTGTTGCCCCAGACCGAGTCCCAGGTCGACCGCCTCCAGCAATCGGTGTGGGACTACCTCGAGGGCTGGAACGTCCGTACCCCGGAGCAGGTGGCGCTGGTGCACGCAGCGTTCCTCGAAACCCTGGAGGAGTACGACAACCGCGAGAAGTACCGGCACTTGGCCAATCCGTTGGGAAATCCGAAGCGGGGCAACATGTTCCGCATCACGCTCAACCGGAAGAACGACTTCCGGCCTCCGAGAGGGTACTCGAAGGGGTCGGTGAGCGACATCGACAAGTGGAACGCGGATGCCTCGAGCACCGTGCGGACCTTCGGAGAGATCGTCAAGCGGTACTACCCCGAGATCAAGCTGGCCGGCCTGGGAAGGCGAGGCGCGACCGAGAAGGTCCGCCTGCTGTACGCCAACATCCGCAGGGCGCGGGTGTTCCTCGGGCACGTGCCGGCCATGCCCGAGCCGCCGATCGCGGAGGGACCCGATCGACACCACGAAATTCAGGAATAGAATCCGATTCGGGGAAATTATTCACGAAAATCGAATACCCTCACGAAATGGCTCAGGTTTTCGAGCGTGACTCACGTACGAAAACCTGAGCCATTTCGTTGCTCATGCTTCCTTTGCTGATTCACGATGGACCTGTCGACTAATCCCCGAATATCTGGAGATTGGAGGCATGTCGCTCAACAATGTGCCTCGTGTCAACTGCGTACTCGCGAAGGAATGCCTTACACGGCGTGATGAGTGCCTTCTCCGTCATGGCGAGGCCCAGCCCGATGGCATGGTCGCCCGGACGCGTCGATGTGTGAAGTCGGCGTTCGCGGTGATTTCGGATCACAGCGACGATATTGCGCGTGCTGCCGCCCTCGCCGCCACCGCCGCGAATTTTGCGGCGCTGGCGTTCGAGCATTTCGGATTCCACGGGACCGCGATCGCGCTTCATTTCACCGCGATTGCTCTGCGGGTACTGACCTGCCGAATGATCTACGTGCTGCTGTGGGCCGTGATGAAGCTCGTGATACAGACGGTGCGCCGCATCGCCCTCGGTATCCGGATCGGCCTCCACGCCGCGGCCGACATCGTGGTCGGCACCGCCCGGCGGGCGGTGAAAGCGGCCCGCCGCCTCATTCACCAGGTGAGGCGGCGGGCATAGCGCCAGGCGCTTCTCGACCATCGCCCCCGGGGTCTCGCTGGAGCCCCGGGGGCATTTTCGTGCCCACAGGCGCTCAGCGCGGCGGTGGTCTGCAGCGACACCAGGCTTGTCACCGCTCATTGCCGTACCGACCAAGGACGAGATGGACGCCATGGACGACGAGCCCACCAAGCGCATCGCGAGCAGGGACCCGATGTTCGGCAAGGACGAGAAGGTCGCCCTCCTGCGCAACGCCGTCGAGGCAATGTCGGTGGCCCGATCCCGGTTTGTCAGATAATGGCGTATTACCTGCCGGTCAACGAAGCCGACCCGGCGTCGTGTCGTTTTGGGGTACACCCCAGCACCACGCTCTGACCTCCGCCCAAAAGTGTTGATCTAGGGTCAATTCGGCCTATTTCCTGACATACGTCTGCTGATGTCCTAGACTTCAAGTTGACACTTTTGCTGATGGGAGAGGGTCATGCCGAGATTGATGGCGGTATCGCTGACCGAGCCGCAGGTTCAGGCGCGCACGAAGACGGTCACGCGGCGCATGGGCTGGCGGGGCCTGCGCACTGGGGACCGGCTGACGTTGTGCCGCAAGGTGATGGGCCGCCGCCGCGCCGACGGCCGGGTGGAGCCGCTGGTGCGCATCGTGGACGTGGAGGTCGTGGCCGTGGATCGCGAGCGCCTGGACGCCATCACCCCGGATGAGGTTGTGGCCGAGGGATTCCCGGCGATGTCTCCGGCCGAGTTCGTGGAGTTCTTCTGCGACTCCCACAGGGGCTGTACACCCGAGAGCACCGTGACCCGCATCCAGTGGCGCTACATGGACACCGAGGCAGGGCAACAGCTGGAGCTTCCCACCGGGCCGTTCGACACCGCAACGAGCAAGGAAACGCGATAACCGTGCGAGTGGGCTATGTCAGGGTCAGCACGGTCGATCAGAACACCGTCCGCCAGCTCGACGGGGTCGAGGTCGAACGCACCTTCACCGACAAAGCGTCCGGCAAGGACACCGACCGCCCGAAGCTGGACGAGCTGATCGCGTTCGTGCGCGACGGCGACATCGTGCTGGTGCACTCGATGGACCGCCTCGCCCGCAATCTCGAGGATCTGCGTCAGGTCGTGCGCACCCTCACCGGCAAGGGCGTGCGGGTGGAGTTCGTGAAAGAGCACCTGACCTTCACCGGCGAGGACTCGCCGATGGCGACGCTGATGCTGTCGGTGATGGGGGCCTTCGCCGAGTTCGAACGCTCCCTGATCCTGGAACGCCAGCGTGAGGGCATCGCCGCGGCCAAGGCCCGCGGCGTCTACACCGGCCGCAAGCACGCCCTCACCGACGCCCAAGCCCACCAGCTGCGTCAGCGCGCCGCCGGCGGAGAGAAGAAGGCCGCCCTCGCCAGGGAATTCGGCATCAGCCGCGAGACCGTCTACAGCTACCTCAACGCCAGGCCCGCGCTACCTGCCGACCGGCGTGCGCTGCCTGACGTCGGCGGTGTCAGCCCCACAGTGGTCCACGCCGAAGTGGAGCCCTCCGAACTCAGCCCCTCCGACGTACCCGCACCGGCTCCTGCGCTGGTTCCACCGGTGGCGCCCGCTGCCGCGCCGGCGCGTGGTCGGCGGGCAGATTCCCGTGTCCGGCAACCGAAGTCGCGGCGTGAGCGGTGGCTCGACCCGAAGGCGACGGTGCGGGAGCTGGTCACCCTCACCCGCGACCCGGACACCGGTGATCACCGGGTCACCGATGGCGACGAGTACCTCGGCCGGATCGCTCGCCAGATCACCGCGACCGGCCGCCGCGGACGCTGGCAAGCCTTCGACCCGCACAACACGGTCCTGCGCGCCGGTCCGTGGGGCACCGTCGACGAAGCCTTGACCGGATTACTGACCCACCACCTCGACCTGCCAGTTGGCGACCCCGAATAAGCCGCGAGAAAGCAAGAGGCGCCTCACGTCCCTTAACGTGAGGCGCCTCTTGTGGCTGTGTTCCCAGTGTGGGCGGCGGAGTTCACACTCCGCGCTACGCCCTCTTGAGTACCCGATCAGACTCCGTCGTCGCCCTCTCGTGTCACAGCCGTCCTGCACCACGACGGGGTCGCTGGGTCGGGGCACGGTCCGAGTCGCTGGATTGCGATTGGTTCCGACCGGGCTTCCTAGGTGCATGCTTCACATTACATAGTGATCCCAATGTTGTCAATCTGTGTCTTTACTCTATATATAGATGCGACTATAATGCCCGGCCAGATACCCTTGCGTCTCGCCATGAGATACCCTTATGGTGATGAACGACGTACCTTTGTAGTTAGGTATGGGATTAGTTTCTAGTGCGAAGTAGTAAGGGAACTATGAATTCCGTCGATAACCTGGACGCCACGATAGCACCACAGGCGTCTCCTGAGGGTGCGCTGAGTCCGGCCGACCTGCTGCTGTTCGGGGATCTGGGGAAGCCTCAGTTCGAGGATCCGGCCGAGTCGGTGTCCAAGGATTCACTCGAGGCCGCGCGGGCTCTGGCCCGATCGCTGGGACGACGGGTCGACGGCCCGGTCCGTAAGTCGTTCGTGCGCCCGATGACACCCGAACCTGGCCTGGTCGCCCCGTTGGCGAAGATCTACAGCGGCGGGCGTAGCGGCACGGTCGCGGTCAAGCTGTACCTGGCGCTGCTGTGGCAGTGCGCGGCCCCACCGTTCTCGACCGACAAACCGGCGCGCGCGTGGGCGACACTGCTGGACCTGGAAGATCCAGCAGGCAAGGGCGCCCGCAGGATCAAGGACGCCCTGCGCGCCCTGTCCGAAGCGAACCTCATCCGCCTGCAGGCCCAGCCCGGCTATCCGAACGTCGTCACCCTGCTCGACGAATCCGGCAGCGGGGCGGAGTACGAGCTGCCCTCCAGCGCCTACAGCCACGCCCAGCGTCACGGCGCCGAAGAACTGCGCCTCACGGCGCTGCGCTACTTCAAGGTCCCGCCGGACCTGTGGACCCAAGGGCACATGCAGAAGCTGCGCGGTCCCGGCCTCGTCATGCTGCTGATCCTCCTCACCGAGAAAGCAGGCATCGGCGAGAAGGTCTGGTTCAGCACCGAAGAGTTCCCGAAGCGCTACAACATCTCCCACAAGACCCGTGCCGCCGGCACGCGCGAGCTCCTGAGCAGGGGGCTGCTCACCGTCGAATCCCAAAGCCTCGGACCACGACCCGGCGCCAGCGCCTTCGACATGCGGCGACGCCGGAAGGTGTACCGGCTGACACCGATCGCGCAGGTGCGCGCACCGGAGAACCTTCCCAGCCCGGCCAGCTCCCCGAAGACACCTCAGCCCGCGAGCCAGAGCTGAGATTGCTTCGGGGACAGGAAGTTGCGGGCTTGTCGGCCGATTTCAAGTAGGCGCGAGCAGCACGCCGGACGCGAGCCCGGCTGATCACAAACAACTTCCACATGGTGAGCTGCCCCGCAGGCGGCTAGAGCAACCAGGACACCAGGTGCGAGATGAGGATCGCTGAGAAGACCAGCGTGACGAACCCGAGGGGCAGCATCCACCACCGCACGCGGGTCTCCTCACGCAGTTCCTTCGGCAGGACACCGGCGGCGCGCAGGGCGCGGATCTCACGCAGGGTCTGCCTCTCGCCGGGCGTGAGTTCGGACCGCGGGCGGATCGGGCAGTACGGGCTGTAGTGCCAGCCCATCGTGCAGTGGGTGCAGATGTAGCGGACCTCGTGAACCATGCCGCACCTCCCCGTGTGCATCCCACCGCACCCCGAACCGTGAAACCCCTTCCGTCCCCGAGGGTATCCAGCCCCTACGACAGCCCCGGCCGAATTCACCTCCAGCCCTTGCTGTTCGCAGATACCCCGTGCCCATCAAATCTCTTGCATTCTGGCCGTTAACTTCCGCTATAGACCGGAAAGGCGACAGGCCCTTCGTCCTTCGCTGAGGCTCTGATCAGCCAGAACCCGGACTAGCGGTCGACTGGTGAGCATCGGCCGTCGCGCCAGCCCCGGCAGCGCGACCCCGCCGCTATCGGCAATGTCGACTGTGTCTTGGCATATGGCGGGCCCGAAAAAGATCGACACGACGTGGCGTGCGAATTACCAGACACCTGAGGGCCTTTCCTACACTGACGGCCATGAAGATCGGCGCCGAGCTGTTCGACCGGGTGACTACCGGCGCGCAGAAGGCTGCCTTCGGTCGCCTCAATGAGGCTTTCTCGGTCGGCGCCCTCTCGGTGGCGTCAACGATGAAAGCATTCGCCCCGGAGGCGTCGGTGGCGTCGATGAAAGCACTCCTCCCGGAGATGTCGACGGTGGCGTCGATGAAAGCACTCCTCCCGGAGATGTCGACGGTGGCGTCGATGAAAGCACTCGCCCCGGAGGCGTCGACGGTGGCGTCGATGAAAGCACTCGCCCCGGAGGCGTCGACGGTGGCGTCGATAAAAGCACTCCTCCCGGAGGCGTCGACGGTGGCGTCGATGAAAGCACTCGCCCCGGAGATGTCGGTGGCGGCGCTCTCCGCCTCGTCTGTGGTGCAGGATGTGGCGAAGCAACTCTCTTCCACGGTGTCCACGACGATGGACATGGGTCGGTTCGCCGCCGCTGTGCAGCCCAACCTGGCCCTCCAGGCGGCGGTGCGCGCCTGCCAGCCCGACTTGTCTGCCCCCTTCCTCACCGAGGCCTTTTCCGCTTCTCACTTCGAGCCCCCGAAGGTCTGGAAAGAGCTCGGGGACAGAGTGCAGAGCCTCCCGAACGTCTGGAAGGACCTCAAGGACCAGCTGCGCAGCGCGAGCTCACTGCTCGTCGATGTTCGGGCGCTCCGCGAAGCAGCGGCCCGACGACTCCGGGCATACCGACGGGAAGTCTTCTTTCGGGTCATCCGGTACCGCCAGCGGGCGAAGGCATGGCTGTCCGGGGCGCATCCTGCTGCGAGAATCCGCAGCGAGCACAAGCTGCGCGAGGCTTTCCTCCGTGCGTTCGCGGCCAAACGTGCCGAGATCGCTTACGGGCGAGCACGACTGGCTCTCCGTGAAGTTAGCTGTACGCCGCCTGGGCGACTGGTCGTCGCCCGTCCTCACCTCACCCGTGGCCCCAACTCCTGCAAGTCGATCCGAACTCATCGACCTGCAGGACTTTTACACACCTGACCCGTGGTCGGGCGTGTGGTCCTGCCCAAATCCCCTTGGAGGGACCACATGTTTACCCCGGCTATCGCCTCACTGGCGCCCGGGCTCACCGCGGTGATCTGGTTGGTCGCTGCGCCCGTCCTCGTCATCTCACTGCTGATTCCAGTCGTCGTGGCCGTCGCCCTGTGCGGCAGCCGTGAACGCGGCCTGCGGGCCCGGAACATCCTGCGCGACTTGCTTACTGCGCTGCGGGCCTTGCTGCGGGGAGGCAAGCAGTGAGCGGGCGCCGGCCGGGCAGGCCCATGCTCTGCTCCCATGAGGCGCTGACCTTGATCGTCGATCTGTTCGACGCCGAATGGTCGTACCGGCGCATCGCGGACGCACTCAACGAGAAGAGGCTGTCCACCCCTGCCGGCACCGCTCCCTGGAACGCAGCACACGTTCACCGCCTCGTGAGAACGGCGGGTGCCCGAGAGGTGGCCACGGCCCTCGGCAAAACCCTTGCGCTGAATCGGCGGGCCGCCTGACCGATCGCCGGGCACACGGGTGTCCAGAAAACTGGGCACCCGTGTGCGGTCCACTCGCTATCGGCCAATCCCGTGGTCGGGCCCGCGCCTCAGGTCCGGAAGGTGGCACTTGGCGTCGCGCCGGCCAGCGACGCGTCAGTTGAAGTTGGATGTTCGGTGGTGCCGACGTCCAGATGTAGTCGGCACTTTGCGGGCGCGGGAGTCGGCTCGGTGGCGAACCCTTCGGACTTCCATGCTCGCCATCGGCTCTGCGCCAACTTCATTCGGACAGTGCCATCCACATGCCAACTAAACCTGGACAGTGCCAACTACATCTGGACAGGACATGCATCGCTCCCCTACGTGATCACTTTCCGGACTCGAAAACTCCACACACCTTTTGCACTGTCGTGGATTTCCGGGCAAATTTCGTCCGGCGAAAATCGGTAGGCTCGCTGGATGGCGACCACTCTCTGCCCGCGATGTGGTGATTCCGTGCCCTCGACGGCTGGCCAGCGTGGCCGCCCTCCGGTGTGGTGCTCACCGGAATGCCGACGCCTGGCCTCCGAGGAACGCCGTGCCGCACGTGCCGGCGGGCGCGCGGTCGAGGTACACGAGCAGGTCCGGGAGAAGGTGATCGTGCGCACCCGCTCCATCTCCCCCGACAGCGCAGTGGACAAGGTGCTCTCCGACAGCGCGGCGACCGAGAAACTGCTGCGGGTACTGGCGCACCGCCGACGCCACGATCCGCCCCAGACAACGAACGAGAAGTGGACCGATCAACGGATGCGGCCGTTTCTGTACGAACTGTGGCAGGCCTACCACGACGCGGCCCCCGAAGCGCCAGTCGCGATGCCCGAGACAGTCGAATCGACTGCCGCGACCGCTGCAGCGCACCGTGCCGCGGTCGCCCTGGTGCTCAGTTCACCGCGTTCCATCCGCGAGGTGCTGACCACTCTCGCCGGGTGGGCGCGCGCGGGAACCCTTGCCCGCGGCGAGCATTCGGCGACTGTGCGGGCTGCCGGTGAATTCCTCGACGCGATGCTGGCCAGCCGACTGCTCCGCGCCCGCCGCTGACCTTCATCCCGATCGCTCGCGTGGTGTCTCGGTGGCAAGCCAGCGCAGCTGGGGCGGCAGCTATTCGAAAGGTGACCACCTCGACAACCGCCGGCATCCGCGCCGCGGTCCGCGAGCCCGCCCCACCCCTTCACTTGTTCCAGACGTTCCCGACTGGTTTTCCGTTCCGCCCCGGCCCTGGTTTCTTGACCACCCTCGATTGAGTGCTCGCAGAGCGAGGGTGGTCAAGAAACCGGAAGCCCGCGGACGGAAGGGCCGGGGCGGAACGGAAAACCAGCAGTTCACCCGAACCTTCCGGGTGATGACCAGGGTGATGACCAGCCTGATGACTGGCCTGATGACCAGGGTGATGACCCTGCTATCCCGTCGGTCATCACCCTGGTCACCGGTCTGGTCATCATCCCTGCGGGCCGTGTGCGTTCCGCCTGCTATCGGCCGATCCCGTGGTCAGGTCCGCGGCCCCGATCCAGCGGCCGGTGAGACATCTCGGGCGTGGTACCGGTCGACGGTGACGGGTGCCATTGGGTGGCGTTCTGGGTTGTGGTCTGGGTGCGGGAGGCTGCTTCACGGGCCTGCTCGGCAGGGGTGAGCTTCGCCCGCCGCGCGTGTTCGGTTTCGACGGTCTGCAGGTCCCGCTGTAGCTCGTAGAGGTAGGTGGCATCCTCGTTGGCGTGGTGCTGGTCGGCACTCAGCGCCATGTTCAGCCGCGTCTTCTGGTCTCGCGGGTCGGCGTGCCGCAGTGTCGAATTCCAGTCGTGCTCAGGCACGCCGGCCGCCTTCGCGGCGACCTCGGCGGCTCGGGCGGAACCGGTGACGTGTGGCGCGATGTCGTCGAGCTGGGTGAGGGTCTCAGCGAGCTCGGCCTGCAGTTTGCCCCGTGCCAGGACCTTGCGGCGCGGCAGCTCGGCCAGCTCCTGCTCCAACCGGGTGCGCTTCCCGACGAGTTTCTGCTGCGCGAGGGCGAGCTGAGCGGCGTCGTCGCGGGCCTTCTGCGCGGCGGGAATCTTCTCCGCCGCCCGCGTCTCGGCAGCGAAGGCCGCACGGACCTCCACAGCACGCGGGCCTTGGCCCGTCCGACACGCCTCGACCTCGGCGGCCAGCAGCTCGACCTCGGCCCGCCGATGCGCCAGTTCACCGTCGAGCAAGGCATCGGTCCACTCGCGCGGGCTCAGACCCTCCGACCCGAACCCCCTACTGGCTATCGCCGCCGACCGCAACCCTGCCCGCTCGGTATCGGACAGATCGCTGTAGAACACCCGCCGCTGCTGTGCGGCAACGGATTCCGCTGGCGGTGGCGTGATCGGCCCAGGGGCCGCAGCATCGACCTGGCGCGCGTCGACGTCGGTCGTGTGGTCGGGACCGGTCGGCTGGTCGGTCTCGGGCGAGACAGTGATGGCTGCGGCGGCCAGGCCCCGTTGCGCGGCCCGCCCGGCAGCGGCCGTGAACACCTGCGCGGCGTCGCGGTCCCATTGGAAGCGGCGGTCTTCGAGCTCGCTCTCCCATTGCGCGCGAACCGGATCCAGGTGCTGGTGGGTCATGAGATCGACCTCCACCGCGCGCCCGAGTTCCCCACGCGACCGATGCGCCCGCGCGACTTCGACTACGACCGCCAGCGCCAGCAGCAAGAGCAGAAGCATCAACGCCAGCAGCAGCGCCGCCATCAGCACCGCGGCGTCCTCGCCCGCCTCACGCCGATGGCTGCGCGGGACACCGACTCCGGGGTTGGTCAGCAGCAGTTTCGCCGTGTCCCCGAACACGTTCGACTGCGCCGTACGCGTCGGCCGCCATCGCTGGGATGCGCGTTCGACCTGCGCCGACCGCGTCATTTCCTTCGCGGCCGCCGCGAACGCACCGGGCTGATCGCCCTCGAAGACCTCCGACCAGGCCGCGAAGACGCCGGCGGCCTGCCCCGCCATATAGGCCCACTGGCGCCGGTCACCGTGCGGGATCTGCGCGAGCCGCTCGCGCCATCCCGCGATGTCTTCAGCGGCCCGCTGCCACGCGTCCACGCCGTCCCCACGCTCACGGCGCGTCGTCTTCGACGCGCCGCCGGTGCGCGCATTCCATGCGGACAAGGCTTCTCGGCGGGCCTGGGGGCTGTCGTCCCACTGCTGTTCGCGCAACGCGCGCAAGGTGAGGTCCTTGGCGAGTGTGCCGCCGCCGACCCACGGGCCGATCTCGCTGCCATCGCGACGCCAGCGCACCGAGTAGCCGGTCACCTCGTCGGTGGTACCGGTGGCGTAGCGCGGGCGGATCGAGATCCCCACCGCCCGCAACCCGGTCACGAACTCCGTCTCCGAATCCGAGGCCACCGCGTGCGCGCGCACTAGCCGCCGCAACCGTTCCCGCTCGGTCTCGGGAGCATCGAGGCGTTTGGCGCGCTCGATCTCCGCGCGCGAATTCTGCGACAGCCCACCACCTTCCTTCCGCGTGGTGAGGATCTGCAGCCCGAACTCACGCTCCAACTCCCCGCACACCTCATCAGCGCGCGGCCAGTCGCCCTTGGCCTTGCCCGGCCCGTAGTCGAAGGTCGACACCTTCGACCCGTCTTCGCGGATCAGCGAGGCCGCGATATGGATGTGGTCCTGGCCGTCGCCCTTCTCGCCGGAATGCCCGTGCCGCACCGCCGCCCACCGCGCCTGGGCGACCTTGCCGTCCTTGGTGCCGGTGAATCCCATCCGCGCCATGAACTCATTGACGACCTGCGACCACTTCGCATCGTCGAGCTCCTCCCCCGGCTGCAACGCCAGCACGCAATGCCACACCGGCGCATTGCGCATCACCGACTTCTCGCCCTTCCGCGCGGGCTCGACCACATCCGCACCAAGCTCACGGCCACCCACCCCGACCGCGACTGGCTTGGCCCTCATCCGGGCCTGCGTGCCGTAGAGCGCGCGCGGGATCTCGATCTCGTGCGCCACCGACAGGGCCGCCTCACGCGACGCCGCGGTGACCTCCGGACTCTTGCCGTCGAAATGCTCCAGGAACTGGGCGCGCATCACCGTGGGCGAGCCCGCGATGATGTGCCGGTCCTTGTGTTCGTTGTGGTCGCCCTTGCCCAGCAGGTAGACCATCAGGCCGCCGAGCTTCTGCCCGCGGGATATCTTCGCGATCACGCCGGCCACCTCCGCGCCCGTGGCCACCGGCGGCTCATCGCCGCACCGCTTCCCGCGCCAGCTCCTCCATGCGCTCGGCTCGCTCCCGCAACTCCGCCATCGTCTCGCGCAGTTCCTCGACCACCTCCAGTACCTCTGCGATCTCCCCCGAGGCGACACCGGCGGCGTTGAACGCGTGCGCGATCTGGTTCAGGTTGCCGCCGATCTTCGCCAGCTGCTCCAGCCGCACCTCGTCCAGCGCGCCCGTCGCACTCATCAACGACGCCGACAGCGCCTTGCGCTGCGGCCACGGCAGCCACGGCTTATCCCCGCTCCGATCGCCCTTCGACGACGCCGGCGCCGGATACACCGCCGCCTGCACCACGAACCACGGCACCGTGCAGGACACCTCGTCCGCCAACTGCGCGACCTTCGCGAACTCCGCCGCCGAGAACACCACCTCCAAGGTCCGCTTCTCCCCCTCGATATTCGGGCGCCGCCGCCGCCGGCGCGCCCGCGCCAGGTTCTGCGAACCCCGCTTCCGGCCCTCCGACGACCCCGCCACACCCTGCTCCGCGACCACTCGCGACCACCTCCGCTCGTCGGAAAACCTCGGCCCAGCGCAGCGACCACCCGCCAGGGTGGGCTCCTCCCCCGGAGGAGCACCTCGTTTACCCTGGGTAAACGTTACCTTGCTCCGCCTGGGGCTCAGTATGAGTGTACCGGGAAGATGATCAGGTGGGAGCGTTCGTTGACGTGACTGCATAGGGAGATGGTGGGCGCGGATTCGGCTGATCGGGGGCTGTGTAGGACACGGTGTGGGACGGACACGGTAGGACACGGTGTGGGACGGACACGGTGTGGGAGGTGACAGAGCGGTCGGTTTGCGCGGTGGTCGTAGCGTCGGGTGAATGAGTGGATCGCATGCCGAGCGTGCCGACGAGTTCGCGTTCCAGGCCAAACAGGAATTGCAGATGCTGCTGAAACTGACCGAGTCAGCAGTGATGGCGGACAGCGTCGAGCCCGGGTCGACGTATCGGCTCGCCGCCAGCACGGCCGAGGGCGACAAGGGTCTCCACGGTCGAGGTGCGGTGGATGCGCATCCGAGCGCTCCAGAAGCAGGCGCAGATCCACGCCACGCTCGCGCTCAACGACACCCTGCTCGTGCGCGACCTGTAGTCTCCGAGAACGCGACAGTCCCCGGCGGATACGGACCGCCGGGGACTGTCGCGTTTCTGTGCGAGGGAGGTTATCCGCGCAGGCTGATCACCGGTGCCATGGGGCCGGTGCGCTCCTGCTCGACCTGGGTGGCGAGTGCCAGCCATCGGCCCGTGGTGTCGCGGTGGGGACCGATTTTGTCGCGGTAGATCCGGTCAACGCCGAGGCCCTGCCGGCGGTGGGCGATCAGCACGCGGGCCACATCGGCGACGGCGTACCGGTCCTTGCGAGGAATCCGGGGGTGTACCTCAGCGGCCAGTGCCCACAGTTCCGCGTCGTCCTCACCAGTTCCCTGCTCGGTTGCGGCCTCCTCTGCGCGGTGCTCGGATTTCTCGGGGTGTACGGGTGCACGGTTTCCTCGGGGTGCGCGGTGCACGGCCTCCTGCACGGGTGCGCGGTGCACGGTTTCGGTCACCTGGTCGGGGTGCGCGGTGCTCGGAAACTGCTCGGTTTCCTCGGCGGGGCTCCACGGTTCGGCCTCCGTGACGGTCTCGGCGACTGGAGCCGGGTGCACGGTTTCCTCGGCCTGCACGGTCTGCACTGTCGGGGCAGCGACAGCGGTCTGCGCGGTGTGCTGCGCCGGCGTGTGCTCGATACCCGGAAGGTGTGCAGGTTCGGGCGAGGTGCCGTCGTCCAGGTCAGCGAGGCTGTCACCGAATTGCGCAGGCCCGGTGGTGTTGGCGCTCTGCGCGGTGTGCTGCGCGGTGTGGACCGGTTCCTGCACGCTCAGCTCGGGAGCCGTGGCGGCCTCCTCGCTGGGAGCGTGCTGCACGGTTCCGTAGGCCGTGGTGCGCGGAAACTGCTCGGTTCGGGTCGTGGCGGATTCGGCGCGCTGCACGGTTGCAGTGGCGGCCGGGGCGGCGTGCTGCACGGTTTCGTCGGCCTGCACGGTTCCGACCTCGGGGGCGTGCTGCACGGTTTCGGGTAGTGCGTGCAGGTTGCTGCGCGGGCCTGCACGGTGCACGGTCGGCACCTGCGGCAGGTGCACGGTTTCGCCGGGGGTGATCTGCGCGGCCCAGATTTCGCGGGCGTGGGTGTAGTCCTTGCCGAGGGAATGCAGCACCAGCATGCTCGCGCCGATCATCGTCGGTGCGATGCCGTGCAGGGTGGCCGCGTAGTAGTGGCCGTCCTTCAGGTACGGGTAGGTGTTCATCGCCAGGGCGAACCCGAACAGGGCGATCTCGGCCAGCCGGGTGACGGTCGAGGGCTCGTGGCCTGACTCCTGCACCTTGGCGGCACCGAGGGCGAGGATGATCAGCAGGCCCGAGATCATGCCGTCGACAAGGAACGACGCCCAGAACATCGGGTCGGCGGATCCACCCGGCGCCATGTTGTTCTGCACGTTGATCGCGCTCCACACCAGGCCCGCGCAGATGATCGCCGCGCAGCCGAAGCGGGTCCACCGGTTGTAGCGGTGTAACTCGGCCACCCGGGACGCCGGCGCGGCCGCGCGGCGCTGCGCGGCCAGCGCCTTGCGCGCGTCGACCGCGTCGCGGATATCGGCTTCCCGGATCGTCTTGCTCGCCTGCCGGATCGCCGCGGCGGCCGCCAGCTGGTCGACCAGCTCGGCGCGTTCCAGCTCCCGCAGAGAGGCGCGTCGGAACTCCGCCAGCTCACGCTTGGCGGCCAGCTCGGCCTCCGATGGCACTTCCGACAGCACCGCGTCGGCATCGCCGTCCAGCAGCGCCAAGCGCTGACGCGCCGAGGTCAGCTGATCGGCCAGCGCCTTCGGATCCGGCACGGTCACGGTGTGCCCGCGCGGATCGCGGGGCGGTGTGGTTTTGAGGCGGGAGAACATCAGCGGACCTCTTTCTGGGCGTTGAGCTGGTTTTCGAGTCGGGTGATGGTCTTCTCGGCGGTGGCCAGTGCCCGCTCTAGCGTCTGGGCGCGGGTGTCGGCGGTGGATTGGAAGCGCGCGATCTCAGCGGCATGGTCGGCGCGGGCCTGCTCGCTTTGGGCGCGAGCGTCGGCGCGGACGCCGGCCAATTCTTCCTGCAGTCGGGTGATTTCGGCGCGGTCGCCGGTGGCGCGGGCCTTGGCGTCGGCGACGGCGTCGGAGAGCTGGGTACGCAGCCGTTCGGCCTCGGCGCGCGCGTCGGTGGCGGCCTGCTCGGCGGCGCGCTGCTCGGCCTCGGCGTGATGCTGCGCTGCGACGGCGGCGGCCCGCTCGTCGTTCGTGGCCGTGATCTGCACTGCCGCAGCACGTTCCACCTCTTCGATGCGGTTCTCGGCGGCCCGTTCGGCAGCCTCGACGTCGGCGCGGGCCTGCTGCTGCGCGGTCGCGACCTTCCGCTCGGCGTCTGCGGTGCCCTCGGCCAGCTTGGTTTCGGCCGTTTCGGCGCGGGCGTTCGCGGCGGCGACCTCTCCCCGGGCCTCGGCGAGTTTGGCGTCACGGTCGGTGAGCGCGTCCTCGGCTGCACCTTCGGCCAGCGCCTTGTCCTCCATGGCGCGGGCCAGCTCACGGCGCGCGGTGAGAGCGTCGGCCTCGGCCTCGGCGGCGCGGGCGTTCGCGGCGGCGATCTCGGCGTCGGCGTCGCGGCGCGCGGCCGACACCTCCGCGACAGCGGCATCCGGATCCCCGGCGGTGGCCACGACCTGCTGCGCGGTCGCGAGGATCTCTTCGAGCTGGGCGCGGTGTGCGGTGGTGACCATCTCCCACTGCGCCAGCAGCTCCGCGAGGGAAGCCCGCGCGGAGGTGACCGGGCGGCCCGCAGGCTTGCGGCGCGCCACAGCACCGCCGGCGGCTTCGAGGGCCTCGTCCTTCAGGGTGCGTTTGCGCTGGAACGCCGTCGGCCGGTCATGCATGCGCAGCGTGCCGTCCGGGTCGACGTGCGCCTGCCCGCAGTAGTCCGTCGGTCGGCCCCGGCCCTCCGACGGCGGCAACGGATGCCCCGCCACCTGGTACTCGCCCGTCTCGACGACGTAGGCGACCGGGAATTGACAAACGCGCTGCTTGACCGTGCCGGAACCGGCGGGCCCGGCGCTCTCGGAGTGTTCACTCATACCCCCGATTCTACCATATTTCGTTTCATTTTAAACGTTAAAACAGATTTGAAATACGTTTTAACGTAACGTTTTTCTCGCGGTCGAGCGTCCCCACTGGGGTGCGCGGGGGTCGCGCGTCTGCCGGGGGCCGACGTTGTCCATCTCGGACAGCAAGCTCGGGGGCCGCGCGGAATCTGGGCGGGAGCGTGAGGGGCCCGGTTCTGTGGGGAATCGCTGGCGGCCGGGTGACGCGGCGACTACGACCTGGTCATCATCGACAACCCGCCGTCGCTGCTGCGCCAGCTGCTAGCTAGCACGCCTAGCATGCATAGCTAGGCGTGTTTCGCCTGCTAAGGATGCTTGCTAGTGGTGTTAGGTTCGCTTCGTGAGCATCGACAGCGAGCGGAGTCAGCCTCGGCGGCTCGTGATTGCGAATCAAAAGGGCGGCGTGGGGAAGACCGCGACCGTTCTGGGTCTGGCCAGCGCGATCAAACACGCCGGCGGGCGAGTGCTGATCATCGACATGGACCCCCAGGGCAACGCCACCGGCGGGGTGGGCGTCGAAGTCGAGGCCGAGCAGAAGACGGTCGCGGACCTGTTCGACCGCGGCGTCAAAACCGGCGACCTGGTCGACGTAGTCGTGGCCTCGGAATGGGACGGCGTCGACATCGCCCCCGCCGACATCGAGCTGGGCACGGTCGCGGAGTCCGGCAACTCCGATGTGGTGTGGCGGCTCGACATGGCGTTCGAGGGCGTGGACCTGTCCGCCTACGACGTCGTGCTGTTCGACTGCCCGCCGACACTCGGCACGCTGCTGTTCGCGCCGCTGACAGTCGCCGATGAGGTCCTCATCGTCACCGAGGCCAGCCGCGACAGCCTCAAAGGAGTCAGCGAGCTCGAGCGCACCATCCAGCGCGTGCAGCGCCGGCCGAATCCGCGCCTGAAAATCGGCGCGATCGTCATCTCCAAGTTCAAGGCCCGCGGCGAGCACCTGAGCCGTGAGCCCGAGCTGCGCGAGGCGTACGGGACCCTCGGCGAGAACGGCGGCCTGGTCGCCCGCACGAAGATCCAGGACCTCGGAGCCCGCGAGGACGCCCACTCCGAATCCAGGCCCATGCACGAATTCCGGGGTGGCAAGGCCCTCTCGCTGCAGGTCGCCTACACCGACCTCGCCCGCGAGCTCGGACTCCCGGCAGGGGTGCCCGCATGAACGCCGTGAACCGCAAGCCCGCGATCCAACGCCACCATCCCGCCGACGACATCCCCGAGAAGCCCGCAGCAGCTGCGCCTGCAGCAGAGCCGGAGCCATCGACGGGGCCCGCGCTGACCGTGCAGGCCCCGTCGATGGCGGCCCCAGCGCCAGCAACTCCGCTCCAGGAACGACTGATCGAGCAGCACAACGTCCGCATCCGGCCCTCTACCAAGGAGCGCCTGGGCCGCGCCGTCGACAAGCTGCGCTACGAGACCGGAGACCGGTCGATCTCCATCGCCTCCATCACAGACCAGGCGCTACGCGAATACCTTGACCGCAAGGGCTGCTAACGCCCTGAGCTGCACAAACACGGGCTAGCTAGGTCTGCTAGCGCACCTAGCTAGCACGCGGTGCGATCCCTACTCGCGTGCTCACACGCGGGGAACTCAGGTCACCGACGAACCGTCGCGGGCCTGCTGGGCGAGCTGGCGACGGGCGTACTCGGCCGCGCGTGCCCGGTCGGCGGCCCGGCTGGTGGCGCCCGCGCCGATCGCTCGGCTGTACCGCATGGCCTCACGCCGACCGGGGGAGTCCGGCCCCGCTGCCGCCATCGCCGCGGCCCGGGCTTCCTCGCGCTGGCGGGCCCGGTGCTGGCGTTCGGCCTGCTCGATCTCGGCTTCGCGGGCGCGGTCCAGCGCGGCCGGCGGTGCGTCGATCGGGGTGTGGCCGAGGAGCCAGGCCAGGTAGCGGTATGGGTTGTCGGGCCGGTCGAAGATGCGTTTGCCCGCGATGGTGACGTCGTTGAGCGCCATGTACACGTCGTCGGCGGTCCATCGGGCCAGTGCTCGTTTGGTCACCACGGCCGCCAGGCCCTGGGTGGGCATCCGTCGTACCCAGGACGGGAATCGCGCGTCGGCTTTGATCCTGGAGGCCAGCAGTAGGGCCTCGGGATCGTAGGCTCGGGTCGATTTCTTGCGCGGCCCTTTCTTGTCGATGCCGCGCGGAGCGCGTCTTTCCCTCACGTTCTTGGTGGAAGAGACCACCGTCTCTCGTAACAGAAAAAGGGAACCGCCACTTCGTGGCAGAGGGGTGACAAAGTCCTGTTGGAGAAGGGTTTCCACTACCTGGTTATCCACAAGGTGTGAGTAAGCGGGTGACTCGATAAGGGCGGCGACGGCCGTCCAGCCGCGGTACCGGTCTTCGCGCTCCCAGCCCTCCAGGCGTTCGGCCTTGGTGCGGTGTCGGCCCCGGAAGACCACCTGGCGCAGGTCCATGAGCCTGCCCAGCTCGCGGCAGCGTTTCACGGTGCGGGGGCTGCGTTCCATCACTTTGGCCAGGTGGCGCACCGAGGGGCGGCATCCGCGGCCGTCGATGATGTTGGCGCACTGGGACTCTGCGATCAGCCAGGCCAGGAAGGTGGAGCGCTTCACGCTGGGGGCGCGCAGTGTGGCGCGCAGCTCGTGGTAGAGCTCGTCGTAGAGGGCCAGGCCGACAGCGACCCATCGCCGGCGCGACCACCAGCACGATGGGACGTCCTTGTAGGCGTCCTCGGGCAACTCGAGTCGCAGTGGCGGCAGCGCGAACAACGCAGCCATCGGCCTGAGGCCGCAGCGGCGGCGCCGGACAGGGGAGGAGGTGCAACCTCGTCCAGATACACGAGAGGGCAGCCCGACCGAGACATCCGCAAAATCGTGACCGGCTACACCGGCTGCGATCCTTTGTTGCAGACGTACGGCCTTGCTACCCTGAGAACCGCTTCGCAAAAGCGTGGTCCTATCAGGGTCCTGAAGAGCCCCCAGTTGGCGCTGGGGGCCTTCGCAATTTTGGGGTCAGTTTCCGCGCGTCATCAGCACGCGACTAGCAACTCAGGCTGACATCGGAAGCGATTCTTGGTTCGGGTCACGAACTCCGGGATATTCGGGCAGGCCCAGCTCGCGCCTCAGCGCAATCTCCAGCAGTGCTCGCTTACTCAGTCCTCGCGCACTGACGGCCGCATCTAAGGCGTCGATGACTTCGTGCGAGAGGTTCGTGCCGACAGGTTTCGTGGCGGGGAGCTTCTCTCTAGCCATGACAGCAAGTACTAGTACTTTCCTGGCTGAGAAAGTGGGAGGCGCGCCGATAGTTCGTGAGTAATTGCGGAAGTTCGAGGCCGAGTGCTCATGTCGCAGGCGCAGTTTCGATTGCGGCCCGAACATCACGGGCCTCGATGAGCTGACTGGCCCCCACGAGGCGTGAGATGTGCAGCAGGGCTGAGTTGTGGACCTCTTGCGCAGGGTGACGAGTTGCGTTGGAGGCCACTGCATCTCGCACTACCCACGGGATGTACCCGCGCTCGAAGGCGTCGAGCGCGGTCTTCAAGACACATGCGTCCGTGGCGATTCCGCAGATGACGAGGTCGGTGACTTCCAACTGATCGAGTAAGGCCAGTCCCTCGTCGGTCAGCGCGGTGTACGTCTTCTTGTCCAGGATCTGAGCGCCGGCGCGTGATGTGAGCGGTACCAGCTCCTCGACGATGTCAGTCTCGGGCGGGCCGTAGAGGGCTCGCCAGCCGATCAAGGTCTCGTAAGGGGAGCCCTCATAGTTCCAGTATCGGGTGAAGATGGTCGGTCGCCCTGTGTCGGCCCAGCGGGTGGCCAGATCGAGGATCACTGGGACTGCAGGCGCGGAATGCTCATTGACGAAACCGTTTTGGGCGTCGACGACCAGCAGGGCCGCCTTATCAAGTGAGAGCGTCATCGCCCTGCCTCCTTGAGTGCTTCCATGGCGACGCTGAGTTGTTCGGGCAGGCCGCTGGTGGACACGATCGCGTCGCGCATCGCCTGGTGCTGTCCAGTCTCCTGGGGCCGAGGCGTAAGCAGTACCGAGCGGGCCGCGCGTAGGAATCCGTACCCGTAGTTGTCGAAGATCTGCGGATCTGAGCCGTTTTCGACCTGCTCGTTGATGTGGGCGGTCAGTGCCCACACGGCTTGTAGGCCGATCTCGAGTGCGACGAGGTCCTGTTCGGGCAGTGCTCGCAGGGGGTCGTGTGGGTGGTAGACGACGCCGGACCAGCTCGACCAGGCGCCCGAGACTCCTGGGGTGCTAAACGATTTCATCTCCTGCGGGTGATATCCGGTGGAGAAGAGTTCCTGTTCGACGCGCTCGCCGTTGACCTGTGCAGCGGCCAGGTCTTCGAGGTCGTGGTCGACGAGAATGCGGGGGGCGCAGATCAGGCGCAGCCCAGTGTCGAGCATGGTGCCGACCCAGGGAGCCGAGTACACCCAGTAGAGGCTGAGCACGTAGGAGGCCTGGACGGATTCGCCGGTGAGGCTGCTGAGTTGGGCGCTGGCCCACTCCAGGTTCTCCGTGTAGGACCGGTATCGCCAGATGGCCAGAGTGGTCACATCAGGCACCTCAAGGTCCTCGACGAGGTGGATGATCGCAGTACCCCAGGGCCAGACATGGAGGGTGCACTCGTCGCCGGCGTCTTCCATGCCTACAGCCCAACAGGGTGTTTTGCCGAGGTACCCGGTCATCTGTTCCATACCGAGCTCGGTGCTGAGCCGCTTCGCAGCGGCGGCTCCGATGTGCATGGCGATGAACTTGTGTGAGCGGACCCCGATTTGACTGCTCGCCATGGGTGCGAGGGCACCGACGGCGAGCAGGACATCGCCGGGTGGGGTGGTGCTCGACTCCCACGACGTGACATGTCCAGGCTTGATGTCACGGCCGACGAGTCGGCTCAGCGCTTCGGCGAAGGCTTTCGGAGACAGCCCAGCGGCTGATCTGGCCAGCGCCACACGGTTTCTCGCGATCGAGCGGTAGTCGGGCTGGTAGCTCGATCGCCTCGTGTGCAGTCCTGTGACAGTGCCAGGGCTCTGCGGGAGACGACTGACGTTCACCCTGCCTCCTGGATCGAGGTATCGGAGGCGGGCGAGTGCTCGAGACTGAGGTTGGAGTAGACCTCCTCCATCTGCGTTTCGAGGCGGGCGACCCGTTCCTCCATCTGGGCTTCGAGTCGAGCGACCCGGTCGCGCAGATCCTCGAGCTCGTCGCCGCTGGCGGTGTCAGGCTCTGTCGCCGACCGGACGAAGCTGCCGAGACCGTGGAAGGTCTCGACGAGGCCCTCGTCGCGGAGTTCGGACAGGGCTCGCTCGACGGTGTTGACGGAGACCTCCCACTGTTCGGCGAGGCTTGTCTTGGAGGGCAGCTGGTCGCCTGCAGCGTAGGTACCTGAGCTGACCTGCTGTCGAAGGTCGTCTGCTAGCTGCTGCCATCGCGGACGTCCGGGTCGTTTGGTCATGAAGCAAGAGTAAGTGACCCGGTATGACCCAGTCTCATACCACTCATACCTATTGACTTGGTATGACCTTTCTTGCTGTACTAGGTCATAGGTATCAGTAGGTATGAGTAGTGAGGACATGTCGTGACACAACAGCACACGAGCAGGGAAGTCGAGGCGACAGGGAACCTGATCCGGCTGGCAGAAGGCGCGGCACTGGTGCGCATGCACCCGCGGACCCTTCGCCGCTGGATCGCGCAGGGACGGCTGACCGGCTGGCGGATGCCGTCCGGTCACATCCATGTCGACCAGCGTGAGGTTCTGGGCCTGGCGCAGCCGATGGCGGCCGACACCGCTATCAGCACCTCTGACGAGGGCGCGGCGTGATGAACCTTCGACAGTTGATCCTGCACCCGCCCCGCCCGGGTGCGCCGGCCGCCGACTTCAGTGCGGCGCAGGTCGCTGGGCTGACTGCCGAGGTGGCGCGGCTTCAGGCCGAGCTGCGTTCGATGCAGGTGCTGGTGGATGAGGTGCTCGACCGCGAGAGCATGCACGTCTACGCGCCGGACATGGAGTGCCTGACCACCGCTGCCGTGATGGAGCGCCTCGGCACCCCGCGGGCCCGCCACCGGGCCGCCGCTCTCACCGAGGTGACCCTTCCCGGTCGCGCCGCGCTGGAGGTGGCGTGATGGCCCGCCGCGTAGTCGACATCTACGTCCCGGTCGTGCTGGCCGTGCCTGCGGTCGGTGTCCTGCTGTGGGGCGTGTTCCTCGCGGCGGTGGCGGCGGCCCTGATCGCTGTGGCGGTCAGCACCGCGCACTTCAGCGACGGATCGTCCACCGTCCCCACGACTTTGGGCGATTGCGCCCCGTTCTGCGCGATGCGCTCGGACGCCGCGCCCGCTCCGGAGGTGACCCGATGAACGGGCTCACCGCTACGGATCTGTTCGCCGGTGGCGGCGGTAGCTCGGAAGGGCTGCGCCAGGCCGGATACGACGTGCTGATCGCCGCCAATCACTGGCAGACGGCGGTGGACACGCACAAGGCCAACCACCCCGACACCGAGCACCGCCTGGCGAATCTGTCGGAGACCGATTTCCGGTCCTTCCCGCGCACCGATATCGCCTGGATCTCCCCGTCGTGTGTGTGGCATGCCCGCTCGGGTGGCCGTAAGCAGCCGCCGGTGCAGGCCGAGCTGCGCCGCGCCGATGAGGGATCGATCGACCGCGCAACGGCTTTCGCGGTCATCGCCGCGACCGAGGTGCACGCCTACGACGCGGTGATCGTCGAGAACGTCCCCGAGTTCATGAACTGGGGGCGCGGCGTGATGTACCGCTGGTGGCTCGACGGCATGACCGCGTTGGGCTACAAGCACCAGGTCGTCACCCTCAACAGCGCCGATGTCGGCCCGAACCCGGTGGCGCAGAACCGGATCCGCTTCTATGCGGTCTTCACCCGCCACGGCGACGTGAACCTGGAGGTCACTCCCGGGCCGCGCACCCCCGCGACCGCGATCCTCGACCCCGACCTGGGCGAGCTCAAGACCAGCCACGGCTACGTCGCCGCCCAGGTCGCCGAGATCGCGGTCCCGAACGTGCCGCACCTGACGGTGTACCGCAATCACGGCCGCGCCCGGCGTGCTGACCAGCACCAGCTGGCGACCGTGACCGCGGGCGGCAATCACCACGGCATCGCGACCGTCACCGACGCCGGCGTCTACCGGCGGCTGCTGAACAACCGCGAACGTGCACGCGCGCAGGGCTTTCCGGAGGACTACGTCTTCCACGGCAAGTCCGTGCCGGTGATCAAGAACGGCAAGCGCCGCTATATCGACGAGGTCCGAGCCCAGATCGGCAACGCCGTCTCGGTCAACGTCGCCCGCTGGTTCGGCGAGCGCATCGCCGCTGCTCTGGAGGTGGCATAGCCATGGACCGCAGTGTTAAAGCCCCCGGTAAGGAAATGGATCAGGAGTGGCGCGAGGTCTGCGTCGCTGCTGGTGTCGCGGTCGGTGTCCCGACCCTGGTCGAGGCCGCGGGGTTGTCGGTGTGGCTGGCGCCGGTGTTCGGCGGACCCGCCCAGGACGTGCCGCTCAAGAACCCCGCCGCCCTGGGCTGGCACCTGTTCGCCGAGCAGTCCCTGACCTGGTCGCCCGAAGCGTGGGCGGGGCTGGGAACGGTCGCGGTCTCGACCGTCGCCGGTGTGGTCGGCTCGGTCGTCGCGTGGCGTGCGGCCTGCGAGCAGTGCCGCCAGCTCAAGGCCAAGGCCCAGTCACGCAAGAACGAGAAGGCGGCCCAGCGTAAGAACGGGAAGCCCGCGAAGGCTCCGAAGGCGTTGGCGCTCAAGCCGATCAAGCCTGCCGCGATCGACACGCAGGCCCGCTACATGGGTCGCGGTCACGAGCTCGACGACCTCACCGCCGCTGCCCGTGCGGCCAAGGCTGCCGATCTGAAGGTGCAGCTGAACGACGGCGACGCGCCGGGTGTGCTGGTGGCGCGGGCGGTGCTCGACGGGCGTGAGATCTACGGCTCCTACGAGGACCTGCACCTCGACATCTGGGGCCCGCGTACCGGTAAGTCGAGCTCGCGGGTGATTCCGGCGGTGCTGGACGCACCCGGCGCGGTGGTGGCCACCTCGAACAAACGTGACGTCGTGGACGCGACCCGCGCGGCCCGTAAACAGGTCGGTGACGTGCACGTGTTCGACCCGCAGGGCGTCGCTGGCGAGGAATGCACCTGGTACTGGGATCCGATCGCGTGGGTGTTCGGTGATGGCCGCCCGGCGGGTGTGCAGCGGCGTGCGGTGCAGCTGGCGGGCCGGTTCGCCGATGACGACGACTCCGGACAGCGCGACGCGTTCTTCGATCCCGAGGCCCGCAGCCTGCTGGCGGCGCTGATCCTGGCGTGCGCGGTGGCCAAACGCCCGATCACGCAGGTGTTCCAGTGGGTGACCAAGCTCGACAACGACGAGCCGGTCGAGATCCTGCACAACGCCGGATTCCCGCTGGTCTCCTCAGCGCTGTCGGACCAGTACAGCAGCCCGGTCGAACAGCGCGGCGGTGTCTTCTCGACCGCGAAGAAGATGGCGATGTGCCTGCAGTTCGAGGACATCCGCCCGTGGGTGACCCCGCCTGTCGAGGGTGAGAAACCGCGTCGCGCTTTCGATGTGGAGGCGTTCGTGCGCTCGCGCGACACCCTCTACCCGCTGTCGATGGAAGACGAAGGCTCCGCGGGCCCGCTGGTCACCGCGCTGTGCGCGGCGATCGCCGACGCCGGCGCGACCGAGGGCGGCAAGCACCCGCGCGGGCGGCTGCCGGTGCCGCTGTTGCTGGTCCTCGACGAGGCCGCCAACATCGTGCGCTGGAAGGACCTGCCCAAGCAGTACTCCCACTTCGGGTCGCGCGGCCTGGTCGTGATGACCGTGCTGCAGTCCTGGGCCCAGGGTGTGCGGTGCTGGGGTGCCGACGGCATGACCGCGCTGTGGTCGGCGGCCAACGTCAAGGTGCTGGGTCCCGGCCTGGACGACGCGGCGTTCCTGCGGGACCGCTCCGAGTTGATCGGCCCGCACTACGAGCTGCTGGCCTCCACCTCCCACAGCAGCAGCAAGTCCGGGTCCTCGAACTCGACGAGCACCCAGCGCACCAGCGAAACCACCTTGCACTCCAGCGATCTCGCCGCCCTGCCTGTGGGCCGGGTCGTGCTGTTCATCCACGGTCACCGCCCGGTCCTGGCCGAGCCCGTCCCGTGGTGGGACCGCCCCTACGCGGCCCAGATCAAGGCCGTGCTCGACGAACTCGACAACACCAGCCCGGTCGAGCAGCGCCCGCACCTGCACGCGCTGCCGTCCTGGACCGACGACGAGGAAGGCAAAACCGCATGACCACCACCGAAAACACCACCCCTGAGCCCGTGGCCAACGGGGCCGTGACTGCCGAGAACGACGCTCAGGCCCTCGCCGCTCAGGTGATCCCGGCCGAGGACCTGGGCGAGCTGCTCGAAGGCGCGATCCGCAAGGCCGTCACCGGGCAGATCGGTGCGAAGGCCAAGGAGATCGCCGAGGGCGTGGTCGCGGACATGCTCACCCCCGAGGTCGTCGCCGGCATGCGTCAGACGGCGATCTACGAGGCCGAACTGGCGCTCAACCCGCCGGTCGTGGAGCCCGAGCCGGAACCGGAACCGGAGCCGGTCGCCGAGAACGAAGAGGAGGAGCAGCAGCCGGAGCCGCCGCAGAAGGAGTACCGCAGCGTCAAGGCCTTCGTGGAGAACTACGTCGCGCAGATCTATCGGCGTGAGGTGTCCAAGCCGGGCAGTGAGAAGACGCTGCGCTGGTGCCCGGAGTGGTGGCGCCACGGCGAGGCCACGGGCCGGTTCAAGGCGATGTGGCGGGCCTTCGAGGCGCTGCGCCAGGGCGAGACGGTGGAGCCGTCCAAGTGGTGGCTCGACCACTTCGACCAGCACATGGACCGCCTGTTCGACCTTCAGGGCCCGTTCAAGTACTGCTCGGTCGCTGACGGACACAGCGACAAGCTGGTCAAGCTGCCGTGCACGCCCGCCCCGGAGTCGGTCTTCGGTGAGCACGCTGATGAGCCCACGGCCACCGACAACCCGTTCGAGTACATCACCGCCGCCGGGTTCTACGTGCCCGAGCCGCGCCCGGTCCGCAGCAGAATCGCGTGGGAGGTCCCGGAGTGAGCGCCACCTTCGCGAACTCCGCCTCCCACGCTGCCGCGCAGGGTTCGTGGGAGCGGATCACCACCGCGCTGGAGCAGGCGGTGGGCCCGGGCCGCCCGGCGCGGGAGTGGACCAAGTTCTACTGCCCGGTCCACGAGGCCGACGGCCGACGGCACAACCCGTCGCTGATCGCGAAATACCTGCCGGACGAGGCGAAGACCAAGATTTCGTGCCGGGCGGGCTGCGACGACCGTGAAGTCCTCGCCACGCTCGGCATGCAGGTCCGCGACCTGTACGACCGCCCGCGCACCGCCGGGCCCGGTGCCGGGCGGGCCCGTGCACCGCGCACCCCGGTGCGGCAGCCCACCCGCGCCGACCGCGCCATCGATGCCGCCGGGCTTCCCCTGGTCAAACCGAAAAGAGAGCTGGGCCAGCAGGTTTCGCCGTGGCGCCAGAGCGCTGTCTACACCTACGACCGCGCCGATGGCAGCCCCGCCGGTGAGGTCATCCGCCACGAAGCGCGCTTCGCCGGAGGCCGGGACAAGAAGTTCCATCAGCGCGCCCGCACCGAGAACGGTTGGAGCGAGACCGGTTTCGCGCCGGTCCCGTTCCGGCTGCCGCAGGTCCTGGAAGCCATCGCCGACCAGCGGACCGTCTACGTCTGCGAGGGCGAGAAGGACGTCCTGGCCGCCGAGGCCGCCAACCGGGTCGCGACCACCAACGCCGGCGGCGCGCTGGCCTGGCGTCCCGAACATGCCGAGTGGCTGCGCGGCGCGGGCACGGTCGTGATCGTCGCCGACAAGGACGCGCCCGGCTACCGCCGCGCCGAGCGGGTCATGGCCAGCCTCGTCGGCCGAGTCGGACGGGTGCGGGTCGTGCAGGCCGCGACCGGCAAGGACCTGTCCGACCACATCGCCGCCGGTCACGAAATCGGCGATCTGGAGCCGATCCCGCACCTGGATCCCTTCACCCCCACCGGGCCCGCCCGGACACCGGAAAACCCTGCAGCCGAGACCGATTCCGTCTCGGCTGCTTCGTCTCTGCAGAAAGAAGGACCCGACATGAGCCTCGCCTACGGCGCCAACGAGCACGCCCAGACCCACCACGACGACACCGTCGACCACATCTCCAGCCAATGGTCAGCGTTCCTGCGGGTCATCATGATGCAGCTCATCGAGCGCGTGCGGGCACGCATCGAAGCCGCCCGCAAGAAAGCCGATGACGCGGCCGCCGCCGACCAGGAGGCCAAAGCGCGCGCGGAGGCGCAGCTGGCCGCTGACCAGGCTGCGGCCGAGGCGAAGCTGAACAAGCTGCGCGCCGCCGGGTTCGCCGACCTCAACCGCCGCGAGCTCGCCGACGCCGTCGCCGAGGCGGTCGGCTGGTCGGGCGAGTCCGAAGTCGCCCGCCAGTCCCTGGCGCTGCTGCGCACCCATGTGCGTGACCGGTACGGCCTCGACATCGACCCCCTCACCGGTGCGGACGCCCCCGAGGTGGCGGGACAGCCGGATCTGATGGCCGAGTTCGGCCGCCTGGAGGCCGAGAATGCCCGCAGTCTGCGGGTCGAGACCGCCTGCGATCACATGATCACGATGGTCGCGGCCGAGGACCTCGACCAGAGCGTCAAAGAGCAGCTCTACGGCGAGATCCACAAATGGCACACCGACCCGAGCGCCGCGCGTCTGGGTGAGCTGACCCGCAAGCTCGCCGACAAGGGCGTCGGGGAACAGACCCGCCGCCAGATCCGATTCGTCGCCTCCTATCTCGGTGCCCCGCTCGATGAGGTCCCCGGCGGGAAGGTCGATGTGATCTCGGCGGTGTCCCCTGCCGCCGAGCTGCGCCGGATGGGCGTCTCGCTGGTCGACCCGGGCGAGGAGGTCAAACCGCACGTAGACGACCTGCTGCGCGGATGGCAGGACCGGCTGCGGGTGGGCAACACGCGCATGACCGCCACCGCGCGCGCCGAGCTCGACGACGCGATGTCGGTACTGACCCCGGAGGACCAGGAGAAGGTCAAAGCCCGCGGCAAGGCCATCCTGGCCAACCCGGCGGCCCACTTCGGCAAGCTGTGGCCCGCTCACGTCGACCGCGACGCGCTCACCCGCGACGTGCAGCAGCTGGTGCAGCTGGCCCCTCTCGTCGAGGCCGACGCGGTCCGCGCCGGCGGAATCGTCGAAGGCACGACCCTCGCGCTGATGGAAACCCAGATCAGCGAGCACCGCAAGAACATCACCACCGCCATCACCGCCGGTGAAGGTCTGCACCAGCTGGAGAAGGACCAGCTCAAGGCGATCCTGCGGGAGCTGGAGGCCGGGGTGACCCGCGACTACAAGCACCTGCCGCAAATGCTGTTCGCCGACGACCGATCCGGGGCGAAGGCCGACGCCAAACGCAGCGTGCAGCTCGCCCACGAGGCCGCCGCCGGGCGCCGCCATGAGGTCGAGAAGGTCCTCGACACCAACGCTGTCCCGCGCGGCACGGTGCGCCGGGCCCGCGACGAACTCACCAAGGTCGCCGACACCCATGCCGCCATGGCCGCCGGGCGCGCGAGCCTGTCCGACTACGAACAGACCCGCATCGCCGAACGCTTCGACCTCAAACTCGCCCAGCTCGGGGTGTCCGAGCCGCTGCGCAACAAGGCCGCCGCTGTCGTGCGGGCCGCCGCCGGTGAGGCCGCCGGCATGGGCAAAACCGCCAACCACATCGCCGATCAGTGGGACCAGCGCCGCGAGGCCCTCGCCGCCAAACGCGCACCCCAGACCCCGGCGCCGGTCGCCTACGACAGCCCCGAGCGCCGCGCCGGGCTGGAGGCCAAGCTGCGCGCCGAGGGTATGGACGCCGACCAGATCGCCCAGCACCTGGCCGCCGATGCCGGACAGGCCAAACCCGCCTCCGCCGCCGCGGCGGCCGGGATCAAGTTCCGCGACGAACCGCGCCGCACCGACATCGGCGCGGGCGTGCATCGCATCAACCACGCCCCCGGCAAAGGCCCAGGCAACCCCGGCCGAGGCCGCTGAAAACCCCTGCCCCCGGAACCTCCGGGGGCACAACCCCAGAAAGGGAAACACCATGTCCGACAACACCATCCGCCCCGCACGCGACGTCACCGCCGCGCTGTCGCCGGTCGATCTGCTCGCCGACGACATCCTGCGCAACCCTGAGATCGCGGATCTCTACCCCGATCCGGCCGCGGTCATCGTGGAGCTGGCCGCGCGCGCCCGGCACCTGCGCAACCGGCTGACCGTGGTCACCAACGACCTGCACACCGCCGGTGAGCAGCTCCTCGACCGCCGCGTCGAGTGCCGCAACCTGCGCGCCGACAACGAGCGCCTCCACGACGCCGCGATGCGGTACGCGGCCAAGCTCGGGCTCACCAGCCTCGGCGTTCTCGCCGACAACCAGCGCTGAGGTTGCGGCAGTGACCGCTGAACCGAACAAGGGCGACCTGGTCTTCGACTGGATGCTGGCCCCGCCCGAGTATGTGACCCGCCGCCAACTCCGAGCGGCGGGCAAGGGCCCCAACCGGCAGGGCGTACAGGCCTGGCTCAAGCCCAGACGCGAGGGCGGCAAGTTCGCCAAGTTGTTCGACCTGCGCAAAGCGGGCCCGAAACGCGTTCCCTCGCCCGCCCAAGAGGAATCGATCCGCAAGGCCACCGAGGCCCACCAGTTCAACGCCGCCGCCCGGCGCGGATTCTCCCGCGCCGAGATGACCACCGTGACCGACCCCGGTCCCGGCTGGGAGCACACCCCCACCCCGAAAGAAGGAAATCCCATGTCCGACAACAAACTCGAGCAAGCCGCCGAACTGGTGGTCAGCTCGCAGTTCGGTTCGACGTCGATGTTGCAGCGCAAGCTCCGCATCGGATACTCCGAAGCCTGCCAGCTGATGGACCAGTTGCAGCAGTACGGCATCGTCGGGCCCAGCGATGGCTCCCGCGCCCGCGACGTACTCATCAAGGGCGGACAGTTGCGCGACGCTCTTTCCGGTGTCCTGGCCAAGGAGGAATCGCGCGCGCCGGCGGCCCTCGTCGCCGACGAGCTGGAAGAGCGCCTCACGGCCTACACCGACAGCCTCGATCGTGCTCCGGTGGACCACAGCTACGACTACGGGATCCATATGCAGGATCCGGCCGCCAACAGCGAGGACTTCGAAGCCGAGTACGCCGAGCGTGTCCAACGCTTGGAGCGGGAGGTGAGCCAGACCCGAGCAGCGTTGGACAAGCACCTGGACGACCATCGGGAGGTGCTGGCCACCGACAGCTACTGGGGGCCGCGCCTGCCCGACACCAGGCCGATCGAGCAGGTGCAGGCCGTCCACGGCCAGGCCGTCGACTCGACCCTCGATATCCATCTGCGCGCGAGCGAGCTGGAGCGGGCGGTCGAGCAGGCCCGCGAGGTCGGCCGGGAGGACGAGGAGCTGCGGGCCGAACACGCCCTCGATGAGCATCTGCGCGAATACCGGGGCGAGCTGTCCCGCGATTCGTATTGGGACGCGCACTACGCCGACCTCGACCGCGCCGACAACCCGGGCATCGCCCCGCACGGGCACAACCAGCGCATCGCGTTCCTGCTGGCCACCGTCGCCGCCAACCAGGCCCGTGTCGACGACGTGGCCCTGGCCCAGGCCGTCGACAACGCCCGCACCGAAGGCGAGGACGCGTTGGAGGCGTTGCGGGCCCGCTACAGCGAGGACCAGGCCGCCGCAGAGGCCCGCCTGCAGTCGATCCCCTGGCACAACCTGCCCGCCACCGTGGCGGTGTTCTCCGACGCGATGCTGTGGAGCGGCAACTCCGATATCGCCCAGGAGGCGCTGAATGAATTGACGGGCCGCTACGCCGCCCAGTGGGGTGTGGTCGTCGACCCCGAAACCTTCAGCGTCCGTATCGATCCCGACTTCGACGCCCAAGCTGCCCAGGACCGCGCGGATGCGGATCGGCTGTGGCAGCGGGAATCGGCGGTGGTGGACATCGTCTCCGCGATGCCGTTGCGGGCAGCAGTGAAGGGTCAAGTAGCCGAAGCGATCACGGCCTGGCGCGACCAGATCGACCCCGACGACCCGCTCGCGCACCTGACCAGCGAGAGCGACCGGCGGTTCGGGCTGGCCACCGCTCTGGGCCGCGCGCAGCTGTCCGAGGCCGACCGGGCCCGTGTGGAGTTCGTCGTGGACTACCTGCGCGGCAAGACCCGCGAGGCGAATCTGCTGGCCTCCCCGGTGTTCGTCGACCCCGGCGAAGAGGCCCGCGGGCGCATCCCCCGAGTCCTCGACGTCTTCCGCGACAACCCGAACGCCGCACGGTTCGTGACCGAGGAAATCGCGGTCATGACCGCCGCCGACCAGGACAAGGTGCGCGAGGTCGGCACGAAGATCGCCCACCGCGAACCCACCGACCTCGACATCTGGCCCGGATACGTTGACCGCTACGAGATCCGCGAGAAGGTCACCGATTACGTCGCCGACACCTTCGAGCTGCGCGCCGAGGCCGACCTCCTCGCCGAGGGCACCATGACCGCCGAGGAGCGAGACCGCTTCGGTGTGGTCTTCACCCTCCCCAGCGGCCACGTCACCGACGAGCTCCACGAACGGATCACCCGGCTCGCCGACGGCGCCGACGAACTGCGGGCGACGATCAGCAGCGGCAAAGGCCTGGCCGCGATCGAACGCGGCCAGCTCTCGGAAACCCTCCACGACATCGACGCCGGCCGCATCCGCGACCGCGAGAATCTGCCGGAGCTGCTGTTCGCCGACGAGCGCAGCAAGGCTGATGCCGAGGCCGGGCGGATCAGCGAGGCCGCGTCGGTCCTGTCCTCGGCCGCACGTGAGGCCATCGCCGAGGTGATCGAGGGTGCCGATGTCCCTGTCGATCACCGCAATGACCGACTGCGGTACGCGGTGACCTCGATCTCCGACAGCATCTACACCGTGGCCTGCGGCTCCCGCTCCGGTGACCTGCCCGCCGACCGCAAGACCTACATGGACCGGCGCGACCGGCTGGCCCAGGCCCTCGCCGAAGAGAAGGTCCACCCCGAGATCCAGAAAGACGTCCGGGCCCTCGTCGACGGGCGCGCACGCCAAGCCGGGGAGATCGGTCGGGCCGCCGCCGAACGCACCGACCAGTGGACAGCGAAGATCGAGCGCGTCGTCGCCACCCGCGACGACCAGATCGCCCAACGTCGGGCCGCCAACGCCGGACAGGCCGCCAACGCGAGCCGGGCCTGCACCACCCGCCCCGAACGCTCCAACGGGCAGGAACACCCGCGGGCCCGCACCACCAGCCGCGGGCGGCCAAGCTCCACCGGTATCAGCCGATAACTCCGATAACCCATTCGAACAGCGACAACCCCGGGCGGCTCCTATCCGCCCGGGGTTGTCGCTGTGTGAGGGTATGCCGCCCCCGACCTCGACGACGTTCCGGCCTCTCGCCCCGTACCTGTCCATACCCGTGTGTACCCGTGTATGGGCAGGTGTGGGCGTGGTCGGCTACCCGTAGTTGGGGTCGTCGCCGAACAGCGGAAGCTGCCGCGAGGTGGAGGGTCCGCCGAGCTTGCGCAGGCAGCGGGCGCAGGTGACCTCCGCCCGCGTCGGTTCCAGCACGGTCGGAGACCAGCCCGCGACACCGGTGCGGCACAACAGTTCCGGGACTTCTTCGCCCTCGACCCACTGGCCGAGGCTGACCGCGTGCACGGTGCGCCCGCGCCGGACGACCGCGTGCACGCCCGGATCACCGAATACCGCCCGGGCGGCCGAAGCGAGCGGCGCGATATCGGTCATGGTCCAACGATAGGGACGGGCGCCGACATCCGCGGTCTGTCCTCGTCCAGAGCACGCGGGCCCGAAGAAGTATGTCAACCCTAATTTTGTCGGGCCCGTGTTGACTCCTGCGTGAGGTCAGTCGTCATTATCTTCGTTGCGGTCGGGCCGCGTTGGACCCAAGGCGTGCAGACTGTTCCGATGGAGAGCGGCGGCGAGGCTGACTACGTTCGAGGTCCCAAGGTCACATACGACGCGCCGATTGCGCCGATCGACTTCGAAGCCTTTGACCCTGAAGGGAATTCGTACGAGATCACAGCGTGTGACTCCTGCCTGCCATGGCGTGCTGAAGTCGTACTCGACGCCGAAGACCGCCGGCCGTTGGTCCGAGAATGGCATGCGGTTGAGTGCCCGGTGCTGGTCGATCTCCTGCAGGGGTGAGGTTCACCCTCAGCAGGACGTCTGGAATGGGAAGCACGGCTGTGGTGGGGTTGTCGGCGGCGCGGGTGCGACGGTCGGGGTGATCACAGTCGTGTTGGCCGGCGTGACGGCCGTTCCCATGTGGGTGAGGGTCAGCACGACCAGCAGCAGGGCCACACCGCCCGCGATCACCCCGAATGCCCACAGGATCGGGATGGGTGAGGCACTGCGGTAGCCGTGGAAGTACATCGATATGTAGCGCCCCCGCCTGGGCGCGCGTCGGTCGGTGAAGCGGCCGTACCCGCTCACGTAACCCCCGCCCCTCTTTCCCCCGCGAGAATGCCGCCGCACAGCTTCAAACCCCATGAGCGGCAGTATGACCCGAGGGCCCCTTAGGGCACATGGGTTCGGGGCGGCACAATAGATGCGACAACCCCCGGCGGATATCGGCCGCCGGGGGTTGTCGCATCTATTGGTGCTATCCGGGTTGCGTGTCGAGGCCTTCTATCTGTGCGCTGGTGTCTGCGAAGTACCGTGTAGCCCCGGTGGTCGGGGCAGACCGCGCATGCGGTCAGGTCTGCTCATACGGCGACGGGATGTGTCGGCCAGACTGCCATTCGTTACCCCCGATGTGGCCTGCTCAGTCCAGGTTGGGTGTAGCGCTGGTCATTCCGGGGATGAAGATGTTGACGGGCCTGTAGTCGGCATCACCGGGGAACTTCACCCCGATGGTCCCTCCCTTGCGCAGTATGCTCCAGACGAAGTGCAGAACGTCGATGCCGACGTTGAACAGCTCGCTCTTGGTCATCTTCGATGCCGCAGTCATTTCGTCCAGCAGCGTCGTCGTGCTCGGTCGCTGGGTAACCGACACTCGGTCGGTGGCGCGTCCCTCCTCCTTCACTGCCATGTGTAGACCTTCCTTTCAAAAAACGGTGAGGGGTTTCGGGGCTCCGAGAGAAGCCCCTCACCGGCAATCGAGTCGCCGACCCCTACGGTGTTGCGGCCGGCGCCCTGTGCATACGCGTCATGTAGAACAACCACGCGAAGGCGAGCACCGAGACCACGAGCATCATCGCGGTGACTGCGATGGTCGCGGGCACCGGAAATTCTTCGTAGCAGGCAAACCCGAAGACCGCAGCAGGCGTTGCTGTCGCGAGGGTCCCGACGATCAAACCCGTCGCACTGGGCAAGTGCCGCGCCGGAAGCTCGCCCTGGGCCGTCGTTTTGCCGTTCTCATGATGGATGCTGATGCTTGCTCGCCCACTCTCCGCAGGAGAGTCGTGCAGGTAGAACTCGGGCACGGGGGGCTTGCTGGTCGCCTTGGGTTTCGGCTTCTTACCTTTGTCCGCCTTGACCTTGACCGGCTTCTTCAATGATTTTTCCTTCCCGGCTCCCCAGGAAGAGCGAGGCACCCCGATGATGCGGATCGATCACCGCGCTGCGCCGAGCGCCTTCAGGTCAGGGGTTTACCTCTAACCCGAGGGTTGCTCTTCTCTGGTGAGGTCAGCGGTTCGCGACCGTGACCTGCAAAAATGTCCATAGGCAGTCCTTTCTGCGGTTGTACGCACCCACCATACACCAAATTGGTGCAGATGTGCGTTTCCTGGACAGCACGCAGGTACGTGTCGTCGATTCGGATCACTTAGACGGCGAGGTGTTCGCGTTCGGAAACGATGGCCGAACACGAGTACTGCCGCCTAAAGGGACCCCCGTTCTTGCAGTACAGAGACGACCAATCCGCACTCCGTGCGGGGGTCTGGAGTCGTGATGTCCCCAGCAGTGCTGCCGAGCTTGCCGACGGGCCGTCGGGGCGCCGCAGTAGGCGCAATAATTACATTCAATGCCACAGAAGTAGCCAAATCTTGCTACTATCGTGCCATGTCCAGTAATAGTCACGCCTCTGAGCTGATTGGGGTGGCGGCCGAGCAGTGGGGGCTGATCACCAGCAGACAGGCGAATTCCGCTGCCGGGGTCAGCCCTCAGCAGCTCAAGCGCATGGCTGATACCGGCGTGCTGGAGCGGGTGCATCATGGCCTGTACCGTCTGGCCCGGTTCCCTCATGACGAGCTTTTTGACCAGCGGGTCGCTTGGATCGCGTTGGACCCGGCCCGGCTGGCCTGGGAGCGTCTCGACGAGGAGGTACCTACTGGGGTGCTGTCGCATCGCAGTGCCGCCGGCCTGCATCGCGTGGGCGATATGGATGCCGATGTCGTGGAACTGACTGCGGTCCGCCGAATCCGGCTCTCGGTGCCGGACGTGACTATTCACCGTGGCCACCTGGCCCGTTCTGATTGGCAGGTCGTCGATGGCCTGCCGGTTACCACCGCCGCCCGCATGATCGGGGACCTGGCCGCAGAATCCACTGATGCGGGGCATCTCGCCTCGGTGGTGCGTGACGTGCTCGCGGGGTCGCTGGCCTCGACCAGTGAAGTGGTGGAGGCGCTGGCCGACCATGCCTTCGCCTACGGGCACCGTGCCCTGGACGGGCAGGGTTTCCTCGATGCGCTCATCGAGCAGGCCGGGGTGCCTGAGACCACTCGGGATCTCGCGCAGCGTGCCAACCTGGCAGACCTGACACGGCTGCTTGACTTCGCAAATTCCAATGTCGAACAGTCGCAGCGGCCGACGTCTCTCAGTGTTGACCTTGTGGGGCCGGGGATGTTCGGAAACAGCGCAGCCTTTCAGAACCTGCGCTCCGCACTGACCGAAGCCGCGCGCAGAAGCCTTCTTCAAGCCCTGGCATCGAATCCTGGCCTGTTCACGGTCGCCTCCAGCGAGGCGGCCAGGGCAGCGATGCGTGAGCTGAGTCGCGGTGGAAACCTCGCCAACTTCTCAGGAGCTGTCGATCCAGCTTCACTCCTGCTGCACGCCAGAAGCATTCCCGAAGCGGTCCCCGCACCCGGGACCGATGATGACAATCCCGGCGGCGAAACAGAGGAATCGTGAGCACGCCCTCGCGCGGACCGCAGGCCGTCCGCAACAGCGTCACCGACCATCTCAAAAGGCACGCCAAGATATCTGGGGAGCCGTTCAATATTGTGAAGCGGCGCTTCGTCATGTCCCGGTTCCTGGCACGGGTCTTCACTACCGATCCGCAAGGATGGATTCTCAAGGGCGGCGTGGGAATGATGGTCCGGCTCCCCGAATCGCGCTACAGCAAGGACATCGACATCATGGCGGTGTCCCGAACATCCGATCCGATTGCGGACCTGCGCCACGCAGTGAGCGAACACATCGACGAGTTCCGTTTCGAGATCGGCCCAGCGGCCCCGCTGAGCAACGGCAAGGGCTCGACGGTGACAGTGACCGCGCGCATCGGGGTCACTGCGTTCGAGACTTTCAGCATCGACCTCGTCGAATGGCGCCGCCCGCTGGTCGGCCCTGTCGAGCATCACCGCATCCCCCGAATTGTGGACACCGCCGACTTTCCTCCCGAGACAACGGTGCAGCTCTACCCCCTCGTCGACCAGATCGCCGACAAGATCTGCGCGATGTACGAGCTGTACGGGGTTGTGGCACAACGGTCTTCGGGCCGCTACCGCGATCTGGTCGATCTCCTTCTGATCAGTATGTTCCTGCCGATCGATCTGGCCGAGGCCGCCGAAGCAGTCGAGCGGGAGCGGGTGCTTCGTGGAATCCGCCAGCTGCCCGAGACCCTCATCAGCCCCGGCCAGGACTGGCACAACGGCTGGACGAAAGAAGCCCGGAAAAGCCCGCTTCCCGCAGAGCATCATGGACTTGAGGCCGGGCTGCGGGCGGCGGGGCACTGCTACAACCGAGTGCTCAGCGCACTGGCAGCCACGAAGAGATCCTCGCGATGGAACCCTGAACGGACCATCTGGGAAGACTACTGATCACCGTGTCCCCGGACCGCTATCGAGAACTCCCATTCTCGATAGCGGTATTCGCTTCGACTGCAGGCTCGACAGTTTCGCCTTCCGGGGGAGGCCGGCGGCGTTGTTCCTCGTTGCTGATCTCAATGTCGAGTGCTTGCCGGAGCATCGTCCACGCTTCTTGGTTCGAGGACGAGGTATTCGCCGACGCGGTCTCACCCGTGTCCTCGGTGTGAGCGCCCTTCACGGAAGGAAGGTCCTTATAGCCGAACAGAACCCGGAACACCAGAATGGGGAGGACGACCGACAAGCCCACGAACCACACGGTGGTCCTCGCCATCTTCGCGATGACACGGACCCAGGTCTTCTGCGACTGGGTGAACAGCCAGCGCGCCAAGAGAAGCGACCCCAGCTTCCGATCGCTCGCCCATCGATCGATTCCGGGCCGGAGCCACGCCAGATACTTATGGTTGAGTGCCCGGACCGCTGCGGGGATCGCCAGTTTCGCGACGACGAGCACCAGCACAGTGATGATCGGAAGTATGTAGAGGGCCAGGAAGATGGCCCGCCCCGGGCCGCCGGCCTGCCAGAGTAAGGCTATTCCGACAAGCAGGGTGTAGGTCGCACGGGAATCATCGACGGCGTGCACGCTCGGTGTTCTCAGCTCGGCAAGGGCCGCGCGAATCAGCCCGCCGATGGCAAGAACGATCGACACCCAGGACAGAACGACGATTGCTTCAGCGTGGGCAGCGACGTAGGACACGAGGTTGCCCAACGTTCCTGTCCCCCAACCGGTGCATGAATGCAATGCCCAGCGGACTGCATCTACCGGTGCGGAATCCGTTGCGGCAGCAAGGACCATAGAACTCGACGCGAGGACTCCTGCTAGATGCCGAAGTCTCGGCGCGGAGGTCGCGTTCGGAACCGCTTTCAAGAACAGACTGGTTAAGTCCACAGGGGTCTCGGCCCATCTCGAGTCGTGGGTTTGCACGGCAGAGTACTTCTCACCCTTGGCCGGCCCCTGCGCGACGGCCCGGCGCGGAGCTGCCGCCACAGCGTTCTGGCCTGCAAGGGTTCCGGTTTTGCGCACCGAAGTGGGCGCGCTGTCGTGTGGTCAGGGGGTGACGGTGGCGCTGTCGAGTCGGCGATGGATCATCGACAGCATCGTGAGCAGTTCGAGCAGATCGTCGTCAGGGAAGGTTCTGAGCGCCCGCGGGTCATGCGCGGTGGGGTTGCGATACATGCTGTTCAGCCCCTTGAGCAGGTTGGCGAAGCCGGTTTGCTCATCGCGGTCGGTTGCCGTGCTGCCGCTATTGATGGCGATCACGGGCGTGCCCGTGCTGCCGAGCGCCAGTACCGCGTCGACCAGTTTCGCTCCATCCCCGCTCTGTCCTGACATCTTGCGCAGGCGGTCGAAGACGCCCTTTGTCCCTTCGAGCGCGGCGTGGAAGTGGCTTTTCTTCAGCAGCTCGACAGTGCAGTAGGCCAGCACTTCCGGGTGCGTGCGGCGGCGGCGCAGCTCTGCCCGCAGTGTGGCCGCGTTCTTGCTGGCCTCGTCCAGGGTGGTGGCGACCGTACCGCGGGCCAACTGGCCCTGCTCGGTCACGCGCAGCCCGACGAACGACAGCACTTCGTTCAGTCCGTCTTGGCGGCGTGTGAACTCCTCCGGCTTGTCGCGGTAGCGCACCGGCTTCATCGCCTCGGTGATGAAGGTGATAACGCGTTTGGGCGACTTGTCGTGGGCCTGCCGGGCGGCCAGCGCCGCCTCCAGTCGCTTCCACTTGGTTATCCGGCCGGGGTCGGGGATGTTCAGAAGTCTGAGCAGGGCCTCGATTTCGGGTCCGGTGAATCCGTGTTCGGTGTCGCCGAGCACCTGCGCTACCCCGACAAGGACAGCGGCGTCCCACATGGGTTCGGTCACGGTCGAGAGGAGACCACGAACGAACGGGTGTTGTCGAGCGAGTTGCTGATCAGCTATCCCGGGCAATCAGCAGGACGCCTGGTACGGGAAGCACGGCGTCAAAACGACGATGCCCGACATCGTCGAGTGCGATCGGGCGGGCCGGGCGCATGAGGTTGTTAAGGATCTTGAAAGCTGGCCTGGATACTTTCGCTTCGCGTCGGACGGAAGATGTTC
>NZ_JBHZAF010000036.1:0-46650 GCF_042754085.1 Nocardia sp. NPDC059236
CGATCGTCGCCCACATCCGCAGCGGCGACCGGAACATGCTGGGAGCCGTGGTCTTCCTCGCGTTCTCGATCGCGACATCAGTCGTGCTCGTTCTCAATGCTCTCGTCGCCTGAGCTGGCGTTTTACCTGGCTACTGGCTGAAGTCCGATGATGTAAGGCAACGCCGCGCCGACCAAACCGGCCGACACGGGGCATCGGAAATCAACGGGCAGAGCGCTGTACGGCCACCGGCAGTGCGCGCTCATGCCGAGCTGCGGAGGTTCGAGATTCTACCGGGCGCTGGTTCCGGCGGGCTGCCTGCCGCGGCTGCAGCTGTGCGGATCACTGCAACGGTGTCGTCCGGATCAGACTGTCAGGGTCCAAGGTCACTATCGGTACGGTTGTGCCAGTGCCACGACGTGAACTGGTGGCCTGTCCGCTCATCGACGGGCTGGAGTCGGATCCCCGGTCAGAGGGCCAGGAGGCGGACGCAGATGGTGACGACGGCGTCGCTTACGCCGGGGCGGGTGATGAGGCGGGGGGTGAGGGCGATGTCGTTGAGGACGGTTTGGGCCGCTTGCACGCGGAGGCGGGCGGTGGTGGGGTCCCAGTCGGGGTGAACGCGGCGAAGCAGGGTGACCCATTCGTCGATGTAGGTGTGCTGGCTTTCGCGGGCTCGGTGGCGGGCGTCGGCGGGGAGGTGGATGGTTTCGGAGATGAGAAGTTGGACCAGTTCGGGGTTTTCGGCGACGAAGGCGGCGTAGCTGAGCAGGAGGCGGTGCAGGCCGTCGGCGGGATCGGTGGCTCGGGCGAAGGCGCGGCGCATGTCGATGCGGAGCCATTCGTCGCCGCGGAAGACGGCGGCGACCAGGATATCGGTCTTGGTGTGGAAGTGGTTGTAGATGCTGGGGCCGGCGATGCCGACGGCGGCTCCGATATCGTCCATGCTGACGCCCGCAAATCCGTTGCGGGCGAAAAGTTTCGCAGCCGCGACGAGAATAACTTCGCGCCGGGAGGCGGTGATGGTCAGGCCCGCATGGGCGTCGGGTGGGGTCGCATCCTCGGGTAGCCGGATCGTCGCGTCCACCGCGGCGGTGACGAGTTCGCCCAGCAATCGGCTGAATTCGGGTTCGGGCAGCGAAAGGTTGTGGAAGGACACGCTGTTGCCGACGGCGAGGGCGCAGTGCGCCAGCAGGTTCGCCTCGGTGGCGGGCAATTCCGGGTGGCGCTCGCCGATCAGTTCGGCGAGGCGCGCGACGATCCGATGGGATGTCGACCGGAGCATGGCCCGGCTGTCGTCGGACAGATGCCGGGCCTCGCGCCACCAGAGCACACCCACAGTGCGATGCTCGAGCGCCGCCAACGCCAACAGGTCCGCCATGTCATCGGCGCTCGTCGTGTCGAGTGCGGACGCGATCCCGTCGAGCGCCTCCACCACCACCGCGGCCAGCAGATCCTGCTTGCCGCGGAAGTGTCGGTACAGCGCCGACGGCCCAATGGCCACCGCATCGGCGACCTCGCCCATGCCGACGGAGGAGTAGCCCTTGCGGTAGAGGAGGTCGGATGCCGCGGCCAGGATGAGCTGCCGCCGGTTGGCGGGCCGGGTACCTCGCGCCGGGGTGCCGAGAGCGGACCCCTTCGCCCCGTAGGCCATGCCTTTTCACCTCCGTGGTTCGCGTCGGCTGGTATGCCCGCCAACCAGTGGCACGCTACTGGATGCTGTCGCGCGCGCCGCATCGGTTCCCGTGCCCCTCGCCCACCGGCGGCAGGCGAGTGGCATCGAGGCTCACAGGGAGCGGGCGATCAATTCCTTCATCACTTCGTTGGCGCCCGCGTAGATGCGCTGTACCCGGGCATCGGCGTACATGCGTGCGATCGGGTATTCGAGCATGTAGCCGTAGCCGCCGAAGAGCTGGACGCAACGGTCTACCACCTTGCCCTGGACGTCGGTCGCGTACGCCTTGGCCATGGAGGCGGTGGCCCCGTCCAGCTCGCCGAGCAGGTGACGCTGGATGCACTGGTCGACGAATACCCGGGACACGTGCGCCTGGGTGGCGCAGTCGGCGAGTTCGAAGCGGGTGTTCTGCATGTCGAACAGCGGAGCTCCGAATGCCTTGCGGTCCTTGGTGTATCGCACCGTGAGTGCGACCGCGGCCTCGGTGGCAGCGGCGGCGCACACCGCGACCACCAGTCGTTCGTGGGCCAGCTGCTTCATCAGGTAGCCGAAACCCGCGCCCACGTCGCCGAGCAGGTTGGCGGCGGGCACGCGGACGTCATCGAAGAACAGTTCGGCGGTGTCCTGGCCCTTCATGCCGACCTTGTCCAGCACACGGCCGACTCGATAGCCGTGTGCGTCAGAGGTTTCCACGACAATGAGCGAGATGCCCTTCGCCCCGGCCGCCGGATCGGTCTTGGCCACGACGATGACCAGATCGGCGTGCAAGCCGTTGGAGATGAAGGTCTTCGCACCATTGACCACGAAGTGGTCGCCGTCGCGAACAGCGGTGGTGCGCAATGCTTTCAGATCTGATCCGGCACCAGGTTCGGTCATGGCGATGGCACCGACCAGTTCACCGGTGGCCATGCCGGGAAGCCAGCGCCGCTTCTGCTCCTCGGTGCCGTAGGCGAGCAGGTAGTGCGCGACCAGCCCGCTGTGCACCATATTGCCGAAGCTGGTGTCGCCCAATCGGTATTGGGCATCGAAGACGGCGAAATCGTGCGCGAAGGTACCTCCCCCACCGCCGTATTCCTCCGGTATGGAGGCGCACAGCAGTCCGAGTTCTCCTGCTTTGTTCCAGAATTCGCGGTCTACATGCTTCTGCTCCGCGAACCGCTCCTGATTGGGTAGCAGTTCGGCTTCGAAGAACTTGGTCGCCATGTCGTGCAGTGCCTGCACTTCGTCGTCGACCCAGGGGGACCGGTACACCGCGGTGGTCATGTCGCCGTCCTCAGAAGGCGAAGCCGCCGCCGCAGACCAGGGTCTGCCCGCTGACGTAATCGGATTCCGGGGTGCAGAGCAGGTATACCGCGCCGGCGGCCTCGCTCGGTGCACCCGCCCGGCCGAGGGGGATCGTGCGTTCCATGGCCGAGAACAGATCCGGGTTGACGCCGACCTTCAATTGGCGGCCCTGGACGTCGATGGTGCTGCTGCCGTCGGCCGATGCCTCGGTGAGCCGGGTCTTGATGAAGCCGAAGGCGACAGCATTGACGGTGACGTTGTAGCGGCCCCACTCCTTGGCCAGGGTCTTGGTCAGGCCGAGGACGCCCGACTTGGCGGAGGAGTAGTTCGCCTGTCCCGCATTGCCTCCGGTGCCCGCGATGGAGGAGATGTTGACGACCTTGCGGCACAGGATCGGCTCACCGGCCTCCTTGGCCTTCTTCACCTGTGCGGCGATCACCGGCTGGGCGGCGCGCAGGATCCGGAACGGGGCCTTGAGGTGCACGTCGAGGATGGCGTCCCATTGCTCGTCGGTCATCTTCTGGATCACCGAGTCCCAGGTGTAGCCGGCGTTGTTGACGATGATGTCCAGCCCGCCGAACCCCTCGACTGCCGTCTGCACGAACCGGTCGGCGAAGTCCTCGTCGGTCACACTGCCGATGCACGCGAGAGCTTGTCCCCCGGCGGCCTCGATGGCGGCGACGGTTTCCTTGGCCGGATCGGCGTCGAGGTCGTTGACGACGACCTTCGCCCCCTCTGCGGCCAGCTTCAGCGCGATCTCACGACCGATACCGCGCCCGGAGCCGGAGACGATCGCAACCTTGGCGTCGAGATTTCCCATGTGAGACACAACCTTTCAGTTCAGGACAGCGCGACGACGGCGTCGCCGCTGAGCGTGACAGTGCCGTCGGCGAGCGCGACGGTGAGTTCGAGGGTGGCGCGGCGTTCGCCGTCGACCTCGTCGATCGAGACAACGGTGCCGGTGGCCGTGGGCTCGCCCAGCACCGGCGTGATCGTGGCGAACCGCACCCGGAAGGACCGAATCGCTTGCGGGTCAACCCAATCGGTGAGCAACCGGCCCAGGTAGGCCATGGAGAGCATGCCGTGGGCGAAGACATCGCCGAGTCCCGCGGAGCGGGCGACGTCGATGTCGATGTGCATCGGGTTGTGATCGCCGGACGCCCCGGCGAACAGCGCGAGCGTGGTGCGCGAGATGGGCAGAATCCGCAACGGCGGCAGTTCGGTACCGACCTCGACGGTCTGTGCGATGGTCACTTGCCAACCTCCGGGTTACGCACGACGATCACGGTTTTCAGCTCGGCGACGAGCTCCCCGTTCGCGCGGGTGACGGTGGACGTCTTCTCGATGAACTCGAGCGTGCCGCCTTTTTTGCTGTAGACATTGCCGATGGTCGGGGTCGAGGTGAGCACGTCACCGGCCATGGCCGTCGAGTGATAGGTGAACGACTGCTCGCCGTGCAGCACCCGACGCAGATCCACGCCGAGCCCGGCCAACCACTCGAACGCGTCGGGTTGTTCGAGTTCGATGCCGAACAGGAACGTCGGTGGGACAGGAAGATTCGTGTGTCCGGCCGCTCGCGCCGCGTCCAGCTCGGTGAAGATCGGGTTGGTTTCACCGATGGCCTTGGCGAAGAATCGCAGTCGCCCGGCGTCGACGGTCAGAGTGCTGGACGGCAGTTGGGTGCCGATCACGCTGGGATCCAAGGGCATTGGTTCAGCTCACTTTCTCATACAGGGTCACCACGGCCGCGCCGCCGAGCCCGATGTTGTGCTGCAGTGCGACCTTCAAGTCCCCCTCGACCTGTCGCGCCTCGGCCTGCCCGCGCAGCTGCCACACCAGTTCCGCGCACTGCGCCAGACCCGTCGCACCGAGCGGATGCCCCTTGGACAGCAGACCACCCGACGGATTGGTGACCACCCGGCCGCCGTAGGTGTTGTCGCCGTCGTTGATGAACTTCTCGGCCGTGCCCTCGGGGGTCAGGCCGAGGGCCTCGTAGCTGAGCAGCTCGTTGGTGGTGAAGCAGTCGTGCAGTTCGACGACTCGCAGATCGGTTGGCGCGACACCGGAGGCTTCGTAAACCTGCTGCGCGGCAGCCTTGGACATGTCGTAGCCGACGATCTTCGTCATGTCCTTTTCGGTGAAGGTCGACGAAAAGTCGGTGGCCATGGCCTGCGCCTTGATCACGACACTCGAATCGATGCCGTTGGCCTTGGCGAACTTCTCACTCACCAGCACCGCCGCGGCCGCGCCGCAGGTGGGCGGGCAGCACTGCAGGCGGGTCAGCGGACCGTAAATGGGCGGGGAAGCAAGGACCTCTTCGACCGTCACCGGATCTTTGAACACCGCATAGGGATTGTTCGCCGCGTGCTTGCGCGACTTCACCGAGATCTTGGCGAAGGTCTCCGGCAAGGTGCCGTACCTCTCCGCGTACTGCCGTCCCGCGCCGCCGAACATCTGAGCCGCGAACGGCGCGTCGGTGCGCTCCTGGATTTCATCCATGACCGCGTCGAATCGCGTGAACGGACTGGGCCGATCGGCGTAGGCCATGGCCAGCGCACCGCGCTGCATCTGCTCGAACCCGACCGCCAGCGCCACGTCCACCGCGCCGGACTCCACCGCCTGCCGCGCCAGGAACAGCGCGGACGAGCCGGTCGAACAGTTGTTGTTGACGTTCACAACCGGAATCCCGGTCTGACCCAGGCCGTAGACAACGGCCTGCCCACAGGTCGAGTCGCCGTACACATAGCCGGCGTAAGCCTGCTGAATCTTCTCGTATCCGATACCCGCGTCGGACAAGGCGACCCGGGTGGCCGCGGTGCCCATGACGTCGTAGGTCTCGCTCCGGCTCGGCGTGGTGAAGGGAATCATCCCCACACCGGCCACAACAACGCGTTCACTCACCGTAGACATCCCCATTTGATAGTTAGTACAGATTCACTTAGTGAACACGGCGACGGGTGACTATGCAAGTGTCGCTCAAAAATGCATAACAAGCAGGCATTATTTCCGTCGAGGTCGAGGGTTCCCTCGCCATGTGAGCTCTGTTACAGTATTGAATATTCACATAGCACGTACGGAGGAATACGCCGATGTATCTCACCCAAGGCCTGCACCGAGCGGTCCAGCACAACCCGGACGGAGTGATGACGGTCCATGGGGAACGCATCCGAACCTTCCGCGAGGTGGCCGATCGGGTTGCTCGGCTGGCGGGTGCGCTGCGTGGTCTCGGAGTGACCAGCGGTGATCGGGTCGCGATGCTGGCACTGAATTCCGACCGGTACAGCGAGTACCTGCTAGCGGTCCCCTGGGCCGATGCGGTCGTCAATCCGGTCAATGTCCGCTGGAGTACCGCCGAAATCGTCTACAGCTTCGTCGATTCCGGCACCACCGTGCTCTTCATCGACGACACCTTCGCGCCGCTGCTACCCGCCATCCGGCAGCAGTACCGAGGACTGATCGCGGTCGTGCACTGCGGCGACGGGCCCGCCCCCGAGGGCACGCTGCCCTACGAGGAGCTCATCGCGACCACCGCACCGATCGAGGACGCGCGGCGCGGCGGGGATCAGCTCGCGGGACTGTTCTACACCGGTGGCACCACCGGATTCCCCAAAGGCGTGATGCTCAGCCATCACAATCTGTTCACCTCGGCGCTCGGCTCCATCGCCAGCGGCTACCTGTTCAAGCCGGGCGGCACCTACTTACACGCCGCGCCGATGTTCCATCTCGCCGACCTGGCGGGCTGGCTGGCGCAGGTGCTGCAGGGCGGCACCCACGTCATCATTCCGGCCTTCGAGCCGGTGGCCACGCTGAACGCCATCCAGGCGCACCGGGTGACCGATACGCTGCTGGTGCCGGTGATGATCCAGTTGCTCATCGATCACCCGGCCGCGGCCGACTACGACCTGTCCAGCCTCGAGTGCATCATGTACGGTGCTTCGCCGATCGCCCAGTCCGTCCTCGAGCGGGCCATGAAGGTGTTCCCAGGCGCCGGGTTGACCCAGGCATACGGCATGACCGAAGTAGCCCCGGTGGCAACGCTTCTCGGCCCCGCCGACCACACCGTCGGCCTGTTGCGGTCGGCCGGTCGCAGCGCGCCGCACGCCGAGGTGCGCATCCTGGACGCCGACGGCGCCGAGGTCCCGCGCGGCACGGTCGGGGAGATCACGGTGCGCGGCGACCATGTCATGCTCGGCTACTGGAACAAACCCGAGGAGACCGACGCGGTGATCCGCGACGGCGCGATGCACACCGGCGACGGCGGCTATATGGACGAGCACGGCTACGTGTTCGTGGTCGACCGGATCAAGGACATGATCGTCAGCGGCGGCGAGAACGTGTACTCCGCCGAGGTCGAGAACGCCGTCGCCGCCCACCCGAAGGTGGCCTCCTGCGCGGTGATCGGCGTGCCGGATGAGGAGTGGGGCGAGCGGGTGCACGCGGTCATCGTCTGCGTGTCGGGCACCACGGTCACCATGGACGAGATTCGCGAGCACACGAAGACGCTGATCGCCGGCTACAAGGCGCCGCGCAGCATCGAAGTAGTCGACGAGCTTCCGGTCTCGGGCGCGGGCAAGATTCTCAAGCGCGAACTGCGCAAGCAGTACTGGGGCCACACCGATCGCCAGGTGCACTGAGCACCGGGCCGGTTCGTACTTCCGACAGAGACCCCCAGCAAATACTTCCACCGTTTACACGATCAGATTCTATTTTCAGGCCAACCTCCCACTATTGGCGTCGCCGTCGATCGGCTGACGCGTGAACGGATCGGTTGGACAGAAGGACCTTGGATGAAGCGCAGCAGCGCCTGTATGGCCATGATTTTCGCGGCAGCCGTATGCGTCGGCCCGACGGCTGCGGCATCCGCCGAACCCCCGGCAAACGGAGCGGTGATCGATGCCCGCCCGATCACTCCGTACGGTCTCCGGCTGCCGGTTCAAGCGTGGCAGATACGGTTCCGGTCCTCGGACGAGAATGACCGGCCAACGACCGGAATCGTCACCATCGTGGAGCCGGCGACCCCATGGGCCGGGCCCGGTGCACGGCCGATGGTGAGCTATCAGTTGGCCGAGGACAGTCTCGGAACGCACTGCGCCCCTTCGGTATCCATCGAGCAGGGTGTGGCGGACGGGCTGAACAACAGCAATGGTGAAGCGGCGGCGTCGATCGCCGCGTTGCAGCGGGGCTGGGCCGTCGTGTTCCCGGATTACCAGGGACCACATGAGCGGTTCCTGGACAAGAAGCAGGCCGCACACGGTGTGCTGGATGGGTTGCGGGCGGCCCGGGCATTCGAGCCCGCGGAACTGTCGGCATCACCGATCGCCATGCTGGGATACTCGGGCGGATCGCTCGCCACCATCTGGGCGGCCCAGCAATTGTCCTCCTACGCACCAGAACTGACACTGGCCGGTATCGCGGTCGGCGGTGTCCCGGTCGATGTGTCCGCGTCGGTGGCCGAAGTGAGCGGTACGCAGAACGCGGGGCTCGGCATCCTGCTGCTCGCCGCATTCAACCGGTTCTCTCCCGAGGTGGACATTCCCGCACTACTCAATGAACGCGGCCGCCGGATGCTCGCCGAGACCACCGATTCCTGCGGATTCGACTTCGTGACGAAATACATGTTCGCTGATGTCGACGACTACACGGCCGCGCCGAATATCGGCGACAACCCCCGGATACGGGAGATCGCCGCCGAGATCGCGGTCGACACAACCGCTCCCCCCGTTCCCACCTACTTCTGGCACTCCACCGGCGATGACCTGCTGCCGATCGCCTACGACGATCGGCTCGCCGAATCCTGGTGCGCGGGCGGACAACTCACCTACGTCCGGACCAACATCCCGACCCACGCCGGCGGTGCGGTTGCCTGGATGCCCGCGGCCCTCGACGACCTCGGTCAGCGGTTCGACGGCACACCGCTGTCCCCCGCCTGCGGCTGAAGGACGCCCACTTACCCGAAGGACACCGAACGTGCCACAACTCACCGAACCACTACCCAACGACACCGATTTTCTCACCCGCCAGTCGCCTGGCCGCTGGACGCCCTCGGCGAATCCGCTGAGCAGCGCAACTCGACCACCACATCGTGAACGCCAGGCCGCACGAGCCGATTACGGTATTTCACGAGCAGACCAGTGTCGGCTGTTCGCGCCGATTCGCTCTCGGAGAGATTGATGGCGACTATCGATTCGACGTTGCGCGCGACAGCGAGCCGAGTTCCCCATCGCGAAGCGCTGGTGTTCGGTGACCGCCGTTACACATATGCGGAACTCGACGCCGAGGTCGACCGGGTCGCCGGCGTGCTTGCTCGACACGGCATTTCGAAGGGCGATCGGTTCGCATTGATGGCGACCAACTCCGACCGGTTCGTCATCGCGTTCTATGCCGCGCACCGGCTCGGTGCGATCTTCGTGCCGATCAATCCGGCCTTGGCCGCACCGGAACTCGACTACCTGGTGCGGGACTCGGGTGCGGCGATGCTGGTCTTCGACGCCGCCGCGACGGGGGTGGTGCGCAAAGCCGTCGAGAACGGCCTCCCGGACACCCTGCGCCTGCTCGCCATGGACGAAATCGACGGCTTCCCCGATCTTTTCGCGCTGGCCGAGACCTACGACGGCGCACCGATCGAGGCCGCGGTCGCGGAGTCCGACGACGCGCAGATCCTCTACACCTCGGGCACCACCGGCTCACCCAAGGGCGCGGTGTTCGACCAACACCGTGCACTGTGGGTCGCCGCCGCCATGCAGGCCACCTGCGGCATGACCGACGGTGACCGCTTCCTGCACGTCGCGCCGCTACATCACGCCGCGGAACTGTGCATCATGCTCATACCCGGCACCCTGATCGGCGCAACACACCTGGTGCGCAACGGATTCGATCCGGCCGCGGTGCTGGAGACCATGGAGCGCGAACGCATTACCATGTTCTTCGGTGTGCCGACCATGTACCAATTCCTGCTGCGCACACCGGGAGCCGCCGACCGCGACCTGTCCGCCTGGCGCACCGGCATGTTCGGCGCCGCACCCATGCCCGCCACCGCGGTAGAACAGCTCATCACGACCTGGCCGGACGTCAACTTCCTGCAGCTTTGCGGTCAGACCGAGGCCGGGCCCGGCGGCATCTTCGCCGACCGGGATCAGGTGCGTGCCCGCCCCGATGCCAGTGGCCGGCAGGCGCTGGTCATGATGGAGTGCCGAATCGTGGACGAGAGCGGCGACGACGTCGCCCCCGGTCAGGTCGGCGAGCTCATATTGCGCGGTGAGACCGTCATGAAGGGCTATTGGAACAAGCCCGAGGCGACCGCCGAGACGATTCGCGACGGCTGGCTGCACACCGGCGATCTGACCCGCCTCGACGCCGACGGGTACATGACACTGGTCGACCGCCTCAAGGACATGATCATCACCGGCGGCCGCAACGTGTATTCGATCGAAGTCGAGAACGCCGTCGCCGCACACCCGGACATCCTCGACTGCGCAGTCCTGGGCAGGCCGCATCCAGAATACGGTGAGAGCATCGTCGCCATCGCAGTACTCACAGCGGGCGTGACGCTGACCCTCGACGCCTTGCGCGAATTCTGCGCCGATCGCATCGCGAGCTACAAACTGCCGCACGAGCTGGTCATCGTCGACGCGATACCTCGCAACCCGTCGGGCAAGGTCCTCAAACGCACATTGCGCGAACAGATGGCGACGGACTGAACACGCAGCACCGAGTTTGCTCGAGCTGCCACATCCCACCGGCAACCGCCGAAGCCCTACCGCGAACGCGGTACCCCTGGTGAAGGAACATGAATGTCACAAGACCAGTACACATTTCGTGGTAGCGACGGTACCGACCTTGTCGCCTACCGGTGGGATCCGGACGGCAGCGCGGTTGCATCGGCCGTGCTGCTGCACGGGATGGGCGAGCACGTACTCCGCTATGCCGAGTTGGCGGCCGCGCTGAACCGGCGAGGGTTTGTCGTCTATGGGTACGACCACCGCGGACACGGTGCCACAGTCGGCTCCGGAACGAAGGGGGATCTGGGTCCCGGAGGCTGGCCTGCCCTCGTCGCCGATATCCGCGTCTTCGTCGACCGGCTCCGATCCGAAAATCGCTCGCTTCCCGTCGTATTGATCGCGCACAGCATGGGCTCGGTCGCGACCCAGCAGTTCCTGCTGGACAACAGTGACAGTGTCGACGCCGTCGCCCTCACCGGGACCGCGGCATTCGATCTGCTCGAACCCGCCCTCGATCTCGAGCAGGACCTCGACCTGGCGCTGTTCAACACCCTCTTCGAACCCGCCCGGACCGATTTCGACTGGCTTTCACGCGATCATGCCGCTGTGGACGCCTACCTCGCGGATCCGCTGTGCGGCTTCGCGATCGATCGAACATCGACCAAATCGATGTTCGAATGCGCACGCCGATTGAGCGATCCCACGCAAGTAGCGGCGATCCGATCCGATCTGCCGATCTACATCGCGGTCGGATCCAAGGATCCGGTGAATGCCGATCTGGCACTGGTTCAGGTCCTCGTGCAGCGCTTGCGAGACGCCGGCGTCGAGGATGTGACCTTGCGAGCGTACCCGGATGCGCGGCATGAGCTGTTCAACGAGGTCAACCGCACCGAGGTCATCGCAGATCTGGTCGATTGGCTCGACCGCGCGCTGAACCTCAACGATATCGAGACGACTCGCGAGCCACGGTGACATCGTCTGCAATGCAACAAAGTTCATCGACGGACCATCAGGACTGCTGCACGATCGGATGGCAGGTTCGGTCAAGCGGCATGACGGACAGGGGGTCATGGTGATCTCGTATTCGACTGACGTCAAACGGCCGACACCGGTTCGACGTCGCTGACGGTGCTGAGTCCGCCCGCTCCAGGCGACGATCGACAACGCGGGCATGCCGTGGCAAGTCAAGGTACACAACAACGTTCATCCATGCACTTTGCCGAATTCGAGCACGCGCCGATGCCCGATCGCACCCGCGGGTCGACGACCACGGCAAAGGCGCTACACCGCGACCCAGAGCACCGCCAAATTCGGCGCCAGCCGCCTCACCATCGATCGGCATCTGTCCGCTGACGCAGCGAAAGCGGGAGGCGTGACTGCGGTTGGTCGACCCGACCGACTAGCCGGACAACCGATACACCCCGAAACCCTTGCCGTACTGGTCAAGAGCATCGGCGTCCCCGCCGTTTCTGCTCGGACATCCGCGATCCCAGCACGTTCTACAGATGCCCGCCCCACCTGGAGCGCTCCGTCACTGCACCCCGTCACCAGACGGCTGGAAACCGTCGAGAATCCGCGAAAGCGGAATAGTCGAGCCCACCAGTCCTGAACCCCGATCGTCCCAAAGGGCCCGTCGACTCACCCGCACTGTGAGCGAATCCTCAATTCCGAAGCGGCGCAACCACACTCAACTCTCCGAACTTGGCTGAGCGCTTTGCACCATCACTGCACGCCCGAACGGCGGCCGACTCAGTTGTTACCCATCCATGCAAGAGCCCCTCCACCCGAGCGCTGATGTGAATCTCTAATAACCGTTAGATTTGCCAAAATTCTATTGATGTCAAGCTAGAGCCGTAGTAGATCAAGATAAGTGAATCATCAATAACCTAACAGCCTTGACTCTTGATGTGATGGCGCTTACCGTTGCCGCATGAGCAACATTCCGACGAGTTCGGCGCCCGGCAATGACGCGCGACCGGCTGTGCAAGTGACCCGGCCTGCGCCCGGAGTAGCGATGGTGACGCTGGACCGCCCGGCGTCCCTCAACGCTCTCGACGGTGCCGCGGTCGACGGCCTCATCGAGGCGTTCACCGAGTTGGCAATTGCCGACGAGGTGACCGTGGTAGTAGTGACCGGGGCGGGGCGCGGTTTCTGCGCCGGCGCGGACCTGTCGACCCTGGCCGACGGGGTGGCCGCCGCGCCGCCGCTGGCAATCATGCAATACGTCGGAAAGCCGTTGCGGGCGCTAGCGAATCTGCCGCAGGTCACGATCGCGGCGGTCGACGGTCCGGCGGTCGGCGCCGGGTGGGGGCTGGCGCTGGCATGCGATGTGCGCATCGGTGGACCGCGAGCCCGCTTCGGCGCGACCTTCGTCCGGATGGGCTTGGGCCCTGACTACGGGTTGTCGGCAACGCTGCCGCGGGCCGTCGGGCGCGACCGCGCCCTGGAGCTGCTCACCACGGGTCGGTTCATCGAGGCAGAGGAAGCCGCGCGGCTGGGAGCGGTATCCGAGGTTGTGCCCGATGCGCACGCTCGGGCATTGGAACTGGCCGCCTCGATCGCAGGTGCGCCCAATCGCACGATCCGGTCCATCAAACAGACCCTCGTGCGGGCCGAGAGCGCCGGCATCGACGAGGTCGTCGATGTGATCGAGGCGAACGCGCAGGCACGACTGATCGAACATCCGCATTTCCTCGCAGATGCCGAGTCATGGCTGAGTCGGCATAACGGGGCATCCCGACCCGGAGCCTGATCCAGGTCACGGGGGACTCCGGTAGGCGAGATAAGTTGAGAGAAAGAGATATTCGATGACAGGCGACCGCGAGTAGTCGCAGCGGCATCCCGATGGTCACCGTCGACAACAAGTTCCGCCGGGTCCACCGCCTCGCGATTGGAGAGCTGGCAGGCTCGACTCGACCGAGCAGAAAGGACGGACGAGTGACCACCTCTTCCCGACCCGTTCGGAGAACCCGGCCAGGAAGCCGACGGTCCTCCATCATCGAGGCCGCAACCCGCCTGTTCCGGACTCATGGCTACGAGCATGTGTCGATGAGCGACCTGGCCGAGGAAGTCGCCGTGGGACCGTCCGCGCTGTATCGCCATTTTCCCAGCAAGCAGGATCTGCTCCGGGAGGTCGTCAATTCGGGTCTGGACCCGATGACCGCCGAGATGGCCGCCCTCGACTTCGCCGATCGCCCCGCGGTCATGGCCGCGGTGGCCACGCTCGCGGTCGACAACAGCCATCTCGGCGCCATCTGGCTGCGCGAGGCGCGTCATCTGCCGACAGAATCCGCCGACGAGATCAGCCAGCGTCTGCGCGCCGTGGCGGCGACGGTGGCGGACGCGATCGGGCGCGCCCGGCCGGAGCTCACCGAACCCGGGCGTGAATTGATCGCCTGGACAGTCTTCGGGTTGCTGCTCAGCCCGTCGTTCACCCATCTCGACATCTCGCGCGGCCGCCATATCGCGGTGCTGGCCGAGATGGGCTGCCGGGCACTCGACGCGCCCGTGTCCCCGGAGTTCCGGTACGGCACGACCGCGGTGCCGACACCGGGACTGCTGCCGTTGTCACGGCGTGAAGCGCTACTAGGCCACGCCATCCAGTTGTTCGCCGAACGACGGTATGCCGGCGTCGGCATCGAGGAGGTCGCCGCATCGCTCGGCATGGCAGGTCCTGCGATTTACAAGCACTTTTCCAGTAAGTCCGAGCTGCTGGCCGACGCATTGGGTCGCGGCGCGGGGTATCTGGCGTTGCGGATCGGCGAAGCGCTGGCGGGTTCGCAGACACCGGCCCAGGCCCTGCATCGAGCGGCAGGTTCGTACATCGATCTCGCCGTCACACACCCGGCCCTGGTCAATATCCTCCTGACCGAGGTCCGCAATCTCACCGAGCCATACCGGGAGTTCGCGCTCCAAACCCAGCGCGATTACGCCGACGAATGGACTCACCTGCTTCGCCAGACCTGGCCGAATCTGGATAAGGTCACCGCTGGAGTGGAGGTTCGCGCCACCCTCAGCGTCATCAACACGATATCCGAAATCCGGCATCTGCAGAGTGGGCCGGGCATCGCCGACGCCCTGCTCGGCGTGGTCGACCACCTGCTGGACCTCCACGCCAACTGACACCTCGAGCAACCTGACGCTGGTATTGGAAGTGCACAAAGCAACTCACCTTTTCGCTCGCCGACGGGCGACGCACCGTTCGGAGATCTTGATCGGGTCGATCAGCCCGCTGCCGAAGGCCTCCACGAACAGGCCGAGCGGTCGACCTTCGACGGGTCCTTGCCGGAGAACGCGCCGCCACCGTGGCGGGCCATGCCGCTGTAGGTATCGCCGCCAGCGCACCGTCGCCCCATTACCGCGGCGCGCGATCTGTTGCAGCCGTCAGCCTTCCGCGTCGGTCAGCCGACGCGCTCGAACCGGCGAACCGGCTCTGTCATGACAGTTCACCTCGACAGCGAATCGATCCCCGCTATCGAGACTGCACTGCCGACAGCGGCACCGCTGCAAAATTCAGAGGCCCATCACCCAGCCCTGCCGAAGTTCGTGGTCACCGCACTAGCGAGCGCGAACCTGGTAGACGCCGTGCGCGACGGCAACGATCGTGTCGGAAAGGTCACGAATCACCATATCGACCTCGAACTCCGCCTTGCCCGCAGCCGCCACATCGCGTCGCAATCGGGCACAGGTCACCTGGTCGAGATCGGCGGCGACCCGGATATCGGTGGTCGCCGGTCGCCGGTACTCGATGCGGACGCTCTTCACGGTCGGGTAGTAGTGGGCAAGATCGAAATTCGCGATGGCCAACGCGCCACCCACCACTTCTGCGGCACCGAAAATCGTTGCCGCGTACATGGTTCCCAGATGGTTACCGTTTCCTTCCAGCGGCACCGCCGACACCGCATGTTCTGGGGATAGTTCTTCGACACGGATGCCGAGGCCATGCATCGGCGGGATCGATTGCGCAATCAGAGCGTTGACCACATCCTTCGGTTCTCCTTCGCTCGAACTCATCTGCGGCGCATCGAATGAAGTGGACATGCCTACCCCTTTACTTACAGGTCAATTGATCTGTAAATCACACTATACAGATCAAGTGATCTGTTTATGTAGACTTGGTTCTCATGACCACAGCCGAACCCGGGACGCGGCGGACCCAGGCGCAGCGCACCGCGCAGATGCGCCGTGCACTGATCGAGGCCACCATCGCCAGCATCCGTGACGCTGGATACCACGCCACGACCAACCGATCGGTGGCCGAATTGTCCGGAGCCTCCCTGGGGGCCATGTCGCACCATTTCGCCAACCGCAACGAACTCATCGCCTCGGCGCTCGACGAGGTCGGCAACCGGGTGATCACCGAACTGGGCGAACGAGCTGCGGCGATCACCGCGACCGGTACCAACCGGATCCGCGGGACCCTGGATGTGCTGTGGACGCTGTTCTCCGGCGATTTGTTCCAGGTGTGGCTGAAGGTCTGGTTCGCTGCCGCCGATGATCCGGAGCTTTACGCGGCGCTCGCTCCTATCGAGCGCCGACTTTCCGACACGATCGCCACCGAGATCGCGAAACTGACACCGCCACACCTCGACCGCAAATCGTGGGTGCGCCGCGTCGGCGTCGCCATGGACGCCATCCGTGGTCTCGCCCTGACCCAGCAGTTGGAACCGCGTCGGCCCGAACGCGGCCGCGACCGCTGGCCCACGGTGCGCTCAGAACTCCTCCGGATGATCGAGTGCTGACCGGCGCCACTTCGCCGGTGATCAGCTGCCCGGCACCCAGGCCAATGGACGCCGAGCCCCTGGTGTCGGCGTAAACAATGTTGTACCGCGACCTAGGTGGAATGTGATCGGTATCACGTGTCGTGGAAATACTCTGGGCACCCGCCAACTCTGTCCATTGCCCATGTCAGATCATTTCCCCGGGAATGAGGAATTGACCGTGGAGAAGTATTGGATGGCGGCGCCGATGGCGTCCCGGTCGGTGACTTCGAAGGAAGGCCGGAAGCTGGCGACTTACCTACCTTGCGTTGCCCGAGAAGATGATAGGCCGTGAACGCCGAAAGGTTGTTCACACCCGAAGGTGATGTGCACCTTCGGATCTGGCTGGCCGGCGTGCCCTTCGACTACACGGCCACCGCAGAGGCGGCGCGCAACTTGATCCACGACTGGAGACGAAAGCATTGGTGCACAATCGAATTGATCCGCGACACCATCGAGGACTGCCGACTGCTGCGGCGCCTGCCATGCGAACGACTATTCCTCGGGCCATGACCAGCAGCGCACAGATGCCAGCAAACCAGGTCGATCAGCGAGTTTCCGTCATGTTCGGACTGCATCGACACCCTCAACTCCGGGACCGGCGGCACGGTCATCGTCGTGCTTTCACAACACCTGCCGAAATCTGCCACAGTCGCTGTGAAAGCCGCTGAGCTGCAAAGATGTTCATCAACCGGTCGCCTCGCAGACCCGGACCCCCCAGAGAAAGAACTTCGCGCTGATTGCGGGGTTAGAGCCGCACGGTGCCCTCCCGCAGAACACAGATGATCCGAGCGCCGTCCCACTTCATCTCGACGGCCCATCCGGCGTGATCGGGTGGCTGTCCGGGCACCGCGAGCATCGGAGCCGGTACGACCATCCGGTCAGCGTATTCCCAGGTAGAACGCCCGTGTGACCAGTCGACCCGGAGAGTCACGGTGAGCGAAGTTCTAGAGCAGGAAGCCGCTGGGATCTCGGAGCTGGTCTCGCGCTCGCGTCCACGCCGGACGCGGATACGATTCGAACGGCTTGTCCCGTTTCTGTGCCTCCGCGCTCCACGATTGCAGTTCCAGGAACGAATCGAACGGTGGTTCACATCATGCGTATCGGGAACCTGTCGGCGCGGTCGCCGGCGATCCCGGCAAGCGGGCGCTGCGACGAGAGAGCCACACCGATCACGCTGGCGGGCGGCCGCTTGACGGAGCATCCCACCGGGCACCTGGACCGAATCCTGGCCGGGACCCGGCCCTAACACCAGTCTCGAGTAGCCGATGACCGAGCGCCGTGTCGGTGCCGTTTTCGCCGGCAGCGACACGCTCGTGGTGCTCAACCTGCGATCGCCGTCCGCGAGTGCCCCCTATGGGATGTCGCCACCGGCCAGAAGCAACGATCTCCGCTGATTCGCGGCTGCCGTGGCGAGGATTTCCGGTACGTCCTCGGCCAGCAGGAAGCCTGCCGCGACCGTCTTGTCGGTTGCCGCTCGGAATGCTGGGAGGTAGTCGTCCGGAGGGGGTCCCGGGAGTGGTCGCGTGCAGCCGAACATGATCGCCGGTCCGCCGTCCTCCTGTCCGAGCCCGGACAGCACTGCCAATGGTACGTCCAGCCACGGCGTGCGGATGCCGCCCAGCGCGTTGCCATAGACGTCCAGCACCAGTTCCCCGGCGGATACCGTGAGCCGATCGGCCTGCGCCGGAGCGGGTCCGCCGTCGGCCCATTGGGACAGCGCCACGATGGCTCGCTGCACGACGTAGTGATGTTGCGGACCGGAATTGATCGGCTCGGGGAAATCGACGCCCAGCGGATTGCGGCGCGGCGCCATCCGCTCGACCAGTTCCTCCGCGGTCAGAGAACCCGAGTCGGTGAACGATGCGCCGACGGTGTAAGAGTCCGCGTGCGCGGCGCCGGCCAGCTCCCAGAGCCGGAACCGGTCGGAGTCGGGCTGGCGGGCGGCAATCGAGCGCATGAGACCGACCACCTCGAACTCGGTTTGGAGCACGAGCACCGGCGCGGTCGAATCCGCACGCACCCGCGTACCGCCGTCCAGCGCCTCGGGGTCCACCAAGCCGGTCAGCGTGGCAGGGCGGCCCGGCCGCCCGTCGATGAGGTACGCATCGTACGGCGAACCATGCGGCGCAATAGCATTCACAAATGTCACGAGCGTGGCCGCGGATTGCGACTGCCCGGCCGCGAGCAACTGCCGGGTCCCTGGCAGCAGCCTTCGAACCAGTTCTCCCGCCTGCCGGTAGATGTCGTAGCAGTAGGCATCCCCGGGATGCGAAAGATCGGCGTACCGCACCGGATCCGCCTGCTTCAGCGGCGGCAGCAGGACCGAGTTCCAGGTGTCGTCCCCCTCGGCCGCCGCGGCCATGACGCTGCCGCCGTGAATCGGCGCGCACTGCGCGGAAACCCCGATCCAGGCCATCCGGGCCCGGATGAGATGCCGGTGTGCCAGCAGCCAGATCGGCGGCGCGTCCGCACCGGAGGACGCGTTGAGCCACTCCACGACAGCCGTTCCGCAGTCGCCCTCAACCGGCCGGTACAACACGAGTCTGGTCGTGAACGGTGCGAGGCCGTCCGGCTCGGTCGCCCACTCCCCGTCGTCACCGGCCGAGCCGGTCAGGCGGTAGGACCCGGCTGTACCGGACAGGAAGTACTCCTCGGCGACGTAACCGACATCGGACAGTGGGAAGAACGTCGAGATCAGGTTGATCGGACCAGCCACCGGACCGGAAAGCTCCATCCCGAAACCCTAACAAGTGCTTGGTTTTTGGACAATCGCTGAACTCGCGCCGACCCGCCAGCGGGCGGGTCACTCCGGCTTGGCTGGCCAGCCCGCCGGTATGTACCCCCAAATCGGCACATGAGCGTTCCACTCCACCGCAACAATCCCGCCAATCGAAACGCACTACAGTGCCCGTGGCGCGCCAACCGAGTCGGCCAGCGCGAGGCCGCCGAAGATCAACGCGCAGAGCCTCATACGGGTGCCAGCTGAGCACGCCCATACCGAATGCCGTGCATCCTGCTGCGTTGATCTGGACAGCGCGGCAGGCTGCGAGAGCCAGGATCCGTGCGTGCTCGATGAGATAGGCAAGGTCACATACGCGGTGGATGTAGCAGTGCGATACGCCTGGACCTGGGCCGGTATACGGATCTGGAGAGATTCCCCGCAGCGAAGGGTGGGCATCACTCGCCGCCGCTGCGCTTCTCGCCGGACTGGCCGCAGCCAACCGCCTGAGGCCGCACCGGACACCGCGCTGACCAAACCGGCCAACGCGGGGCCGTCGGCGAGACCGACCGTGGCGTAGGGACATCTGCTCATGCCGAATACAGCGGGCTCTCCGTCGGCCGTTGGACTTCCTGAGAAACCCAACAGAGCACCGTTGCCGTTGTCGGCGTTGGCATTCGACAGTTTGTGACGAAGCGCGGTTCGTATCGGCCAGAGCGAGCGCGGCCGGCAGCGAGACCCACTGCGGCCCAGGACATCCTCTTCTGTCGATGACCGGGAGATCGGAGTTGTCAGCCCATCTGGTTTCGGGTGGGGATTATTGCCGAGGTTTGAGCCGTATTGGCCGGTAGGTATTGTAACGAAATGCGTTTCAAGCCAGGGGGATTCGAAGGACGAACTCTTCCGACAGCGGTCCTGACACCGCGCAGGCTCCGAGTAGTGATGAATCTTGCTCCATCTCTTCTGTTCCTCGGGGTACGCGTCGAACGATTCGCCGAGGACTGGACATCCGCGGAGGTGAGCCTGCGGGTGCGTCGCTGGAACTCCAACCACAACGGCGCTGCCCCGGGTTGGTCGCTGTTCGCGATGACCGATCCGTTCTTCGGGATGATGGCCAATGCTCAACTCGGCCAGGGCTATCGGGTCTGGAACACCACCGCTGAGATCGAGTTCATAGCGCCCGGGCGCGGCACAGTGCGATCCACGATGCTGATGCCCCGCGAACTGGTGGACGATATCCGCCGTGCCACCGCCGACGGGATGAAGTCGATCACCGAACATGAGACACAGATCGTCGATTCGAACGGCGCCCTTGTTGCTCGTGCACGCCAGCATCTTTATGTCAGGAAGACGCAAGCGGCCTCCGCAACAGGCTCCTGATCCTTCGAACGCACTATTTGCCGTGGACCGCGCTGACCGAACCGGCCAGCGCGGGGCGTCGGCGGCCGGAACCTGCTGCGGCGCAGAACGTCCGCTGCTGCCGAGTTGCGGATAATTTCTGTGCCGCCATATCCTTCGCCCGGCGGGCTACGCTGATCCAACCCGACCAAAGGATCGAGTCGACAATGACCTGGTCGAGACCACGAACCACCATCGGCGATGAACGTCGGCTGCTCGAGAACATGCTCGACCGCAACCGGGCCGAATTGGTCAACACGCTGCGCGGCCTGTCGGAAGAAGATGCCCGCCGCCACCTCGTTGCATCGATGACCACCCCGATCGGACTGCTCAAGCACGCCGCAGTCGCTCAGCGGATCTGGTTCCAGCACATCCTGGCGGGACTACCCGAGAGCGAATGCGGTGGGGGCACGACGCCGGGTGATGCCAGTTTCGTCGTCGGCGAGAACGAAACGGTGGCCGATGTGATCGCCGAATTCGACCGCGGCAGCGAACGTTCCCGAGTGATCGCCGCCGACTTCGACCTCGACGACATCCGGACCCACCCTCGCCTCGGCGAGGTAAGCCTGCGATTCATCTACCTGTTCCTGATCGAGGACTTCGCACGTCACGCCGGCCACGGTGACATCCTGCGCGAGCAGATCGAACATCCGTAAGCATTGTGCGGCACGACAATCCGACAATGGTCAATGCAAGTGATCGCCCTTGCCGCGTGGCGCGCTGACCGAAGCGGCCGGCGCGGCTGCGTGGAAGATCAACGGGCAGGGGCCATCTGAGCCCGCCGACCGAGCCAGAGCAAACCCTACTGGCCACACCCGCACGGTAACCCGGTGGGACGCGAGCCACGAGTCGCATTCACCGCCGAGATGGGGGATCGAGGTATGCGGCCGTCGCTGTTTGCACGAACGATCGGATCAACGGGTTGGCATCGCCCTCGTTCCAGACCACCACCACCCTGCTCGGCGCCATATCGATCAGCGGGACCGCGGCCAGTCCCTCGGGCACGTTGTGCCCGAGCGGAGTTATGCCGACGGTGCCGTTCCAAAGCACGGCTTGCACACATTCTTGAACGACCCGCACGACCGGGCCCTCCCGCGGTTCGCCACCGTTCCAGTAGGTCTGCCAGAGGGGGTCGGTGCCGGCGGGAAACTGGAACCAGTGACGGTCGGCCAAGTCGGTCAGCTTCAGGTGGTCGCGGTGAGCCAGCGGGTCGTCGGCGCGTAGTACGGCTCCGACCGGGTCGGCGCGCAGTTCACGGACGGTCAGGGCGGTGTCGTTGAAGGGTGCACGGGTCACGGCGACGTCGACCAGTCCGGCCTTCAGCCCGCAGGTGGGGTCGGTGAGGTCGGTGTCGCGGATACGGATGTCGACCTCGGGATGCCTGTGGCGGTAAGCGGCGGCCAGTCTGGTGATGCCGGGGTCGGTGGTGTCACCCAGGATGCCGATGGTGAGGTTCGCGTTTCCGGCCGCGGCGGCCACCCGCACGCTGACCCGGTCGGCCTGCTCGAGCAGAGCACGCGCCTCGTCGAGTAGCACCGCCCCGACCGGGGTGAGACCGACACCGGTGGGCGACCGATCGAACAGGGCGGCACCGATTTCCGCCTCCAGTTGCCGGATGGCGCGGCTCAGCGGCGGTTGGCTCATGTGCAGCCGGGTGGCGGCGCGACCGAAGTGGCGTTCCCCGGCGACAGCTACGAAGTAACGCAGCGTACGTAGCTCCACACTGGCACGATACCCGTCCGGTATCGGTATCGCGGAACAGGTCTTGGACACCTCCGGTGTCCCGGCGGTGCAATCGAAATATGACCGACGAAGCACACAGCGACGAAACGAACTCCGCCACAACGGTTTCGATAGTGCGTCCCGGCGAGGGTGAGGTGATCATGTTGGGTGCCACGCGAATGCGTATCCTCGAGGACGGCAGCAATACCGGCCACCGTCTCGGACTCGCCGAATCCGTCGTGGCCCCCTACACTCCGGGACCTCCGCAGCACCGGCACGCCCAGCACGACGAAGGCTTCTACATCATCTGCGGCACGGTGCGGTTCACCGTCGGCGACACCGCCTACGACGCGACAGCGGGCACGCTGGTGATGGTCCCACCCGGCGTCCCGCACACCTTCGCCAACATCACCGGCCAACCGGCCGTCATGCTCAGCACCTTCACACCCGACCTGTATGTGCAGTATTTCCGCGACCTACAGGACATGATCGCCGACGGCCGGGAACTGACACCACAGGTGAACATCGACGTGATGAGCCACTACGCCACCGAGCCCGCCACCGACTTCACCTGAACCCCCAGCGGACCGAGGCGCTTTCGCCACGGTCCCTGATGCCACCACTGGATAGGAATTGTGAACATCGCATTCTGGATCGCGGCCGGCCTGCTCGCTCTCTTCTACCTGTATGCAGGCGCACTGAAGATCACCCGAAGCCGGGATCGACTCCGGCCCATGATGGCCTGGGTGGACCGCACACCCCTACCCGCCGTCCGCGCCATCGGCGTGCTCGAAGTACTCGGCGCGCTCGGGCTGATCCTTCCACCCCTGACCGGCGTCGCGCCCTGGCTCGCTGCGATCGCGGCCGTTGGATTCGTACTCCTGCAATTGGGTGCGATCCCGGTCCACCGGACCGGCGGAGATCGAAAAGTCGCCCTCAACATCACCCTTCTTCTCACAGCAGCCGTGACCGTTTTGTTCGCGACCACCTGGGTGTGACTCTCTGCAGCGCAAGGTTCGGCAGCTGATCTTCGGACGCCGCGACGATCGGGTCCCAAAAGATCCGGAAATTCTTGGGTCGTGGATGTCGAGAACGCCCGGGCGGCTCCGTCCCAGGGGTACGAAGGCGAACGGGCCTCGACGACACCGACTTAGGAGCGAGCATCATGCAAGCGAACGAGATCACCGCGATCCTGAACCTCCCGATCAGCCAGGAGCTGCTGGCTCGCGACCTGTTGCGGATGGCCTATGTCGCCAAGGACGGCACGCCTCGCAACATCCCGATCGCATTCACCTGGAACGGCTCGGAGATCGTCGTCTGCACCACGAAGAATGCTCCGAAGCTGCCCTCCCTGCGGCACAACCCGGAGGTCGCGCTGACGATCGATACCGAGGCGCATCCGCCGAAGATCCTGCTCATCCGCGGTCGAGTGGAGATGGATGTGGTGGATGGCATCCCGGAGGAGTATCTGCGGATGAATGGCAACTACGAGATGACCCCGGAGCAGCGGGTCGAGTGGGAGGCCGAGGTTCGCTCGCTGTACGACGGCATGGTCCGGATTGTCATCACCCCGACGTGGGTCAAACTCATCGACTTCGAAACCACCCTCCCGACCGCGGTCGAAGAACTGGTCCGGCAACGGGCCGAGCGTCAGAGCGCCTGAACCGATCGAACGCGGCCAGAATGGGCCGTACGAACCGAGGAGAACATCATGCCGAAATACCTGCTGCTCAAGCACTACCGGGGTGCGCCGGCCTCGGTCAACGACGTGCAGATGGACCAGTGGACGCCGGACGAGATCTCGGCCCACGTGCAGTACATGGAGGACTTCGCCGCGCGACTCGAGACCACCGGCGAGTACGTCGACAGTCAGGCGCTCTCGCCGAAGGGCACGTTCGTCCGGTCCGACGGCGAGGGTCGCCCGCCGGTCACCGACGGCCCGTTCGCGGAGACCAAGGATCTGATCGCCGGGTGGATGATCATCGACGTCGAGACCTACGAGCGGGCGCTCGAGGTGGCCGGCGAGCTGTCCGCGGCGCCGGGCGCGGGCGGGAAGCCGATCCAGGAGTGGCTCGAGCTGCGACCGTTTCTCACCGCGTCACCCACGGTCACCGAGTGAACGAGTCGCTGCTACGCGAACTCGTACCCGCGGTGATCGGCGTCCTCGTCCGCCGCGGAGCCGACTTCGCCCCGGCCGAGGATGCGGTGCAGGAGGCGCTGATTCGGGCACTGGAAACGTGGCCGGACGAGCCACCGCGCGATGCCAAGGCGTGGCTCGTCGCGGCCGCCTGGCACAAGTTCCTCGATGCCGCCCGCGCCGAAACATCCAGGCGGGGAAGGGAACTCGCCATGGAGGTCGAGCCTCCGGCAGGTCCGGTCGCCGTCACGGATGACACGCTGTGGCTGTATTTCCTGTGCGCGCACCCCTCCCTGTCCCCCGGGTCGGCCGTCGCATTGACCTTGCGCGCCGTCGGCGGCCTGACGACCCGGCAGATAGCCACGGCCTATCTCGTCCCCGAAGCGACTGTGGCGCAACGGATCAGCCGCGCCAAACGGCGGATCACGGGACTGCCACTCGACCGGCCCGGCGACGTCACGACGGTGCTGCGCGTGCTCTACCTCGTCTTCAACGAAGGCTACAGCGGGGACGTCGATCTGGCGGCCGAAGCCATCCGCCTCACCCGCCAGCTCGCCGCCTCGACCGACGATCCCGAGGTCGCGGGGCTGCTCGCGCTGATGCTGCTGCATCATGCTCGCCGGGCATCTCGCACCGGCCCGGGTGGCCGCCTGGTGCCGCTCGCAGCGCAGGACCGATCCCGTTGGGACACAGGCCTTATCGCCGAGGGGGTGGGGATTCTGCAGAACGCGTTGGCCTGCGACCGGCTGGGCGAATACCAGGCCCAGGCCGCGATCGCCGCCCTGCACGCCGATGCCCCGAGCACCGCCGAGACGGACTGGGTACAGATCGTGGAGTGGTACGACGAACTGCTACTCCTCACCGACAGCCCGGTAGTGCGCCTGAACCGCGCAGTGGCAGTCGGCGAGGCCGACGGCCCCCGAGCCGGCCTGGCCGCGCTGGCCGAACTGGACCCAGAACTCCCCCGCCACACCGCAGTCCGCGCCTACCTCCACGAACGCGCCGGCAACCTCGAGCAGGCCGCCACCCTGTACGCCGAGGCATCCCGCGCAGCCACCACCGTGCCCGAGCGCGACCACCTCACCCGCGAGGCAGCCCGGGTGCGGCAGCTGCTGCGCTCCTGAGCCCGGTTGCCGCACAACCACACTCGACCTCCCGGGTGGCAGCATCGCGCGGACGCGAGCAGCCAGCACGGTTTGGCCGGCGCACGGAACCGACTGCGGCCGAGAACGTCCTCTACTGCCGATTATGTGATGTGGCAGGTGTCAGGATTGCTCCCTGAAGACTGCGCGACGCCACCGCTCGAATCTGCTGGTCATGCGGCCACGCAATGCCAGTCGGGCACGACGAACACACGGGAATACGCAATGACGACGAATGAACTCCTTGTACAGCAATTGATTTCAGCAATCACTGCTCTACCGGGAGTTCACTCGACTCTCGAGCGTCATGCACCCATCACCGGAGTTCTCAGACGCTCACTCAGATGCACCAGACGACACTGCCGAGGGGGATACACCACGTAGCTGATCCGAACGATCCGTCGACCGGAGTGGCGGAGGGCGACGGGGGCGCCGTGGCAGTCGAATCGGCAGTGGCCGCGGGCGCGGCGAGGACGAGCAGGGGCGCGGCAATAAGAGTCGCGGCAAGGGTTTTGATGATCTTGCTAGACATTTTGCTTCCTTACAACGAGCTTTATGACGTCCGGGTACTGGGCGGCGCTGCCGAGCTACCGGACTGGGTCTGCGAGTGCGTCACATGCCGAATCGACTTTGCGACACCCGATTCGCTCCTTGGTGAAGTTCATGATGCGTCCCGACAGAAACGCGCATTCTCGCCGGCCGACATCTGCAGCATCGACCAGACCGGACAAGACGTCATTTGGTACCGAGAAAGACGCCAGTATCAGCTTACCGCTGGCTACCAGAACACTGAAGCCGGTCACCGCCTTGCGATGGGTGCGTCTACTTGTGGTCGATGCGGCCGATCGGATCGATGGTCTGCGCGAGATCGGTCTGCACCTGCTTCCATGCCATGTCATCGATTCCGAGGGCGCTACAGAGGTAGGCCCACGAAGCCTTCCGGATCAGCGCGACGCGGTCGGGGCTTTCGTCGGTGGTGTCCTTGGCGTTGTAGCCATGGATTCCGCCCAGTGAATGATCGCCTCCGAAGATGGTGAGCAAGCTTTGGGCGCCAGGGCTGTAGGCGTAGACGTCGGTGAACCAGTCGGGGCCGCGGGTCGAGAGATGGGATTGATCGTGATCGCCCGCGACCACGAGGGTCGGTGTGGTCAGGTTGTCGAAGTTTGGGTTCATGAAGGAGAAGTTCTCGGCGGCGAACGGGGTCAGGGTGTCGCCGCCGAGGCCGGTAGTAGCAAGCAGGACACCGGCTTTCACCCGCGCATCGGTCAGATCGGGTCCAGGCCGCCCGTCGGCGCCGAGGACGCGTGCGCCGAGCAGGATGCCGACGGTCTGTCCGCCCCAGGAATGTCCTGCGACGGCAATACGATCGCGGTCGATGCGTTCGTCGAGCCCTGGAATCGCGGCAGCGATCCGGTCGAGCTGGTCGAGTACCTGCGTGACGTCGCGGACTCGGACGCGCCAGATGTCCGGGTAGCGGGGATCGGCCGGAGTGAGGCCGAGGGTCCGTGAATCGAGGAACGTGGGCTGCACGACGACGAAACCGTTGCCGGCCCAGAAGTCGACCAGCGGGTCGTAGGAGGACATCGACTCGCCGTAGCCGTGGGCGAGCACGACGATGGGCAGACCGGTGCCGACGGTGGGTGCGGATACGCGCACCTGCAGGTCGTCGCCGCGTTCGGACGCGGGCAGGACGACCGGTTTGACGCTGATGATCGGGGTGGTCAGGGCGGGCACAGCGCTCGGGGCGGCAGTGTCTGGTCCGGGCATGGGGTTTCCCTCCGATAGTGATGAGCGCTGCGCCGTGGCGGGGTCGAGAATCCGCGCGAACCGCGGATATACTCAAGCGGAGCACTGTTCCGAATATACGGAGCAGTGTTCCGCTTGGCAACCGTTGCTGTGAAGAAGGGAAGTCACGTGGGCGCACACGATGAGCGGATGCCGGCCACCGCCAGTTCGGCCAAACGCGCCGACGCGCGACGGAACGAGCGGGCCCTGCTCGATGCCGCGGCATCGGTGTTCGTCACCCATGGCGTGGACGCGCCGGTACGCCAGATCGCCGCCGCGGCGGGCGTCGGCATGGGCACGATCTACCGGCACTTCCCCGCGCGAGCGGACCTCGTCGCGGCCGTCTACCGGCATCAGATCGACGCCTGCGCCGAGGCCGGGCCCGCCCTGCTCGCGGCGGAGTCCTCACCCTTCGCCGCACTGCGTCGATGGGTGGATCTGTTCGTGGACTTCCTGGTGACCAAGCATGGACTCGCCGCCGCGATGCGCAGCGACCCCGACCGCTTCACCGCCCTGCACACACTGTTCCTCGACCGACTCGTGCCGGTGTTCGACAGTCTCCTCACCGCCGGCCGCAACGCCGGCGAGATCACCGCCGACGTCTCCGCCTATCAACTGCTGCGCGCGATCGGCGACATCTGCGCGGGCGCAGAGCTGGTCGACCCGAACTACGAGGTGCATCTCACCATCGGCCTGCTGCTCGACGGGTGCCGGCGGTAACGACCGCGAAATTCGAAGGTGCACAGCCACATCCGGCCACGCATCGCCACTGCCACCGCGCCGGGCCGCAACCACCCGATACGCACCAAACCCTTGCGCCCCAAGCAATTCTGGGCTATCGGGTATCAAGCACCATCGTCATAGGAACACGGATCTCACCGCCAGGCTCGAAATGCAGGACAACCATGTCCTGATTCCAGTCGATGCGCGGCTCGGTGCTCCAAGTGAGCGGTATCGCCACGACGTGACCGCGCGGTACCCCGCCGTCGACCAACTGTCCGAGCCAGACTTCGTAGCGGTCGAGATCCATCGGGCTATGTACTCGTTTCACCGCGGCGGCGTAGTTGTCGGCCGACGATGCCGGATACGTTTGAACCGTATCGGTGCGATGCATGAAGAATCCGGCTGCCGCGACCGTCGTAATAGCCACCCCGCCAACGAAACCGACGATCAGTCCGAGGAACGGTCGCCTTGCCGACCTTCGTGCATCCACCCCATCCCGGGACGGCGTCGGTTTCGTCATGGGCTCATCATGCCGTGGCAGGCGCACCTTCTTGCCGCGGGATCGTTGCAGCTGTGGGTTCATGCCGATCAGCAGCGACGTCGAGAACTCACGATGAGATCCCGACGCCAAAATCTGCCTTGCCGCATGCCGAACCGGCCAACGCGGACCGGTCGGCGGCGAGACCGACTGCGGCGCAGGAACATCCACTTCTGTCGATGTGCACGCTCGGTACACATCAGATCGCCGAGCGCGTCGTCATGGAGTCACCGGCTAACTGAGGCGAACGTCTATGGTGGCCAGACCGAAGATCTTGCGCCCAGCGGACTTCGCGGTGAGAACGACTGTGGCGGTTCTGGTTTCTGGGTCGATCGATTTGATCCGGCCGCTGAACTCCACGTCCCCGGCCGAGACGGCTCCGACGACGGTGTAGTTCGACAGCCGGGCTCCGTACCGGATGATGGCACCGGGGTCGCCGAGCCAGTCGGTGACAAACCCCGCCCCGAGGCCCATGGTCAGCATGCCGTGCGCGATCACATCGGGAAGGCCGGCCAATGAAGCGACTTCCTCGTTCCAGTGGATCGGATTCACATCACCGGCGACTCCCGCGTAGTTCACCAGGTCGCCCCGCGTCAGTCGGACGGCCCGGGCCGGTAGCTCGTCACCGACGGCGATGTCCTCGAAACGGATTGCTGTGTGCGGCAAACGTGTTCGCGAGACGTGCGATTGCCGGGGGGCGGCCTGTGCAGGCTGATCGGCCACTGGGTGTCCGGCGGGTGGCGCCGAGGCTGCGGGCGAGGGCGCGGGTTCCAATCCGCTCATGATCACGCCCTCGATGGCATCGCCGATGTCGGCATCGACGTCATCGCTGGTGATGCCGACGACCGTGGTGTGCATGATCTGCACGATCTGGTCGGACTGGTCGGTGAATGTATTGGTAATGGTGAGCAGGTCCTTGCCTGCGACACGGCGAACCGCGGACAGTTCGACATCACTGATCAATCGGTCACCGGCCAGGACAGGCTTGTACATCTCGAAGACCTGGTCGGTGTGCACGAACATGTCGTAGCCGGCCAGGACGTTCTCGAGCAGAGCACGATTGGCCCGCATCGCCACGATCGAGGCGAACGTCGCCGGCGCGACCAACCCGGCAAACCCGAGCTCATTGGCAGCGGACTCGCTCCAGTGTGCTGAATGGGAGTCCTGGACAGCTCGCGCGTATTCGCGGATCTTCTCCCGACCAACTTCGTAGTAGTCATCGACGCGATAGCGATAGCCGATCAGCCCGGCCACATCGAATGCTGCTTCCATCAAGCCTCCCCTTCATCGTTCGACCAACCTCAGACCCGGATCCGCAGAGCCGAATTCATGAGCGGGCACCACTCTTCCACAGGACAGCAAGCTTGCTGAGGAGAACAAACGGCCTTGCCAGCGAGTCGGCCGATGCCTCAGCACAGGGCCGAAGCGCATCCGACGGGCTATCGGCACGCCGCTTCAGCTAGGACGAGGTCCGCTGAACGCACCCAATTGCCACATAGCGCGTGGCGGCGAGTCCAACGTCAGACTGCGGCATACCGCCTGCCCCAATACGCTTCGGCCGTGCCCAAGATCAGATTCACCAACCCGCACTCGGACAAACCATTCTTGATTTGGGTTGAGCCATGGGCAGAGGAGTACTGGCTGCGCCCGGGCGATGTGTTCATAGTCGAGTTCGATGAAAGCGATCGCGCAGAACAGATGATCGGCGACGCAGACTTCGACGTGTCCTGGTACGACTTCGGAATCTCGGTGTGGACAGCGTCAGGCAACGACGTCGCGGTGCTCGACCAGTCAGGTACCAAGCTCGAACACGGCCACCAGCGACCCAGCGACAACTGAACTCCTGCAACACGCTGTTCGATATGCGCGCTCTATTGCGCGACCCGCGCGGTTCGAGGCGGCTACACGGCCGCCTGAAAGACCAACAGCTCGAGCGAGTCCGACCGCCGGCACTGCACGCCCATGCCCGTTGCGTCGCTTGACCTAAATAAAGCGGTGATACGCACCCAGGCTAGACCCGCAGCCCGTCGGACAGCAGAGTGAGCAACCGGCGCCAGTCGCCACTGCCGGAGCGAATGGTGGCGGACAGTGCGCCGACGACCATGTACACATCGGCGACGGTCAAGTCCGGGCGCACCGTTCCAGCGGCCCGGTCGGATTCGATGAGCGCGCCGAGGATCTCGGCGAGCTGTTCCAGCGCAGCGCCGCGCGGTTCACTACCGCGCGATTGACGGGAGGCTTCGATGGCGGCGGACAATCCACTGTCGGCCGCCAGGGTTTCGCCGACATGGGTCAGATAATCCAGCACTGCCCGGCCGGGCTCGGCGTGGTTCAGACATTCGGTGCGCGCATATTCCTCGATCTCGGCGAAGCGTTGCGCGGCCGCGGCTTCGATCAGGTCGGCCTGGGCCGGGAAGTGCCGGTACACGGTGCCGATCCCGACACCCGCGGCCCGCGCCACTTCCGGCAGTTGGACCTGGCTTCCCCGCTCCGCGAACAGGTTTCGCGCGGCTTCCAGGATGCGGTCACGATTGCGGGAGGCGTCCGCACGCGGCTTGCGCGCCGGCGACAATGGGCTTGACACTCGGGTCCCCTTCCGACCTACACTCGAAACGGATCCGGATTCCGGTTCCGTTTCTCTTGAGTCGGAGGATACCACCATGTCCCACAATCGATTTCTGCTGCTCGACGCCGGCGCGGCCCGCCCCGGCCGCCTGCCCCTGCCGCCCGCGTTCGCTGTGAAGGCCACCACCGCCGATACCGAAGGCCGCTTCTCGCTCCTGGAAGTCACCCTCGCCCGCGATATCCCCCGCCACACCCATCACGTGGCCGACGAATGCATCTACGTGCTCGACGGCACACTCGAGGTGGAATTCGACGACCGCGTCCAGCACGCCACCGCCGGGATGTTCGTCCTACTCCCCCACGGCATTCCGCACGCCCTGCGCTGCGCCTCCACACCCCCGCCTCGCCTCATCCAGATCTCGTCACCGGGCGGCTGGGAGTGCTATCTGGAGGATCTGATCGAGGCGGGGCCGGCCGTGCTCACCGCGGGTGCCCTCGACCCGGCCAAGATCAACCCGATCGCCGCCAGGCACCAAATCCGGTACGAGGAACCCACGGTGGCGTAGTACTGCAACGGCACTCGTCGGTCAGGTGAGTGGGTAGCCCGTCGCCGGTAGTTGGACAGGCGAGTGGTATTGGCGGCATCGCCGCCACCTCGACCAGGACCAGAATGTGCTCGAGAAGACCTTTGTCGGAGAAGCGAACACCGTTTTCCGAAGCAGAGGTCGAGGAGGTGGGGCGGCGGTGGCGATACGGGCAGGCGATCAAGGTGCTCGCCCAGAGATGCGCCGGCATCCATCGACGATGCGGGACTTGCCCAAACGCTGTGGTGAAGTCCCTCCCGCGTCGCCGCAGAACGTCCACTACTGCCGCTACCCGAGCGCTCAGGCCGGGCACCCCGCGGTCGGCGTTCGCGCTGAGCCGCGCGGGATCATCAATCGGTGCAGTCCTACGAGTGCGCGTTCCGCGGCGATCCGGTCCACGACACGAGCGCTGGGTTTCGTGTTCTAACGGTGTCCGCTCCCGAGGTACAAAGTTTCCAAGAGCTTTTCACACACCGGCGCTGTTTGGTCGCCGCGCTGCGTCCCTCGTTCCCGCTCAGCGAAGTCCTCGAACCCACAGCGGTAGAACGGACATGCTGACATGCCGCATACCGCGCTGACCGAACCGGCCAGCGCGGCTGCGTGGAAGATCAACGGGCAGGGGTCATCTGAGCCCGCCGACCGAACGTCGTCAGCGCGCGGTATAGCCGATGGGCGGGCGCGTTGAACCTTCGTCCACGCTTCAATGCAGGACAGGTAAACTGCGCAGTTAGGCTGTATATCTCACTACGGGGGGATCGATGAAGACCGTGCACTTGCGGGTCGATGGGCGACGACGGTCGTTCGCGCTTCGGCTACCCGCCGCGCCGCGTGCGGACTTGCCGCTGGTGCTGGTTCTGCACGGCAACCGTTCATCTGTACTCGGACCGCTCCAGCGCTTCGCCGATTCGATATCGCGGCGCACCAACGGTTTTGGCGCGTGCGCCGATCGGCATGGCATCGCGGTGGCCTATCCGGAAGCTTTCGGCGGCGCCTGGGCGGACGGCCGCGGTGTCACCACCGGTGACCGACATGCGGTGGACGACGTCGCCTTCCTGCGGACAGTCGCCAAGTGGTGCGCCGATCAGCACGGCACCAGACATGACGGATTGCTGTTGGCGGGCATCTCGAATGGCGCGTTCATGGCGCACCGGATGGCGCTGGAGGCCTCCGAATCGGTTGCGGTGTTTGCCGCGATCGCGGGCGGGTTACCCGCCGAATTGGCCGACCTGCAGCCGACCCACGCAGTCTCGGCGCTGCTGATCAACGGAACCGCCGATCGGGTTGTCCCGATCGAGGGCGGACACTCACGACGCCGCGGCCCGAATGGCGAACTCCGCGGACGGACCCTCTCACTTGCCGAAACTGCTAGGCACTGGGGCGAAATCGATCGCTGCGCCGCGGACGAGACGGTCGAAGAACGGCCGGCAGGTTCCGACCCCAACCATCTGGCGGTAACCCGGCGCGCCGTCGGCGGTGGCGTCGGCGGGACTCGCGTGGAGGCATGGACCATTCACGGCATGGGCCACACCTGGCCCGGCGCGCCCGCCCCCCGAATCCTCGAGCCAATACTGGGCAAGACCCCACAAAACGTCGATGCAGCTGAAGAACTGTGCAACTTCGCCCTTCCCCTACTCATCCCGGCCGACGACCGCCGACTCTGAACACCACCAGTCAGTCCGTTCAATGCGTCTCATCGCTCCGCCCCGCAGTCGGCGTATCGACAATCGTGAGACTCGCGGCAAACGTAAATGCACGCTAATGCCGCATGGCGCGCTGTTCAAACTGGCGACGCTACCGTCGGGCGAGTCCTGACAGCGGATAACTATTGTGCGCGAACGAGCAGAGCGCGATGGAGGTAGCGACGGCGGTGAAGCACGTATCCGGCGGCGAAGAATTCCCGCAATCGATTGAGGACGTCGAGGGCGTTGTTTGGCCGATACACCCTTCGGAGGCAACCAGCTTGGTTCGGACAGTCCACAGGCTGCGACAGGTTCCGATAGGAGAACTGAGTACCGAGGACCTGCGAATCATGTTGTCGCAGAACGTCGGAACCGCAGCAATCCTGCCCCGGACACTTGACCGGCTGGAGGCGAATCCGCTCGCTGCTGGTGACTTTTATCCGGGAGATCTGTTGCGTGCCGCGCTCCGGCTTCGTCAGGACCAATGGTTAGGCCCGGCAGGGCTCTTGGACAAGGCGCGGGGCATTGCCCGGCGAGCGGATGCGATGATCGCGGAGCTGGACGGCACGCAAGCTCCAGAGCTGCGCCGCTTGATCCTCGAGTTCCTGTCAGACCGATCCGGGTTCGATCCAGGTCGAACGCACTGAACTGCCGCTGACCGCGCTGACCGAACCGGCCAGTGAGAGGCAGGCGAAGGTCAACTGGCCCTGCTGATCCGGCGCTGGCGGAACGCATCATTTTGCAGTGTGAGTACGGCCTGAACCCGTACGCCGAGGTGGAGTCGGAGGCTGAGCAAGATCGGTCAAGCGGGTTTCGGGGCCGCGTTGGCAGACTCGTCGTGTGGCCAAGACCGGACGAGATCGACTACGCGAACTGCTCGACGCGGTGCTGGACGAGAACAACACCACGCTCGGTGCGATGGCGGCTGATGCCTTCGTTTCGCCGTTCCATTTCACCCGACAGTTCTCGCGCGGTACCGGCGAGCCGCCGGTGGCGCTGAAGCGGCGGGTGCTGCTGGAGCGGGCGGCGTGGGAGCTGTCGACGGGTAAGTCGGTGACCGACGTCGCGTTCGCGGCTGGGTACGACTCGGTGGAGGGTTTCAGCCGCGCGTTCAGCGCCGCCTTCGGGCATCCACCGAGCCTGACTCCCGCGGACGAGCGCCGACGGTGGTTGCCCACGAGCAATGGCATCCACTTTCACCCACCCATGTCGCTGTGGGTGACGAGTGCGCCGAAAGAACAGGCCGTGCTGGATCCCACGACCCTGCTGATCCATCACGATATCGACGACACCCGCGAACTCCTCGGTATGGCAGCGCAACTCGACGAATCGCAGTACCGGCGGGTGCGATTTCCGGGCCTGCTGGTGGAGTCGTTCCGGGGGCCCGAGGAATCCATTGCCACCGTGCTCGCCCATCTCATCGAGTCGAAGGAGGTGTGGCTGGCCGCGATCGACGGCGAGGACATCCCGACGGCCGCCAACGACGCTCTCCCGGAATTGGTGAAACGCCATGAGCGCGTAGCGGTTCGGTGGCTGGATACCATCCGCGATCTCACCCGGCGTGGCGGGTGGGACGACACCCTGATCGATGCGCTGTGCGAGCCGCCGCAGAGCTTCGTCATCGGCAGCGTGATCGCCCACATCCTCAGCTACTCCACCCACCGCAGGTATCTCGTACGGCATTGGCTGCGAACCGAGTTATCCATCGCCGGAACCGAAATCGGAGACGGCGATCCCATCGAATGGCTACACCAGAGAGGATGACGTGACCTTCAAGACCGTCTACCACACCGCTACCAGCCTGGACGGCTTCCTGGCGACCCCCGACCACAACCTGGATTGGCTGCTGTCTCGGCAGGTCGACTGGGACGGCCCGCTGGGATTGAACCGGTTCGCGGCTGGTGCGGGCGCGATCGCCATGGGCTCGAGCACCTATCAATGGATCAATGAGAATTCCACCGAGCCCTGGCCTTACAACATGCCGACCTGGGTGTTCACCCATCGCGAGTTCCCGGCCTTCGACGACGGCCGCGACGTCCGATTGACCTCGAAGCCGGTGGAGGTCGTACACAAGGAGATGGCCGCGGCCGCCGACGGCAAAGACCTCTGGCTGATGGGCGGCGGCGAGCTGGTCGGCCAATTCGCCGATCAGGGCCTGCTGGACGAAATCATCGTCTCCATCGCCCCCGTCACGCTGGGCGCGGGCGCACCCCTGCTCCCCCGCCGTCTCGAACTGAAGACCACGGAAGTCGCCCATAACGGCGAATTCGCCTGCGTGCGTTACTCGGTCGTGCGCTGACGCCCCACCATCCCATTCATCGCGGTAAGGATTTCGGAGTATGGCATACAAATTGTCGCGCAACGTGATTCGTGGCGCGTTTGGCGTGGTTGCGATGAGTGCGGCCGTCATCGGCGGCGCCGACTCTGCTTCAGCGGCCGCGGTGAGCGTCGAGCTGGCAGCGGTTCCGGGTGCGGCATTCCCGATCGGGTCGGGCAATACCGGGTCCAGCTGAACCGGGTCCGCCGGTGACGGATCGATCATCTGCTGGCTGCTCCATCCAGCCCCACCTGCCAGATCTGACAGTGCTCAAAACACCATGCCGGCTTCGAGGATCGAAGGAGACAAATGTGAGCATCAGAAATACAGTGGCGGTGGGGGTATCGAGTGTCGCCCTCGTGCTGGCGGCCATGATGAGCGCGGCGGCGAGCGCGGACCCGGCCCCGCTCCGACCATCGGCAGCTCGAACATCCAGTGCTTCATCCAGGTTCTGCTCAACGGCGAGATGCCAGGGATCTACTGATATCGCCCCGCGGTCGGGCAACCGTCTCCAGAACCACCTGATGCCCATGGCCAGCTGGCTCCAGCGAACGATCTCGTCCTCCGTCGCTGGAGCCCGCAGCTCTCGCGGGTCGCCTACTGCCGCCAGAGCCATCCCATGCCTGCTTGTCTTCACCCGCGGTGAGGAATCGTCGGTCCGATCGCGATCTGGTCGGCCACGTCGAGAACACTTCAGTGAGAGATTCGGCGCTGAGGACAGCCAGGATCGCCCTGGTCCAGGCCGGAATGGGCGGGGTGAGCGAAGTCGGATCGGTCAGGAACTCGTCGACTGTTGGTTACCCGTAACCGGCACCGGCCGCGCCGATTCCACGAGTGGAACGTCACCTTCTCACAAGAACGTGTACTCGTGGCGAGAAATGCAAAGCTCGCACTGGTCCAGTGGCAGTCACGCCTGATAAACGAGATGGCAGGCAGGGTGGGGAAGCTGGCTGGAGCCGGCGTTCGTCAGGCTGTTGGCCAGCGAGCTACCCGCGTTCAGCGGTGTCGGAGGAGTGTAATCGGCCTCCATCTTGCTGACGGGGCCGCCGGTCGCACTGGTTTGGGTCGCGACCACGTGGAACGGGGTGTGGGAGCAGTCGAGCGCGAGCTCGATGTGGTACGACCCGTCCGACGACGGTTTGGGTGTGAACGGGCTCCCTGCAAGCACCGCGCCGTTGATCGTGAACGAGACAGGTGTCGCATCCGTGAGGCCGGCTTGGATGTCCGCGTAGTCGCAGCCGCCCGAGAACCCCTGAGGGACGCACGTTGTGGTCAATGTGGTGATCGTTGCGGAGGCGGGTGCCGCGGCCATCACGAGACTGGTTGCGGCGGCAACGGTCACAATGCCGAACGCGTTGGCGACCAATGATTTCAGATGCATCACACAGGGCTTTCTCACTCGATCCGCCCCGGCGAAGAAGCTCGCGGGGCGATCGAAAGTCTAGCCAGCGGAACAGGATTCTGAACTGAATCGTTTTCACAGCTTTTGGGGTGTTGACGCCGTTGATCATGGTGGGAGTCCGCGTGTCGTTGTAGGCGTGGAACACCCGCATTTGCAGCATGACCAGAGCGAACGGCGCCAGTACAACATCGACGACGTCCTCACCACCAGCGGTGGCGTCGTGATCCGCTTCGGCGAACCACCGACACCCGTTCCCGCACCGTTCGCCAGCCTGCTCATCGAGCTGATCGACCGCCGCACGAACATGCGGACCGCCGGCGTTGCAAACGTCCGGAAATGCCGCATACCGCGCTGACCGAACCGGCCAGCGCGGAGCATCGGAAGATCAACTGGCCGTGCCGATCCGAGGCCGGCGGAATGTCAGCTATTGCCGATGAGCGTGCGAGGGGTCATCGGCCCGATCTGTCATTGCCGGCTGGGTATTCCGCATGGATGTCGCCGCCGAACAACTTCCAGTAGAAGGCGTTCATCCTCGCGGCGGCGGGTGCGTGCCGGGTCAGGATCTCGGCCACAACCGGCGACACGTCGTCGGGGATGTGGCCGGCGGCGCACTGAAGGACGTACTCGTTGCGGGCAACCGGGCCGCCGGTGGTCGGCAGCGGTATCCCGCAGACATCGGTCACAAGCCAGTTGACCAGTCGCATGGCGGCGTAGTCGGCGTCATGGCGGGCGTGCCGTTCAGCGAAGTCGCGCTCGGCGGCCGACAGGTCGAAAAGCGGCGAGGTAGCACGGTCGGTCGAACTCCATCCGCTCTTGCACGGACGTCCTGCCGCAAACCGCGCTGACCGATCTGGCCAGCGCGGCGCGGTGGAAGACCAACCGGCCGTATCCATCCGAGGACGGCCGAACGCACCGCAATGCCGATGACCGAGCAGTATCGACTAACAACGTCGGTGGATGTCAGCGACCACGAACTGTGCGCAGTCGGGATACTGCTGGCCCAGAACAGAATCAAAAGCGGCTGTTCTTGCCGCCCTGCCCGCGTAAACGGTCAAATGATCGGGCTGCCGCGTAATCCGATCTAGGTCGTCGTGGTGCCGGACCAGCCGAAGTCGAAGCTGTGTCCCTTCGAATTGCACAGGATCCCGCCGCGCCCGCCACCACTGCACGTGGCGCCCGCGTAGCTGATGGTCGAGCCGTATCCGTTGCCCTGCGGGAGGGTGTTGGCATCGGAACGACCGTATGGACCGAACACGCCGAAGGTCGGGTGCGCGGGCAGGAACGGCACATCGATGGCGAGATCGGTCACCGGAATCATGTTCAGCCACCTGGCGATGCCGGGCGCGATGTCACAACCCGTCGTGCCATCCGACTTGATCGAACACTGCGCGGGACCCACGTTGAAGTAGACGGTGTCACCGATCATGTAGTCGTTCGGATTCACCGCATCCGCATTGGCGGTACCCGCACAGGCCATCGAAATCAGTGCTGCGGCCACGGCCATACCAGCGAAGGCACGCATTCTCATTCGTTCTCCCCTCTGAGTTCGGTCCGACCAGATCTCGGACACTGCACGTTCCCTTGAAGTGGCGAGTTTTCTTGAGCCAGTTAACGATACGATCAGACAGCACGAAATCGAGGCAATCGGTGAAACCACCATCGGACTGCGATCGAGAAGATCGATCCTGACGATCGGTTCGCGCCGGAACCGGTCCCCGCGGCCCGCTCCTGGCTAGCCGAACGACCCGGTTCGGAACGCATTGTATGCACTTTCTCCGCCACATAGTGCACGGTTCGAAACGGCCATGGGCTCAGTGTCATGGGCCCCGGTCGCAGACCATTGACTGCCGCATAGCACTTCACGACCGTCAACCCCTTTACTCTCGCCGAGCTGTGGAGTGGACGCGGCGAATGTGCCCGAGGAAACCGACGTGGCCGGGATCATCGATACATGCGGTTCTTCCGTGGCCGGCCCTGTGCACCAAGGTGATTCCTGGGCGCCGGACGGCGGGGAGTTGCTCGGGCTACGGGGTGATGGGGTGTATGACGACCGAGCAGGGGTACATGCTGCCGGTCTCCACCGGTTGGGTGGCGGTCATGTCGGGTGGAGTGACGTTGAGGGTGTGGGATACCGGGCAGGGGCGGCCGTTGTCGGTGGTGGTGCTTTCGACGATGGCGTGGGCGGGCTGCCCGGGCTTGATCGTCACCTGCTGTGGGGTCAAGAAGCTGTGGTCGGGGTTCTGGCCGTAGACGGCGCTGTACAGGGAGCGCCGGGCGTGCACCCAGTTGTTGCCCGGGGCCCACATGTCGACGCCGGGGTAGCCGACCATCCAGCACGAGGTGTCGCCAGTGGTTTCGAAGATCAGCGCGGTGCCGGCGTAGTTCTGGTTCAGGGCTGCCAGGTTTTCGGCGCGGACATGGATCTGACCGTTCGTGCATTCCGCGATGGGCGCGACCGTCGGCGTCGGCGCCGTGGTCCCGGTCGAACCATCGCCCGCAACCGGACTACCTCCGCCGGATGGCTGCCCGCCGCCGGAATCCGGCGAGCCCCCCGACCCCGGCGAAGCAGGCGCACCGCTGGGTGCCGGCGTCCCACCCGAACCCGTCGGACCGCCGGTCGGAACCGAGCTCGACACGGTGGCCGGACCCGGCGAAACCGTCAGCGACCCATTTCCGTTCGCGGTGCACCCAGCGGTCACCGCCACCAACACGCCGGCCAACACTGCCACACCCGCGGTATTTCGCTTCATGATCCGATCACTCCCTCGTTCGCGCCGTATCCCGTTGCACTGCAAACCGATCGGCGACACTGCTGCAACGATTGACATATCTGCGCAACCGCCCCGAGTGTTAGCGAACAAGAATGTTCCCAATCGCCGGTGCGGCGTATACCCCCGGGTCGGAGGGAGGCGCTCCGCTGCCGGCGATTACGGCGAGCCCACCTCGACCACCTACCGGCCGCGTGCGGTCATGGCGAATACCGTGCTGACCGAACAGGCCAGTGCGGGGCATCGGAAGATCAACGGGCAGAGCGCCGTACGACCGCCTGCAGTGCGCGCTCATGCCGAATGCGGCGCTTCACGAGGACGGTGGATATCCAGTTGCCGCGCATGCGATTGGATCACCACTATCGCAGGCATGGACGTGGAATTGTCGCCGGCACTTGAACCGGGCGTAGGACCTCCGCAACGAATCGACTTGGGGGACCTGCTGATCCGTCGCTGGCAGCCGGAGGATCTGATGGCCCGGTTCGAGGCGATCACGACGTCCTTCGAGCATCTCCATCCCTGGATGCACTGGCTGGCCGAACCGACCACCCTGGAGCAGCAACGCGCATTCGGTGAGAACGTCGCACAGGGCTGGCCCAGTGCCGATCGCGGTTTCGACTACGGCATCTTCGGTAGTGACGGCACAGTACTCGGCGCGATCGGCGTGCACGACCGTCTCGGCCCCTCGGTGCTCGAGATCGGTTATTGGTGCCACGCCGAGCACACCGGACGCGGTGTGATGACCCGCAGCGCGGACGCGCTGACCCGGATCGCGATAGCGCTGCCGGGGATCGACAGACTCGAGATCCACTGCGATGCAGCCAATCTGCGCAGCGCCGCTGTCGCACACCGGCTCGGCTACCGACTCGACCGGATAGCCCCCCGCGAAAAGCGGGCCCCGGCTGAATCCGGTCGCGGGATGTACTGGATCAGGCAGCGGTAAGCCTCTACGAGTTCAGCAGGGTCTCCCACGAGCCATCCGACGATCCTCGCGACAACGCACTGATCTGCCGCATACCGCGCTGACCGAACCGGCCAGCGCGGGGCGCCGGTGGTCGGAACCTGTTGCGGTGCAGAACGTCCGCTATTGCCGAGTTGCGTGTGTTCGTTGGTCACGGTCCGCGGTGGCAGCGCGGAATTCGGTTAGTGGCTGATCTTTTCCAGTTCGTCGATTTCGTTGTCGGAGAGCGACATTCCCGCGCCGACGAGATTCTCGCGCAGGTGGATCGTCGATGAGGTACCTGGGATCAGCAGGATATTCGGTGATCGATGCAGCAGCCAGGCCAGGGCCACTGACATCGGTGTCGCATTCAACCGGTCGGCGGCGGCCGACAGCGCCGCGGACTGTAGTGGACTGAAGCCACCGAGCGGGAAGAAAGGTACGTAGGCGATGCCCTGCTCGGCGAGGGTGTCGATCAGTTCGTCGTCTCGACGGTAGGCAAGGTTGTACATGTTCTGCACGCACACGATCGGCGCGATCGTCTGCGCCTCGGCGACCTGTTCGGCCGTCGCGTTGCTCACGCCGAGGTGGCGGATCAGACCCTGCTGCTGGAGTTCGGCGAGGGTCTCGAACGGCTCTGCGAGTGAACCGGACTGTGGCCCTCGAGCATTGCCGAGCCGGAGGTTGACCACGTCGAGCGCCTCGAGACCGAGCGCTTCCAGGTTCTCGTGGACGGCGCGGCGCAATTCTTCGGGTCGTCGGGCCGGGGGCCATCCACCCTGCTGATCTCGGGTCGCCCCAACCTTGGTCACGATGTGCAGCTGTTCGGGGTAAGGGTGCAGTGCTTCGCGGATCAGCTGGTTTGTGATGCGTGGCCCGTAGGCGTCGGCGGTATCGATGTGGGTGATGCCGAAGTCGACGACCTCGCGCAGGACGGCGAGCGCGCCGTCGCGATCGGCAGGCGGACCCATGACCCCAGGGCCGGCGAGTTGCATTGCGCCGTAACCGAACCGGGTAACAGTCAGGTCGCCCAGGGTCCAGGTTCCGCCGGGAAGCGAAGGGGAGGGTGCGTTCATACCTCTGTCTCTCATCTCGAGCCGGTTGGTCTCTGCTGGTGTCCTTCTCCATCATTGACCTGTAACTTCCTGATAGGAAGTAGGCACCTCGAAGTGCGTAACTCACCCACAGGTTGGAGAAGCCGCTGATGGCAACGATGACGGCAGCCCAGAAGAGAGCGCAGTCCAAGGCCGAATACGACGCCTTCCTGGCGGCATGCCCGAGCCGCAAACTGCTGGAACGGATCTCCGATAAATGGGTCACACTGATCGTGACCGCGCTCGGCAACGGCGGGTCACATCAGCCCGGCACCCCCTGCGCCGGCGAGCCGCGTTCGATGCGCTACTCGGAGCTGTCGCGCCAGCTGGCAGGCGTCAGCCAGAAGATGCTTACCCAAACCCTCCGCTCCCTGGAGCGAGACGGTCTGATCACCCGCACGGCAATACCGACCGTGCCCGTGACGGTCTCCTACGAACTGACCGACCTCGGCCTCTCGCTGCACCGATTGGTTCGCGAGATCAAGGGCTGGGCCGAAACGCACATGGATGAAGTGCTCACCAACCGCGCAGCACACGACACCCCCGTCGACTGAACCACGCAACCCAAACCCGCCCTCTTCCCCCACTCCAGCAGGACTACTGCATATGGTCAGCGATAGCGAGCTCTCATGGCGCATACCGCGCTGACCGAACCGGCCGCGTGGGCATCGGAAGATCGACGGGCAGAGGGTCGTATAGCTGGCGGCAGTGCTCGCTCATGCTGATGTGAGATGAGTTGTAGTACAGGCAATCCGGAATGTCATGAGGTATGCCTTAGCCTGGTGAAAGACGTCGCCGCATGTCACGTGGACGCCAGGATCGCACTTCTGGATTGGTCTGTGTCATGCTGCGGCTAGTTGGATCCGTCCAGCGGCTGCCGGCGGCCGGAACCTGTTGCGCTGCAGAACATCCGGAAATGCCGAATGTGGTGCGGCAGTTGACGGGGATAGTGGTGCAATCGCGCCGGATCTCGTTCGAATGTGCCGGCCCGCGACGGCCTCTCCTCACAGTGGGCTGGTTACAGCCAGGGTGAGGGTGTGCCGCGGCCACCGTGGCCGCCTGTGGGCGCGATCTCGTTGATGCGTGCGAGGTCCGCCGCGGTCAGTGTCACGTCAGTGGCGGCGATGTTCGCGGCGACGCGGTCGGGATTACGGGAGCCGGGGATCGGCACATTGTAGTCGCGCTGCACCAGCGTCCAGGCCAGCGCTAGCTGCGATACGGTCATGCCCCTCGAGGCGGCCAGGTCGGTGAGCTGGTCGACTATGCCGGCGTTGGCGTCGTAGTTGTCCGGGTTCCACCACGGCATCCGGGTCCGGAAATCGGCGGGCCCGTACGCGTCGGCGGGTTTCGCGGTACCGGTCAGGAACCCGCGGGCCAGTGGCGAGTAGGCGACGAACCCGATCCCGAGTTCATCCAGCAGAGGAAACAGGGGTTCGGCGTCACGGGCGAAGATCGAGTATTCGGTTTGCAGCGCCGAGATCGGGTGCACCGCATGGGCTTTGCGGATATCGTCCGGGGCGGCTTCGGACAGACCGAGGTAGCGGACCTTGCCGGCGGTGACGAACTCGGCCATCGTGCCGACCACGTCCTCGATCGGCACCTGCGGGTCGACGCGGTGCTGATACAGCAGGTCGATCGAGTCCACGCCGAGGTTGCGCAGGCTGGCGTCGACCACCTCGCGGATATGGTTCGGACGAGAATCGGTGCCGAAGCTGGGGGTGAATCCGAACTTGGTGGCGATGACCACCTCGTCGCGGAACGGTGCCACCGCCCGGCCCAGCAGCTTCTCGCCTTCGCCCCACCCGTACATCTCGGCGGTGTCGAAGAACGTCACTCCCAGCTCGCGGGCGCGGCGGATCGCGGCAACGGATTCGGTGTCGTCGGTGGCGCCGTAGCCGATGACGGTGCCCATCGCGCCGTAGCCCATCGCCGACACGGTCAGGCCCTGTGTGCCGAGTGTCCTGTCCTGCATGAACGCCTTCTTCCTTGGTCGAACCGAACTGTTCGGTTCGACGCTACGCTCGAGGGTTCACCTGGTCAAACAGAACGGTTCGGTTTGGTAGGGTGGGTAAATGCCGTCCCCGTCTCGTGCCAACTCGACACGTGACCGGATCGTCGTTGCAGCGAAATCCGAGTTCTCCCGACACGGGATCGCCGGTGCCCGGGTGGACCGGATCGCAGCGACGGCGAAGACCGGCAAGGAACGCGTCTATGCATATTTCCGCAGCAAACAGGACCTCTACCGGTTCGTCGCGGCCCAGGAGCTGGACGCGGTGGCCGAGGCGACGCGAATGGACCCCACCGACCTGCCCGGCTACGCGGGCCGAGTCCACGACTACTTCACCGCCCACCCCGACAACCTCCGGCTGATGCAGTGGGGACAGCTCGAATTCGCCGGCGACGGACCCGACGACGCCACCCGCGACACGATGACACGCAAGACCGAGCAGCTACGCCGCGCCCAGCGCGACGGTCACCTCGACCCCACGTGGGACCCGGCCGACATCCTCATGTTCGTCAATCAGCTCGCCATGTCCTGGGCCGGCCACCCCAGCCTCACCAGACCAGCCACGCCCGCAGGCCAGGAACAGTTCACAGCCGATCGTCGCGCGGCCATCGTCGCCGCCGTCGGGCGACTATTCCCCGCCTCCCCGCCAACAGCGCCTGAACCAACCAGCGAAAAGCCCGCCTAACGCCGGATCCAGTTCGGCTACACCACTAAGCCTTTGACTTCACGACAAGAGGCGCGGGAGTTTGACTTACGTTGCCGAAGCCGCGTGGTGGACGGCGGCGGCGAGGCGATGATGTTCGGAGGTAGGGCCAGGTGGAGGAGAACCGGCGCCGAATGTATCCGCAGGTGATGCCGCTGCGCAGGTCGGTGAAGGCTTCCGAGCCCGCGGAACCGTCGTGGCCGAACGCACGGGCGCTGAGGGACGGGTACTGCCAGCCTTTGCCTGGAACCCGAGCGCGTAGTGCTTGTCCGATTGAGGCCGTGTACCGCGGCGGTGTAGAGCCCGGCGAGTCCGCGGGCGTTGCTGACTTCGCCGCACGAGGCTGGGCCGAGCGCGCGGACACGTCGGGTAATGGCGAAGGCCATCTGCTCGCGGCTCTGACGTGCGGCAGTGCTCGCCCATGCTGATGCGAGATGAGTTGTAGTACAGGCAATCCGGAATGTCATGAGGTATGCCTTAGCCTGGTGAAAGACGCCACCTCATGTCACGTGGACGCCAGGATCGCACTTCTGGATTGGTCTGTGCCATGCTGCGGCTAGTTGGATCCGTCCAGCGGCTGGCGGCCGGAACCTGGTGCGCTGCAGAACATCCGGAAATGCCGATGAGCGATCGCCGAGGAGATCGGCCAGTGAGTCATCGACGATCGCGGAGTTCAAGTACCCGGCTGGCACGCTGCGTGAGAGTCGAGCGCTCACTGCCTGTCGATCCCCAACAAGGGAAGATCCAACGGCCGGTTGCCCGCGCGGGCATTCCACGCTGTGTACACCAGCAGATCGGGGCTGGGAACGTGGAACGCGTCCCGCAGGCCAACTATCACCATGGTGGCCAACTCTCGACCGGCCACCGGCTGCACCGACCGAGGCACCTGGAACCACCAGTTATCCCAGTCGATGTCAGGAGGATGCCAGCCAGCGCGCAGTGCGAGCTGGTGCCCGGGATTGTGCAGCCCGGCGTTACGGTCCAGGTCGGCGTATGCGCCTAGTTCGGCGTGCAGCATGTCTTCGGACTGAGCGAATTGGGCGAAGCCGGGCTGAGTGTCGGGTTCGTCGGTATCGATCAGAAGGATCGCCCCGTCGGGGAGGAGGGCAAACTGGTAGGCGAGTCCACGCGCGAATTCGTCCCAGCTGGTCACCGTAGCCCCTTGTCCAGCCATTCCGGCCGCCTCGTCCTCGATGACAAATAGCGTGTTGGCTTGAAGTCCAGCCCCGGCATCGAGTCTCCGATATATCGCGAGTTGTAATGTGCCGCAAAGACTACGAGCCTCCACCGACACTCTGCGCCTGGCCGACCCAGCAGGGGCATAGTGCTGAAGACCGGCGGAGCCAGAAGCATCCGGAACTGCCGCATACCGCGCTGACCGAACCGGCCAGCGCGGGGCAAGTAAAGATCAACGGGCAGGGAGCATCTGACCCTGCCGACCGGATGTCGTCAGTGCACGGTAATGCCGATGACCGAGCGGCTTGCCGCCCGGGAAATCAGCCCAGCTACCGGTCTGCCACTCGATGGATCTGGCAGCGGATATGCTTTTCGGGCGTCCGCCACTGCTGCGGATTGCGTCGGCTGGGCGCTTCGGTGACTGGGGCACAGCCAGATTCGCTCACCGGCATGGCCCCGAAAAGTCGCCACGTGAATCCGCGGCAGTGGCCGGGAATCAGCGGGTGGCGTCAGGAACCCACATGTACCCGCTGATCCCGGTGTTGACGCAGATGACAGGTTCCCCGGTGTTCACATCCCACGTCGGATGCATCAACTCGCTGTGTGGACACCAGGTGTTCACTACCGGCGTCGCCGTCGCCGACGCCGACCCGGCCAATCCGATGACCGCCGCCGCAATGACTCCGCCGAGGACGGCTGTGCTCGCGAGTGCCTTCACTGTGTTCTCCCTTCCTCGTCTGACAAGACCACTCTGCGAGGACGGCGTTAACGAAACCTTGGGGTTCGCTTATCGACGGTTCGCACGATGCTCGACAACAGTTGGACGCGGCAA
>NZ_JBHZAF010000037.1:0-44273 GCF_042754085.1 Nocardia sp. NPDC059236
TACCCCGCAAGCATTCCGGCAGCAATGGTCACCGACCGAGTTCGAGCAACGGCTACAACTCGCATAGCCGGTGGACCGCCATCGGGGCCCAGTCAATGCGATGAGGTCGCCTGCCTTGAGTTGGACTCCGTGGAATTCGCGGTCCTCGGTGACGGTGCGGAACATGTTGTTGATGAAGTAGCGGCGACCGTACTCGGTGATGATGCGTTCGAGCGAGTCGAGGTTGTTGCGGACGTACTCGCGCTTGTCGGGATTCTGCGCGAGATGGATGACGATGAAGCTCAGGTGCATGGCGACGGAGTCGATTCCGCCCATGGTGAGCATCTGGGCGATGTTGTAGATCTCTTCCCGTGTCAGTGGGCGGTCGCCCATCTGACCCTTGGTGATCTGGGTGAGACCGTCATCGCGAGGGTTCTCGATCCGATCATCGACCTGAGCCCGGACGTACGTCGCGATCTGTCCGGCGATTCTGATCTTCTCCTCGACGACGCTTGTGCTTACGTACGTGTGGAGCCAATCGTTGATCATGATCCCGTCTTCGACGGGCAGGCCCATGATGTTGAGGAAGACCGCGAGCGGGAACTTGAGCGCGAGGTCGCTGATGAAGTCGCAGTGCCCCTTTTCCTGGAAACCCTCGATCAGGTCGACGGCCAATGCGCGCGCTGGTGGCTCGATCTCGCGCAGCGCCTTGTTCGACACCATGGCCAGGAACGCTTTGCGGTAGGCAGCGTGTTCCGGGTCGTCGGATTCGAGGGGGAGAAACCGGTCGCCGACGTGTTTAGGGGCGGTGACGTCTTGGCTGGACCATGCGGTTGCGTCGCGCTGAATCGCGGCGATGTCTTCGGGACGTGTGGCGATCCAGTGCCCGCCGCTGTGCGGGGTGTACAGCAGAGGCTCTTTGAGGGCGGCTCCGAGGTTCCGCTTCCAGGACGTTTGGGGGTCGTCGTTGCCGCCCTCCAGGTCGTACAGGTTGAAGTCGACGACGAGCTCGCGCGGAACGTGCGCAGGGATGGTATCGAGGTTGATCATATTCGGCATCCTGGTCGGTCTTGATTGTGGCGGGCGTAACAGTGGTGGTTAGCATTGAAGCATGTTCCGAACGTTCGATCCAGTAGTGGGGAGATAGAAAATGGAGACTCGGCTGGGATGCCCCTGCGGAGAGACCATCGTGGGTGAGGATTCCGACGATCTGGTACGGCGCGCCCTCGACCACTTGGGTCGGCGTCACCCCGGTCGCAGCTACGACCGCGAGGAGATCCTCCTGATGGCCCGGTGGCAGCGCGAGAATGCGGACTACCTGTGACCTCGGTCAGGTAGTCGGCCCGCGATCGACGACGGCGGTTCCTCGTAACTACGCCGACGGTCTTGTCGGCGCCTCGGCGCCGACAAGAGCACGGGCAAGATCACGATGGCGTGCGACGAGTTCGGGCACGGCGATCGAGCTGTCAGCGTCGTACCAACGAGGGATGGCGTTGCACATTGCGATGATTGCTCGTCGCGCATCATCGGGGTACGGGGTGGTGAACGTGCCGGTCGCAATCCCGGCATTGATGATCGTCGACAGGAGCCTTCGCGACTCGCCATGCGCCTCGTCGAGCTTGGTGATCATCTCGGGACTGAGATTGCGAGTCTCGTTCAGCAGTAGGCTCTCGAGAGAATGTCGCGCTCTGTACTCGACCACTGCCCCGACGAACGCATCAAGCTGGGCTACCGGGTCGTCTGTGGCTTCCGCCATCGCGGCCGAGATGATCTTCAGATGGCCGCGCAGCGCCTCGTCGATCACGGCAAAGAGTACGTCCTGCTTGCTTGGATAGAACCAGTAAAATGTCGAGAGGCTGACATCGGCCCCGTCGGCAAGTTCGCGAATCGAGACTCCGTGGAATCCGCGCTCAGCGAACGCGCGCGTCGCCGCCTCGGTAATCAGGACGGCGCCCATGCCCTTGGGGCGATAGCGATGGTTGGACCGCCGGCTTCGCGCGGTGGGCGACTCCGGCATGATCCGGCCTCCTCGATCGTGGTCAGTCCAGTGTCGCAGAGGTATGGCGGCACACCCCTGCGGGATCGCCACCGAGCCTCGGGCCGTGCTCCGGGAACCGCGATGACGTGCTACCTGTGCGGGCGATGGGAACATTCCACCGCATCTGCGTTGACAGGGAGCCTATCTTCTAAAATGCTTGTTTTTATCGAACGTTCAGATTCGCCGTCGCCGACGCAGCAGGCTGCAGGCTGAAGTCTAGGGAGCCGACATGACACAAGGGAACCACTCCAGGACCGCAGGCGCACTGCCGCGGGTCCGGGGCGATGGTGGGGCGGTGATTACAGAGGTCGCGAAGGTGGCTTTTTCGGAGCTCGGCTACCACGGAGTGTCGATCCGTGACATCGCCAAGCGCTCGGAGATGAGCCTCTCGGCGCTGTACTACTACTACTCGAACAAGCACGACCTGTTGAAGTCGATCCTCAGCGATGGGATCGAGGACTATCGGCGGATCCTTGATCGGCGCCTCGGAGCTGCCGGAGAGGGCCCTGTTGCCCAGTTCGACGCGCTCACGTCGGGCCTGATCGAATACCGGGCGACGCATCAGATCGAGAGTAGATTGATGCTCACCGAGCTGCGATACCTCGAGCCGTGGGCTCAGGACGAGTTGACGAAGCCGCAGCGGGATGCCACGAAGAAGATGGCATCGGTGATTGAAGAAGGTCGTGCGGCGGGGGTGTTCGACACGCCCTATCCGGACGAGGCCAGGCGGGCAGTGTGGGCGATGTGCAACTCCATCGCTCAGTGGTATGACCCGCAAGGGCGGCTCCCGTTGGACGAGATCGTGACGCGGAGCCTGTATCTGGCGCACACTCTCGTCGGGTACCGCGACAGCGTCGACGCGGTCTGATCGGCCGGTTGATTCGAGGGGGCGTCGAGCGTCCCCATGGTCGCTCCGGCGTCGGTCGCGGTAGATCGGTCATCTGCCGGCGACGGGGCGGCTTGACCAATGAAGCGGTGCTGCCTATATTTAACGAACGTTCGAGACAAAGTGCCGATTTGGTGACCTGGGTCTCCAAGTCCCACAGTGGAGTGGAGGAAATGAGCATGCCCTCGTTCGAGGACTATTTCGATCGTCATGAGTTCGTACAGATGACGCGCGCGAAGAACGGCGTACTCGAAGTTGTCCTGCATACCGATGGTGGTTCGCTCAGGTGGGGCACGGCCGCTCACCGCTGCCTAACGCGCGCATTCCGGGATATCGCACTGGATCGGGGCAACTCTGCGGTGCTTCTGACCGGGTCCGGTGAAGAGTTCCTCGGGCCGCGGGCCAGCGAGCCGGACGGGAAGACTGCCGGTCCCGATCGCAACGCAACCTACTGGGAGCGTGAGGCGTTCAGTGACGGCCGCGAGATGGTGAATGCCATTCTCGACATTCCGGTGCCGGTGATCTGCGCGGTCAACGGACCGGTCCGCCGGCACTGCGAGACTGCTCTCCTGTCGGACGTGATCATTGCGTCCGAGACTGCCTCGTTCGAAGACTCGGCGCACTTTCACCTGCAGAACCTTGTGCCTGGTGACGGCATCCATGTCGTCTCCACGATGTTGATGGGAGTCAACCGAGCCCGGGCATTCATGTACACCGGCAGCGTGATCGATGCTGCCGAGGCATTGCGACTCGGGCTGGTCGCCGAGGTCCTCCCAGCGGCTGACGTTCTGCCGAGGGCTAGGGAGATTGCCGATCAGATTGCCGCGAAACCGGACATCACACGTCGATTCACCCGGGCGCTGCTGGTTCAGCCGATTCGCAAGCAGATGGTCGACCTGCTCGGAATGGGCTTCGCCTACGAGGGCCTCGCTGCCATGGGGCGCAACGACCCTCCGGAGTCATAACGAATGGCGCTGGGCGGTGCGGCCCGGCCGACGGCGCCGCGTCGAAGCGTATGCACGACCGAACTCAAACAGGAATTGCAGAAGAAAGGCCTTGGAATGCGCGATGCAGTAATCGTCGACGCTGTTCGGACTCCGGTTGGAAAGCGGAACGGCGCCTTGCGCGAGTGGCATCCGGTTGACCTCTCGGCGCATGTTCTCAAGGCGTTGGTCGATCGGAATTCGCTCGACCCGGTCCTCATCGAGGACGTCGTCTGGGGATGTGTGACCACCGCTGGTGAGCAGTCGGGCAATGTCGGGCGGTTCGCGGCGCTGGCCGCGGGTTGGCCCGAAAGCATCCCGGGTACCGTTGTGGACCGGGCGTGCGGGTCTTCTCAGCAGGCGGTCGACTTCGCTGCCGCGAGCGTCATCGCCGGCACCTACGACCTTGTTGTCGCAGGCGGGGTCGAGTCGATGACCCGAGTTCCGATGGGATCCAACAAGAACAACGGACCAGGCGTACCGTATGGCCCGTCGATCACGTCCCGATACGGTCAGCCACGATTCAGCCAGGGCGTCGGCGCAGAAATGATGGCCGAGAAATGGGCGCTGTCTCGCACCGCACTCGACGAGTTCGCGCTCGAGTCGCATGCACGGGCTGCCGCCGCAACCGAGAGCGGTGCGTTCACCGGCCAGATTGCTCCGATCGAGGGCCTCGACGCGGACGGCAACCCCTTCGAGATGCTTCACGACCAGGGTATTCGCACTAACTCGTCACTCGAGGCTCTTGGCCGGCTCAAGCCTGCGTTCGCCGAGGACGGCGTCATTACTGCGGGCAATTCCTCCCAGATCTCCGACGGTGCCGCGGCCCTGCTCATCACCACCTCCGAGAAGGCTGCGGAGTTGGGCCTGCGCCCGATTGCTCGCTATCACGCTGGTGCCCTCGCCGCCGTAAATCCCATTCTGATGCTGTCCGCACCGATCCCGGCTACCGAGAAAGTGCTGCGTAAGACTGGCCTCGGTGTGGGTGATATCGACGCGTTCGAGGTGAACGAGGCGTTCGCCAGTGTCCCCGCCGCTTGGCTCAGTGAGACAGGGGTCGATCCGGCGCGTCTCAACCCTCTCGGCGGTGCTATCGCGCTTGGGCATCCACTCGGCGGCTCCGGCGCCCGGTTGATGACCACCCTGGTGCACCACCTCAGGGACAACGGGCTCCGGTACGGGCTGCAGACGATGTGCGAGGCGGGCGGAATGGCGAACGCGACCATCATCGAGAATCTGGAGCGAGCGTGAACGGCGTGTGCGTGGCCGTCGGAACGACCACCGTCGATCATCCGCAACCCGACCTTGCTGGATTTGGTGTTTCCGCAGGATGGGGATTGTCTGCGGACGACTTTCGCGAACTTTCGGTGATCGGCACGAGTTATTATTCTAGCGATCGTTCGAGAACCTGGTTGCCGAATGAACGCGGTGCGGATTTGTACGAGTCGATCAGGAAGATGGGATAACCTATGGCGCCGCAACAAGACTTCAACCTTGAAGGCAAGGTCGCACTGGTCACCGGCGGTAGCCGGGGACTGGGGCGCGAGATCGTGTTCGGGTTCGCTGAAGCCGGGGCCGATGTGGTGATCGCCAGCAGGAACCTGGATTCCTGCGAAAAGACCGCGGCAGAGGTGCGAGAGCGGACGGGGCGTCGAGCGCTTCCGCTGCAGTGTCATGTCGGGGACTGGGACAGCCTGCCGGATGCCCTGTCGAAGACTCTCGATGAGTTCGGTCGACTGGACATACTGGTGAACAACGCTGGCCTCTCTCCCCTGTACGACTCTCTCGAGTCGGTCACCGAGGCGCTTTTCGACAAGGTCCTCGACGTGAATCTGAAGGGAGCATTCCGGCTCTCGGCAATCGTCGGCGCCTACATGCGAGATGGCGACGGCGGCTCGATCATCAACGTCAGCTCTGTAGCGGCCGAGCGGCCTACGCCGGTAGAGCTTCCGTACGCCGCCGCGAAGGCGGGGCTCAATATCATCACGAAAGGCTTCGCGCAGGCGTACGGGCCGAAGGTGCGCGTCAACGCGATCATGGCTGGACCGTTCCTGACCGACGTAAGCCGACACTGGAACATGGAGAAGGCCGCGAAGAACCTGGAGCGTTACCCGCTCCGGCGTGCCGGCTCCCCCGAGGAAATCGTCGGCGCTGCTCTCTACTTGGCAAGCCCGATGTCGTCGTACACGACGGGGGCGATCTTGGCCGTCGACGGCGGCCGCACCTCTATCGGCTGAATTTCCCCTTCGACAACGACCTGAGATGGAAGGCATGAGTGTGAGTTGGCAGTTCGAGACGGATCCCGAGTTCCAGAAGACTCTCGACTGGATCGACGAATTCGTCACCAGTGAGATCGAACCGGTAGACAGGGTCATCACTCATGCCTGGGACATGTCGGATCCTTTGCGGCAGAAGCTGATTCCGCCTCTGCAGCAGATTGTCAAGGAACGCGGCCTTTGGGCCACGCACCTGACGCCGGAACTGGGTGGCGCCGGGTTCGGGCAGGTGAAGCTGAGCCTGATCAACGAGATCCTGGGGCGCACGCACAGCGGCCCGATCGTGTTCGGGACGCAGGCCCCGGACTCCGGGAACTCAGAGATCCTGGCCCACTTCGGGACGCCGGAGTTGAAGAAGCGCTATCTCGAGCCGCTCATCGCGAACGAGATCGTCTCCTGTTTCACGATGACCGAACCCCAGGGCGGATCGAACCCGACCGAGTTCAGGACCACCGCCAAACTGGTCGGCGACGAGTGGGTCATCAACGGCGAGAAGTGGTTTGCCTCGAACCAGCGCTTCGCAGATTTCTACATCATCATGGCTGTCACGGACCCGGACGAGGCGCCGCACCGGCGACTGTCGATGTTCGTTGTCCCGAAGGACACCCCAGGCATCACGATCGTCCGGAACACCGGTGTGTGGGGCCATGACTACGCAGAGGGCACCCACGCTTACGCGCGGTGGGAGGACGTGCGTATCCCGAGCGATCACATCCTTGGCGGCGTGGGCGACGGCTTCCTCGTCGCTCAAACCCGGCTCGGCGGCGGTCGTATCCACCATGCGATGCGCACTGTCGGCAAGGCGACCAAGGCCCTCGAGATGTCGCTCGAGCGCGCCGTGTCACGGCAGACCCGCGGCCGGCGGCTGGGTGATCAGCAGTTCGTTCAGGGCATGCTCGCCGACTCGTGGATCCAGCTGGAGCAATTCCGCTTGTTGGTGCTCCGGACCGCCTGGCGTATCGACAAGGAGAACGACTACAAGAAGGTCATCAAGGATATTGCCGCAGTCAAGATCGCGCTGCCGAAAGTCCTGCACGACATCACGTCCCGAGCAATCCAGATCCATGGATCGCTCGGGGTGTCGAAGGAATTGGTATTCGGCAAGTGGCTCCTGGAGAGTTACCACCACGGACTGGCCGACGGTGCCACAGAAGTCCACAAGGTGGGCCTGGCCCGGCAATTGATGCGCAATGTCGAGCCCTCGGTTGAGCTATTCCCGTCTTATCATCTTCCGCGTTTGCGGGAGGAGGCCGAAGCCAAGTTCGCGCGTGAGCTGGCAGAAGTCCGAGCGGCCACCTCGCTGGAGCAGGAGTAGTGACAGTGCCGGCGCTGGGATCAGAGTCGAGGGTCGACTGGACGGCCCTGACGCCGTGGCTGGACACCCACGGCGTTGGTCAAGGGCCGATCGAGGATGTGCGGGCGCTCGGGGGCGGGACCCAGAACATCCTCGTGCGGTTCAGGAGGTCGGACACTTCGTACGTCCTTCGCTGCCCGGCTCCAGGTGCCGGGTCCCGCGCGAGCGCGGGCATGCGTCGGGAGTCGGCGCTGCTCGCGGCGCTGGGCGAGACAGAGGTGCCTCACGCCCGGCTGGTCGCCTGCTGCGACAGCGAGGATGTACTCGGCCATTCGTTCTACATCGCACTGGCGGTGGAGGGCTTCAGCCCTCGATTGTCGGTCTCGGACGCATTGGCTGACGATCTGGAGGGGCAGCGAAGGCTGGGGCTGGCGATGGTCGATGCGCTGATCACCCTGCGCCATGTCGATCCGGTCGCGTGCGGGCTGGTTCGTGACGGGCGAGCACCAACAGGCGTTCGGGGGCAGTTCGATCGCCTGCGGGCGGTATTCGCCGAGTACAGATCGGTAAAAGGTTGGTCCTCGGCCGATCTCGACGGCATCGAGGTGCTGGCGGATCGACTCGAACAGACGATGCCCGTCGACCAGGAATTCTTGCTGACGCATGGAGATTTCCACATCGGCAACCTGATCTTCAATGAACGGGACTACCGCGTCGAGGCAATCATCGACTGGGAGCTCGCGCGGGTCGGTGATCCTCTTCTGGATCTGGGGCAGATGTTGTGCACTTGGCCGACCCCGCCCGACCCTCGGTTCGTTGGGACGGCGCGGCCGATGCCAGGGCTGCCCACCCGCGCCGAGATCGTGGCGCACTACCGGGAACGAACCTCGGCCGATCCGGACAGGATCGAGTGGTACCAGGCGTATGCGTGCTACCGCCTGGCGGTGATTCTGGAGGGTTCACATGTGCGGGCGATCCAGGGGAGCGGCGACATCGGGGTGGGTTTGAGCCTGCATGGCAAGGCACAGGCATTCGTGGAGCAGGGAAACGCGATTACCGCCGGCTGGCGAAGCTGAGCAACCAGGACACGAGCGAAGGCAAGGACGCAAGAATCATGACAACCTCTCATCCGCCCGAATTGCTTCCATACCTGGTGGAAGGGGCGCTTGGCTTCTGGGAGATCGCCGACAAACTGCCCGACAAGGTCGCGATCGTGGCCGGCGATGGCACGACGCTCACCTTCGGCGCACTGCGGCGCTGGTCGGACTCGATCGCCAACGAGCTGATCCGCCTGGGATACGGACCCGGCGACACCGTCGCGAGCATGTTCCCGAATGTCCCTGCCTCGCTCGCAGTGCAACTGGCCACCTCGCAGCTCGGCATCGTCCTGACACCGATCAACTGGCACCAAACGGCCACTGAGGTGGAGTACATCGTCCGGGACAGCGGTTCGACCGCGCTGTTCACAGATTCCGAACTCGCCGATCTCGCGCTCGAGGTCGTCCATCGGATCCCGATAGACGCCGACCGGCGCTTCGCGGCCGGTCGCGGTTTGGCAGGTTTCCGCAGCCTGACCGACCTTCCTGACAGCGGACCTATCGATGCCAGCCGTCGCGTCATGGGGCAGTCGATGTACTACACATCCGGCACAACAGGCAAGCCCAAGGGAGTGGTGCGGCCGACTTCGTCGAAGGCGCCAGAAGATGTTCTCGCACTGCGGCATCCGCTGATGGCGCGCCGGATGGGCTGGCCCGCTGAACCCGGCGTCCATTTGGTGACGGCTCCGCTTTACCACTCAGGGCCGAACAACTATGCCTACAGCGCCCTCCAGCGCGGGTATCGGGTCGTTCTGATGCAGAAATGGGATGCGGAGGAGTGTCTGCAAACCATCGAGTCACACGGTGTGACCTCTTCGTTCATGGTGCCCACCATGTTTCACCGGTTGCTTGCTCTGCCGGAGGACGTACGCGGCCAGTACGACATCTCCTCGCTGAACTTTGTTGTGCACGCCGCGGCTCCGTGCCCACCGCATGAGAAGCGAGCGATGCTCGACTGGTGGGGACCCGTTATCTACGAGTTCTATTCCTCGACCGAGGGCGGCGGCACCTCCGTCTGGCCAAAGGACTGGATCGAGCATCCCGGGACCGTGGGAAAGGCTTGGGAAGGCGTCGACGTCAAAATCTTCGACGACAACGGGAGGGAGCTGCCACCGGGGGAGGTCGGAATGGTCTTCTTCAGAAACCCGGAACGGTTCCAGTACCACAACGCCCCCGAGAAGACTGCCGCGGCCCAGCACGGTGAGTATTTCACCGCGGGGGACATGGGGTATCTCGATGAGGCCGGCTGGCTCTTCCTCTCGGACCGACGGTCCGACCTGATTATCTCTGGAGGGGTCAACATCTACCCCGCCGAAATCGAGGCCGTTCTGCTCGAGCATCCCGCGGTGTGCGACGCGGCAGTTATCGGATTGCCTGACGAGGTATGGGGAAGCCGGGTCCATGCGGTGATCTCTCCCGCTGAAGGCGTGATCCCCGGGCCTCAGCTCCTGTCTGATCTGAAAGCCCTTTGGGTGGACAGGCTGGCGTCGTTCAAGCAGCCGCGATCCATCGAGTTTCGGACTCTGACCCGTACCGACACGGGCAAGCTCAACCGCTCCGCGCTGCGCGCGGCGGTACTGGCAGAGCAGGCCGACGGAGCTCCGCAGGGCTGACTGCGGGCGTACGCCAAGAACCCATCAACCACCTGATCCGCATAGGAGCCGATATGGTCAGTCCGCAGGCCGAGGCCATCAACGAACGACTGTTCGCTTACCGCACCAAGCTTGTCGAGCGTGGGTGGGTTCCCACGCTGGCGGACCTTCGTAGGCGATCCCTGTCGAATGCTGCACTGGCTACCGAGCCCACCGGAGTCCGCACGACCGAGGTCGAAGCCGGAACCGCGTCGGCACTTCTGCATGAGCCCGAGACCAGTGGCGTCGGATGGGTCTACATGCATTGCCACGGGGGCGGATTGGTGACAGGTGCCGCCGCAGGATGGTCACGCCTGCTGGGGCACCTGGCCGTCAGGTCCGGCTGGCCAGTGCTGAACCTCGATTACCGCCTCGCACCCGAGAACCCGTACCCCGCCGGTCTCGAGGACGCCATGGCGGCGTTCCGGTGGCTCGAGTCGCAGGGCTACCCGGCCGATCAGATCGTGGTAGGGGGCGACAGTGCCGGGTCCTCGCTCGCTCTCGGTACCGTGCAGGCACTCCGCGACGAGGGTATCCGCGCCGGTGGCTGCGTCCTGCTCTCGCCGTGCGTCGATTTCACGCTCACCAACCCTTCCATCAAGGCGAGGGCCGACGTAGATAAAGCCTCCACGCCCGAAATGCTGGATCTGACGTGCAATCTGTACGTCGGCGACCGGGACCCCTTCGACCCGCGAATCTCGCCAGGTCTGGCATCGATGGCTGACCTCCCGCCGCTCCACATCGAGGTGAGTCAACAGGACATTCTGTTCGACGACGCCACCAAGCTCGCGGACCGCGCCTATCACGCGGGCGTGAACGTCGACCTGACGATGTGGGATGACCTGCCGCACGTGCATCAGCTCTATGTCGGCAACATGCCGGAGGCCGATGAGTCGATCGGAATGGTCGCCGCGTGGTTGGGCCGCCAGAAAGCGGCGAAGGAGGACTGACGTGCGACACCGGCTCGGTTGCTCGAAGCGATCCTCGACGTCCTCGCGAGCCTCGGCATCGTGACCGTGAAAGGGCCTGTCGAGGGCGCTTCGTGGATCCCGGAGCGCTTCGATCCGACAAACCTTGCCCCGAACCGAGCCCTCCAGGTCGCTTCTGGCCCGGCCGCTCTGTTCAGTGATCCAAAATATGCCCGAGAAAGGCCGACCATGACCGTTGACAACCTCAGTGCTCTCACGGCACCGCAGATTCTGTCCTATCACGCCTCGCGAAGGGCTGATCACGTCTTCTGCGACTTCTCGGGTGACAAGTGGACATATGGCAAGCTGCACGAAGCTGTGAATCGTGCAGCCAACGGCTTCAAGGCTCTCGGTGTCGAGCGCGGGCAGCGGGTCGCCTACATGCTCGACAATCATGCGGACACCATGATCGTCTGGCTTGGCCTGATGCGGCTGGGCGCGATCGTCGTACCCATCAACACCGCGTACAAAGGCGAGTTTCTTCGTCATCAGATCGCTGACAGCCAGACGGAGATAGTCGTCGCCGAGTCGGGGTATGTCGATCGGGTCGCCACTGTCGCGGGCGGAGCCCCGTTCGTCCGCACCGTGATTGTGCGTGGCGATGTGGTGCCAGCGGGTGATCTGACGGTATACAGCCTCGACGAGGTCAAGTCCGGCAGCAACGAGGCAGTGGACGACTCGGACATCACTCCCGCTACGACCGCAATGTTGATGTACACGTCGGGGACCACGGGGCCGTCCAAGGGCTGTGTCGTAAGCCATGGTTACATCACGACCTGCGGCAGGTCCATGATCCGCTGCTACGAACTGCGTGAGGATGACATCCTCTGGATTTCGGCGCCCATGTACTACTTCGGCTGCCTGGGATCCGCCGTCACGCCGACGTTGATCACTGGATCGACCGTGTCGATAGCGCCGAAGTTCTCATTGAGCGACTTCTGGCCCGCGATCGAGCGAAGCAAGGCAACGATCGCGATGTTGATCAGCACCATGGTCACGCTGGTCGCGCACGCGCCGGACACCGACGTCTCGATCAGGTGCAAGGGACAGTTGCGAATGATCCAGGGCGCACCGTTGGGCGCCGAGGAGCAGCAGCTGTTCAAAGACAGGTTCGGCGTTCCACACTCGGGACCCGCGGGCTTCGGCATCACAGAAGCGTCCATCGTGACCCAGAACCGGATCGCCGAGCCGTCGCCGGCTAACAGCTCCGGAAGGCGCTTCGAAGTCTTCGACCTCAAAATCGTCGACGAGAACGGCAACGAATGCCCGGCGGGCGTGCCGGGCCTGGTCTTCGTCAAGCCGACTCAACCGCACGCGATGATGGATGGCTATTGGAACAATCCAGAGGCCACGAGCCGGGCGATCCAGGATGGCTGGTTCAACACCGGAGATATCGGGAAGTTGGACGAAAATGGCTATTTCTTCTTCGTCGACCGGGCTAAGGACTACCTGCGAAAGGGCGGCGAGAACATCTCGAGCTTCGAGATGGAGAGCGCGTTCCTTCAGCATTCGGCGGTCCGTGAGATCGCGGTGCACGCGGTCGTCTCGGAGCTTTCCGAGGACGAGATCAAGGCAACCATCGTTCTGCACGACGGCGCTTCCCTGACGGAGTACGAGCTTTGTAGGTGGTCGATGGACCATGTTCCTGCCTATGCTGTGCCGCGCTTCATCGAGTTCCGTGATGAGTTGCCGAAGAACATGGTCGGTCGGGTCTTGAAGTTCCAGCTCCGCGATGAGGGGCGGACGGCGACGACCTGGGACCGTCAAGAGACAGATCTGGCAGCGACGCGCCGGTCGGCGCCGGTGAAGAAGGGATAGAAACATGGTGATTCACGACCAGCTCACCTTTGCCGGACGAGACGTCACTCTGGCCGCAGACCGCTGGAGTCCGCCGGCCGATCACCAACAGCTCGGTACCGTACTGCTTCTTCACGGGGGCGGGCAGACACGCCACTCGTGGAAGCGCACGGCAGAGCGGCTCGCTGAACATGGCTGGACTGCCATTGCACTGGACGCGAGGGGCCACGGCGACAGCTCCTGGGCGCCCGATTCGGACTACACCCCGGATGCCCTGGTCGCTGACCTGCGCGCAGTGATCGACACACTCGGCGAGCGCCCGGTATTGGTCGGTGCCTCGCTGGGCGGCATTACGGCACTCCTGGCGCAGGGCGAGGATCCGGACCTGGCCTCCGGACTCGTTCTTGTCGACGTCACACCTCGCATCGAGGCCGAGGGACGTGATGAAATCGCTGCATTCATGCGTTCTGGCAGCAAGGGATTCGCCTCGTTGGAAGAGGCGGCGGAAGCGGTCATGGCCTACACCCCGAACCGGAAGCGCCCACCGCGGCCGGAGGGCATGCGGAAGAACCTCCGCATGCGCAACGGGCGCTGGTATTGGCATTGGGATCCAAAGTTCCTCGACACCCGGACAGAGCAGCTCACGCCCGAGACGATTTCTGCGCGAACCCGGCGGGCGATGGACGCAGCTGCCGCCCTGAAAGTTCCAGCACTGCTCGTGCGCGCCGGCGGATCGCGGATCGTGAGCCCAGAGAGTGCTCAGGAGCTGCTGGCTGTGATCCCGCACGCCCGCTTCGTCAACGTAACCGGGGCTGGTCACATGGTGGCCGGAGACGACAACGATCTCTTCGCGCGAGAGATGCTGGACTTCCTCGAGGAGTGCACGCGGGCGCGCGGTTGATCCCACCCTCCGCGATCCGACGGAGTCGGATCACAACGGCGCATCACTGGCAATAAAAGAAGAGGCCCAGGCAGCGACTGCCTGGGCCTCTTCCTTTTCCGGTGACGTCTTCCGGTGACGTCGCAGATCGCCCGGATGAGCACGGGACATGAACCTCGACAGACGAACGAGCCCGGGCAGAACCTGCATGCCCGGGCTCGTTTATCGCAGCGATCTGTTATCCGCCCCTGCGGACATCGCGGAACGCACGGCCGGTCTCGACCGACGGCTCTTTGGGGAGCCCAAGCATCTTCTCGCCCACGATGTTGCGCTGGATCTGGTCGGTCCCGCCGGCAATCGACTGCGCCGGGGTCGACACCAGGACTTCGGCGATGACGCCACTCATGAGGCTCTCGGGGCCGGACAGCATGCAGTGGGTGCCGGCAACAAGGGAATGCACCGCGGCTGCCTGCCTGGCAATCTGGCTGTTGGCCAGCTTCCCCAGCGAGCCTTCGGCGCTGGGCCGCGCTCCGCGCTTGAGCGCAATCCGCGCGCGCTCGGCTGTCCAGGCGCTAGCCCGGTGCAGGGAGAGGAGTTTAGCGATCTCCTGGCGGACGATCGGGTCCTGATCCCGGCCGAGACTGCGGGCGAGTTCCAGGACGAGATCGACGCGGCCGGCCCGCTGCGGATACCACTTGTAGGTCTCGGCATGCCGCTGGGCCTCGCGCTTCGCCTCGTCGATGGCTTTCCCGCTGCGGTCGGTGAAGTCGGCATGGCGCATCGCGCCGAATCGACGCTCGTACTGCAGCGTCGTGAGCGCGACCGACCAGCCACCGTTCACCTCGCCGACGACGTACTCGGCTGGGATCCTGGCCTCGGAGAGGAAAACTTCGTTGAATGAGGAATGCCCGTTCATCTGCAGTAGTGGACGCACCTCGACCCCGGGCTGTCGCATCGGGAGCGCGAAGTAGGTGAGGCCCTGATGTTTCGGCACCGATGTGTCGGTGCGCGCCAACAACAGCCCGAAGTCTGCGTGGTCTGCACTCGTGTTCCATACCTTTTGTCCAGAGATCACCCATTCGTCCCCGTCCAGGCGAGCCGAAGTGACCAGGCCGGCGAGATCGGATCCCGCACCTGGCTCACTGAATAGCTGACACCACGTTTCCTCACCGGTAAGGATCGGGCGGAGGAAACGTTTGCGGAGGGCATTCGAGCCGTGGGCCAGGATCGTTGGAGCAGCGAGACCTGTACCGGCCCCAAGGGGGTTCCCCACGGCCCCCGCGGCCTCGATCTCCTCGGCGACGACTGCGTCGGCCCACCGGGGCAGGCCTCGGCCGAGCCATTCACGTGGCCACGATGGAACCGCCCAGCCCTCGTCGATCAGCAGCCGCCGCCAGTCGACCAACGACATGTCCGAGTCCCACTTCTTCGCAAGCCAAGCGCGGATCTCCGCCCTCAGTGCGTCGGCGCGAGTGTCCTGTTGTTCGTCTGTGTTCGCCCCAGCTAGCAATTCGCCTTCTCTGCTCACGACGCCAGCATAACTAAACTCGACATCAATGTCGATTTGCGGTCGTTGTGACAATGAAACTGGCGCAGAGCCTCCCCACGCGGTTCGCCATCCGTGACGGACTGGTCTCGACCGACGTGATGCGTACGCGAAATCCCCGGGGTTCGCATGCCGCTAGTCTGCAGGGGCGATGCGTGTTCGATCGCGGATGACAGACATGGAGGGTGCCCGATGGAAGCCAGTCCTCGAGAACAGTTGCCACGTGGGCCGCGCTCCGGGGAGTCGGACAAGGGTGAGGCGAGGTCGAACGTTACCCGCGGAGGATGGGTTCCGACCGGCACTGCAGCGAGTCGCCGCACTGCGCATGAGGCGCGCGGTACCGACCGCGGCAAGAACACCAGATCCGCGATCCTTGCAGCTGCTCGGGCCCTTTTCGAGGAGCACGGTTACGTGGACGTCAGCATCGAGGACATTGTCACCCGGCTCGGTGTGTCCCGCGGGACCTTCTACACCTACTTCTCCACGAAGAGCGACGTGTTCAGGGAACTTTCCTCGCAGGTGCGTGAAGAGATCGACACAGCCGTCTCGGCTCGCCGAGAAGGTGGGAACGTCGGGGTGATCGGAGCGCTGACGAACTCGAATCGCCGGTACATCGAGGTGTACAAGGCCAATGCGCGGATGTACGGGCTGATCGAGCAAGTTGCCACGATGGATCCCGAGGTGCATCGGCAGCGTCTGGAGAGTCGGCGGGCAAATGTCGAGCGTGTGGCGTCCACGATCACACGGTGGCAAAGGCGCGGCCTCGCGGACCTCTCGATCGACCCGCTGACGACAGCATCGGTGCTGGTCTCGCTCACCTCCAACTCGTGTTACTGGTGGTTTGTCGGTGGCGACGAGGCCGGCTGCCCTGACGATCCCGTTGTTGCCATCACCGATATCTGGGTTCGAGCAACGGGTCTTCGGGATCGGTAGCGCTGAGGTGCGACAAGGACTGTCGGCCCCCCTTGCGCAAGACTCGACATACTTGTCGAATATCGCTACGGTGTGTTTGCTTGACCCGACAGTGCTGTTCTGGTCGTCGGGATCGACGCAGTCCGACTGTTGAGGAGAGCAGAACCATGCCGGAAGGTGAATACGACGCGCGAGAGCTGGCCAACAAGGAGATCGTCGAGCGGTTCCTGCAGGCCATGACCCAGGGCGATGCCGAAGGGGTCAACGCGTGCATGAGTGAGGACAGCAGTTACTGGATCGGCGCGATCAATCTGCCGGAGACGTTGCCCGGATCGGACTTTGCCAGGCGATTGCGAAAATTCTTCAAGCTGTCGGCTGATGGAAAGATCGATATCAAGCCAGTCGCGTTCACCATCGACGGCGATCGCCTTGCAGTTGAGGCTGAGAGCGTGGCGACCCTGAAGAAGGGCGGGGTGTACCGAAATGTCTACCACTTCGTGTTCTTGTGTCGGGACGGCAAGATCATCGAGCTGCGCGAGTACTTGGACATCAATGCCACCGACATTCTGTTCAGGTAGCGTTCCAATGGTGGCAGAGCCGCCGGCCGCGTATCAGAACTGCCGTTGAACGATACGCAACTCACCTGGTTTCGTTGCCGGTGACACCGTGCCGGTTACTCGGCCGACCGGCTTGCGGCACCGGTCTCCGTGCTCTCTCCGCGCGAATGCCAGCGGCTCCGGGCCTGCGCCGCGAGCTGTTCATCGAGTGGCGCCTCGGCGAGTTCCTCTGCGCCAGGCCGCATTCCGGCGAGACACAGCGCCAGATGCCGCTTCCACGCATTGTCGGCGACCCCCCAGGTTGTTTCGATCACGCCGCGAATCGCCCAGAACTGGATCTCGAGATCGGTGTCGGTGAGATCCTGACGGATGCGGCCCGCCGCTTTGCCCGCGATAAGCAGTTCGGTCACGATGCGCCAATACTCGGCCTTCAGCTCCTGGGTCTCTTCGTCATTCCACAATCGCGGCAGACAGCCGCGCTGTGATGCGACGACCTCGCCCGTCCCGTAGAGCAACTGTTCCAGCCCGCGGCCGTCGGTGCGGCCGCGGGCTGCGTTCGCGATGGCCAGCAAATCGTTCAACACCTTGCGGACCAGCGCACTGATCAGCGCGTCCTTGGTGGGAAACCGGCGGTAGAGCGTGCCCATCCCGACGCCGGCGACGCGTGCGATTTCCTCGACGCTCGCGTCCATCCCATGCTCGGTGAAAACCTGCTCGGCCGCATCCAGAAGCCGCTGACGGTTCTGCGCGGCATCGCGGCGCAGAACCTTGGGCTCATTCAGATTCATCGCCCACAACGGTACCGCCCGCGACCAGCGCCAACTCGCCGTGGGCGAGCTCAGCCGGATCCTCGAGCTGTGAGTCCTGGTTCCGTCTGACTGCGGGGATGAACAATGCGGCGAAGGCGCCCAATGCAACTGCGATGCCGAGCATGACGAACCCGTTGGTGTATCCGGATTCCTTCGGCAGCCCTGAGGGTGCGGCCCCGATGGTGACGATACTGGCCATGAAAGCGGCGCCGAGCGAACCGCCGATAGTCCGAATATTGGCGTTCATCCCGCTGGCGACACCGGTCTGCGCCGGAGATACCGCGGCGACAACAACATTGGACATGGCCGAGAAGGCGACACCGAAGCCGATACCGACGATCGCCATCGCGATATAGATGTCGACCTCGAATTCGTGCAGGAACGCCAGCATGAAGTAGCCCACCGCGCCGATCAGCGAGCCCGCGAACAGGACGTTCTTGGAACCGAAGCGGGCCGCCAGCGGCCCGGAGGCCAAGCCCAGCAAGAACATTCCGACGGTCATGGGAAGCAGCATCAGGCCAGACTGGGTCACCGAAGCGCCGAAGCCGTAACCGGCCGACTTCGGGGTCTGCAAGAACTGGGGCAGAAAGCCGAAGTTCGCGTACATACCGACACCCATCAACAGCGCCACCAGGTTCGCCGCCCACACCGTACGAATCCGCATCATCTTCATGTCGATCAGGGGATTGGACGAGCGTGCCTCGGCGATCACCCACGTGACCACGATGATCAACGCGGCCACCAGCAGGCCGAGCACCTTGGACGAGCCCCAGCCCCAGCCCGGCGCCTCACTCACGGCCAACAGCAGCGTGACCAGCCAACCGGACAACAACAGTGCGGTGCCCCAGTTCACCTTGCCCTCATTGCGGTTTTCCGATTCCGGGATCAGGAAGAAGGCGGCCACCGCGCCGATGATGATCATGACGAGCGGGATCCAGAACAGCCAGTGGTAGCTGAGAACGTCGACGATGGGGCCGGCGAACACGATGCCCAGTCCGGCGCCCACTGCGGTCAAGGCGGCAATGATGCCGACGGCGCCGGGAACTTTCTCCCTGGGGAACTCGTCGCGAATGATCCCGAATGCCAAGGGCAGCACACCACCACCGACACCCTGGATGGCCCGCGCCACGATCATCAAGGACAGGCTCGTAGCGAGCGCCGCGAGCAGCGAGCCCGCCCCGAGCGCGACGAGCGCGATCACGAATAGTCGCTTCTTACCGTGCATGTCGCCGAGGCGGCCCATGATCGGGGTGAAGATCGACGCCGACAATAAGTAGGCCGTCAGGACCCAGGTGATATTGGTCTGGCTGGTACCCAGTGCATCCTGGATGGTCGGCAGTACCGGCATCACCAGCGACTGCAACAGCGCGTAGGCGCCCACACCCAGAGCGAGAACTGCGAACGTCACCTGAAAGTGCGCTCGACGGGCGGTTTCCATTGATGACTCCTCGTCAAACCGGAGGATCGACTCCGGATAAGCAAAAAAATAACACCGTAAGCGGAGCGCTCGCTCCGCATAGGAGATGGATCACACGGCTATGTCAGGAGGTCTCGATCGCCCGTGACATGGCGGCGGGGCGCGGGATTCATCGGGGAAGCCGGGCTGGGTAATGCGAGCATCGCCACCGGAACTCGAACGATCGTTAAATTGATGGTTATCATAGAGCCGGTCAAGGCGTCCGGCGGCCTTCCGTGGTCGAGACGAACCAGTGAGGCAACCCGCTCTCCGCGCGTCCGGGCTCCGCCTGTCGCGGGGCAGGGCAACGTCGAGAATCGCGGGGCCGGATCCGATCTACGCAAACGGCAGGAAAAGGTGAACAACCAGCTGAAGTGTTCTTGCCAGCTCGGTCATGCCGTCCAGGTACGCCGACTGGACCCGAACGACGTGACATCACCCGGCGGGATGGAGGCCGACCGATGACGTCGGCGGGTCGAAAGGCTGGCCGACCGACCGCCGCTCGGCTACGAGCCCGCGGCGACGGCCGCACCTTGATCGCCTCGACCGCCCTGAAAGCCTTCTCCGAGTACGGATTCCACCGTGTGTCCATCCGTGACATCGCCCGAGACGCGGACGTGAGCCTCTCGACTCTTTATCACTACTATCCCAGCAAGCAGGAACTCCTATATGCGCTGCTCCGGAACGGGATAGACGAGAATCGCCGAATCTGTGGCGCAGCGCTCGGAGCGGCTGGCGATGATCCCTTGGCTCGGTTCGATGCGCTGGTGGGCGCGACGATCGAGTACCTCGCGTATCACAGGATCGAGAGCAACCTGATGCGCAACGAGCTTCGCAATCTCGATACCGAGCTGCAGGACAAGCTGAGCCTGCCGCAGGAGGATGCTTCGGCGGTGATGACCGAAATCATCACCGCCGGAATGGAAACCGGCATCTTCGCCACCCCGTACCCCGACGACGCGAGACGCTCGGTGTTCTCGATGTGCAGCTCGATAACCAGCTGGTACGACCCGGACGGACCGGTCCCGCTCGAAGATCTCATCGTCCGATACCAGTGTCTCGCACGGACTCTCGTCAGTTACCGCCCACCGGTAGCTTCACAGGAAAGCCTTGATCGGAACAGCTGATATGTCGAAGGTTGCGGAGCCCCGGATCATGTCCGTGACCCACGTCTCAAATGTTCGAACGATCGTTAAGGTAGTCTATCGATGACTGATCGCCAGGGCGGCTGTACCGCGATCGACAAGCCCGGTGACACCGGGTTCCGGCGAATCTTGGTCCGCGCAGACTCGTTGACCGTGCCTGGGAAGTGATGGTTGTCGTCCCGTCCCGTCGCGAGAGGACCAGCCGACAACCATCCAAGCCGTTTGAGTGTGAGAGCGGAGGCCGATCATGGTGTCGGTAAGAATCTACGACCGCACGATGCGCGCGGTTCAGCGACAGCAAGCGCGGCAACACACTCTTGCTGCGGCCACGAAGGTGTTCGTGACGCGCGGCTATCACGCGTCCACCATGGACGAAATCGCTCAAAACGCCGGGTACAGCAAACCCGCTCTGTACAGCCAGTTTTCGAGCAAGCTCGAGCTGTATCTCGCGGTGCTGCAGGATAACGCCGACACACTGACCAAGAGCGTGCAGCGTGCGCTGCACGCCTCTGCTGTCAACCAGTGTCGACTACGCGGCGTGGTGCAGGCGTTTTTCGACTTCGTGGACAACGAGACGCAAGGCTTCCGGCTGGTGTTCAATTCCGACCTGGTTTCCGAACCATCGGTGCAGTGGCACGTCGGAAGGGCCCACGACGCTTGCGTAAGTGCGGTCTGCGAGATAGTCACACACAACTCCGAACTGAACGCCCACCAAGCCCGCATACTCGCAGTGGGGATGGTAGGCGCCAGCCAGTTCGCGGCGCGATACTGGCTCGAAACCGGGCGGGCCGTTCCGAAGACGGAAGCTGTCGCCGCGGTGATCGCTCTATGCTGGGGTGGATTGTCCCAGGTACCGCTTCATCCTCGCGATTGAAATCCGGCGCCTCACGCAGGCACCATGCGATGGTTGCCGGGTGGATGGGGCCCCATCCACCCGATCCGTTGCCTACCTATACCGGGTGACGGCTACCGCGGCGCAAGCGGTGGCCAGGCCTCGGTATCGAGGTACCGCAGTCCATCCGGAATCGTTCCGTCGACGTCGGTGAAGCCATATTCCTTTGCGGCCCCCGGCACCGAGATCACTGTGCCGGACTTGGCCTTGACGTTCGGGTCCGACGCAAGTGCCGCGATAGCGCGGCCGGTGAAGGTCGGCGATTGGGTCAAGGCCATCAGCTCGCCGTCGGGAATCCGCGCCAGGTCCTCCTCGCCGCCGGGGACTCTCTCCCAGTGCAGCCGAAGAATGCTGCGCATCGTGGCCGGGTCATGATCCATAGCGTTGCCCGTGACTTCGGTGCGGACGACTCCAGGCCACAGTGTCAGGATGGACACCGGGTAATCCTCGAGTTCCTGGGCCATCAGGGCCACCATTCGCTCGTCGGCCGCCTTGCCCATCCCGTACAGGGTGGAGACGACGTAGACGTAATTACCAGGCGACCCGATATCCACGATCAGGCCCGACCGATCGAGCAGCAATGGCATCGCTTTCCGCGTAGCGACATAGTGCGCGCGGACCCCCAGCGTGAACGCCGCTTCCCAGCCGTCTTCGACGGGCGTTTCCCAGAAGGGAGCGCCGCCGGGCATCTTGGGCCCGGCAGTCGTCAGAATGCCGGGAGCCGAATACACAGAGTTGACGAGTACGTCGAGTCCGCCCTCGTCGGCCTTGATTCGCTCGATGACCGCGTCGACCTGAGCGTCGTCGGTGTGATCGCATAGCAGGGCGATACCCTTGCCGCCGGCTGCGGTGACCTCGTCGGCGGTCTGCCGGGCTGTTCCGGGGAGGTTACCGGCAGCGCCCGAGGCGCGGGCCGTCACGTAGACCGTCGCACCGGCTTCGCCGAGTCCGATAGCGGCACCCTTGCCTACACCGCGACTTGCACCGGTAACGAGAGCGACCTTGCCTGCCAGCGGTTTTGCAGATTGAACCATCTTCTTGCCTTTCCTATCCAGTTTATGGCGACTGGTGATTTTCGTGAGTGGTGAGGACGGCTGGTACCGGATTCGGGGGTATTTCTAAGGGTTATGCGGTAGCCCATTGCAAGGACAGTTGATCGACCGCATTGGTCGCGGAGGCATGCATTCGCAGCGGCACGTCCGGATGGATGTGGAAATCCGGAATCCGTCGCAACCACTCTTGGAGGAAGATCTCCACCTCGAGTCGCGCCAGTCCAGAGCCTGGGCAAGCGTGCGGTCCGGTACCGAAGGTCAGGTGCGGTTTGCCGGAAGGTCGAGTGAAGTCGATTTCACCTGGGTTGGGGAACAGATCCCCGTCGAAGTTATAGGTGGAAGCAGAGATCAGGACCATGTCTCCGGCCTTCATCGTGACCCCGGAATGTTCGAAATCGTTCGCCAGCTTTCGCATCAAGTTCGCGATCGGGAACCGGCGAGCGAACTCGGCGACAATCGGGCCCAGGTTGTCGAGATGGGCCGTCACATAGTGCCGCTGACCCGGATTGCGGGCCAGATACTGGGCAATGAAACTGATATGCATCGCGACCGAATCGAGACCCGCGAGTGCCAAGAGCGTTCCCGTGCTCACCATCTCGTCGAATGTGTAGGGCTGTCCGTCGATGGTTGCCCTGGTGATCGAAGTAATGCCGTCATCCTTCGGCTCTGCGATGCGCTGCTGGAGCCAGCCGGCGATGTAGGTCGCCATATCGACGGACGCCTCGTGCTTCACCCCGGGGTCGGGGTCACGCGCGAACAGATCGACGTAGTGGTTGAGCCGCTCTCCATCCTCGATGGGCAAGCCCATCAGCTGAAGGAATACGATGATCGGAAGTTTGAGCGCGAAGTCCGAAATGAAATCACATCCGCCCTGTGGGTGCAGACCATCGACGAGCTCGACCGTCAGCGCTCGAATGCCCGGTTCCAACTCTTTCAACGCCTTGGCGGACATCAACGGTATGATGTTCCGGCGATAGACACCGTGATTCGGCGGATCGGCTTCCAAGGGAATCATCCTTGGCCCCTCACGCTCGGGCAGTGTGATGGAGTGGCTGGAGAAGTTCTTGTTGTCGCGCTGAAACTGCATGACGTCGGCAGCATTGGTGGCTACCCAATATCCGCCGTGATAAGGCGAGTAGACGAACGGCCCTCTGCCCAATTCGCTGAATACCCGCCAGGCCAACTGCGGGTCGTCCTCACTGCTCGGCAAGGCATAGAAATCGAGGTCGACGACGAGGTCGGTCGGAACATGCGATGGGACTTCATCCAGTTTGGTCATTTTCGATCCTTGGTAGGCTCGGGTAATCACTTCGGACGTTCGTTCGTGGACTGAGCATGTCTCATGCCCGGGGGCGCATGTTTCGTCAATGTGCTCACGTTCTAGATGAGTCAGATTTGGTAGCCCAACCGGTCGCGTGTCGAAGCTCCTGTTGCATTGCAGATTTCCGGTCCGCCGGCAGCAACCAACTCGGTGTCCGGGACTGAGCCGACTCCGATGGCGAGGGCGGTTTGCCCTAAGTGATCAAATCTGCAATGTGCGGCTGCGTGACTCCAATCACTGCTAATCGAACGATCGTTAGAATATGCGTTGATGCCTTCACTCGTCAAGCGTCAGGCCTTGTCGGTGGCAAAGAGCTCAGGGGACGTGCAACGCCGGGGTGACCGGGGGCGGCGCGCCGCCCCCGGCGCGCGCCAAGATGCCCGGCGTCTGTGTCGAATCCACAGTAGAAATATAGCTAAAAGGCATCAAAGGTCGTATTGTGCGACGGTCTTCGGTGTGATACGACTAGCTCTTCGGGCTGTAGCCCAGCAGTTCATGGCAGAGGAATTGGTACCTGGTGACGAGTTCATCGAGGCTGACTGACGTATTCGGGTCGTACCATCCCGCAATCGAATTGCAGATCGCCAGCACACTATGCCGGGCGTCATTGGGATCGGGAATGGTGAAGACCCCCGCCTCGACACCGTCGACAATGATTTCCTCGAGGACATCCCTGGCCTCGTCCCACGGCTTCAGAAGCTCATCTAGCGATTCCGGATCAAGGTTGCGCATTTCGGTGGCAATGAGATCGCTCTCCACCCGGTGGTGGACGCGGTATTCGATCGTGGAACGAATGAGTGCATCCAGTTTGGCGACAGGCTGGTTGTCGGCGGCGCGCAGTGCGGCATGGAAACCGTTCGTGAAGTCAACAGTACTTTGTTTGAGCAGCGCATAGAGCAGGTGCTGCTTGCTCGGGTGATAGTAGTAGAGCGCAGCCAGGCTCAAGTTCGCCATCTTGGCAATATCCCGAATCGACACCCCGTGGTACCCGTTCTCGGCAAACGCTTTTCGCGCAATCGAGGTCAGGAGTAGGCCGGTGTCCTCCCCGCCGTCGCCGAACTTCGCCCGACCGTTCTTCCTGCCGGTCGATGTCCTCGTCATGCAAGACTCTCCTAACTCTCGGGAGGCCTGGATGGCGAATCGCTACTCTCGGGGCGATCTGCGCGGTATCTCGGCCTTCGCATGTGAAGTCGATCTCGGCGAGGCAAGGACGGAAGACACGCAGCAATCATGCGAGTCCTCAACTCGAACGCCGGTGGGGTATTCAAGCCGCCTGGCCTTGACGGTGACTACCGTCATCGCTAGTCTAACGATCGTTCGATTAAATGGGAAATGAAAGCGAACTCGAACGCCAGGTCGACGCCAAGACGATTTCGATGACTGGCGCTACACGTATTCCCTGGGGTCCGAATTGCCTGCCGAAAGCGCTGACTCGGCTCGATTCGCGCAGGCTGAACGTGCCGGATCGCAACTTGACTCACGAAGGGCAGGAAATGGACAAGACATCTGGCTCCATGGTCATGGGTGACCTGAAGAAGGTGTTGTACGGTCCAGGCGCGATTTCGGCTATCGGTGACGAACTCGACTCTCGCGGGTACACCAGGACTCTGGTAGTTACCGGCAAAACGCTGGGATCCTCGCCGCTTCTGGGCAAAATCCTGAGCCCGCTGGGCAACCGCCTCGCAGGCGTGTTCATCGGTGGAGTCGAACACGTACAAACGGCCAGCGTGCGGAATTTGGTAGCCGAAGTCGAGCGAACCGAGGCCGATTCGCTCGTGAGTTTCGGCGGCAGCAGCCCGATCGACGCAGCCAAGATCGCGCTCGCCTCGATCCTCGCCGGCCGCGACCTGACCGCGGAGATCAGCACGAAGTTCTATCCGGACACCAAGGTCACGAAGCCCGGCCGTCTTCTCGGCCACATCGCAGTACCGACCACGCTGTCCGCTGGCGAATACAACTCCGGAGCTGGCGTCACCAGCGAAGACGGCATGAAGAGGGCAATCATGGGCCATCCCGCCGGTCCGGTTGTCATCATCAACGACCCCGAATTGACTCTCGCAACACCTGATCTGCTCTGGGCCAGTTCCGGAATCAAGGCTCTCGACCACGCGGTCGAGGCGTTGTACTCCGCTCACAGCAGCAGTTTCACCGACGCATTGGCCGAGAAATCAGCACGGTTGCTACTCGCTCACCTGCCGGCCTCGATCCACACCGATGGGTCCGAGCGTCTGACTCATCGCGGATTCGCCCAAACCGGCGCGTGGCTGTCCAACTTCGCAGCGACGAATACGAGATACGGCTTGTCACATGCCATTGGCCACAAGATCGGATCCAAATGGCGCATCGCGCACGGCGTTACATCGACGATCGTCCTCCCACATGCCGCTCGGTTCGTCGCCGGTATCGCCCCCGAACGCTTCGGCGCGATCGCTGACGCATTTGCTGTAGACCCGGGATTGGACCCGTCGGCACGTGCACTGGCCAGTGTGGACGCGCTGGCAGCGTTCATCGCCGATCTCGACGTTCCCACCAGAGTTCGGGATCTCGACCTGGGCATCTTGGAGTCTGACCTTGACGATGTCATCCCGGCGCTACACGAACAGGTCACGCTGGGCGGCACACTCGGACGATCCGTCAGCCCGGAGGAGCTGGCCACCGTCGTCCACGCGATCTGGTGAGGAACCTCAACCCTTCACAAAGCTGACCCGCGCGCCTGGGCCCTCGCCGTGGCACGAGGCCTGGGCCTTGCACCGGGCCAGCCGGTGATGTCAGTTGCACGCTTATCCGAAATTTCCGATGACACTGGCGGAGATCCACGCCGCCAATCTCATCGCTGTCTGTGAGTCGTTGCTGTCTGTGATTACCGGCGTGGCGTGGGCGGCCGAACCACCGTGCGACCCCAGGTAGAGATCGATTGGATGTCCGAAATCGCCCGGGCAGCCGCTTCGAAGGGGATCTCCCGCTGAACCAGGGACACAATCGAGCCCTGCCGGTGGAGTTCGAGCAGCTCGGTATGTGCCGCTCGGACGAGCTCGATCGCGTTGCTGTCGTTGTAGTAGTACGACAGATTGACGCCGGTGACCGAGTAGTTCTTGAGCAGTACGTGGTTGGTCCGTAGTTCGGCGATTCGGTTGCCCACGAATCCGACGACAACGAGCCGACCCTCCGAAGCGATCACTCGCCGTGACTGGTCGAACACGTCACCGTTCACCGGGTCGATGATGACGTCGGCACCGCGCTCGTTCGTTTCCCGCCGGACCACTTCGCCAAAGTTCTCGACGAGGCGATCGACGACGACATGCGCGCCGAGCTTGTGGCAGAGCGCGACCTTGGCCTCGCCGCCGACGACCGCGATAACCCGCGCCCCCGCTGCCACGCCGAGCTGGACGCAAGCAGCGCCTACCCCACCCGCCGCAGCGTGCACGACCATAGTCTCCCCAGGCTGGAGTCTTCCCTGGCGATGCACGGCGAACCAAGCGGTATGGAAGGCGATGGGGAATGCCGCAGCGCCGGCGTCGCTCAGCGAGTCTCCGGCGGGGAAGACCCCGGCTTGATCGGCAAGGCAGTACTCCGCGAGGCCCCCGTTACGCTGGGCCGGCAATGCGATGACCCGCGTCCCCACCGCGGTGGGTGCATCAGCGTGACTGGCCACGACCTCCCCAACCACCTCTTGTCCGGGCGTGAACGGAAAACTTGCGCCCTCCTGGTACTCCCCGCGACTCAGGAGGAGGTCGCCGTAACTGATCCCTACTGCGGCCACCTTGATCAGTACCTGCCCGGGGCCGGGGTCGGGGATGGGCTTCTCCTCGATCCGCAGGCATTCGACCGGCTCTCCTGGCCCGTCCATAACCCAAGCGCTCATCGTGCCTCGGGGCTTCGTGTGGGACGGGGTCATCGCTATTCCTCCTGGGTTCGACAAGATATGAAGTGCACGGGACTTCGGCTTCTGCTGCGACAGCTGCCCCGAGCGGCCGTGGGGATCGGCATGCGGCGCACGGTCCGGCGCCTGCGGAAGGTCCCGGATCAATCGGCGCGATACCGCGCGAGGCGGACCGGGACGCCGCTCAACCGCGGCATGGCGTTGATCGTCTCCGCAACCTCGTGCAAGGAGATGAGCGCCCCGGGATTCGCGCCGCTCTGGCCTGGATCGCCATCATCCTGCGGTCTGAAACAGTGGGCCAAGGTCACCGTTCCGAGCTGAACTGTGTCGTCCGCTTCCGCTACGGCGATGACTCGACCGTGTTGCGTCTCGAGCAGAAGCAGATCGCCCGTCATTGCGCCGACCGCGCTCAGCTGCGTCGGATGGACATGGCAGGGATTGTAGGGCGTCCGAGTCATTGTTATGACGTCCCGGCCGAGGCTGTTCATGACCCCCTGCGTCCGTCGGACAGTAAGCAGCGCTTCATCCGGTCGGGCGTCCGCGGCGGCCAGCGTGATCCGCTCCCGGGCAAGCGCAGCGCGGAGCTCGTCGGCGACGTCGTCCGGGAGTATGTCGAAGCGCCCGGCCGAGCTCGCGGCCGGGGCGACAACGGGGCGTGCCGCGTTGCCGAATACGTAACCGTGCGGTCGTCGACGAAGTTCCTTCAGATCAGCCTGCCCCTTGCGCGACAAGTGATCGAGAAGCTGCTCGGTGGTAACGGCGCTCTCGCTGTTGCTGACCTCGAACGACCCGATGGTCAGAGGTAGTCCCATGGCGCCGGCGATACGGGCGAGATACTGCCAATCCTCTATCGTCTCCGCTGGTCCCTCGACCACCGCGGGCGTGTATTGGCCGAAGGGTTTGTCGTACCACTCGTCGAACATCCGGGTCATGTCCGGTCGCTCGAGGATCATCCGTGGAGCAAGCACGTAGTCCGCCAGCTCCGCCGTCTCGGTCGGAAACGGCTCCAGGGCCACGAGAAGGTCGAGTTGCCGAAATGCTGTTCGGACCGATGCGGGGTCCGGGATCGCCGCCAAGGGGTTGCCGCCCACGACGACCAACGCTCGGATCCGGTCAGGCCCGGGTTCGGTGATTTCGCGAGGCAGCGAAGCAGTGGGGAGGTCGCCGGCCAGCAGACCGTACCCCAGTCGGCTGCGATAGCCGGACTCCCACGGTCGACCGGGCGGCACTACCTCCGCCTGGCGGGACTGGCTGGACGTGAGCACGCCATACTCGGCCTGGAGCTCACCGGCACGGGGGAAGCGGCCACAGATGACGTTGAGCAACTGCCATAGATGTTCGTTGAGGTTGGACCACACACTCATATCCGGGCCGGTCCCAGTCGTGACCATTCCGCGGGTGGCTGTTCCGAAACGGCGGGCCGCCAGCACAATGTCGCCGGGGTCGACGCCGGTGTCTGCGGAAACCGAGCCCGGTGTGATGTGCTCGAGAGCCCTCGCGAGTTTGCTCAGCCCGGTGGCGTGGTCACGACAGAACTCAGCGTCGTGAAGGTTCTCCTCGAGGATGACGTGGAGAATCGCCGCGGCGAGGAGCGAATCGGTGCCAGGGCGTAGCGGCAGGTGCAAGTCCGCCTCGCGGGCGGTCTCGGTCAGGCGAGGATCCGCGACAATGATGTACATACCGCGTTCACGCGCCTCACGAAGCGCGCGTCGTCCGCGATGGATCGGGAAGCTCGCCGGCCCGCCCTGCATCGACACAATCGGGTTGGTGCCCGCGAACAGCCATACATCCGACTCGTCGAATCGCTGGTTCCCGGCTGCCCAAGCCCCGAGCCTGCCTACAGCTATCGATTTGGCGGACTGGTCTATGGAGACAGTCCGAAAGTATTTCCGGGTGCCGATGGCGCGCAGCCACGCCTTTACCACGGGGATGGTCGGCGTCGCCTGATACGCCTGGGTTCCCAGGAAGAGGCCGATCGAGTCGGGTCCGTGTTCGTGGCGGATCTGACTCAGGCGCTCACCGATTTCGCTGATCGCTGTCGCCGTCTCGATCGGCACGAAACCGCCGCGGCGATTGCCGCGCTGCGACTGGAGGAAGCGGTCCGGTTTCGTGTGCAGCTTGTGGATGTTGCGTCCCTTGCGACAGCAGTATCCCTCGGTCGCGGCATGGTCACGGTCGCCCATCGAACCCACGACAACGCCGTCCTCGACGGTGACGAGCAAGCCACACATGCCGGGGCAGATTCGGCAGAACGTCGGGACTGTGCTCACTTGCGGCGCGCTGACCGCGGGAACCCGTCCTGCTTCTTCGCTCACGTGACGAGCATAGGCTCTGATCGACATCATTGTCGACTTGGTCGCCATGCGTGGATCGGGGTCTGCCGGGGGAGGGGGAGCGCAACTCGACATGCATGTCGAATTGGGTTACGCTCGGCAGCATGAGAGTGGAGTCGGTGCTGTGATCTTCGAATTCAGTAGTGAGCAGGAGGAATTTCGCGCTGCACTTCGGCGATTTCTTTCGGCGAAGTCGGGACCTGCCGAGGTTCGGCGCTTGATGGACAGCCCATCGGGCTATGACAAGGCCGTCTGGGCTCAGATGGCAGGCGAACTCGGACTCCACGGATTGCACATCCCGGAGGAGTTCGGAGGTGCCGGGTGCAGCTGGGTCGAGCTGCTGGTTGCATTCGAAGAGATGGGCCGGTCGCTGCTCTGCGCGCCCTTCTTCTCGACGGTGGCGTTGTGCGCAACCGCGCTGATGGAATCCGGTGACGCGAAGGCACAGCGGGAGTACCTCCCGTCGATTGCGGACGGCAGCATCGTGGCGACGCTCGCGCTCGCGGAGTCGAGCGGGTCGTGGTCGGCGACCGACGTGCGCGCATCGGCCTGGGAGAGCGAGGGCAACTGGCGGCTCAATGGCGAGAAGTGCTTCGTCGTCGACGGTATGGTCGCGGACTTGATCCTCGTGGCGGCTCGTACTTCGCGCGGAATATCGCTCTTCGCTTGTGAGGGCGGAGCTTCCCAACTGGTCCGCACGCCGCAGGAGGCGCTGGATTCAACCCGTCGGCTCGCAACTGTCGTCCTCAATGACACCCCGGCGGTTCTCGTGGGTGAGGAGGGCGCAGCTGAGCCGGTGCTGCAGCGGGTCCTCGACCTGGCGAGTGTCGCGTTGGCCGCGGAGCAGGTCGGTGGCGCGCAGCAGTGTTTGGACATGAGCGTCGAGTACGCCAAGGTACGGCACCAATTCGGGCGTCCGATCGGATCGTTCCAGGCGATCAAGCACATGTGTGCGGATGCGCTCTTGGACGTCGAATCCGCACGGTCGGCGGCCTACCGAGCGGCATGGGACGCTGCCGCGGGTGCCGAAGAGTTTCCCGCCCACGCGAGCATGGCCAAAGCGCTCTGCTCGGACGCCTTTGTATCTACTGCTGCGATGACCATCCAGGTCCATGGCGGAGTCGGCTTCACCTGGGAGCACGACGCTCACCTTTATTTCAAACGAGCCAAGTCGAGCGAATTCTTCCTGGGATCTCCGGCTGCCCACCGCGAAAGGTTCTTGAGCCTTATCGAGGTACCGAGTGGGCTGACGGGGCCTGTGGAACAACCGGACAAAGCAAGTCCAGCCGCTTGATCGAGTAACGCCCAGACAAAGGAGTTGAATGGTGGAGATTCAGGAGAGCCAGCGGGAAGCCGCGCGGACCTATTTCAGGTGTCTGGAGAACCGCGATGGAGAGGGCCTTGCGGCGCTGTTCACCGACGATGGCTCCCTCGACGACGGCAGTGGTCGACACACTGAGGGACCTGCGGCGCTGCGAGCGTTCGGGGAGTCGCGGCCGAAGGGTATCGACTTCGGCGAGCCGGAGCTGTGGGTGCAGGGGAACGACCGCCGCCTCACCGTATACGGGCGGATCGCGGTGCCGGGGTATTCGAAGTACGAGAACGCCAAGTCTTCGGACGACACCGTGCGGATGCGGTGGATCTTCCACTTCCGTGGTGGCCTGATCGAACACGCGGGGGTCAGTTCGATACGTCTGATGCCGTCCGAGATCGAGGAGCGGGACCGTCGAGCGGAGAAGTAGATCCGCCGAACGTCCCTCCTCGGAGGCTTCTCTTCATCCGTCAAATATTCGCTGCGAACCCGGAGAACGGTTCGCGCATCATCTTGCTAAGGAGTGTTCATGAAGTTCACCGGTGCTTCAGCGGTGGTCACCGGCGGTGCGTCCGGCCTGGGAGAAAGTGTTGTGCGCTCCTTGGCGAGCCGCGGGGTTCAGGTCGTGATCGCCGACGTCCAGAAGGACAAGGGCGACACGGTTGCGCAGGAGTCCGGCTCGCATTTCGTCAGCACGGACGTCACGAGTGAGGACCAGGTCATCGCGGCAGTGGACCGAGCCCGCGAACTCGGTGAGCTGCGGGTGCTGGTCAACTGCGCCGGGTTCGGCGGGTCTGCCCGGATCATCGGCCGCGATGGTACTTACGAGAGCGCGTACTCGCTCGAGCGCTACACGCGCATCATCACGACCAACCTCATCGGCACCTTCAACTGCATGCGGATCGCCGCCACTGCTATGTCGACCAACGAACCGGACGAGAACGGCGAGCGAGGCGCGATTGTCAACACGGCCTCAGTAGCGGCCTTCGACGGACAGATCGGTCAGGTGGCCTACTCGGCTTCCAAAGGCGGAATCGTGGGGATGACCCTTCCGGCCGCGCGTGACCTCGCACCCGCCGGCATCCGTGTCAACGCAATTGCCCCGGGTCTCATTGACACCCCGATCTACAACAAGGTCGCTGATCCGGTGGCTTTCAAAGAGAAGCTGGCTCGAGACGTCGTCTTTCCGGCCCGGCTCGGACAGCCTGAGGAGTTCGCGGCGCTGACTCTGCACCTGCTCGAGAACACCTATATGAATGGCGAGGTCGTCCGGCTCGATGCAGCCGCCCGCCTCCGCTACCGCTGAGCGGGGGACCGATGGATATCAGCGATAGCCCAGAAGAAGGCGCATTCCGCCACGTCGTGCGCGAGTTCATCGAGGCGAACCTTGCCTCGTTGGTCTCGGCCCGCGGAGCGTCCGCGGACACCGTTGCCGCCCTGAAAAATGCGCAGTCCGTCCTCTACTCCGGCGGGCTTGTCGGTGTGACATGGCCGAAGGAGTACGGCGGCGCCGGCGGGTCGGTCGTCCAGCAGCTGATCATCAACGAGGAGCTGGACCGCGCACAGGCTCCACGGCTGATCGGATGGATGGGTGTTGGCCTCTGTGGGCCGACGATCATTACCCACGGTACCGACGAACAGAAGAATCGATACCTGACCAACATCCTCACGGGCGAGGAGATCTGGTGCCAGCTGTTCAGTGAGCCCGGTGCAGGCAGTGACCTCGCGGCGGTATCGACCAAGGCTCTCCCCATCGACAATGGCTGGGTGTTGCGCGGCCAGAAGGTCTGGAACACCGGCGCCCATTGGTCCGACTACGGGGTGGTCCTCGCCCGGACCGGCAGTCCCGCGGACCGTCACCGGGGCCTCACCGCTTTCATCATCGACATGTCGGCTCCAGGCGTCACGGTACGTCCGCTGCGCGAGATGACCGGTCACGCGGCGTTCAACGAGGTCTTCCTGGAGGACGTCGTGCTCCCCTCGGACGCTGTACTCGGTGAAGTGGGGCAGGGCTGGTCCGTGGCCTTGACGATGCTTATGAACGAGCGGTATGTCGTCGGCGGCGACGGGTCGACCTATGGGGCAGGACCCGGGGCCCTGACCGCGGAGGTGAAGAAGGCGCTGCCGCAGCTCGCGGTGAGCAGTCGCGAGCTGGTGCTCCAGGAGTACGCCGCCTGCTGGATCGAGGCGTTGGCGTGCCGAATGACTGGCAACCGACTGATCTCGCGGATGTCCCAGGGCGAGGAGCCCGGTCCGGAGGGGAGCGTCGGCAAGCTTGCCCTCGGGGCCCTCCTCAAGAGAGTCAGCAGCCTCGGACTGTCGCTCCAGGGTGAGAGCGCCGTTTTCGCGGCCGGTCCCGATGGCACCAACCACTGGCAGCACGTCGCGATGTTCGCGCCGGGGCTTTCACTGGCCGGAGGAACGCCGGAGGTCATGAAGAACATCCTCGGCGAACGGATTCTCGGGCTCCCGGCGGAGCCTCGAGTGACAGCTTCTGCCGCGTCGAACACTTCGCCTGCCAAATCTCGGGACGGTGCGTGATGAAATTCAATCTATCGGAGGACCAAATCGAGTTCGCCGAGGTCGCCGGGCATGCCTTCGCCAAGCACTCGGGCTTGGAGTACGCGCGCGCCGCACTCGAACACGACATTCCCTTCCCGAAAAGTGAGGCGTGGGCCTCGCTGGGAGCCATGGAGTTGCTCGCAGACGAGTCGCGCGGTGGCGGCGGAACAGTCCTGGACCTCACGGTTGTCGCGGAGCAGGCCGGCAAGCACCTGACTCCCGCACGGCTTGTGAGTTTCGCCGGCCGGGCGGTCACCCTCTTGGAGATGCTCGGCTCACCCGAAGCGTTGGCTCTCTTGGATGCCGGTCTCACCGGCGAACGGAATGTCGTCGTCGCGGATTGCACCAGGCACCCCGCCGAACAGTTTCGGCTCGATCAGGCCGGCGCGGTCCACGGCAGGACTGCGCCAGTGCTCGACGGCGTTGCAGCGACCGACGTCATCCTGCTGGCCGAGACCGAGGCCGGCCCGGTTGTGGTCGCGGTTGACCTGACTGGCTCGAGCACGGCGGTTCGCCGTATCGGCCCGAAGCCGCTCGACGCCACACGGGGTCTCGAAGTGTTCGAACTCAGTGGCGCTCCGGCCCGCATCCTCTCGGCTGAGGCTCCAGTTCAGCCTGCCTGGGACCGGGCAAAAAACATTGCCGTGGTCTTGCTGGCAGCGGAGGACTTGGGGGCAGCGACTCAGGCGAACCAGCTGGCCCGCGCTTATGCTCTGACCCGGCATACTTTCAACCGCCCGATCGGCAGTTTCCAGGCGGTAAAGCATGCTCTGGTCGACGCCTACGTCGGTGAGGAGCAGCTGCGCTCGCTGGTATGGCTGGCCGCCTGGTCGGCCGATGCCCAGCCGGAGAACCTTGGCCTCTACGCCGCTGCCGCCGGCGCCTACGCAGCCGACGTGCTGAACCGGTCCGCCCAGACGCTGATCCATACACATGGTGGCGTCGGATTCACCTGGGAGCACGACGCGCACCTGTATTGGCGCCGAGCCCAGGTCGACAAGGAACTGCTCGGCACTGCCGGCAGCCACCGTCGAACAGTCGCTGCGCTGAACCTCGATCTCGATCTCGAACCGGTTCCGTGACACGTAGGTGCGAGGTCGTGGCGGACGCAGTGCGAGCCGGTGCAGGAAGGGGCGCACGGTGCCTCACGTAATCACCCAATCCTGCTGCAATGATGCCGCCTGCGTGTCGGCGTGCCCGGTGGACTGCATCCATCCGTCACCGGGCGAAGCGGGCTACAAGACCGCAGAGATGCTCTATATCGATCCGGCGGTTTGCGTCGACTGCGGGGCCTGCGTCGATGTTTGCCCGGTCGACGCCATTTCGTCCGATGCCACGCTCGAGCAGGAAGACCGGGCATTCATCGAGCTGAACCGCCTCCACTACAGTGCGCGCTCGTACGCCAGGAGGGAGCTGCCCCTTCCCGGGCTACCGGTGACAGTGACCGAGCGGGAGCCGCTTCGTGTCGCTGTCGTCGGGGCGGGCCCAGCGGCGATGTTTGCGATCGAGTCGCTCCTCTCGCGTCGCGGCCTGGACGCTACCGTGAACGTGTACGAACGGCTGCCCGTCCCATTCGGGCTGGCCCGGTTCGGGGTTGCGCCCGACCACCTGCGGACCAAGCGGGTTCTCCGGCAATTCGGACGCACTGCCTCGCGGCGCGGGGTGACGTTCCACTTCAACACCTCGGTTGGTCGAGACGTTACGCACGAGCAGTTGGCGGCCAGCCACCACGCGGTGCTCTACGCCGTCGGTGCCCCATCCGACCGCAGGCTGGACGTCCCGGGCGAGGATCTGCCCGGGAGCCATCCGGCCACGCATTTCGTTGGCTGGTACAACGGGCATCCCGACCACAGTGGGCGCGAGTTCGACTTGTCGCATCCGCGTGTGGTGGTGATCGGGAACGGGAATGTCGCGCTCGACGTCGCGCGCATCCTCGTCTCCGACTTGGACGGCCTTCGCCGGACGGACATCAGCGGACGGGCGCTTGAACTGCTCGCCGGTAGCGCCGTCGAGGAGGTGCTGGTCGTCGGTCGGCGTGGTGTCGAGCATGCCGCCTACACGACGAAAGAGCTGATAGAACTCGAGCATCTGCGAGGCGTGGACGTGCTCGCACACCCGCGCGAGACTGCCTTGGATGCGGTGACCACTGCAATGGCCCACGAGCGGGGAAACGAGCAGCTTCGCTTCAAGATCGAGATTGCACAGCGTTATGCCCGGCGCGTGCGCTCGAACGGACGGAAGTCGATCACCCTGCGTTACCTTGCGTCGCCGGTAGAGGTCCTCGGGACCGACAAGGCGACAGGAATTCGCTTGGAGCGCAACGAGATCCTTGTCGATGACGCAGGTAATCAGCGTGCGGTCGGTACCGGTGAGTTCGAGCAGATCGACTGCGGCCTCGTCCTGCGCTCGATCGGGTACCGCGGGGAGCCGATCCCAGGGGTACCGTTCGACGCTGCAACCCGGCGCATTCCGAACACATCGGGAAGAGTCGTGGACCCGGAGGGCAAGCCGATTCTCGGCGTCTACACCTCGGGTTGGATCAAGCGGGGCCCATCTGGCGTGATTGGCACGAACAAGACTTGCGCTGGTGAGACGGTGGCCGCCCTTCTGGATGACTATCTGTCGGGCGTATTGGACACCCCGTCCGAACTTCCGCCCGTGGTCGACGATGCCTTCGGCTGGGACGGGTGGTTGAGGATCGACGCGTACGAGCGATCCTCGGGGAGTCGTGAGCGCCCACGCGAGAAGGTTGTGGATCGGCTGAAGCTTCTTGAATTGGCGACCGCGGTGCCTGCGATAGATGCATCGGCGCGAGGAAGCGAATAGGAGGCGCCGCGTTGAATCCGCTTTCTCGTGGAGTTTCCAGGGAATCATCAGCGGGCGATCAAGGAGGATTGATCGGATGAGTTCGGTGCATGGCCGGAATTGTCACCTGTGTGAGGCCGGCTGCGGACTGCTGATCGGTCCCGGCCGTCAGGGTCGACTCGAGGTAAAGCCTGATCAGCTGGATGTGGTCAGCAAGGGCCACATCTGTCCGAAGGGCGCACTGCTGGTCGAAGCGGATGCAGACCCGGATCGATTGCGCCAACCGATGGTACGGAAAGGCGACCGCCTCGTTCCTGCGAGCTGGGAAGAGGCCTTCCAAGTTGTGCAGGACAAGCTTCCGAAGATCATCGCGGAACACGGTCCGGACGCGGTCGCTACCTTTGTCGGCAACCCGCACTCGCACAATTTGGCCGCAGCGATGTACGTCCCGCAGCTCCTCCGGCTGCTCAAGACCAAGAACCGGTATTCGGCGGGTTCGATCGATGCTTGGCCGCAGCAGCTCGCGGCCTTGCTCATGTACGGCCATCCGGGTGATCTGCAAATGCCGGATATTGATCGCACCGACCTACTCGTGGTCTTCGGAGCCAACCCGGCGATCTCGAATGGGAGTCTGGCGACCGCGCCCGGCTGGGGAAAGCGGCTGACCAGTATTCGGCAACGCGGTGGCGACGTCATTTTGCTCGATCCACGAGCCAACGAGACCAGTCGGCTGGTGAGCGAACATGTGTTCATCCGGCCTGGTACAGACTCTTTGGTACTGCTTGCCTTGATAAACACCCTGTTCGCAGACGACCTGGTCGATCTCGGGGTGGCTGCCGGCATGGTGAACGGCCTCGAACGCGTGCGGGACTTCACTGCGGACTTCACGCCCGAGGCTGTGAGCGAGAGGTCGGGGGTCAGTGCCACTTGGATCCGAGAGCTGGCGCATCGGCTCGCGGAGACAGAGCGATCGGTGGTGTACGGGCGAGTAGGCGTCGTACTCCAAGAACTCGCGACGGTGGCTGCGTGGGGGCTCAATGTTGTCAACATCCTGACCGGGAGCATCGACCGGCCCGGAGGTGCGATGTTCTGCCGTCCGGCAACGGGCCTCAACGCGCTGAAGGTGCCGCTCGGGCGTCCTCCCGCGCTCGGTCGGTGGCGTAGTCGGGTGAGCGGATATCGCGAGGTCTTCGGTGAGCTTCCTGCGGTAGCAATGCTCGAGGAGATGGAGACCCCCGGACCGGGGCAAATACGGGCTCTGATCACCCACAGCGCCAACCCGGTGCTGTCGATACCAGGCGCAGGGCCTCGCCTCGACCGGGCTCTGGATGCCCTCGAGCTTGTCGTGTGCCTGGACGTCTTCGTCAACGAGACGACCCGTCACGCCGACGTCATCCTTCCGTCCCCCGCAGGTCTCGAGCGCGCCTTCTATCCGTATTACAGCCAACAGTTCGCCGTGCGTTCGTACGCCCGGTTCTCGCCGCCGATGCTTCCCATGGCCGAAGGCCAACCGGGTGACGACGAGATCTTGATGCGCATTGGCGCGATGGCCACCGATCCGCCCGGTGACGTCCTCGCATTGCGACAAAATGTGCTGCTCAAGACGATCCGCGGATTCACGGAGAACCCGGACAGTGATGTGTATGGCCGGGATCCCGAAGAACTGCTGCCCATGCTCCACGGCAACTCCGACCCGGAACGCCTGCTCGATCTGTACTTCCGGACAGGGCCGTTCGGCGACCACTTCGGTGACGGCGACGGCATCAACCTCGAACGAGTGTCGGCCGCAGAGCACGGCATCGACTTCGGGCCGATGGTCCCACTGCTGCCGGACATCGTCCGGACCGCGGACCAGCACATCGAGTTGTTGCCGGAGCCGGTGGCCGAGCTGGCCCCGCACATCCGGCGAATTCTCGACGAGCGCATCGAAGGCTTGCAGCTGATCGGGCGCCGCCAGCAGCGGTCGAACAACTCGTGGATGCACAACGTGTCCCGGCTCGTGGGGACGGGCAACCGGTGTTCTCTGCTGATGAACCCGCTCGATGCTGGGGACCGCGGGATCTTCGACGCGGATCAGGTCGATGTGTCCACGCCGGAGGGTGTCATCACGCTCGACCTGGAGTTGACCGAGGACATCATGCCGGGTGTGGTCTGCGCGCCCCACGGCTGGGGACATCAGTCGACAACGTTGGGTGTTGCTTCGAAGCTGGAGGGCGCGAGTGTGAACGATTTGATGTCGCCGCGCCGCGTCGATGTCGGGAGCGGAAATGCCGCGCCCAACGGAACATTGGTCGAGGTCACACCCCACATACGGTTCGGCGACAGCGTGCCGTCAACGCAGAGCGTTCCTCGGCTGCCGATTCCCTGACTATCAGCAAAATGCTGCCGATTCCCTAACCATCCGCAAAATAAGGAGAAACAGAATGATCGACGCACTGTTCAGCTACAACGTCAAGCCTGGCATGGAAGACCGCTACCAGGCGTATCTCGACAAGGTCTTTCCGATCACCGAGGCCGAGGAGCCCTACGTCCTCGGGTACGAGATCTTCCAGGGCGCCGATGGGACGTACTACCAGCACGAGCAGTATGAGAACGAGGACGCCATCTGGAAGCACATGGAGCGGACGGCCGCCGGCCAGGAGGACTTCGCGGCCTCGACCGAGATGCTGTCGGTCACCATGCTCGGCGAGCTCAGCGACAAGTTCCGGGAAACCTACGGCATCAAGGTCTCGTACACGCCTTTCCGCCGGGTCGCCCGCTAGAGATCTGCGCGATACCGACCCATACCGGCACCGAGGAGAACGATGGCAGACAAGGATGTCGTCACGGTCGACCACCGTGAACACGTCGCGGTGGTAACGATGCACCGCCCCCCGGCAAATTTCTTCGATCTCGCATTGATTCAGGAGCTTGCCGACGCGCTCGAGGAGCTCGACATGCAGAAATGCAGGGCTGCTGTGCTCGCCTCCGAGGGCAAGCACTTCTGCGCTGGGGCGGATTTCGGCGGGGCCGGCGCAATCGAGGATCGTGCGGCAGCCTCTAGACGGCTCTACCGCGAAGCGCGGCGGCTCTTTCGCATCGGGATGCCGGTCGTCGCAGCCGTACAGGGTGCGGCGGTCGGCGGCGGACTGGGCCTGGCTTGCTCGGCGGACTTCAGGGTGACTGTCGCCTCGGCGCGCTTCCACGCCAACTTTGCCGCACTCGGTTTCCATCAGGGCTTCGGCCTGAGTGCCAGTTTGCCGGCCCTCGTCGGGCGGCAGAAGGCGACCGAGTTGCTCTACACCGCGAGGAAGGTCGGCGGCGTCGAAGCTGTCGAGATCGGGCTGGCGGACCGCCTTGTGGACGGCGAAGACCCACTGCCGGGCGCCCTTGCCTTTGCCAACGAAATCGCGGCGTCGGCACCGCTGACCGTACGGTCTATGAAGGTGACAATGCGGGGCGATCTCGCCGACGAAGTCGCGGCGGCAACTGAGCGCGAGCTGGATGAGCAGGCCAAGCAATGGGCCACTGAAGACTGCCGCATCGGGATCGCAGCCAGCCGCGATCGGACCACGCCTTTGTTTGTCGGTCGCTGAGCGTCGGCGAATCGCGAGTCCCTGGTCACTGCGGTGACCAGGGACTCTGCCGTCGCTGCGGTGGCTTTCGGCCTGTTGATCTCAGGGCGTGCCGGGGCGGTGTCCGCATTCGGCTGACGCTCTGGGCGAACACTGGCCGTATCTCTTGCAGCGCCGACTTGCTCGAATGTCACAGGCGCATTAGGCATTTCGGGCTCGGAAGATCTGGTGGCGATGCAGTTCGGCGGCTTCCTCGCCCCCGGTCTTGACCCTGACCCTGACCCTGCAGGCTGATCTGTCGCGCCTGCGACCGCCGCCGTGCCCGCGGGCCATGACCGATGCTCCGTCTGTGGCCGCAGCCGACATCCAGCCGTGCCAGGACGGCGCGGCCATGTGCGGGCGATTCCGCGGAAGCCATGCGCCCAGTGCGGGAAGGTGAGGACTGTGTTCAATTCTGGCAGCCGGCTGATCTGCACTTACTGCGCTCAGTCATCCAATACGGCCAGCAGGAATGCCCCGGACACGGTCGGCCAGTTGTCGTGCCAAAGACCTGCGCGGAGGTCATGTTCGAGCGTACGGATCAGCGAGATGACCGCAGGGCTCTCATCACGCAGCGGACGAATCAGACCGAGGTCTGCGCACGTTGCCAGCGCCGGCACAAGTGCGTCCTTCGCCTCGTCGATCCGACCCGCGGTGGCGAGGCAGGACGTGAGCAGCAAGCGCGCGTAGAGCGCGGCCCGGGGCCGCTGCTCGGCGTCGACGGAGGACCGCAACTGTTCGGCCCGTACGCAGGCAATATCGACTCGGTCGGGCATATGGTCCCGGAGCAATAAGCGGATCGCCGAATCCTCGTTCAGCTCGGCTGTCAGTTTCGCAATTCCGTTGTCGCCATTGATGTTTTCGTCGATGCCTGGTGCGGCGAATCCAAGCCGGATCCGTTCGGTGGTGATACGTGCGGACAGGCGCGGGAGGGAAAGCTCCCTCGCTGTTCGTGCGCCCTCGTCCAGCCGCCGGGCTGCGGCCTCGAGGTCTCCGTGGAGGGCTTTGATCCGGGCGCCGGTCGCAAACGCCGCCATCAGAAATTCCACCACTCCGCCTTCGATTCCGAGTTCGTAGACTTCGTCCAGTAGTTGCTCGGCGGCATCGAGCTGATCGCGCTCGTACAGAAGTTCGCCCAGCAGCGCGCCGGCCAACCGCGCCGCATACGAATGCTCACCGGCCGACACAGCCGCCAGATGCCGGGCTTTGCGGAAACTCTGTTCGGCGGTACGAATGTCGAGTTGCTCGCGCGCGGCGAGTCCGGCCAAGCAGTGGCTGTACATCGAACCGAAGGTTCCGCTGACCTGCTGATAGTACGGTGCGGCCCAGTCGTGCCAAGCCCGCGCGCGGTCGAATTCGAATCGATAGACCGCCAGAAACGCTGCTGTGCTTGCCGCCACAGAGAGTACCCATGGGCTGAGTGTGTCGGTGCGTGACAAGCACTCTGTGACAGCTGCGTCAACACCGTCCAGTCTGTCGCCCAACGCTTGCGCGGAAGCTGCAATGAGAGCTGCTTCGACCGCGAGGTCGGAAGTGATCCCCTGGCCGGAGTCCTCCAGCGATTTTCGAACCACGCGCAGCGTTGTATTCATATCACCGAGCTGGCGTAGCAACATATAAGCCCAGGCGACTGCGATGTGGATCCGAGGGCGATCCACCATCCGGGCCGGCGGAAGTTTGGCGACCAGTCCGACCAAGGTCGCGAGTTGGGCGTGCTGAACGAGATCCATCGCGTGGGCCTCGACCAGATCCACCGCTCGGTCCTCGTCGCCAACCGCAAGGGAATGGTCGATCGCCTCGCTCAGCATGCCATGGGCGTCGAACCAGGCGGCGGCAGCGCGATGCAGCGCCGGCACGCGCTCGGGTCGATCACGGTCCAGGCGCTGCCGCAGGAATTGCGCGAACAGGTGGTGGTATCTGAACCACAACCCGTCGTCGTCGATGCGGCGTAGGAACAGGTCGCGCCGCTCGATCTCCTCGAGCAGTGCTTGTCCGCGCTGAGTTCCAGTCAGTGCGTTCGCCAGGGCACCGGATATCCGTTCGGGCAGTGAGGTTTCCATGAGTATGTCGAGAAGGTCGGGTTCAACGGCGTCCAAGACGTTCTCGGCCAGATACTCTGCAATGGTGTGGTGCCGACCCGTCAGGTGGCTGATGAGGTCGGCCGGCGTCGGGTTTTCGCGCAGCGTCAGAGATGCCAATTGCAATGCCGCAACCCATCCTTCGGTACAGGATCGTAGTTCGGCGACCTCGTCACCAGTGAGCTGAATACCGCTGGTTTCCACCAGGAAGGTCTTCGTTTCGCTGACATCGAAACGTAGAGCTGCGGAGTCTATTTCGACCAGTTCGTTGTGAACTCGCATGGTGGCAAGCGGCAATCCGCCTGATGATCGGCTGGTGACGATGATCTGCAGATGGTGGCAGCCGTTCTCCAGCAGAAATCGCAGGGCACCGATTGCGGCAGTATCGGTCACTCGGTGCCAGTCGTCGATTACCACCGCGACGCGTACACGATGTTCATGGACGTTGTTGATCAGTGTTGTGAGGACGTGCTGGATGGCTGACTCGCCTTGCTCTTCCAACATCCGGTCCAACGACGGTACAAGTGTGGGGTCAGCACGGTGAATCGCTTCGATCAGGTGCGTCAGAAACCACACCACGTTGTTGTCGTCGCGATCAGCGTTGAGCCAGGTGACGGTGACGTTCTCCTCCGTGGCGAGGTATCGAGCCCACTGTGCTGCCAGCGTGCTCTTGCCGAACCCCGCCGGTGCGTGAATGACAGTCAATCGCGGCCGGGAGCCGCGTCGCAGCACATCCATCAGCCTGTCCCGACGTACCAGCGACCGAGTGGATACTGCTGGACGATATTTGGTTCCGGGAGCCGGGGGAGTGGTGGGATAGCGCCGCGACAGTGACAGTTGGGGATGTATCGCGACCAACGGATTTGTTGATTCCGGAGGAGGCGAGGGGAGGTCATCGGTTGCCTCTGCCCACGTCATGTCTTGTACCGGCATCCCGCGGGCGCGTTGGATCTCTTGTAGCAACTCGCCGAAGGCCATCGCCGTGTGGGGCCGGCCGGCCGGGTCCGGCGCCATACTCGCCTCAATGGCGGCGCACAGATCGTCAGGGAAGCCGTCGGGTCGTAGATTCGGAATCGGCTCTGCGGCTATTCGCACGAACTGCGCCACCAACTGCTCACCCGAGCGGCGCTCGAACGCCGCATGACCAGTGATCATGCAGAACAGTGTTGCTCCGAGCCCGTACACATCCGACGCCACAGACGGACCACGGGATCGGAGGATCTCGGGTGCAGTGAACGCCGGTGACCCGGTCAACACATCGGCGGAAGTCTCGAATCCTCCTGCGACACGGGCGATCCCAAAATCTGTGAGCTGGGGTTCGCCGTAGTCGGTGAGTAGCACATTGCCGGGTTTGACATCACGATGCAGAATGCCGGCCCGGTGTGCGGTCTCGAGGGCACCCGCCAATTTGATCGCGATTCCAACGGACTCGTCGGCTGGAAGGGGACCATCCCGACGGATGCGGTCCTCGAGCGAACCACGGGAATGATAGGGCATGACGAGGTAAGGGAGCCCGCTGCGGGTGATGCCGACCTGCAGGACCTGCACGATGTGTGGGTGGCCGGACAGGGTGCCCATCGCCTGCTGCTCGCGCAGGAACCTCTCGAAGTTCTCGGGTTCGACCTCTTTGGTCGTGGTCAGTACCTTGACCGCGACGTGGCGGTTCAGCGCCCGCTGCCAGCACCGGTAGACCACACCGAATCCGCCTCGGCCGATGACCTGCGGGTCGTCCAGGCCGGTACCCTCCAGATCCCTCCGGATATCCGGAGGCCGGTTGCGTTGTGTTGCCCTCGGGTCCGAGGCGGCCATGAGCTTGCTCTGTTCTGGCGTCCGCGCGATTGCCTGTTGTCGGCCCTTCAGTTTATGCCGGGCGAAACCCCGGATCAGCTCGATCCGGGGGCCGAGTGTCCCCCAACCGCAGGGGACCCCGTGAACTTAGCCTCGATCCACCGACGGTCTTGTGTCCGTTGGTGCCTGATGAACGAGAAAAGTGCCCTTCGAGCTGGGATGATCGCTGTTGTCTAGGCAGTGATCGGTCCGGTTTCAGAAGGGCACTTCGGGTGCAAGTTTCGCATAGGTTCGCCGCGGAGTCAGCGGTGTTCGATGATCGCAATCTCGTGTCGCTGGCAGGTCTGGTGCCGGTGATGCGGCTGGCCGAACAGACCGGGCTGGGTGAGTTGCTGACCGGGAA
>NZ_JBHZAF010000038.1:0-41061 GCF_042754085.1 Nocardia sp. NPDC059236
AGACAACAGCGATCATCCCAGCTCGAAGGGCACTTTTCTCGTTCATCAGGCACCAACGGACACAAGACCGTCGGTGGATCGAGGCTTAGAGCTCGAACTCGATATCGGCGACTCGAACTGGTGTGCTGATCGGCTTCGTCGACGTGAGCTGATATTCACCGTCGGATGGGCAGGAGTGCAGTGTCCAGGTTTCGCGTGCTGGATCGACGATCAGGTATTCGGGAACTCCGGCCTCGGCGTAGAGGCGGGCCTTGTCGATGTAATCGGCCTCGATGCTGCTCGGCGAAACCACCTCGAAGAAGGCCAGCGCGTTCCGGGCATGGAGGGCCTCACCCTTGCGGAAGATCGCCACGTCGGGGGCCTTGTCGTTCTCGCCGGTTCCTGCGATCTTCACGTCCGATGTGGTGGCGAGCTCCGCGTCCGCGAGCCGGACCCGAAAGGCGATCTCCTGGATGATGTTCCAGTGTTCGGGTCGTTGAGGGGACACCACGATCACATCGCCTTTCGCGTCCGCGCGAAATCCTTCGGGTACGTCCATGCCGGCCGCTACTTCCACAAGCTGGTGGTGCAGGCTCATCGGGGGCTCCTCGTTCTCCGTCGCCGTAGCAATGGTAGCCAGCAGCAGTCACGTAGATACAAGAAGAGCCGGTCCGAAGACCGGCTCTTTGTCGGGCTGACAGGATTTGAACCTGCGAGCACGTCGCACGCCATGCACGTGCAATCCGAGATCACCCGCGAACAGGCGAAGTTCGTTGCGACGCAAGCCGTGTGGTCCCCAAGTTGGTCCCCACCCGTCACCGAGTCCGACCGTGTACCTGAATCGCATGATCACCTGGCACGGCGTGGGCCTGCGCCATCACCGACAGCAACCCAGTGGCGGTAGGTCACCGGAAGCATGCGGCCGGTGAATTGAGCGTTCGACGGCTTGGTGTAGAGCACGGCCGCTTGACCGCTGGTCGTCGGCAGGAACTTGACAGTGATCGTGGGGTCGGCCGCGCTGCCGAGTGCCATGAACGCCGATGTGCTGTAGGAGCGCAACAAGCTGATGTACGCGTCGTGCAGGACCGGGGCGACCGCGAACGGCGAGGAGCAGACCATCACGATCAAGATCACGGGGATGAGGGTGAGCACCGGCACCACTGCCAAGGCAATCGCCGGCGGCCGCATCACGTCGAGGACGAGGAATCTCCTCCCGACACGGGTGGCTTCGGCGATGGCCCGGTACGCGAGGCTGGGCGGGAGGTGATGCATCGAGGTCGCTAACACGACCAGGTCGTAGCTATGGTCGGGTGCGTCGATGGCGGTCGCGTCGGCGACCCTGGCGGTGGCACGGGGGTGGGCGCCGAGGGGGCCTGCTTCGATCGCGGCAACCGATTTCGGGTCCAGGTCGGTCACCGTCACCGTGGCGGTGCGGTGCAGGTCGAGCACTCGTGCCGCCAGCTCGCCGTGGCCGGCACCCAATTCGAGCACCCGCGGATTGCGGAGGCCGGCGAGCCGTCCGACGACCAGCTGTGCGTTGCGGTCGTGGTCACCGAACACGTTGCCGACTCGATCGAGGAACGTAACGATCCTCCGCTTGCGCTGCTCGGGCACGTCGTATCTGTCGAGGTATTCGAGCCTTCCGGTCTCTAGCCGCCGGTCGAGCCAAGACGCATCCGGACCGCCACGAGGCATCGCGGCGATCATCTCGATATCGGGTGGGTATTGAGTCATATCCCTCCGCCTCGTGCCAAATTTTAGTCCTGGTGCACAGCCAGGGCGACCGCGTGGCCGCAGTAGCGTCGGGTACCCTGCTCTGTTCTCATCCCTGGATCGCAGGTTCGATTCGCTCCGGATCACTGTCAAGCGTAATCGAAAAGTCTTGTCTGCCTGTCGATCTGATCGCCATGTGGCTACTTTCCGCAACCGAACACCATTTCGAAGTGGACGGGCCCTCAACGCACCCATTGGGAGGCAATCCATACATTCGCGTCGATGAGGAACTGCACGAAAGGCAGTGCCATGCTCTGGCCAAGGTCGATCGCCTCACCGGTGAATCGCCCGACGATCGGAATCTGTTCGATCCCACCGATCACGAATCCGACTGCGTCAGCGACTATTCCGACTGTCTATTCCACCGTCCCCACGGCGGCGCCAACCACTGTCATGACGGCGCCGACGACATCGTCGACCACACTCGACACAGTGTCGACCACGTCATCCCAAAACCAGGCGCGCGGAGGACCTCCGCCGGCCGCCTCGATCAGGACCGATTCATCGGTCGATGCACGGCAGTGCCCGAAGCATCCGACCTCGGGCGTTGCGGTGGCGGGTGGGCCGGCTGCTTCGTCGACCGAGTGGCCGTGGAAACGGCCCCCACCCCCGGTGAGCTGCGGTTATGCGAGAAGACGATGCAATCACATTTAATTTTCCGCACTCGAAGTACTGGGGCACTCCACACTTCCACACGGCCATGGGCAGGCGCACACTTGTGGCATGGAGGTCTGTGAGCCCACCATCGTCGCGCTCACCGCAGCGCCCCTGCTCCCGCCGCGGTCGCTGCGCCGGGCCCAGGCATCGACCTCACCGCGGCTGGCGTGATCGTGCACGCAGCCGGGCCTGAGCCCGAGTCGCGCCGCGTGCTGAACGGCATCTCGGACGTACGCGCGTTCTTTCACACCAACGCCGTACCGCTGTACTTCATCTCGCCGACCCCGTTCAACCTCCTAGGCATCGACCGCTGGGTACGGAACTTCTTCTACCTGACGTACTTTGACTCTTTCGAGGGCGCACATCCGCGCGTGTTCGTGCCCCGGCGGCGCGACCGCCGGGATTACGGTGGCATTGAGGACGTGTGCAACCACCTCCTGTACGACCCCGAGACACTCGAGTTCATCGCGCATCGAGGGCCCGGTGGCAAGGCCTGCTTTGTGATGCTCGACGAGGAGACGCAGGCCCTCGCGCACAAGGCGGGGCTCGAGGTGATGCACCCGTCGGCGGAGCTGCGCCATCGCCTGGGCTCCAAGATCGTCATGACGCGCCTGGCCGAGGAGGCGGGCGTGCCGAGCGTGCCCAATGTGATCGGATGGGTCGGCTCCTACGACGAACTGCTTGCGCTCGCGCAGAGCGCTGGGCTGGGAGACGACCTCGTCGTCGAGACCGCTTATGGCGACGCCGGCACGGAGACGTTCTTTCTGCGCGGTCAGCGCGACTGGGACCAGTACGGCGGTGACCTGGTCGATCAGGAAGTCAAAGTCATGAAGCGCATCCGCAATGTCGAGGTGTGCCTCGAGGGCGCCGTGACCCGTCACGGCACCGTGGTCGGCACCGCGATGACGAGTCTCGTCGGTTACCCAGAGCTGACTCCGTACAAAGGCGGCTGGTGCGGCAATGACATCTGGCGCGGGGTGCTGCCGCCTGGACAGACGCACGCCGTGCGAGAGATGGTGCGGAAGCTGGGCGACGTCCTCCACCGCGAAGGGTACTGCGGCTACTTCGAGGTGGACCTCTTGCACGACCTGGACTCGGACGAGTTCTACCTCGGCGAGGTGAACCCGCGCCTGAGCGGCGTAAGCACGATGACGAACTTGACCACCGAGACCTACGCCGACATGCCGCTGTTCCTCTTCCACCTGCTCGAGTACATGGACGTGGAGTACGAGCTCGACATCGAGGAGATCAACTCGCGCTGGGAGCGGGGCTATGGCGAGGACGAGGTGTGGGGTCAGCTGATGATCACGGAGACCTCGCCGGATCTCGAGCTCTTGACCGCGACCCCACGCACAGGTGTGTGGCACCTCGACGACGACGGGCGCCTCTCCTTTGCGCGCTGCGGCAACGACTGGGACTCGCTGATCGACGAGTCCGAGGCCTTCTACATGCGTGTCGCGGCGCCGGGCGACTTACGCTGCAAGGGCGCCCAACTCGGCGTGCTTGTCACCCGCGGGCACCTGCAGACCGACGATTACCAGCTCACCGAGCGCGCCCGGCGCTGGGTCGAAGGCATCAAGGCAGAGTTCGCCTCGACACCCCTGGCGCCGGGTCAGGCGGCCACGCCGATCGTCTCACGGCTCGTTGCACGCGCGTGAGCAGCCCGACAAACCCCGCGTCGAGCGCGAGCGCCTGATCCAGGCGTTCCTGTATGCGCGGTGGCTGGTAAGCGGTCCCGGACTGAACGGGTCTGCGGCTGTTGCCCGTTTCGGCCGTAGCGGATCTGCGTCGGCGCAGCTGGCAGCGGCTGGTCGTGCAATGCCGTCTCTACCGCGACCGCAACTACTCGGTGCCTCGAGTTCCCACGCCGGCTCGTTGCGGGTCGGTGTGACGTGGCTGTCGAATCCGTTGTCGTGCAATGCATGTGCGGTTTCCACGCTGGTGAGTCCGGCGCACGCGATCATGATCGCCGGGAGTGCGGTCGTGCGGTCACCGTCCTGCGGGCGCGGTGAGGGCGTGGGCGAGGTCGAGTTGGTCCCAGCTGGCGTCGAACTTGGCGACGCCGTCGGCTTCCAGGGTCGCGACGACATCGTCGTAATCGACGCCAACCGCGGCGAGCTCGTCGAGCACCTGCCGGGCGTGCGGGTAGGTGCCGTGGATGCTGTCGGCGGGGAGCAGGCCGTGGTCGGCGACAGCCTGCAGGGTTGCCTCGGGCATGGTGTTGACCACCCCGGCCGCGACGAGTTCCACGACGTAGCGGGTGTCGTCGTAGCGATGGTCTTTCACCCCGGTCGAGGCCCAGAGCGGACGCTGCGGGTGGGCACCGGCCTGCGCCAAGGCCTGCCATCGCTCGCTGGCGAGAGTTTGCTCGTGGAGTTGATAGGCCAGCCGGGCATTGGCGATGGCGGCCCGGCCGCGCAGCGCCGCCGCCTGGTCGGTGCCGAGTTCGTCGAGGCGCTTGTCGACCTCGGTGTCGACGCGTGAGACGAAGAACGAGGCGACGGAGTGGATGGCACCGAGGTCTTTACCGCGTGCACGGGCTTGCTCGAGCCCGGTCAGGAAAGCGTCGATCACCTCACGGTAGCGGTACAAGGAGAACATGAGGGTGACGTTGATATCGATGCCGTCGGCCAGGCAGCCGGTGATCGCCGGCAGGCCCTGCTTGGCGGCGGGGATCTTGACGAACAGGTTGTGTCGGTCCACCATCCACCACAGGGCGTGGGCTTCGGCGACGGTGCGGTCGGTGTCGTGGGCGATACGCGGGTCGACCTCGATCGATACACGCCCGTCAACCCCGCCGGTGGCGTCATACACCGGGCGCAGCACATCGCAGGCCCAGCGCACGTCGTAGCAGGTCAACTCCCGCAGCGCGGCAGCGATATCCACCCGCCGCAGCGCGAGCGCGTGGATCTGGTCGGCGTAGCAGTTGCTGCCGGTAATGGCCTTGGCGAAGATGGTCGGGTTGGTGGTCACACCGACCACGTGGCGGTCACGAACCAGATCGGCGAGGCTGCCGTCGGCGAGGCGTTCGCGGCTGAGGTCGTCGAGCCAGATCGACACCCCGGCCTGGGTCAGCGCAGTCAGCGGATCGGGCATCTCATGTGCTCCTTCCACTCGATGCAGAGTGCGGCTCGGGTCGAATTCCCGCAGACCCAGGGTCGCTGCCGCGGTGCGGTGTTCTCGCTGGTTTCGGGTCTGCGGGCATGGCTGGTCGATGGGCTGGAGATCGACTGCCTGGTGAGGGCTGAGGCGCGGAAGACACACACGGTCACCCCGAATAGGGATCGAGGTTGCCATGCGTGCGGTGGTCGACCCCCTCGGCGGGCTGCAGCCAGCGAGCCGGGACGCGCAGGGGCTCGGGTAAACCCACGGGTCGGTCCTGGTCGTCCACCAATCGTCCGCGCACGCGATATTCGCCACCGGGCAGACCCAGCGCAGTGAGCGCAGTGACCTGCTCGTCGGTCAGCACGACCTCGATGCTCTTGCCTTCGGTGATCGGTCGCCCCTCCACCATGGCCGGACTGCTGGTCGAGTCCACTTCGGTGACGGTGAGCCGGAAACGAGTACCGCTCATCCACCACCACGCCGACGCCGGCGTGCCGGGTTGATCACGGTCGAGATGGCGCCCCGGCGAAATCCGGTGTGGAATCAGCACCGCATAGGTTTGCCCGACCACGACGTCGCGGGCCCGCATGCACTCAGCCTGCGCGTCCGCATCGGTGCTGGTCAAGCCACTGTCGTTGTTTTTCGCACGAGTCCGGGACCCCGATGTTCGGGAGTCCCTTGCGAGGAGGCCTGGGCTGGCCGGGTTCGTGCTGGCGGTCGCGTCAGCCGGATTGGTAGACGGCACCACCCGCAACGCCGCCGGCCACCCGGTTCTAGTTCAACCTTCGCCGTCGCGTTGCGGCGCCCATTCCCGGATCGCGGCGATGATCTGCTCGGGCGCGTCTTCCTGGATGTAGTGGCCCGCGCCCTCCAGGATGACGGTGCGATGCTGGGGAAAGACCCGCTCCCAGCGGCGACGCTCCGGTTCGCGGAACGCCACATCCTTCGTCGGCCACACCAGCAACGCGGGCTTGTTACCCAGGGCGGGCAGCCCTCGCTCGATCTCGGCGAGAAACGGTCGGCTGCCGAGGATTTCGCGAGGGAACACGTGCATCGGACGCCTCGACTCGGACGTCGGGAACGGCCCACGGTAGGCGTCCATCACCGACTCCGATAGCTTCCGGCGCCGGACACCGAGCGGTATGAGCCTCTCGACGAAGAAGTTTCGACGCAGAATCAGGTAGCTGCCGATCGGACCGCCCAGCGTCCGGGAGAACACCTGCGTTCCCAGATCCGATTTCGGCCAGGCCCAGGTATTGCCGATCACGAACGCGGCGAACCGATCCGGATGCCGCGTCGCGACCGCGAACCCGATCGGTCCGCCCCAATCCTGCACCATGAGCGTCACGCCCGACAGGTCGAGTTCGGTGACGAATCGCTCGACGACTGTCGCGTGCTCGGCGGGCGTGAAACCGTATTCAGGGCCCGGGCGTGAGAGGCCGAACCCGGGGTAATCCAAAGCGATGCAGCGAAATTGGCCGCTGAGATTGGTGATCAACTCACGGTAGAGAAACGACCAGGTGGGGTTGCCGTGCAGAAGTAGCAGGGGTGGACCGATGCCTTCGTCGACGTAATGGACGCGAGCGCCGGCCAGGTCGAGATAGCGGTGCTCGAAGGGGTATGTGTCTCGGGGCACCCAGGACGGAATTGCCGGTGTGTCTTCGGACATGTCGACCTCCTCGGGCGAAGCATACGGAGTAGCTGCTGCGGATCGCATTCGCGAAACACCTACCCGACCGGATTGACCACCATTGAACGGACTGCAAGCTAAATACCCGCCGCGGCAAACAGGCTTTTGTGACCGAAAGCGGCGGGTTCCCGACGAAGTAGCTTCAGTCCGGCTGAACCCACGGGAAACGGCCCAGGGATTGGAACAAAGTGCCGCGACTCGACATCACGGACTGCTGTCAAGAGCCATCGAAAAGACTTGTACGCCTATAGATTTGGCCGCCAACGGTCAACTATTCGCAGCTGAACGCAATTTCGAAAGACGCTGGCGGGCGGCGGATTCAGTGGGAGATCGTTGGGTCTCGTCCGGTCCGGGGTGCCCTCGTAAGCACGGAGCCTTGCGTAACCGACCCGCAGAGTACGTCGGCGAACCGCGCCTTGATGCTCGCGATGGCCAGGTGGCGGGCGGTGACGCCGACCGAGTGCGGCGTCGCCACGTACCCGCGATTGCGTCGGTTACCACGAGCCCGCGATGTCGCCGCGTATTCGCCCAGTCCACCGTGATCGTGGCGCGCGCCGGAGACACGGAACTACACTTCAAATTTGCCAGAGGTTTTCTAGTTGTAGTCCGTCGAACGACCCAGGGAGACCGGCCATGGCGACGCATACGTGGGAAACCGAACAGCAGCACCGCATCGACCAGGTCTTCACCGACCAGCAGGTGCGCGATGCCATGCCGTCGGAGGAGGTCATCGCCGCCGCCGCGCGGCCCGGCCTGCGACTGGCCCAGATGGTCGACACCGTCGCGGCCGGGTATGCCGACAGGCCGGCCTTGGGCATGCGCGGTACCGAACTCGGCACCGACGCCGCCGGGCGCCGGGTCCGTCGGCTGTTGCCGCGCTTCGACACCATGACCTACCGGGAATTGTGGTCGCGGGTGGGCGCGCTGGCCGCCGCATGGCACCGAGACCCGCAGCATCCGGTGCGTGCCGGTGACTTCGTCGCGATCCTCGGGTTCACCAGCCCCGACTACATCACGGTCGACTTCGCCTGCACCCGGCAGGGCGCGGTATCGGTGCCACTGCAGGTGAGCGCGACGCCTGCGCAGTGGGCGGCGATCCTCGCCGAGACGTCCCCGCGGGTGCTCGCCAGCAGTCTGGAGATGCTCGACGGGGCCGTGGACGCGGTGCTCGCCGGGACCGCCGCTCCGCAGCAACTGCTGGTCTTCGACTACCACTCCGAGGACGACAGCGACCGTGCCGCCATGGAGGGCGCCCGTCTCCGCCTGGCGCAGGCCGACAGTCCCATCGTGGTGGCCGAGCTGAACACCGTGCTCGACCGAGGCAGCAGCCTGTCTCCTGTTCCGTTGTTCGTGCCCGCCGCCGGCGAGAATCCGCTGTCCATGCTCATCTATACCTCCGGCAGCACCGGCACCCCGAAGGGTGCGATGTATACCGAGGAGATGCTGGCCGCGATGTGGCGTACCCGCTACGGAGCCGATGGCATTTCGCTGCCCGCGATCGAGCTCAACTACATGCCACAGAGCCACCTGGCGGGGCGGATGCAGGTGGTCAGCACGCTGATGCGTGGTGGCACCGCGTATTTCACCGCCGGCAGCCACATGTCCACCCTGTTCGACGATTTCGCGCTGGTGCGGCCCACCGAGGTGTCCTTCGTGCCGCGGGTGTGCGATCTGGTGTTCCAGGAGTTCGTCAGCGAGGTGGAACAGCGCGTCGCGGACGGCGCCGACCGCACCACCGCCGAGCGTGAGGTGCGAATCGACCTGCGGGAGCGGCAGTTCGGTGGCCGCGTGCTGGCGATGAGTTGCGGGACCGCGCCGCTGTCCGCGGAGACACGGGCCTTCATCGAGTCCGTGTTCGAACTGCCGCTGCACGACGGGTACGGTTCCACCGAGGCCGGAGGCATCATGCGGGACAACCACATTCACCGACCCCAGGTGCTGGACTACAAGCTCGCCGACGTGCCCGAACTCGGCTACCACCACGACGACCGGCCGCATCCGCGCGGCGAGTTGCTGGTGAAGACGAAGACGATGTTCCCCGGGTACTACAAGCGGCCCGAGCTCAGCGCGGAGATGTTCGACGCCGATGGCTTCTACCGCACCGGCGACATCATGGCCGAGATCAGCCCCGACGAACTGGTGTATGTGGACCGGCGGAACAACGTGCTGAAGCTCTCGCAGGGCGAATTCGTCGCCGTGTCCCAGCTGGAGGCCGTATACGCGATCAGCGCGCTGGTCCGGCAGATCTACGTGTACGGCTCCAGCGAGCGCGCCTACGTGCTCGCGGTCGTGGTGCCCACCGACGAGGCGCTGCATGCGCATCCGGACGATCTGAAGGCCGCCGTCCTGCAGTCGCTGCAGAAGATCGCGCAGAATGCCGGGCTGGCCTCCTACGAGATACCGCGCGACATCATCATCGAGACGCACCCGTTCACCCGCGCCGAAGGGCTACTGTCCGGTGTAGGAAAACTGTTGCGGCCCAAGCTGAAGCAACGCTACGGGGAGCGGCTGGAGGAACTCTACCGGGAGCTGGAGCGGCAGCAGACCGACGAATTGACCGCGTTGCGAAGCGGGATCGGTGACCGACCGGTGCCGGAGATCGTGCACCGGGCGGTGCGGGCGCTACTGGGCTGCGCCGACGCCGATATCCGGCCCGACTCGCACTTCGGCGATCTCGGCGGCGATTCGCTGTCGGCACTGTCGCTGTCCAACCTGCTGCAGGAGATCTTCGGGATACAGGTGCCCGTCGGCGTGATCGTCAGTCCCGCGGTCGATCTGCAACAGCTGGCCGGATACATCGAGGAGGAGCAGGTTACCGCGGGGCGGCGCGCGACCGCGGTCTCGGTGCACGGCACCGGCGATCGGATCCGCGCCGCCGACCTCACACTGGAGAAGTTCATCGACGCCGGCACTCTCGAGGCCGCGCCCGCGCTGCCGGCGGCGGCCACGACGCCGCGGACCGTGCTGCTGACCGGTGCCAACGGATACCTGGGCCGGTTCCTGTGCCTGCGCTGGCTGGAGCGGCTGGACGCCGTCGACGGCGCTCTGATCTGCATCATCCGCGGCAAGGACGCGGATGCGGCGCGCGCGCGGCTGGACGCGGTGTTCGACTCGGGCGATCCGGCGCTGTTGCGGCACTACCAGGAGCTGGCCGAACGCCGGCTGCAGGTGCTACCCGGCGATATCGGTTACCCGAATCTCGGTCTGACGGAAAAGGATTGGCAGCGGCTGGCGGACACCGCCGACATGGTCGTGCATCCGGCCGCGCTGGTGAACCACGTGCTGCCCTACGACCAGCTGTTCGGCCCCAACGTCGTCGGCACCGCGGAGGTGATCCGGCTGGCCCTGACCGGCAGGCGCAAGCCGGTTACCTACCTGTCCTCGGTGGCGGTGGCCGGCCAGGTGCCGCCCGGGAGGTTCGCCGAGGACGGCGACATCCGCGAGATGAGCCCGGAGCGGGTACTCGACAACAGCTACGCCAACGGCTACGGCAACAGCAAATGGGCCGGCGAGGTGTTACTACGGGACGCGCAGGAGCGGTTCGGGCTGCCGGTGGCGGTGTTCCGCTCCGACATGATCCTCGCGCACAGCTATTACGCCGGGCAGCTCAACGTGACCGACATGTTCACCCGGCTGCTCCTCAGCATCCTGGTGACCGGCATGGCGCCGAAGTCGTTCTACCGCACCGACTCCGGCGGCCATCGGCAGCGGGCGCACTACGACGGCCTGCCCGCCGACTTCACCGCTGAAGCGATCGTCACCCTCGGCGGCCGCGCCACCAGCGGCTATCAGAGCTTCGACGTCCTGAACCCCTACGACGACGGCATCTCCCTGGACCAGTTCGTCGACTGGCTCATCGACGAGGGCCACCCCGTCCAGCGCTTCGACGACTACGGCGAATGGCTGTCCCGCTTCGAGAGCGCCCTGCTGGCCCTACCCCAGCAGCAACGCCAGCAATCCGTCCTCCCGCTTCTGGACGCCTACCGCACCCCCGCCGAACCCACCCGAGGCTCCGTCCTCCCCGCCGACCTCTTCCGCGTCGCCGTGCAGCAGGCCGATCTCGGCCCCGACGCCGACATCCCCCACCTTTCCCCCGCCCTCGTCCACAAGTACGTCGACGACCTGCACCTGCTGAAGCTCCTCTGACCCCACCAGAGGACCGGGTCGGTCAGCTGGTCCCCATCGATGTGAATTCTGACCGGCCACCGCGCCCTCGTTCGGGGCGGCAATGCTGGCCCCGTGTGACGCATTCTGCCGCTCTATTCGTGCTTGTTTTGCCACACGTAAGTACCACTGCAACAGGTTGATACAGACCTGACGTTCGTCGTCTTCGCCGAAACCATGCCAATCATCGGCCAGCGCGCTCGGGAGGCTCGGGGTTTCGGTATGAGGTCGATGCCGAGATATGGCGACGACCTCGAGCACCGACACCGAGACCCGGGACGGGTTTATCGGAGGCCGTGGACCTCGGGCCAGGCTTGCAGCGGGTCGCGGGAATACCAGTGCCCGTCCCATTCGCGCCCTGCGTCGCAGGCGGCGTGGAAGTCCTCGTCGTCGGGCAGCTCGGGAAAATACGCGCTCACCACGGGCCTGTCGGTGTGGAAGCGGCGGGCCCGTTCCACGCACCGTGCGGCTTGTTCGGCCTGATGGGCCCGCTTGAGGATCCGCTCCTCATCGCCGTAACCGTCGTCGAGGGGATAGTGCAGCTGAAAGTAGAACCGCGCGATCTCGGGGTTGCGGTCATAGACCCAGTGGATCCACGCCGGGACCGCCGGCGTCGCCAGGGCCCGTTCGGCGAATCCGCTGCACGTGGTCGAACCCTCCGGGTCCCGCCGCACGGCCTCCCCGACCCGGGCCACCGCAGCACCGTCCATGGCCACCCGCTTACGCCGATTCCATTTCATAGCGAACGACTCTAAACAGCCATGGCGCGCACGAAGCGGTGCGACACTATTGCGACGCAACCGTGCGAACTCGACCGTGCGATCCTCGGCCTGTTTGTTCAGTTCCGAATCAGCAGCGCCAAGTACACCTGCTTGACGACTACCGCCGAGGTTGTGGCCGGGGATTCTGGGCTACTGGCTCGAGCGGCATGTCACCGGCAGTGCGAGCACCGGTACCGGTCTTGCCATCGTGTGCTGGGTGGCCGAGCTGCACGGTGGCACCGCCCGGCTTTCCCTGGCTCCCGGAGGCGGGGCATTGGTGGAGCTGTTGCTGCCAGAGCGCACGAGCCGCGCCTGGGTAGGATCGGCCGCCCTCGTCCAGAGCCCCTCATCTTAATCTCATGTAGTACCAGGCAGGGTGGAGCCCATGTCCGCCGTTTCACTTCGCCTCGCGTGGAGCTTGCATTCCACCGCACTCGTTGTCACCCTCGCAGTCGCAGCATGCGCCCTGCCCACCGATGCGGCCGCCCACGCCGGCCCACCCGCGATCCGGGTCGATCAGGTCGGCTACATCGTCGGGCAGGCAAAACAGGCGTTCGTCATGGGTTCGGAAACGGAACTGAGCCAAGCCGGCTACCGGTTGGTGGACGACCGGGGCACCATCGTGGCCACCGGCCAGGTCGGCGGGCGTACCGGCACCTGGAACAGCAAGTATCCGGCCGTCCACACCGTGGACCTGTCGGCTGTCGATACCCCGGGCAGCTACCGACTCGAGCTCACCGGCACGGCCTCTGGGCGCTCCCCACAGTTCCGCATTGCGCCCGCCAAGGATCTGCTCACCTCGCTCGTGGAGAACAACGTGCGCTTCTTCCAATCTCAGCGCGACGGTGCGGATGTCCTGCCCAATGTCCTGCACCGCAAGCCCTCACATCTGGCCGACCGCCACGCAACGGTCTACGCCACCCCTCGGTACAACGAGGACGGCACCGAACTGCTCGACGAGAAGCTGACCCCCGTGGGTGGTCCAGTCGATGTCTCGGGCGGCTGGTCCGACGCTGGTGACTTCCTCAAGTTCACCCACACCACCGCTTACAGCACCGCCGATCTGCTGCTGGCCCTACGTGCTGCTCCGCACACCGCGGGCCTGGCCGAGGAGGTCGAGCAAGGCTTGGCCTGGCTGGACAAGATGTGGGACGGCAAGAGTGGCACTCTCTACGCCCAAGTCGGTATCGGTGTCGGCAACGACCGGATCCGTACCGACCACGACGTGTGGCGGCTGCCCGAGACCGATGACGAACTGGACGTGCAACCGGGTGACCCGGACTACCTGATCAAGAACCGGCCGGTCTTCCGGGCCAACGAGCCCGGCGCGCCGATCAGTCCTAACCTGGCCGGCCGCATGGCAGCGGTCTTCGCGCTCGCCGCACAGAACAGCGCCAACAGCGATCCCTCCGCTGCCAAGTCCTGGCTGGACAAGGCCGCTGCCATCTACACCCGGGCCGACACCTCACCCGAGGGCGAACTGATCACTGCGTTCCCCCACAACTTCTACCCCGAGGACTCCTGGCAAGACGACATGGAGTTCGGGGCCACCGAAATGAGCCTGGCCGCCAAGGCATTAGGCGACGCACGAGCCGGCGACTGGCAGCACCAGGGCACCCGCTGGGCGAAGCAGTACATCGACTCCGACACCAAGGGCACTCTCGGCGTCGCCGACGTCAGCGCACTCGCCCACGCGGACCTGCTTACTATCGTGAAGGCGGACAGCGAGAACGCCGCAGAGCTGCAAGGTGACCTGCGCCGGCAGTTGGACGACGGGGTGAACCGGGCCACCGAGGACCCCTTCGCGGCAGGTGCGGTCTACACCGACTTCGACTCGGTACCACACACTTTCGGCCTGGTCGCCACCGCACAGCTGTATGGGAAGGTCACCGGCGACCACCGCTACGACGAGTTCAGCGCGCAACAGCGTGGCTGGGCAATGGGCGCCAACTCCTGGGGCAGCACCTTCATGATCGGCGCAGGCGAGGTCTACCCGCACTGCCCAGAACACCAAGTGGCCAACCTGGGTGGCAGCCTCGACGGCACGGGCGAGATCCTGCGAGGCGCTGTGGTGAACGGGCCGAATGCCGCAGAAAAGCTCGACGAGCTCAATACCTTCCCGACGATGAAGCGCTGTTCCTCGAATCCTGGTACGGCCTGGACCGACTTCGACGGGGGTAAGGCCCGCTTCCTCGACGACGTGGGCGCCTGGCAGAACGTGGAACCCTCGACCGACTTCACCTCTACCGCGATGCTGGCCTTCGCCCTGTCCCAGGGGTGAACCGAACCGCCATCGACGGCACACCATCCAAAATCGCTTCGACGGCCGCGGACTTCCGTGGACGCATAGACATCGCCCTTGTTGGTCCACAGGCGTTAGTCAAGAGAACGGCCCGGCTCCCGCCGCCGACGACACCCGGTACGCCTACGAATGGAAGTACGGCGGAATCCGCTGTCTGGCATGGATTTCCGACTCTGCGTGCCACATGGTCAGCCGTAACGGCAACTCCCTCAGCGCGGCCTTCCCTGAGATCACGCCCTGCTGTCGCTGGCGGCGGGGCGGGAGGACCCTCGACGGTGAACTGGTGGCCCCGGACCGCGACGGGGTGCCGCCATGGCTCCCGCCAGGCCGCCGGGTGCGACACTGAGGACATGACCGAGGACGACGACGGTGCCGATGAGGCGGTGGCCTCGGTGGAGAAGGTGGTCGGCGCCGGCAACGCACTGCAAGCGGGTTGGTTCCGGTTCCAGTTCGCCGACCAACGCTGGGAGTGGTCCGACGAGGTGGCCCGCATGCACGGCTATGCTCCCGGCGAAGTGACCCCGACCACGGAACTGCTTCTGTCGCACAAACATCCCGATGACCGCGACCGAGTGGAAGCGGCACTGGTCACCTCGGTGCGCGACCACGCCCCGTTCTCCAGCCGCCACCGCATCATCGACACCCACGGCACCGAGCACTACGTCGTGGTGGTGTCGGACTCGATCACCGACGACACCGGCGCCGTGGTCGGCACCGAGGGCTACTACATCGACCTGACCGACCGCGACGCCGCACAGACCCACGCAATCCTCGACGACCTGCTGCCGCAGATACTCGAACATCGGGTGGCGATCGAGCAGGCCAAAGGAGCGCTGATGCTCGTCTACGGCATCAGCGCCGAGCAAGCGTTCCGGGTACTGGTATGGCGGTCACAGGAAACCAACATCCGCGTGCGTGATCTGGCGGCTCAACTGATCGGCGAAATCGCCACCATCCAGATATCACCGGCGACGCGCTCGCAATTTGATCACCTGCTGCTGACGCTGCACCACCAGCGCGACTCTGGACCCCACGGGCCGTAACGACCTCATCATCAGTCGGCCACGATTGGGCAGCGACCGGTTGAGAAGGCCGACCTGTTGGTATGCGCTGTGTGTCGGCGCAGTGCACACAAGCCCCGACCGCTGAGCCGACATCAGGGTCGCGCCCCACGTGCACTACCGCGACGCTGGGGCGAGACCCGCCCGATCGGTACGCGGTCCACACCGGGTGCGCCAGGCTGCGCCCGCTGGGTTCGATCTCGGTGCAGACCCCGGGAATCGGCTCGAACGTGGCCTGCTGTTGACCTTGAATGCCTACTATGGCGCAGGTCGGCCCCCTTTGCGGTGGTGCAGACCCCTCGGCATTGCCCCTGGGCCTTCGTGGCATTCCTCGCGCGCGGTCGACCTCGGCGTACACCGCCGCCGCGAGTTGCGAATCCAGCCCGCCCGGTGAGACCGGCGTCGGGCAGAGATTCGGAGGTGCGCCATGACAGCAACCCCACGCGAACCACGCGGTGACAAGCCCGCCCGCCGGCCGGGAAAGCCGCATACGACGGCACCCGCCATCACCAGCGGTTCCGATGACGATGTGCCAGTGGTGCGCTGGCCGGAGCCGAGTCGGCTCGAATCGTGGTGGCACGCCGTCATGCACCCCGCCGCCGAGCCGCCCACACCCACATGACCAGAACTGGCTCGATCGGCAGACAACGGTAGTTTCCGGCACGGACAGTACGACGAATTCCACCAGGGATACGGGATTCCGGAGCATCACGATAATGCGACCATTCGGTATCTTTTGCGGGTAGCGTTCGGCGTATGGTGCGCCATCCGGCCGCATCTGGTCGGCGATGTCGCCTACCGCGAACGCACCGCCACCGGCCTGCGCCACCCGTCCTGGCGCGGACTGCGATTCGACTATTCTGTGGCTGCACGGCCGACATGGTGGCGTGGAGATCCTGACGTGAATGCATGAAAGAGGTTGATAGGCAATCTGATTTGCGTCCGATGGACTGTTTCGGTGTTGCGATCTCGGGTGTGCGATCAGCATCGCTCGAAGAGCCGGCGCTCTCCGGCTTGAGGCGGGGGGCCTGCGCTGGACAGTCAAGTTTGCCGATCTGTCCCGCAAATATGATGTGGGTCTATGTGATTCGCGATTTAGGGGTACTTCACGCGACGGCAATCAGCCCCAATGGGAAGACCTCTAGTGGTCTACCTCATGGGCTCGATAGTGAATAAGCCAGCGCTGCATGCATGACTACCCAATGGGTTCGAGGTTGCCATTCTCGATGTTTGGGACGGTTCGGTCGACGACCATGTTCACGCGCTTCTGCTATGGCCACTCGGGTGTGCGAACTCGGTGGGCCGGCGTCCGTAGGCAACCTCGAGGCTGTTGTGCCACATGTGGTTGAACGTGGGGTCCAGGGTGAGGCGGTCGAGTACGTCTCTTGCTTGTGGACTGTTGCGATAGCGGCCCAGCGCGCCGCGCATCATCGAAACGTGACCTACACGTGGTGCGTGCAATGGTGGCGACACCGACCGGTCGCGGCACGAATCGCTCACTTGCACAGCGCATTCGAGGCCTCGCGTCGTAGCCAGTCCGGCGGCGCGATCTCCGCGTTCCTGAGCCATATCGACGCACACATGAGAGTCATCCTCGATGCCGCCAACGGGCCACTGCATCGATGTACGCGAGCCAAACACGCCGCGCTGCAATCATTGTCCGCTGACCCGGTTCCCCGGGATGGTTCGGGACCACGCGTCGACCACCGAATACGAACGGCTCCGCCGGTGACCGCAAAACCAAACCCCCACGATTCACCCACTGCTCCGACTTCGTGAACCAGTGGCTACTGCCGGTCACTGCCGTGCGTGTGGCCGCGAATCATCGTGAAGGCCAGTACACCTGGTGTCGCCAATGGTGGGCACACCACGGTGTAGCGGTTCAGTTCGCCGCCCTGCACGCAGTGTTCGAAGCGGCGCGGGTCACCGAGGACGGGACTGCCATGAGCACCCTGTTCGTTTCACGCATCGACCTCCATCTGCGAATAATTCTCGATGCCGCACAAGGCCCGCTACACCGCTGCACCCCGGACAGGCTCGTCCCCCAGCCGAGTCTGCCCGCCGCGCCGGTGCCCACCGGATGGTTCGACACCATGGGCAGCTCGACCGCGGTCGAGGAACTCGGCTTCGGGCCGGACTTCCGGCTTCTTCGGAACAGCAGCAGCCTCTGAATACCGGGCACAAGCGAAGTCGCTGGGGGTACTCCGAGTTCGCCCGGGAACGAGGAACGGCGCCCGATCATCACCTCGGCGCTCACGTGGTCGTTGGCGCGTTGAACCGGGCGCGCACCACGCGTTCCCGGATCGACGCCCTGCTGCGCAAATGGCTGGAGCCGCTGCCGCATTCGTTCACCGCCGTCGACCAGGCCGCGGGCTACCGCTACGACCTGTCGGTGCCGCGGGCTGAGGGCGGTGTCACATTCCCCCGATTTAGTTAGTTAGCGATATGCAACTATATTAACCGGAGGCCCTATCCGCTTACTGCCCGGGGAGATGCTCTTGGCTTCCGCACCATCGGTCGGCGAACTCGACGTCGGCGACGTCCAGACCATCCGCCGTCGGCTCCGCGTCGATCACGACCACCCGCACTACAAATGGGTGGCCCTGTCCAACACCACGCTCGGCATGTTGATGGTCACCATCAACTCCTCGATCGTGATCATCTCGCTGCCGGCGATCTTCCGCGGCGTCGACCTGAACCCGCTCTCGCCGGGCAACGTCAGCTACCTGCTGTGGCTGATGATGGGCTTCCTGCTCACCTCCGCGGTGCTGGTGGTGCTGTTCGGCCGCCTCGGCGACATGTTCGGCCGCGTCCGCATCTACAACCTCGGTTTCGCCGTATTCGCCCTGACGGCGATCGCGCTGTCGTTCGACCCGTTCACCCACGGCGCAGGCGCACTGTGGCTGATCGGGTGGCGTGTCGTCCAGGGTGTCGGCGGCGCCATGCTGATGGCCAACTCAGCGGCCATCCTCACCGATGCTTTCCCCGCCAAGCAGCGCGGCGTGGCGCTGGGGATCAATCAGGTGGCCGCCGTGGCCGGTTCATTCCTCGGCCTGCTCATGGGCGGCCTGCTCGCCGAATGGGATTGGAAGGCCGTCTTCTGGGTGAGCGTGCCCTTCGGCATCCTGGGCGCCGTGTGGTCCTACCGATCGCTGCACGACTACGGCCAGCGCAACTCCGGCTCGCTGGATCTGCCGGGCACCATCACCTTCGCGCTGGGCCTGACCGCGCTGCTGACCGGAATCACCTATGGCATCCAGCCCTACGGCGACTCCAAGACCGGATGGACCAACCCCTGGGTGCTGGCCGCGGTCATCGGGGGCATCGTGCTGCTCGCGGCGTTCTGCGTCATCGAGACCAAGACCGCGCAGCCGATGTTCCAGCTGTCGCTGCTGCGCAACCGGGCGTTCGGCCTGGGCAACCTGGCCGGCTTCATGGCGTCGGTGGGCCGCGGCGGGATGCAGTTCATGCTCATTATCTGGCTGCAGGGCATCTGGCTGCCGCTGCACGGCTTCGACTATGAGTCCACTCCGCTGTGGGCCGGCATCTACATGCTGCCGCTGACCATCGGATTCCTGATCGCGGGCCCGATCTCGGGCTGGCTGAGCGACCGCTACGGCCCCCGGCTGTTCGCGGCCGGCGGGCTCGCGCTCGCGGCGGTCACCTTCGTTCTGCTGGTGATCATCCCGGTCGACTTCAACTACTGGCTGTTCGCGCTGATCATCTTGCTCAACGGCCTGGGCACCGGCATCTTCACCTCGCCCAACACCGCCGAGATCATGTCGGCTGTGCCGGCCTCGCAGCGCGGCGTCGCCTCCGGTATGCGGGGCACCCTGATGAACGGGGGCATGGCGCTGTCGATCGGCATCTTCTTCTCGCTGATGATCGTCGGCCTGTCCGGCACGCTGCCGGGTGCAATGGACTCCGGTCTGCGCGAACAGGGCGTGTCCGCGCCGGTCGCCGGCCAGATCGCGGACATGCCACCGGTGGGCAGCCTGTTCGCCACGTTCCTCGGCTACAACCCGTTCAAGGAGCTGCTGGGTCCCAGCGGCACCCTCGACCAGCCGGGTGTGCAAGCCGACGTGCTCACCGGGCAGCAATTCTTCCCCCACCTGATCTCCGGACCGTTCCACTCCGGACTGATCGTGGTGTTCCTGACGGCGGCGGTCATGATGGCGATCGGTGCCATCGCCTCCTGGTTCGCCGGCGGCCGCTACTCCGTCGACGAACAGGCGGAACTCGCCGAAGCCGATCGGGCGGGCATACCACAGCCGCAGGACGCGGACGAGGCCGTCGGGGCGGCCTGGGCCGAGGATCAGGTCTGGGAGGGAGCCACTCAGGTGATCTCCCGGCCCGAGCCGGCCCTTGCCGCCGCTGCCGGGCGGCATGCCGCACCGTACGGCCACGTCGCGACGAACGGTCAGGTGACGGCGAATGGCCATGCGGCAGCGGCGAACAGCCCCGTGGTGCATCGGCGGGAACATGTTGCGGCGATGACAGCCGGGTCGGTGGTCGATTCCACCGGTGATGGTCGCTCGATCGGTGGGCGCATCCACCGTGCCGACGGCGGGCCCGTCCCGGGTGCGGTGCTGACGCTGATCGACCAACGCGGACACCAGGTTTCGCGGGCCACCGGAGACCGCGACGGCGGCTACCGCATCGAGGCGCCTGCAGTCGGGAGCTATGTGCTGATCGTCTCGGCGGGCGGGCATCAGCCGGCGGCGCTGAACACCATGGTCGACGGGCGTGCGCAGCGGTTGGACCTGACCCTGCACGGGTCCGGTGAGCTTTCCGGTGTGGTGTGGTCGGCGGGTCGGGGCGAGCCGGTGGCCGAGGCCACCGTCACGCTGACCGATCAGCGCGGCGAGGTGGTGGGTGCTGCCGTCACGGCCACCGACGGCATCTACATCTGCCGGGGCGTGGTGTCGGGCATCTACACCCTGGTCGCGGTGGCCGAACATATGCGGCCCAGCGCAATCACGCTCGTCGTGCCCGACAGCGGCCTGCTGCGGCAGGATATCGAGCTGACCCCGATGGCGATGCTGACCGGATCGGTGCTGGCCGACGGGAATCCGGTGCGCGACGCGCAGGTTACCGTGCTCGACGAGGCGGGTACACCGATCGGGACCGCCCGCACCGACGCGGACGGCCGCTATGTCGTCACCGATCTGCCCGGGGGCGATTACACCGTGGTCGCCCGCGGCTATCCGCCGGTGACCAGCGCGGTGACCGTCACCGGTGGCGAGGTCGGCCACGATGTGTGGCTGGGCTACGACGGCGAGCAGGCGGCGGAGCTGTCATGAGCGGGCTCTCCGTCCAGATCCGCAACGCCGCGGGCTGGCCCGTGCCGGGCGCACTGCTGACCGTCACCGATCTGAACGGACGCCAGCTCGCCCGCGCCGTCGCCGATGCGACCGGGGCGGCGGCCACCGAGCCGCTGCCCGCGGGCATGCACACCACAGTGGTCACCGCCCCCGGATATCAGCCGGTTGCCCGGGTCGTCCGCATCCCGGCCACCGGCGCTGGTGAGCTCGGCGACATCCGGCTCGACCCAGAGGCGAGCGCGGTGCCCTTGCCGCCGGCGGGGCCGTGGACCATCGATCCGGTGCATTCGACGGTCGGCGTCACCGCCCGCCACCTGGGCATCGCGAGCATCAAGGCGCGGTTCGCCGACGTCGGCGGGCGGCTCGATGTCGCCGAAAACTTCGATCGGACAACGGGTTACGCCGAGATCAAGGCCGCGAGTATCGATACCGGCGTCGGTATGCGGGACGAGCATCTGCGCTCGGCGGACTTCCTCGACGTCGAGCGGTTTCCGGTGATCGGTTTCATCAGCACCGGGCTGCGCCGCACGGGCGCGGACACCTGGGTGATGGTGGGGGAGCTGGAGCTGCACGGGCAGCGAAGGCCGGTGGACCTGGCGCTCACCTACGGCGGTTACGGACCCGACCCGTGGGGTGGGGTCCGGGCCGCCTTCCATGCCGAAACCCTCTTGCGCCGCGATGATTTCGCCATCGATTACAACGCCGTCGTCCGGGCAGGGGTGGCCGCGGTCGGGACCACCGTGAAGATCGATCTGGACATCGAGCTGGTGCAGGGAGACCGGCTGCCGGAGATGTAGCCGGACTCCGCCCGGCCGATCGGGCCGAGCAGCCGGGCGGTATGCGGTACGACGAGAGGTATGCGCACTGCGGCCCGGTGTAGCAATCGCCTCCTGGTTCTCCGGCGGCCGCCACACCGTCGACGAACGGGCAGAACTCGCCGAAGCCGATCGGGCGGGCAAACTGACTGAAACGGACAACGCCGCCGCTGCCGACGCAACGGCGACGACACGCGTAGGAGCGAAGGCGGGATGATCCAGCAGGAGCGCAGCACCCAGCACCTGGCCGAGGCGGCGGATCTGTATCTGGCCTTCGGCAAGCTCATTCGGCTGCTGCGCCGCGGCCACTTCGGGTCGCTGGGCCCCGGGTCGGCGGCGGCGCTGGCCACCCTGGTCCGCACCGGACCGATGCGGCTGGGTGATCTCGCCGCCGCCGAACGGGTCACCGCGCCGACCATGTCACGTATCGTGTCCGGGCTCGAGAAGTGCGGCTACCTCGAACGCACCGTCGACCCGGTCGACGGTCGAGCGCAGAAGCTGTCGGCCACCGAGCCTGCGCACGCGCTGGTCAACGGCCTCGCCTCCGCCCGCATCCAGCGTTTCGCGGCCGCGTTGGACCAGATCGACGGCGACGAACGGCGGGTGCTCGCTACCGCGCTCACCAAACTGGTCGACCTGCTCGACGGATAACCCACTGCGGTGCGCGCAACTGGCTCGACAAGAAGCACGGCCTCGAACCGTTGCGCAACCCGGCGGTGGATCTTGGCACGGCCCAGCCGCTGACCATTATCGAGGCCAAGACCGTGAACGGGCGACCAGCCCACGCGCCAAGCCGTATTCAACTGATCGTCGCAACACCTTGATGATGGACGTGTTGGCATGGGAGTTCTTCAGCGGCAGAAGAGAGTTCGTGAGTATCGGGGCCAGATGGCTTCCCCGGGCCAGCCGACGGTGGCGTGGCGTGAGGGTCGTGTTCGGTTCTGGGCAGCGGTCGCTCGTGGTGCGATGACCGAAGAAGCTGCGGGCGAGGCGGGGGTATCCTCGCCGGTCGGGTTCCGATGGTTCCGTCATGCTGGCGGCGTGAATCCTGTTCTGGATCCAACTGTTTCGGGACGATATCTGCCGTCGAGCGAGCGTGAGGACATCGCGTTCTGGCGTGCGCGAGATCGCCCGCCGGCTTGGTCGGTCACCGTCGACGATCTCACGGGAGTTGCGCCGCAACGCTTCCACGCGCACTTACCGGCTGGAATGCAAGGCGTCGACAGCGCAGTGGCACGCTGAACGGCGTGCCAGACGGAAGACGGCGAAATTGGTCGTCAACGACCGGCTGCGCTGGTATGTCCAGAACAGGCTCGCCGGGATTGCCCGCGGCGCTGACGGTCGGGGCGTGGCCGGCCTGTCGGGTCCTGAGTGGAAAGGGCGGAATAGGCCGCATCGGGGCGATCGGGCGTGGGTGAGCGCTTGGAGTCCCGAGCAGATCGCCAACCGACTGAAATGCGAACTCCCGACGACGCATCGATACGCTTCAGTCACGAGGCGATCTATCAAGCACTATATGTCGAATCTCGGGGCGGGCTCGAACGCTCGCTCGTCGGATGCCTGCGTCGAGGCCGGGCACTGTCGTACTTCAGGGACGGCAAGAAGTTTCCTATTGTCGCGCAAATCGACAACAATACGGCGACCTTGACTCCGAGCGCCGATCCCGCCACCGCACGGCCGGCTGACATGCCGATCAATCCGGTCGATGCTCAGACCGACGCGGCCGTGGACGCCGCGTTGGCGAACGCGGGCGGCAAGTTCGCCCTGGCGGTCGGTGTGGGCACGCTGATCGGGTCGATCATCGGCTTGGTCGGCGGTTGCGTGCTCGGTGCGGTCACCGTTGGCGCGCTCACGGCCCCGATCTTTTTCGCGGGCGCGTTGGGCGGATGTATCTCGGGCGCTGGAGCGGGTGCGGCCTTGGGCGCGGCGATCGGCGCTATCGCGCGCGGTGTGCCTGTCGGAATCGCCGCCGCGATCCAGTTCTTCCAGGCCATCAATGCTCCCGCTCCTGCGGCGGCAACCCCGGCACCGACCAACTGAGCAAAGGGCCTGAACGTGCTGCGCCGGATCGCCGGTCGGGACGATTCGGCGCAACAGTGCTGCTGCTGGTCACGGTCCGAGGAAAAGTTGCTCGCACGGCAGGCGCGGCAGCAGCCGATAGTCATCGATGGTGTCGGGTATCAATTCGATTGTGCACCAATGCTTTCGCCTCCAATCGTGGATCAAGTTGCGTACTGCCGTCGCGGTGGCCCGGTAGTCGAAGACCACGCCGGCCAGCCGGATTCGCACGTGGACATCACCTTCCGGCGGGAACCATCCTTTGGCAGTCATGGCCGGTCGCCATCCCCAGGCGCTGCCGTGTCAACCTTTCCGGATGAGGCACCAGGATCGCGGACTTGATCGGTCCATTCTTTGCCCGTCTCAGCGGGCCACTGCGACATTGTGGTGTGACCATTCGTTGCCGAGCGCAGCACGCAGCATGAAGTCGGCGACGTCGGCCCGGCTGATTCGGCTGCCGACCTTGCCCGAGGAAGGCAGATTGACGGTCCTATAGTGCCTGGTCCGCGGTCCGTCCGTGAGAATCATCGGATACACGAGGGTCCAGTCCAGATCGCTCGAGCGAAGCATGTCGTCGGCGACGGCCTTGTCGTCGAACAGCTTGCCCATCATCACCCTGATCGCAAACTTGACCAGTGTCGGAGTCTGTCCAGCAGTGTCGCCGACGCCCAGAGCGGACAGCCAGACCACCCGTTGTAGGCCGACGGCGTGAGCAGCCGGAATGAAGGCGCGAGTGGCTCGTGAGGCGATGTCGGATTTGAAGTCTTTTCCAGCCCCCAGCGCCGAGATCGCGACGTCGCTACCAGTGAGGGCCTTCGTCAGGTCTTCGGTGTTGGTGGCGTCGCCAGTAACGACATCGACCCGGCCGCCCCTTGGCTGCGGTAGTTTCGCAGGGTCGCGGACAAGGGCGACGATTTCGTGACCCGCCTGTACCGCCTGCTCGAGAACCTGCAGTCCGGTAGGGCCGGTGGCGCCCAGCAAGGTAATACGCATGATGTCTCCTTCTATGGAATCGGCGTTGCAAAGTGGGCCCACAGCAATGGCAGCTATTTTTCAGCGACATTCGTCTGGAGTGCCGGATTCGGCTGGGTGCGGCGCAGCAGAAGTGATCGCCGAGCGGCGCATGGCGAAGTCCCGATTGCAGTTGGGGATAGTTCCTTTGGTTCTTACCTCCGAGCGAGAGGAAGCAGGCCAGGGTCGTGGGCGTTGACGATTGTCAAGCCGGGGTCGGCCGTTCGCCATAGCTCCTCGAGCCGACGGTGATTGGCTTGAACTCGCTTCCAGTCGTGAGCGATGACGCGTTCCATCGCGGTGAGAGCGATCGGGGCCTTGCGGGTCCCGTCTATTTGGCCGCGGTGGTAGAAGGAATCGCCGGCGTGAAGAACCCAGCGGTCACCGGCATCGATGGCGATGGCCGCGTGACCGCGGGAGTGACCGGGCAGGTTGATGAGAACGATCCCGGGAGAGATCTCGGTGAGTTCCTTGGCCCCTGGAAATCCGCGCCATGACTCGCCTTCCGCCGGGGTGTGTTCGACGATGTTCGGGCCGTGCGCGCGGTGCGATGACAGGTACCGTTCCCGTTCGACGATTCCCCGCGGGTGGGTGGCGGCGAAGTACTCTGCCGCGGTGAGGTGAATCCTGGCCCGCGGGAAGTCCGACAATCCTCCGGTGTGGTCGGCATCGAAGTGAGTCAGCACGATGTCGCGCACATCGCCCGGGTCGAACCCGAGTCGCGCCACCTGGGCGATGGCGGCCTCGGCTGTATCGAACTCGGGTCGTACGTAGAAACGCGCTGGGCCGAACCTCGCTGCTGGATCGATGGCGTCCTGCAGCCCGAGGCCCGAATCGATCAGGACGAGCCCGTTCGGCGCCTCGACCAGTAGGACGTGGCAGACCAAGCCGTCCGGGGTCGCCCGGGGGTGCATGGTGCCGCAGTTGAGGTGATGGATTTTCATCCGAGCGCCTCGAGGATGGCGGCCTTCGCGGCGGGATCACCACCGATGAGGTCGGCGTCGATCTCTTGAATCGGGTTGCTGCCATCCCAGCCTGCCGCGGCGAGCTTGATGAGATCGAAGATGAACTTCTTCGAGCCGCCGAGGTCGGAGATCTCGATGACGGTGCCGGGGTGGTGTTCGGTCTCGAAGTAAGCGAATCGGCTGTCGGCTCCGCCGAGTTGGCCTTCCTGGCCGACGGTGAATCCGGCGGCGAGTGCGCGGTCGTAGAGGTTCTGATAATCATCGGACCAGTAGGCAACGTGCTGGACCCCCTCGTGGCCGGCGGCGAGGAAGTCGCGATACATCGATGGGGCATCGTTGACGGGGGTGATGAGCTCGATCTGGATGTCGCCGCTGTTGGCGACCGCGACGTCCATCGCCATGTCGGAGGGTTCACCGCGGTAGGTGAAGTTCGCGGGCCGGACACCCTTGAGGTAGAACCAGGGCCCGATGCCGCAGGCCGTGAAGTGGCGCATCGAGGCTTCGATGTCGCGTACCACATAGCCGATCTGCGCGATTGTGCCCCACATGTTCGCGGTGGGGCTGGCTGCGGGAGATGACCCGGTGTGTGCGTCGGCGAATGACAGGATGATCTTGCCGGTGGCCTCGTTCGCCCGGAGCCGATCGGCAGCGGTCTTGGCGTCCGCGACCGCGTGGACGCTGTCGACGTGTGGCGCTATCCGGCCGTCCTGAACTGCGGGCAGGACTTCGGGGATGAGGGCTTGGACGACGTCGCCGAGTTCCTTCCTGGTGCGGATGCTGAAGGTGGTGCCGATGAGCTTCTGCCGCCGGAAGGCGACGGTGTCCAAGTTCAGCGAAGTCGCCTGACCGGCGAGACGACCGATGCTCACTATCCGTCCGCCGATGCTGGTTGCCGCGGGCAGTTGGGCGAACAGGTCACCGCCGACGTGGTCGAGGGTGATGTCGGCGCCTTTGCCCGCTGTGGACGCGAGCACCGCCTCGGTGAGGTTCTGGGTCGCGGTGTTGATGGTGATGTCGGCCCCGGCGGCTACGAGGGCGGCACGCTTGTCCTCGGTGGTGGTGGTCGCGATAACCGTGCTAGCTCCGAGTGCTTTGGCGAGCTGGATTCCGACGAGCCCTACGGAGCTTGTTCCACCCACGATGAGAACCGTGTCGCCGACCGTGAACTCGGCCTGCGTGACCAGTGCGTCATGCTCGGTGATGAGGCCGACCGGAAGAGTCGCCGCTTCCTCGAAGCTGAGGTGTTCGGGGATCGGAACCACCATCCGCGGGTGGCACAGCGCATAGTCTGCGAATGCGCCGGCGGTGATGCCCATGACCCGGGTGCCGACCGGAAGGTTCGGGGCAAGCAGGCTCGACCGTTCGACGATGCCCGCGACTTCCATTCCCGCGGTGAACGTTCCGGTGGTTTGCCCGGCGGCGGTGTAGGAGCCGCCGAGAGCGTAGAGGTCGGCGCGGTTGAGGCCGGCCGCCATCACCTGGATCCGGATCGCCCCGAGCTGTTCGGGGAGTGGGGTCTCTTCGAGCTCCCATTCCGGGCCTTTGCCACCGACAAGTGCGCGCATTGTCATTGTGATTCTCCTGGACTCGGTGTCAGTCGTTCAGATCGGGGGCGGTGGTGTCGGTCAGGCGTGGGTCCGCTTCGGTCCCGGCCATCGTCAGTGCTCCGACCACGGCTCGGCCGAGTTTGAGCAGGTCGGCGGGATTCTTCTTGTCGAGCCCGCCGACCAGTTGCTTGAGGATGGTGAGCTGGTCGAAGTAGATTCGCTCGATGATCAGATGCTCGTCGGCGTCGAAGACGAAGTAGGCGGTCATCCGGGTGCGGTGTCGGGAACTGGTGGCGGGGATCTTGCCCAGCGGGCCCAGATGTGTTCCCGTCAGCCAGAATTCGACAATCACCGCATCATGGGCATGGCGGAAAGCGATGATTTCGTGGTCCTGGTCGGGGAAAGCCACGCGAGTGTCGTGGTAGTACCCGCGCACTTCGCTGTCGCCGTCGTGGACGATCATTTGTGCGATGAGCTCGTAGTGGGGATGCGGGAAGGTGGACAGGGTGGCGTCCCAGTCCTGGCGAACTTCGTCGCGGAAATGGTCCAGGACGAGCTTCTCGCGGGCTCGCAGGACGTCTTCGGGAGGCAGGGTGAATCGGGACATGAGGTGGCTCCTGATGGGCTCTGGGTGGTTGGCCTGAGCGGTCAGCCGTGACTGATGTGACGGTGCGAGAAGGTCGGTGACGTACCGGGATTGGTCCATACGCCGGTGAGCTCGCTGGAGGGGAAGAACTGTAGGAACCGGGGGTCGGACTGACTCCGGTCGGCGAGGGTCTTCTCGAGGATGATCGAGTTGTACTGATCGACGGTGGTTTCGATGGTGTTGGCGTTGAGCACGATTTCCTGCTGCCACGATCGCGCCCATTTGGCCAGACCCGGCAGCTTCGAGTGTTCGGGGGTGAGGGCCTCGGCGGCGATCACGTTCTCACTGCTCACCCATATTCCAGTTGATGTGTTCAGAACGAGGCTCTGGTTGCCGAATACGTGTCCGGGCGTCTTGATGACCGCGATACCCGGTCCGAGTACCACTGATCCTTCGATGGGGAGGAAGGCGTCGGGCGGGACGTCGCGGTAAGTCGCGGGTTGATACCAGGGCCGCTGGATCGGATGCAGTTCGGCCATCCCCGCGAGCTCATCGCGCTGCACGATGACCTTCGCCTTCGGGAAGATCGCCTTCGGCTGCTCGTTCAGGTCATCCTGATACGCCGTGGTCCCGACCCAGCGCCGAAGGTCCTGAGTGTGCAGGTGGTCGAACATCAAGTAGTCGACATCCATCGGTGAAATGCCAAGTCGGGCAAGGTGTTCGACCACAGTTCCGTGCTCGCGGACCAGCTGCCGTCCGACCACGCCCGGCGTGCGTCGCGAAAGACTGTCGAAGTAGGGCGTATACCGCCCGAGTTCGTGGTCGGAGGGTTCGAAGAGCAGCACTCGTCGCCTGCCATCGGTCTCGGTCCATCGGATCACCAGCATCCGGTTGGTGATCGACAGGAACGGTGCCAACGCCCGGGACGCCCGGAACAGCCCGAACCGGGTGGGGTAGGGGAGCGTGACGAGGTCGCAGGTCACCACGCTGTCCGGCATGCCTGTCGAGGGGAACTCGCGGCGAAATGCGAGGCCCTGGTCTCGGGCCAGGCGCAACCGTGTACCGGGCCCGCCGTCGTTTGCGGTCGGGACGGTCAATGTATCGATCGCATCGCCGATGCCCGGCAGGTCCACTACGTCGGTTGATCCCCAGGGGAAACGCATGGCCACTCCTTTATCCACGGTGTGGGTTAATGTGTTCCACGTTATACCCACGTTGTGGATTAATGCAAGGCATTCCGGCAGAATGAGGGCCATGACCACCAGCACTCCGCGCCGTGGGCGCCCCCCGAAGGGCGAGCGGCAGCTCTCCCGTGAGGCCATCGTCGAGGCGACGTTGAAGGTCATCGACGCGGACGGCGTTGGTGGGGTCAGCATGCGAGCGGTAGGTCGTGTACTCGGCGCGGACGCCAAGAGCCTCTATAACCACGTCGATAGCAAGGATGGCCTGCTCGATGCCGTTGCCGAGCATCTGCTGGGCTCCATCGCGCTGCCCGAAATCACCGGTGATCTGCGATTCGACCTGTACGCGATCGCCACAGGCTTCCGCGAGCGCGCACTGCTCCATCCGGAGGCGGCGTCCCTCGTGCTCACGCGCCAGCTCGCTTCATTCGAAGGGCTCGCACCAATCGAGGCGGTCCTGGCGGTTCTGCGCGAAGCCGGCTGTCCTCCCGACGAATCGGTCCATCTCCTCCGGGCCCTCATTGCCACGCTCATCGGTGCGCTGCTTCGAGAAGTCAACGCTGTGCCTACCTTCGGTACCACCGACGCTGCTGGGATAGCGCAACGCCAGTCGATCCTGGAGAACAGTGGCCTACCCGCCGTTTCGGCCGCCGCGCACCAGCTGGCCCGCTTCGATGGCGCCGCGGAATACGAGTTCGCCGTGAACCTCGCCCTCGACGCTCTTGCCTCCCGCCTCTCCGGTCGGCTATGACACCGGTCGATGAAAGCGCGCCGTTTGACGGCTCCCGTGCCGAGCGGAGTTCTCGGCCCGATGGCCAGGTCGGTCATCGCTCGCCTCGGAGTTGCTCGATTCCTCGGTAATACGGGTAGGTCCGGCAGTTGATCGAGTTGGCTCTGGGCGCCGATACTCGCTCGATAGAACTGCAACCGTCGATCGTCATCGGATTCGCACGGACGCGGTCTGCAGCTGCCCGGTGTCATCGATGACCGATACTGCGGATACTTCTCGGCCTCGCAGGCGCGAAATGCAACAGCGGACTGCGGAACACGCACATCAGAGGTCGCCGGAGCGCCCGGGTGGATGCCACCAGCGTGGGCGGAATCTCGTTTGGGTGCACCTCGAGGCAACGAAGCAGCCACCAGATGGTCACCACCTATCGAGTGGTCGAATAGACTAAAAGCCCCTCCGCCGAGGTCAGAGGGGCTTTCGCCTGTCGGGCTGACAGGATTTGAACCTGCGACCACTTGACCCCCAGATTCGCATCCGGATCATTTGTGCACGTCACACACGTCAGGCATGTTCGCCCAGCGTCCTTGCGACCAGGCATTGTTCGGTGGCGCGCACGCCGTGCGGCCACCAGATGGCCACCGCCGCGATTGTGATCGGCGCCGTTGGTCGTCAGCCTGTCGGGGTGGATCTGCTGGAGGTGGTGTCAAGTGAACGGTGGGACGTCCTGCTGGCAGACCGTGCCGGGTGGGGGCAGCGCGCCACGGATGACGTAGTCGCTCTCGTAGGCTTTCGCGCAGCTGCTCGGGTTGAACAGCGTGGTGTGCCCGTATCCAGCGACGGTAAGCAGCCTGGCGTTGTGCAGTTGGGCGGTCATGGCCAGGGCGTTGTGGTACGGGGTGGCGGGATCGTAGATGGCGTTGACGGTGAGGATCGGTGTCGCGGAGCGGCCCCACGGGCCGGTGTAGCGATGGGCGGCCTTGGCGGGCCAGGTGGAGCACGCCTCGGTCACCCACGCCCAGAAGGGCCCGACCGTACCGGCTCGAACGGTACTGAACTTCGCCATGGCGCCGTAGCTGTGCGGATCGCGCGGGTTGGGACTCTCGCCGCATATGATCGCCAAGGGCTGCTCGACGCCCGTGTACTTTTGCTGTTGGGCCGAACCTTCCCAGGAGGAGTCGCTCAGCGCTGTCGAGGACCGGTCCACCAGGCGATTCTCGCCCGGGTCGGGCATCTGCGGCGTTGCGCCCAGCCACAGCTGCTGCAGCAGCTCGGCCAGCGCCGTCCAGTTCGCTGGGGAACCGGCGGTGGCATGGACGGTATACAGATTAGCGCGCACGGCGTTGGCGGTGGCGGCGTAGGTGAACCCGTCCTGCGGGTGGATGAGCAGGCGGTGCAGCAGTGCCTCGTACTTCGCTCGGGTCGCCACCGCACTGCCGGCCGAGAACGGGCAGCGGATCGGGCCTGCTTGGCTGCACAGGTTCAAGAACTGTTCCAGCGTCTTGGCCGTTCCCAGGTCGGATGCCTGCCGTAGGAAGGTCGACAACACCGGATTCCAGTCGTACCACGCAGACGGATCGATATTGCCGTCCAGCACCATCGCCCGGACCCGGTCGGGGAAAAGGTTGGCGTAGGTGGCGCCCAGCAGCGTCCCGTAGGAGACCCCGAAGTAGGTCACCAGCTGTTCGCCGAGGACTCTGCGCAGCAGATCGATGTCGTACGCCGAGTCGGTGGTGGAGACGAACCGCAACAAGGCCGGATCACGCCGCTCGCAACCCCGGCCGAGCTCGGCGTACAGGTCGATCCACCGCTGCTCCTGCTCGTGGCCGACCGGAAACCCCACAGGCAACTGCGCGAACCAAGCATCGAACTCCGCCTTATCGTCGAAGCATTGGACGGAGGTCGATTCACCGACCCCGCGCGGATCCCAGCTGACGATGTCGAACCGTTCCTGGATCTGGAGTGGGAAGAGCGGATATGCGATTGGGAGGACTGTGGTTCCTGCTCCTGCCGGCCCGCCTGGGTTGAACAGCAGGCTGCCGATCCGATGCGCGGGGTCGGTTGCCCGGTGTCGGATGACCGCCAGCTCGATCGTGCGCCTGTCGGGATGCTGGTAGTCCAATGGTGCCGGCACGGTGGTGCATTCGAAATCCGGGTGGTCGGGGCACGGGGTCCAGACCGCGGCAGGCGTTCCCCCGGGCGCCTCATCCAACGGCTGAGCCGTGGCGGGCGCGGCGCCGCAGGCCACAGCCGCGGCCACCATCATGGATGCCACTATGCATCGGGTGAAACGAGCGCGGTTCGTCACAGATCCTCGCTATCGTCACGGTGAAAATGCGCGGCTGTCTCACAAGGAACCCTCGACGCCGAACCGTAGCCGATCACGCGGCAAATGCCTGGTTAGGTCGATTCACCGGCGTGGTCCGATCGATATCGCACACAGGCCGGTGACTAACCAAATGAGCCATCTCAGGTCCGAGGGTTGCGGCGTGTGCCCCGACATCGGGCTCGCCCGTCTGTCCTACGGCCGGACTCGGCAACTCCCTGGACGCCACGACCTGCGGCGAGAACCCCGACGCGCACCGTTGACCAGGCCGAACGCGGCTTCATGTACCGCTGCGGACGGAGCCCCTCGTCGAGGGGGCGATGATCGTAGAGACCGCGCCCGACCTGCGGTGGGTGTGGGATTTGAACCCACGGTGGCGTGAACCACGACGGTTTTCAAGGTAGCTGATCTCGACGTTTGCGTGTGACGGGTGACGTTGGCATTTGGGGGGATTCGACATCTGAGCAGAGGATCTTCCGCTGGCTTCGTTGGTGGGATTGGGTGGATCTGGCGCGCCTGCGGACTGCCTGCGGACGGTGGTCGGCGGAACGGCGGCGACGATCTCAGAACAGGAAAAGATGACGAAATGGCGATGGGGATTACTGTTCAGGTTGTTGCCGTATCGAACCCCCTCGCCTTCGCACGGCAACGTGCCATGTCTGGTTTCGCGCCGCTCCGGCTACGGCCGGTGGCTCGACGTTCGCGCAGCGCACACGCTACCGGCTTCGGTTGAAAACGTCTGCCCAGAAGCATCATTCGCGGTGCAGAGCAGATCTGCGGCGGTGGTCCGGGTAGCCGGCCCGCACCACGAATTCGTCGCATTTGTCGGTGAAGCGCACACACCCACACGGCCCGCCCACCTTATGCAGTCCGAAGCGGCTCGACTGAGCAGGGATCACGTCACCATCACTACTGAATGGAGGTTCGATTGGTCGATATGTGTTGCTGACGTTCCGGTGATCCGCCACCGGCGGAGCCGACCACAAGCGCATGGCAACGAATAGTTCTGTGCCGCAACGTTGTTCACGACGCTGGTGGTGGCATCACCGGCGGGCGCGGGGCGTGCGGCCTGGCGCTGCGCCACATGAGATCCGGCTGGCGCTCGGCTGTTATGCACCCGTCCTGGGACCGATTCGATCAGTTCCGTGTAGCCAGAGCGTACATTTGGGCGCTCGGGCCCCAGTCGGACCGGCCGACGGCGAGCCGTGGGGCACGGGCGATCGTATTGGGCGGTTGGCCCCAGAACGAATCGCTAGGGCGTCGTGCCTACCCGTGTCGTGCTACGTCCTCGCACAGGATGCTCGGCCAGCGTGCGAGATCGGCCGGTGTGTGCGCCACCTCCAGTGTGGCCGTCGGCAGCAGGTCCACCAGGGCCTCGGCGGTCGACACCGGATGGGCGGGGTCGTCGATCCAGGCCAACACCGTGGTCGGCACCTCGATCGCGGCGATCGCCTCGGGGGCGGGCAGGTCGCTCATCGCTGCCCCGCGGAACAGTGAGGGCAGTAGGTGCTCGGCGACATCCGGCACGGTTTCCGGCGTTCCGACGGTGGCCGGCGGGCGAGGCACGGTGAGATCGGCACCGAGGAAGGCGTCGAGTCCCTGCTCCTCGATCAAGCGGGCATTCTTCCGGTAGATGTCGGCCTTCGCGGCGCGGGTGCGCCAGGCGGTCGCTGGCACCAGCAGGGTGAGGCCGGTGAATCGGGCAGGATCGCGGACAGCGGCATGCAGCAGTGTCCCGGTGCCCATCGAAGGACCGACACCGTGCACCTGTTCACCGGGGAACCAGTGGTCGAGCAGGTTCAGCAGGTCATCGGCCAGAACCGGCCACCGATAGTCCTCGGGGACGGTACGGCCCGTCGAGTGGCCGTGGCCGCGCGCGTCGTACCGCAGCAGTCGGGTTCCGCTGAGTCCGCGGCCGAGATCGAGGTCCATCAGACGGTCGCGGTGGCGGCTGGAGGTGAGGCCGTGGAGTTGGACGACGGGGTGGCCGCCCTCGTCGCTCAGTTCCACGTCGAGGTCGGCGCCGGGAACACGGAAGGTCGGCACGGCGGCTCCAGGGTGCTGGTGAGACGGCGATCGCTCGGGAAGGAGCCTAGGATACCGTCATGCGGCTGACCAACGTCGCGCACTTGCGCCTGCCGTTCGGCCGCCTGCTGGGCTTCGACGTCACTGCGGGTCGGGTGGGCCGGTCGCTTCCGGTGTCCTTCGACCAGCGGCGCCACGTCGGCGCCGGCGACCGAGCGGGATCCTGGATGGCGTTGTCCTTCAGGCTCTCCGCGCCGGTACCGCCCGACGAACTCGCGACCGCCTGGCTGGCGGTGATCGAGCGGCACGGCACGCTGCGGTCGGTCTTCGTGCCGGGCGAGGACGGCGAGCCTCGGCTGCACGAGGTCGATATCCGCCCCGGCGGCTGGGTCGAGCATGTGATCGCTCCGGGGCAGGCGGTCAACGATGCGCTCCGCGCCGTGCTGGACCGTGCTTGTTCACCGTACAGTCGTCCGTCGTACCGGCTCTGCGTGCTCGAGACAGCGGTAGGTCCGACCGTGGTGGTCGCCGCCGACCACGCGCACGTCGACATGTGGTCGATGCTGGTGATCGCGCGCGACCTGCTCACCGCGCTGGCCGCGGTGCAGAAGGGTCGTGCACCGTCGTTGCCGCCCGCCCCCGCCTTCGCGGAGCACACCCGCGCGCTGCGGGACCGCCCGCCGGCACCCGACGAGGTGCACCGCCGCTGGGCTGAGGTGCTGGCGGGCAGCGGCGATGTGATGCCACGGTTCCCGCTGCCGCTGGGTGAGGCGACGTTGCAGGAGGAGCGCGTGGAGGTGCGCGATGTCCTCGACGTCGACGACAGCGCCGCGTTCTCGGCGCAGGCCCGCGACGACGGCGTCTCGACCTTGGCGCTGGTGGTGGGGGCGATGACCGAGGTGACCCACGAGTTGGCCGGCACCGCACTGCGGGCCGTGTTTCCGGTGCACAGTCGGTACGACACCACCTGGCACGACTCGGTGGGGTGGTTCATCACCAACTCGGTGCTCGAGTCGGCCGACTCCGATCCCCGTGCCAGCGCGGAGGCGGTGAAGGAGGCCGTCCGGATGGGGTCCTGGCCACTGGAGGACATCCTGCGTCCGTGGGGCGGGATGCCCGAGGCGCCGGGGATGTTCGCGATTTCGTGGCTGGACCTGCGTCGGCTGCCGGTGCGAGTCGACGCGACCGGATTGGAGGCGCAGTACGTCGGCGCGACGATTCGGACCGATGGCGTGATGCTCTGGTTCATCCTCGACGAGGCGGGGCTGCACCTGCGCTGCCGGTATCCGGACACTCCCGAAGCTCGGCGGCATGTCGGCGCCTGGCTGGACACGCTGATCGCCCGACTGCAGTCACGGGCACGGGCTTCGGTCGGTGGTCGGCTCCGACTCGGCGACCGGATCTATCGTGTGCAGCGGGCGGGGCGTGCCGACGTGCCAGCGCTGGTCGCGCTGCTCTCCGACGACGAGATTGGCCGTACCCGCGAAGGTTTCGAAATTTCCCGCTACGAGGAGGCATACGACGCCGTCACCAGGGACCCGTCGCACTATCTGGCCGTGGTCCGGGACGAGGGCGACCGGATCGTCGGCACCATGCAGCTCACCATCATTCCGGGGCTGTCCCGCGGCGGCGCCACCCGCCTCCAGATCGAGGGAGTCCGGGTCGCTGCCTCGGAACGCTCTCGCGGCATCGGAACCGCGATGCTCGAGTGGGCACACGACCACGGCAGGCACCGAGGTGCGACGCTCGCGCAGGTCACCACAGACCGGGCGCGCGAGCGGGCTCACGCCTTTTATGCGCGGCTCGGGTACGACAACAGTCACGTCGGGCTGAAGCGGGCGCTCTGACCGATTCCCGGCGCTCGCTCAGGGGCGCGAGAGGGGCGCCTAGTCCAACGTCCGTGGTGACTGAACCGCCCTGGCAAGCTGATCAGCTGGGCGACGAATTCCGGTGGCGGGCCGCGTGACCGAAGCGATCGAGTTGTTCGAACAGAATCTCGTCGACCGGATGCGGGTCCTGGCCGCTGACCACCCCGACACCCTGCGCTCCCGCCACGACATCACCCACGCCTCGTTCGAAGCAGGCTTGTCCGAACCGGACAAGCGCCGACGGCTCTGTGCGACCACAGAATCCGTGCCAGGCACTGCATCTCGAGATGCAGGCGGACCAATATGCCGAATTCCGTGTCGCGGGTTGGTGACCCAAGGCACGAACCTGCGACATCCGACCTGGGATGTGCTACCCAACGTCGGCCTACTATGGCCCCTGCGACGTTGCAAATCGCCCTGAACTGCGGAAACCTCTGTTGCAGGTTCGTGCCCTCGGCAGGATTCGAACCTGCTCCGCCTAGGAGGTTGGCCACCCGGCGAACTTCCTAGGCGCCCGCTTGTCCGCGACGGCCTCCGGGGACCGCTGGGTGGGTTCGTCATACCAATGCATCCGGTCTCAGGACCACGTCCAGCTGCCGAAATCCCCCTCCCTGGGAAGGCCTGGGTCCACGACTCGATGAAAGCGGTTTCCTGGCAGGCGATCCCGGGTTTCGCGCTTTCCGCGCTCACCCACATCACCTATTTCCAACTGGTAGCGCATTGCCTGAAACTTGCTGATGCGTCAGGTTTCTCGGCTCTCGATGGCCGTCACAAGGGCCTGGGAGCTAGGTAAAGGAATCGGAAACTCTTTCTTGTGGCGCGACCCGGTTTCGGGTGCGAGCCTCGTCTCACAGGGCCCTGTTACCGCCGTCACTCTCACCGATTGCTTGCAGGCAATCCGGTGCAGGGGACGGGTTCTCGGTAACAGGGCTCGGGCATCAAACCTCCGGTTTCGTCCGGGCCAGTTTTCGATTTGGGGAAGTAGGTGATCGGTGATGATCGACGTGATTCGACCGCCGTATCCGTGGGACACCCATTTGCCGAGGCAGTCGGTGCTGCGGGTGGTGATTCTGATCGTCGTGATCGTGTCCACGATCGTGTTGGTGGCCAGGGGCATCGCGCCGGGCACCGCGGTCGCGGTGATCGGGGCGGCCGGGGTCGCGGCCGCTGAGATCGCTGCCCGGCTGCTGACGCCCTCGCAGGGGTCCTCGTCCACCCTTCGGCGGGCATGATGCCCGACCCTGCCAAGATTCTCGCATTCAAACGCCAGCTGAAGGAGTTGGTCACCCGGGCCCGCTACAGCGTCGACCCGGTGTTGACCCAGCAGCAAGTCGCCACGAGGGCGAATGTCGGTGAAGCCACGCTGTCGAAGGCGTTCGGCGAGACCTCCCCGATGCCGTCGGCGGAGGTGACCGACCGGATCGTGAGGGTCAGCCAGCGGCTGCTTCACCCCGATAACAGTGACGCCGAGCTGGACGCCGAAGTCGGTGTGTGGCACCGACGTTGGCTCGACGCCAGCCGTCCTCGCGTGATCCATGACCCACCCGAGCCGACCGCGCAGCCGACCGAACCGCCTGAGCCCGAGCCGACCGAGCAGCCGACCGAGCAGCCGGTCCGGGCGCTCGGTCCGGGCGAGGAATCCTCGAAGGCCCCTGGGCCTGGCTGGTCCGGCCGGAGGGCGTGGCTCGTTGGCCTGGTTCGGCGGCGGCCGTGGCTCGCGGCCTCGGTCGTCGTGATCGCCGTGATCGTGGTGGTGGCCGGGCTGGTGGTGGGACTGCGCCCGAGCTCGGTGTCCGCCGCCGATCACCGCTGTGTCGCGGCCGGGTTGTCGATGGCGGGGACACCTGCGGAGTGTGTCGGGGTCACCGGGCCGGAGCTGTTCGACCAGTTCGACCCCGCGCTGACCCCGGTCATCGACCAGATCACCGCCCAGAATCGCGCAGCCAGTAGCGGCGGCGACTACGTCGACGTCGCCCTGCTCGGTCCGCTGACACAGTCTCCGACACTGCCGGGACAGCTGAGCACCGAGCAAGCACGTCAGATGCTCATCGGCGCCGCCGTCGCCCAGCAGCGGGCCAATAGCGGCAGCTCGCCGGTGGGCAGCCCGCGACCGCGAATCCGGTTGCTGCTGGCCAACGTCGGCAGCCAGCAGGACCAGTGGCACGACCCGGTCGACAAACTGATCAAGTTGGCCGGCGATCCCGGCCAGCGGCTGGTCGCGGTGATCGCGCTGGGAACCAGCGTGAACGCCACCCGCGACGCCGCGAAGGCCCTGACACAGAAGGGAATCCCCGTCATCGGCGCGATCACCACCGCCGACGAACTCGACTACACCCACATCCCTGGGATGATCCGCGTCGTCCCTGACACCAGCGACCTCGTCGCCGCTCTGGCCGATTACCTGCACACCCGACCCGGGCTCGACTCCGCCCTCGTCGTGTGGGACGACAACTCCGAAACCCGCGGAGACCTCTACACCGGCTCGCTCACCACAGCCTTCAACGACCAACTCGGATCCTGGATCGGCACGCGCCGCGCCCTGGAGTTCACCGGGGAATCCATCCCCAGCAACGAGCGGCCCGACATGTTCTACAACACCGACATCAGCATCTGCCAAAGCGACGCCAAGGTCATCCTCTACGCCGGCCGCATCGGGGACCTGGAGAAATTCATCGAAGCCCTCAGCACCCGCAACTGCGCAGACCGACCCATGGTCATCATGACCGCCAGCTCGGCCCTGACCCACATCGACCGCACCATGACCGACGAGCTACGCGCGGCAAAGCTCACGATCGTCTACGCCGGAGTCGTCGATCCCCACACCTGGTCACTGCCCGACGGCAACCCACCCCGCGGATACACCGACTACCTCACCGCCCTCACCACCGCCGGATTCCTGGCCGCCGACGCCGACGCCTACACCTGCCTGACCCACGACGCCGTCTTCACCGCGGCCAGGGCTGCCCGCCTGGCCACCCCTCCCACCGGCAAAACCCAGCCCAACCACGACGAGGTCCGCGGCCAACTCCGCAACATCCACGACGCCTTCGCCATCCCCGGCTGCACCGGCGGCACCTTCTCCTTCAGCACCGTCAGCCACGGCAACCCCGAAGGCACACCCACACCGATTGTCATCATCCCCGCCGACGCCGACCACCCCGACCACACCCGCTACACCACCTACCCCCGATGAACCCGCCGCGGCCCGGCACCCCGACACCGCCCCACAGCTGTGTCAGGGTGTCGGGCTCACACAGCGATTCGATCATGCGACGACAGCGGGTTGCCCGCCCGTGCTGACGTAGGCCATCGGGCTGGCCTCCCCGGAACCCTGGACCGCGAGACCCCAGGGGGTCCCGGTAGTTTTCGCCGAAAATCGAGCAGATATGCCGTAATCCATTGGCTAGCAACGTATTAGGGTGGCGACATGAATACGCCGGAAGTCTGCCCCTCGTAGGTAAGGCAATACGGCGGCGGGTCACTGACATTTTCGTGCGGCCTCGCAGCAGGCGCGTGTCGGGCGGAACGGGTCGCGGTGATCGAACGTCGGATTCAGGTATGGGACCAGATGAGTGGACAGCGAGGGTAGCCAGGATGGCGTGACACTGCTGCGTGCAGCGCCCCACCTGCGGAAACGTCCCACGGCCAGAGCGTCTCGCTGACGCTAGTCACCGTCATGCCCCCGAGGCCCCGGGTGGTGCGATTCTTACCGGCACCCCAACACGGGCACCGAGATCCGAGCTTCTGTCTCGAGTTGACGCTAGGTTGCGTTGGCCCGAGCGTTTCGACTGTTGGGGAAGGAGATCATGGAGTTCGCTCTCGAAATACGATGGACCGACCCGCAGGGCCAAAGGCAGGGCTACGACTTTGAGCAGAATCAGGCCTTCCCCATCCCATCTGTGGGGGAACAGCTCCTCGACCCGCTCACCTCTACGACGTTCATCCAAGTTGAAAGACGAACATTCCAATACCATGTGCGACCTGATGGTACGCCGAGGGTGGGCATTGTGGTGGAGTGCGGTGAAGCGTCATACAGCCTGGTTTCCCTGATCTTTCGGCGGTTTCAGCAAATGCTTCGGTCCATCCGGCAGCGGTGGACCGGCGTCTAGTCACCCGCCCCGCGCTTGCGTCGGCCCGGTCAGCGGCGGCGGTGTCGGCGTTTCTTGCGGGCACCCTTTCCGCGTGCCGACGTCGGTGGCCGCCGGGTGGGTGGTGGTGTCGTCTGCGGTGCGGCGGGGGTGTCGGGCCCTCTTCGAGCACGCCAACCGTCAACCGCGAAGTCGTGGGAAGCAATCGGCAAGGCCGCCGGCATGACCCGCCAGTCCGCGCCGAACGCTGGTCCAAGCTTGAACGCTGAGCCGAAGTGGTGCAGCAGCAGACGAGTGGGCCCTGAAAGGGTCCGCCTTACCGGATCAGCGTCCGCTGGTCGGCGGGGAGCGTGGGCAGGGCCTTGAGGTAGCTGTACACAGTGTCGCGGTGTACCCGAATTCCTTGGCCAGCTTTGCTTTCGACTCACCGGCGGCGGCGCGGGCGCGTAGTGCGTGGGCCTGCTCGGTCGTGAGGGAGGGTTTGCGGCCCTTGTAGACGCCGCGGGTCTTGGCCTTGGCGATGCCCTCGCGCTGGCGCTCGAGGATCAGGGTGCGTTCGAATTCGGCGACCGCGCCCATCATGTTCAGCAGCAGGTTGGCCATCGGGGTGTCGTCGCCGGTGAAGGTGAGGCCCTCTTTGACGAGCTCGACCTTGATCTGCTGCTCGGTCAGCCCGCGCACCAGCTGGCGCAGATCGTCGAGGCTGCGGGCGAGCCGGTCCATGGAATGCACGACCACGGTGTCGCCGTCGCGGACGTAGTCCAGCAGTGCCACCAGCTGCGGGCGTTCGCGGTCCTTGCCGGACGCCTTGTCGGTGAAGGTCTTGTCGATGGGTACGCCGTCGAGCTGTCGCTCGGTGTTCTGGTCGTCGGTGCTGACCCTGATGTAGCCGATTCGCTGACCGTGCGCCACCCGGAATCCCTTCTGCGCGTGGGAATGTGCCGGGCTGGAGTCTAAGCCTTGATCCACAGATGAGGTTTCTGCGCTGTCCGGGCGCCTGCGGCGCGCGGACAGCGGGGTTTTGGGTGGCCGGTAGCTGCTGGTCTGC
>NZ_JBHZAF010000039.1:0-40936 GCF_042754085.1 Nocardia sp. NPDC059236
TCATGGCGACTGGATGGTAGGAGCCGTGTAATGGGAGACTGTTAAGCACGGTTCTGTGAGAGCCCGGGGGTGCGATTCCCCCGGGCCACTCGACCCTCGGCGTACTTTGCCGCGATGCAGAACAACCGCAACGGTTCGCTCTGATGGCGAAGTACGCCTGCCCCGATGTCACCCAGATCGCCGGCACCGGGCAGGCATCGCACAGGTTCTCCATCACCCGCATGGCACGCCTGCTGGACGTATCGGCATCTGGCTTCCATCAGTGGCGAAACCGCAGGGCTGCAAAAGAACTCACCTCGCGACAACAGCGACGTGCGGACCTGACGGTGAAGGTCCTCGACGTGCACGCCGACTCGCACGGCACCTACGGGTCACCACGGATCACCGCGGAGCTGCGCGAGCGCGGCGAGACGGTCACCGCCAAGACCATCGCCAAGATCATGGCCGAGATCGGGATCGAGGGCATCAGCCCGCGCACCTTCAAAGTCCGCACCACGATGGTCGATCCGGCCGCGTCGTTCCCGCCGGATCTGGTGGTCCGGACCTTCGATCAGGGCCGTCTCGATGCCGTCTGGTTGACCGATATCACCTATCTGAGCTGCGGAGAAGGTGACATGTTCTTGTGCGCGATCCGCGACGGGCATTCCCGCCGCGTGCTCGCCCACATCACCGCCGACCATATCGGCGCTGACATGGTCACCGCCGCCATCGACGCAGCGGTGGCCGCACGTGGTTACCGCCCCGAGGGTACGGTGCTACATTCGGACCGCGGTGGCGAGTTCACCGCCAGGCTTACCGCGAAAGCCTGTGCCCGACACGGGCTTCGGCGGTCGATGGGTGAGACCGGGATCTGCTGGGACAACAGTCCTGCCGAATCGTTCTGGTCGAGTTTTAAGCACGAGCACTATTACCGGCACGTCTACCCAACGAAGGCCGAACTCGTTGCCTCAGTTGACAATTGGATAGACTGGTACAACAGCACTCGACGCCACTCCGCGATCGGAATGCTCAGCCCTCTGCGCTATGAGCAATCCCTGACAGCCACAACGGAAGCTGCCTAACCAACTGTCCACCGTTCGGGGTGAACCTCAGGGCGGCCTGCGATGTGCGTGAGTGGTTGGCAAGTCGGCGCTTTGAACCGCAGTGAGAGCCGCGTAGCGGGTCGGATAGCACCAGTGACAGTCGGAGCCGGTGGGAGCCGGACGGGAGGATCACCAAGCCGCTATGAAACGCACGCAGAGGGCCATCAAAGGCGGCGATGACGCGCGTCGAGGCTGGCGAGATGGTTCAGGTAGCCGTACGGCACCGGCCGCCAGGACCCCGCCGGTCGTTGCCGGTGCACTGGTATACCGTCAGCGGTTGTTTTGGCTGCATGGGGACCGGAAAGTGGTGCAGGTGAGAGAGACTGCGGGCTGCCGTGTCGACTGATCCTGACGCTGACTGTGTGATCGGCTGGGATCTCGAATCTAGGCGATGTCGACGAAGGTTAGTTCGGCGTATCGTTCTGTGCCGGTAAGGAATTCGCATTCGCAGTGTGGGAACTCGTGCCAGCATTGCTCGCAGAAGCCGCACGCTGGGCAATGCGGGCCGGTGCTCTCGGGTCCGTACTGCCCGCAGTAGTCGCAGTAGTCGTAGAAGTGGTGTTCAGCCTTGTCGTCGGTGTCGGTGGCGGGTTCACGCCACAGGTAAGAGTGGTTGGAGTACCAGATCCCGTCGCGGCTCCAATGTCCGTGGTGTTCGTTGAACAGGTACGCGGTGTGCTTGTAGCGGGGGTCTACGGTGAGCAGGATCAATTTGTCGCCGTCGAGCCATTGCTCGAGGTCGGCGCGGCCGGCCCAGGAGTCGAGCGACCCGAACGGGTACAGCGGAAAGAAGTCCTCGGCGGCGACACGGGTGTCCGAGCGTGGATCACCTTTCGCGGGGTGCACGATCGCGGGCAGAATGCCGTTGTGCGCCAGCACTGTTCGGGCGTCACCGCCGACGGCGAAGGGGTGGCAGTTCTGTTCGCTGATGTAGCCGTGGGTGGCGAAGCGGGAGTGGAACAACGCCGGGGTGTCCGGGAAGCGGGCGCGCACGGCCGCGAACTCCTCGATCACTGCGGCGGCGTCGAGCCCTCGCCCGACGAGGATGCGGTCGTCGGCGACTACGGCGTAGCCGTGTCCGTGCGGGTTGGCCAGCGCGCCGTCTCGCAGCGCGGCGAGATTCGGAGTGATGCCGGGCTTGTAGAAGCTCAGGATGCACATTCAAGGGCCTCCATTTCCGCCAGCAAGGGCAGATAGATCGGGTGGGCTCGTACCCAAGTGACGAAGGCGGTCCATTCCCAGCCGTGTCGGCGCGCGACGTCTCCGGAGGTGAGGGTGCGGGTGTACTCCACCGAGGCGGCGATGAACGCCAACGCTGCTTGAACCTGTTGGCGGTGCAGGGAACTGGCGAAGATACGGACTTCGAAGGTCTCTTCAGGGCAGACGTTGATGGCCTGGTAGCGGCCGTAGCCGAATCGTTCACCCTTGGCGAATTTGGCGATACCGGCGCGGGTTTCGGGTGTGAAGCTGGCCCAATCGTTACTGCGGCGGCGAGCCAGGCGTACGGCGTGAGATTCGTTGCGGTAGAAGAACTTCATCCACCGGTACACGTGCGCGGGCGAGTCGAATCCCTTTCGGGAGACATGCACGTGGATGCCGACATTGTCATCTACGTACGCGCCGCGAATGCGTAACTGGTGCAGCATCTTCCACGGGAACTCTTCGATGGCCCACTCGTAGCTCATGGGGTGGGTGACCATCTCGAATCCGGCGTTGTAGCCGATGGATCCGTCCTCCTTGAGATAGCCCAGGTCGCCGAGGTAGTCCGCCGCGATCTCGGCGCAGGCTTGGAGCGAGCGGCTCGGGGTTTTGATCTCGAGTTCCAATCCCAGAAAGACCGGACCGTGGCCGTGGAAGTACGGGTCGGGTTTGTAGGAGTAGTCGTGGATGCGGCCATCGCGGCGGTCGCGGGAGCACGAGGAGCAGTAGTCGTCGCTGGTGGTCAGGTAGTCGCAGTCGTCGCATGCGCGGTACTGGTCCTCGCAGCCGCGGCACACCTCGTCGCCGTTGTCGACGCTGCGTAGATAGCGCGACAACAGACGGCAATCCGAGCAGCGCCAGTAGTGGTTGTCCTGGCAGCTGTCGCAGACGATGTCGCCGCTGACGGTCGCCTCGCCGGCAGTGGTGTAGCGCTCGCAGTATTCGCATGGCGACCAGCGCCGCGCGCAGCTCGGGCAGAGAACACCGTCATCGACGGTCTCGCGGATGTCGTCGACGCGATCTCCGCAGTCGTCGCAGACAGGACGCTCATCGCAGTCCTGGCACTCGACCGCGGGATCATCCAGGAGAGGATCGTCAAGGATCCGCGCGGAACAGGTGCGGCACAGAACGAGTGTGTCCAGTATTTCGGGCATGGGTGTAGGACCTCTCTGAGAATCGAGGGAGGGCAGAGAAATTGCGAGAACGAATCGAGGCCCCCATGGCAGAGGTGCGCGAATCGCGCACACCACCGTCGTTTCGGGGAAGGGAGCGAATCACTCGATCAGCGAAGGGGTATCGGTGATGGCTCCGCGGCGGAGGCGAAGCGGTGGGAGGAGGCAACCAACGCTCGCGGCGAAGGCAGGAGAGGTGTCAGCGAATGGTCTGCCGGCGCGGCGTTACGCCGGTGCCGGTGCGTTGTGCGCAGTCGCAGTGGGGGAAGGGATTGGCGCACAGGAAACACCAACCGCAGGTCCCGCATTAGCGGCCGCGTCGGCCGAAGTCGACCTCGCCGCAGTTTTCGCAGACGCACAGCCACGACCGTGCGCGCAGTAGTGCCGGTTCCGGTTCGGGTCGGTAGCCGGGATTGGAGTACCAAATCCCGTCATCCCAGATTCCTGCCAACTCGTTGAATACATAGGCGTTCTGGGCGAAGCTGGGATCGACGGTGAGGATTACGAGTTTGCTTGCCCCCAGCCAGGACTCCAGTCCACGACGACCCTGCGTCGAATCGAGCGGCCCGAAAGGCATGTGCGGCAGATATGTTCCGGCCGCGATCCGCGTATCCGAGCGGGGGTCGTACGGAGCGGGCCGTACTCGCCTGGGCAGAACCCCGTTGTGTGCCAGCACCGTTCGCCGATCACGGCCGAGCCGAAAAGGATGGCAGTTGTCGATGCTCACCGCACCGTGAGTGGCGTAGCGACTGTGGAACAGCGCCGGCCGATCCGGATACCGGCCACGGGCCACAGCGAACTCGTCAAGTACCTCCTCGGCGTCCATCCCGCGCCCCACCAGAAGGCCGGTCTCGGTGACGACGGCGAACCCATGACCATCTTTGTTGACGCGCGCGCCGTTCCGCAGTGCGGTCAAATCAGGCGTCGTACCGGGTGGGAAGTAGGTCAGCAAGCACATTCGAGGGCCTCCATCTCCGCGCGCAGCGGCGCGTAGTCCTCGTGCTGACTGACCCACGTCGTGAATTGCTCCCATTCCCAGCCGCCGTGTCGGACGACCTGGGCGCAGGTCAGGGCGCGGGTGTATTCGACGGTGGCCGCGACGAACGCCAGCGCCGCTTGAACCTGTTGGGGGTCAAGAGATCCGGCGAACACCCGGACCTCGAGGCTCTTGCGCGGGTGCGGGTTGATCGCCTGATAGCGGTCCATCCCGAACCGCAGCAGATCGTCCTTGGCGGTATGTTTAACCCGCGCTCGCGCGGTCGGGGAGAACGCCGCGTAACTCGATCGCCGTCGCGCCAACGCGACGGTCTGGGATTCATTGCGGTAGATCAGCTTCGCCCACCGGAAGATATGGGCTGCGGAGTCGAAGCCGTCGCGGGAGACATGAACATGAATACCGACGCTGTGATCGGAGCGGCAGCCGAGCTCTTCGAGCTGTTCGAGCAATTCCCACGGGAACTGTTCGACGGCGTACCGGTACTCCATGGGATGGGTGACCAGTTCGAAACCCGACGGCTCGATCGACGAATCATGCTTCAGATACGCCAGATCCCCGACGGATTCCCCAACGGTCGACGCACACACTTCGTACTTGTGCCGGGGGACAATGATTTCCAGCTCAAGCCCGAGGAACACCGGGCCATTACCGAAGAACCGAGGATCGGGTTTGTAGTTGTAGTTCCAGATACGGCCCCGCGATCCGCAGCTGTCACACTCGGTGCCGTCTGGCAACAAAGCGCCGCACTGATCGCACGAGTTGTAGTTCTGCGCACAGTGGTAACAGACGCGCGCGCCGCCCGAGACATAGCGGGTCTCGGTTGTGTAAAGGCTGCATGCGCCACAGTGATCGAAAAACCTGTTGATACACGAGGGGCACGCCTCGCCGGTATCGGTGCGCCATGCGTTCGGTGTGGTGTACCGGCAGCGGGCGCATTCCGACCATCCGAACGCGCAGGCGCGGCAGATCTGACCGAATTCCAGGGTCGTGGCCAGATACTGGCTGGGTTCGCGGCAGCGATCGCACCGTGCCAGAGCGCTTGTGGCCGAATGGGGGACTGGCTCGTTTCCGGTCGTTCGTGCCTGCTCGGGAGAAATTGTGGGTTGACAGACCGCGCACGAATGCGCAGGGGAAAATGCAGGGACAGGCATCGGGGGCGCCTTCCAGCAGATCGAAGAACAGCAAAGCCGCGACAGGAAATTCCTGTCGCGGCTTTGGCTGAGGAGATTATGGGCGCGAACAAATGGCAGTTCGCGGATTTTCAATGCGGTGAACGCACAAGCGGTCCGCGTGGATTGCCGAGGTGCGAATTGCGGGGTTTTGATCGCGGTCTAACTATCTTTGTGCTGATAAATTGTCCGCCCGGGCGGCATCGGGCAGACTGCACGGGCCAATGTCCGATTTATTGGCTCGCCACCTGGACTCTAGGCGCGCGTTGGTAAACCGAACTATTTGGCTACTGCGAGATCGTCAGAGGTTGGCGTATCCGCCCGCGCTCCACACAATCCGGCGATAGTTTTCCGGGGTGATGGATTGGCGTGCCGGTATTCCCGGTGTGATCGAATATGGCCAGTAGCAGTAACCGCATCGATGGCAGTAGTAACCGGCGCTCCAGATGTGTTTGCTGGCGGAGATTCCTTTGGAAATTCTAGTATTTCGGCGAGTTCTGTGAGACGCGATCCAGAACAGGACCAATGATGGAGTGGCCAACGCGCCGATGAACAGGAAGTTTGCTACGAGGAACCATGGCAATGACGATGTCAGTTCGGGATCGGAGGAGTTGATGATTGCGAAGAGAATCCCGAAGAGAGCGGGAATCGCGAGGATTAGACCGAAGAGAACTAGCTTGCCCGAACTGCGTGTGAGGGGTGCCACCGCCAGCGAGTTGGAAAGGCGGGTCGAGTAGGTGCGGTCGGTCGCGGTCGAACCGATGACCGGGATCAGTCCCACAGAACTGACGGCGACGGCCGAGTGGTAGTCCTGCCCGTAAACGGTGGTTGTGCCGGTTGCCCGGATGGCAGGAACGCGCTGCACTTGGTCGGCGTGCCCGCACGTCGGGCAGGTGATGTCGATTCCCACGGTGGTGTCCCGTCCCGGTGCGGCTGCGCCGCGACGTGGACGGTGGCCGCGCAACAGCGCCTGTGCTGGTTCCCGGTGATGCGATGGTTGGACCCATCGAACACCTCGAAACGCGGCTTGTCGAGAGGGATTCGTCGTCGAGGGATCGGAAGTCATTGTCGAGCCTCCCTACTGGGGTGGTGTGGGTGCGTCTCCGCGCAGTGCAGCGAGTTGCCGTGCCACACAGCCTCTCTCACCGGTTGACGGTCCTGTCGAGTTGGTGTTCGTCGCTACGGCACTGCCTCGGCCGGGCGAACCGGCCGAGGCAGTGGCGATGGGATCGGATCGCTGGATGCGTCCGGTCGGTTGCGGTGTCGGTCGCTCACCTCGAGTCGATGGCTCGGATGTGCATGTCCACATTCGACACCAGCGGGTGTGGCTCCGCGGTGAGGATCGATAGGGCGGCGGCGACCTCGAGAACATCGGACTTCACATACGTCGCGGTCGTGCCACCTGCCTTGCCGTTATGTCCCGCATAGGCCCGGGCCACCGCGAAACCGAAGGTGCGTTCCACCCACGTCAACGTGGTGTGCCGCAGCCAGTGCATGCTGATGCCCTGAACGGCCACCCAGGGCAGGATCTCGCCGACCCGCGTCCAGATGTAGTCGTATCGACGGGAACTGATCGGACGACCGTTGCGATAGCGCAGCAGCTGCCCGGATCGAGGAGCACCACGCTCTCGGGCATGGGCGAGCAGGTGACGCATCAAGGTCGGTGACACCGGCTGCCAGCGCTCGGTCTGGCCCTTCTCGCGCAGCAGGACCAAGCATTGGTCCTCGTCCAGATCATGGGGGCGCAGAGCCAGCGCACCGCCACGGCGGCAGGCGGTTTCGATATGCAGGCGCAGAACGAGTGAGTCGAGTTCCGGATCGTCACCGGAGGTCGCCGCGGCTGTGCAGATCTCGGCGAGCCGGTGGGGCGGGATCGCGTAGCGATGCGAGGGCTGACGAGCAGGTTTCGGCACCTGTCGGGCCGGATTGTCCGCACGCCGTATCCAGCCGCTGTCCTCGGCATAGCGATACACACAGCGGACCGCGCCGACGAAATGCTCGACCGCGCTACCTCCGCCCCGTGACGCGCGGCTCGCACGGGCGCTGGCCTGCACCTCACGCGCGCGCTGCTCGAGGTCGAGCTTGGAGATCTCATCGAGTCGGCAGTCGGGCCAGTGCTTTTCGAGCCAGGACAGGTGGGTGTCGTAGGTGCGCAACGTGCCCGGTGTCAGCGTCGTGCGGACCTTCGGGACGACCTCGGCGAACGTCGGTGCCGAGGACCCGGCCACCAGGTCGGCGGGGGCGATGCCCATCTGCGACAACAACAGCCGAGCCGCCGCCACCGTCTCCGCAGACGCACCCGCCGACGCGGTGGCGGTGCCGGGCGCACTCATCGGGACAGTCCGTCTAGAACAGGACCGAACACCTCGGCGATCGCCACCGGCGCATAGATAGCCAGACGCTTGCGGGATGGGCTGGCGAGCAACAGAACCCGGTCGCCGAGGAACAGATTCACCCGCCGCCGCCAGCGATACGGGACTCGGACGAAACCGGCACGGACCACCATCGCCGCGCCCGGCACCACGTCCGTCCCCGGCTCGGCGACCAGCACCGCGCCCTCGGTACGCAGGCCCAGGAGGTCGCCCTCGGACCAGCCCAGCGCCGCGAACAGCTGCCGGTCCACAATCCGGCCCCCATGGCCGACCGTCGAGAGCCCATAGGCCAGATCCGACGGACGAAGCGGGGGAGGCGGCGGCGCGATCATGGGGCCGTGCAACAGCTCCTGCAACGGTGCCTGCGGCGGCACCAGTAGGGGGATCATCGCGCGACTCCGTCCGGACGCGGGCACACGAGCGCGGCGCCGGCAGCGGAGGTTCGGGTCACACCTGCCAGATATCGTTGCAGGTCAGAGGGGTTCGTCATGGTCATCCTCCGCGTGTGCGAGCGCACTCGAACACGCATTCCTCGGATGTGTCACCCATGCCACGATCTTGTGCGCGAGGCGGGACTTGAACACGTGCGGAGCAGGCGGGGAGTCGACGCCCAGGCGTGATTGCTTCCCCGTCGAGCTCATATTGGTCCATTGGGCCTTCGGAATGCGCCACTCCGGCAGGCACGCTGTGAATGGGGAGTCAGGCCTGGAGTCTGGTCAGGAAGGGCAGGCAGAGTTTGCTGAGATGGTCCTGCCGGATCTGCGCGCAGAAGGTTTGGACCAGAGGCTGGTGGCCAAGTTGGCCGCGCGGGAACAAGCTGGTGCGGGCTCGCCATAGTCGGTCGGGTCGGGCGCGACTACTGAATCCGCCTGCTCGCCGGCCATGAGGTTGTTGCCGTGCAGGACGATCCGGCGCTCCTGGTAGAAAACCGGAAACTCCCGAACAGCTCTCGCTCGGCTCCTACCCGGGCCACTCGGAGGTGATGCGGCATCACGGGCCCCCAGCGTCGGCTTCTCGCCCGGCACTGCTCGCTTGGCACTCGACTTGGCTTGCTGACCGTGGGCTGCCGGTCTTGTACAGGTCGACCCATCCATTCGGTGGTTGGGGTAGACGAGCGGACTCGCCACGGAGTCTCTGTTCGGCCAGCTCAGATGCGGTTTCCATCTTGCCAAGAAGTTGCCAAGACAGCTCTGAAGAGGCCGGACTGGACGGCACAGGACGGACGGAAGGCCTTCGGCGCGCCGCCGATCCGTGACGCCTCCGCATATCGAATCCGCGGCCTGCGGCGGTGATCCGGAACTCCGGATCACCCGGCCATCGGGCTGGCACCCTCAGTCCACAACGGGGCAGAATGATGTCTCTAGCTGCGTAAACGTGTCACTTCGCCGCAGCGGTTCTCGCGCCGCGGCGGCGTGAGAACCACACCAGCCCGACCCACGACACGACGACACAGATCACCACGAGCACCCGCACCTCCTCCAGCGCGCTGCGGGGGTAGAGCACGCCGGTGATGTAGTAGTCGATGAACCCGCTCGAGGGCAGGCCCGCCTCGCCGGCCCGATGCCGCGCCCAGTTCTCCAGATTCGTCAGCGGGCACTCGATGGTGAACAGCACCGTGCTGAAACCCCAGCCGAAGGCGAGCAGGTGCAGCCAGATGGTGCGCGGCCAGCGCCAGGCGACGAAACCGCCCACCACCACATAGGCCACGAACAGGAAGTGCACGATCGCGGTCGCGTCGGCCAGCAGCCGGTAGCCCATGACCCCAGGATAGAAGTGATCAGCCCAGGTACTCCGATTCCAGGACAAGATCTTTGAGCAGCGACTGGTATTCGACGTGGGTGTCGTGCTCGATGGTCCGCCAGTTCGCGCCCTCGGCCTCGTGTAGATAGCGCCGGTACTCCGGGGCGCCCGGGATACGCACATTGTCGGCGACCGCGATGCTGCCCGGATGCAGCCAGCCGGCCGCCAGGATGGTCTGCAGATCGGGCAGGTATGCGCTCTTGTCATGGTCGATGAAGACGAAATCGAGTGCGCCGGAGCCGAATCCGTGCTCGTGCGCGAGCCGCTCGACCGTCTTCCCGCCGTCGCCGATCATTCCCACCACCACGCTCACCCGATCGGCGAGCCCGGCATGTGCCAGCAGGGTCCGGGCGATCTCGGCATTGTCGGGGTTGAGCTCCACCGACACCAGGCGCGCCCCGGGGGAGAGGGCCCGCCCGATCCGGACCGCGCTGTACCCGCAGTAACCGCCCAGCTCTAGCGCCAATTTCGGCGCGGCCCGCTGCACGGCGGCATCGAGGATCAGCCCCTTCTCGTCCCCGACGTTCACCAGCATGCTCTGTGTGCGGGCGAAGCCGTCGTAGGCGGCGAGCACGCTGTCCGGATCGCCCGCGGTGGATTGGGTGAGTACGTAATCCCGGGCGGCGGCCTCGCGGCCATCGCCCACCTGCCCGGTCCGCATGAAAGTCGGCCCGCCCAAAGCGAATCGAATCACCGACCAGCGCAGGAACGGCAGTCGTTCCCGCAGCGTGGTGGCCAAGGATTTTCCACTCATGAGATCGTCCGTTCTCGTAGTGGGGGAGTGCGTCGATTATGGTCCTGCGCTGGGACGTTGGGGTAGGGCGGGGTGCTGTACGAGAGGGGCCGGAGCACGGATCAGGAGTCTCCTTCGGCTAGGAAGACGGCCTGAACCGGTGTGACGTCGTTGAATCGCAAATTGAACATATCGATACGGAAATATGCGCATCTAAACATGAATCGCATTCTCGTTTAAAAGGTCCTGTACCAGCCCCATCACCCTCAAAAACAACCAAGAGGGGAGGGGCCGGTCAGGCCCAGGAGGGGTGAGTTACCAGTTGGAGGGTTCGTAGTCCTTGAGGAAGCACCCGTACAGGTCGTCGCCGGCTTCGCCGCGGACGATCGGGTCGTACACGCGGGCCGCGCCGTCGACCAGGTCGAGGGGTGCGTGGAAGCCTTCCTCGGCCAGGCGGATCTTGGTGTAGTGCGGCCGCTCGTCGGTGATCCAGCCGGTGTCGACGGCGGTCATCAGGATCTTGTCGCCCTCGAACATCTCGTGCGCGCTGGTGCGGGTCAGCATGTTGAGTGCGGCCTTGGCCATATTGGTGTGCGGGTGGCCGGCGCCCTTGTAGCCGCGCGCGAAAACGCCTTCCATGGCGGACACATTCACCACGTACTTGCGCCGGGCCGACGCCGCGGCCATGGACGGGCGCAGCCGGGAGATGAGGATGAACGGTGCGACCGAGTTGCACAGCTGCACTTCGAGCAGTTCGGTGGCGTCGACCTCGCCGACGGTCTGGACCCAGCTGTTGGTGTGGGCGAGGTCGGGGACGAGTCCGCCCGCGTCGATGGCGACGCCCTGCGAAATCCGTTCCGGCGTGGCCGATCCGGCGACCAGGGCCAGGTCGGTGATGTCGGCTGCGGTGAGGTCGGGTGTGAGGGAGGCGGTGAGTGCGGTGGGGTGCGCCTGCATGGTCTTGCCGAAGCTGATCACGTCGGGCAGTTCGCCCGCGGGCAGGGGCCCGTTCTCGGCTTCGACCAGGGCGCTGTAGGCGCCGGCGGTGCGGCGCACGGTCTGCGCGGCGTTGTTGATGAGGATGTCGAGTGGGCCTTGTGCGGCAATGTCATCGGCGAGTGCGACGACCTGGGCGGGGTCGCGGAGGTCGATGCCGACGATGCGGAGCCGGTGCAGCCAGTCGGCGCTGTCGGGCTGGGCGGCGAAGCGGCGGATGGCGTCGTTGGGGAAGCGGGTGGTGATGGTGGTGTGGGCGCCGTCGCGAAGCAGGCGCAGGGCGATGTACATGCCGATCTTGGCGCGGCCGCCGGTGAGGAGGGCGCGTTTGCCGGTGAGGTCGGTGCGGGCGTCACGTTTGGTGTGGCTCTTGGTGGCGCAGTCGGGGCAGAGCTGGTGGTAGAAGGCGTCCACGCGGGTATAGCGCTGTTTGCATATGTAGCAGGGGCGCGGTCGCAGCAGGGTTCCGGCGCTGGCTCCGGTGGTGGTGGAGCTGATCGGGATCCCGGCGGTTTCGTCGTCGATGCGGTTGGGTGAGCCGGTGGCGGTGGCGGCCACGACTTCGCGGTCGGCTTCGGAGATGGCGTCGCGGGTGGCGATGCGCTTGTTGCGCTTGAAAGTCTTGAACATGTGCGCGACGGCCCGCTGCACGGTGACGGAGTCCGGATGTTCCTTGTCGAGCTGTCCGGCCTGTTCGAGGACGCGCAGGCAGATGGCCAGGTCGCCGGGGTCGATGGCCGGTGCGTCGGACTGTGGTGCCGGGGTGTTCTGCTCGGCCATCGGAAGCTGTGGTGATCCTTCGTGCGCGGGGTGGTGGACGAGCCATTGTCTCAAAGGGCCGGATGTGGGAAACGCCCGGCCGTTGCGGGGCGGGGCGTTGTGGGGTGGGGTGCGGTCAGTTGGCTGTGGCGCCGAGGGGTGCGAGGTCGCCGGCGTCGTCGTCGCGGGCGCGTTCGGCGAGCCGGGTTTGCAGGCGGGCGGGGATGTCGTCGCGGACCTGAATGAGGGCCTGCCACACCGCGTCCGGGGTGTCGGGGGTGAGGGCGGTGAGGAATTCGGCGATGTCGTCCATGTCGTCGATGAGGGTCAGGACGCGGGTGCGGCCCTCGTGCTCCTGGGCGAGGGCGACGGGGATCATGGCGGCGAGGGTGTTCGTGGAGCGGGCGACGGAGCTGGTGTGGGGGCTCATCGATGGGTTCCTGCGGCGGCAGGGGATCGAGGCGGATGCGGGCACGGCGCTCTTCTCGACCTTGGCCGAGGTGAATCAGTCCCGGTCGGGCGATTGATGACGCATTGTTGACACACCGCCAATAGGCGTGCACGCTGAGGGGCGAGGCGCTCAGGCGCACCCTTTTCAGGCAAGCGAGGAACGGACGATGGCACGCCCCGCATGGAGCGACGACGAGGTCGAGGCGGTACGAGGATTGGCGACCACCTTCTTCGAGAAGGAGGTGATTCCGCACGAGGAGAAGTTCATCGCTCAGGGGCACCCCGACCGCGCGCTCTACAACCGCGCCGGTGAACTGGGCCTGCTGTGCGCGGCCATCCCGTCCGAATACGGTGGTGGCGGTGGCACTTTCGCCCACGAGGCGGCGATCATCGAGGCCCAGGCGCACTGCGGTGACGGTTCACTGGGCATGTCGGTGCACTCCTCGATCATCGCGCCCTACCTTCATGAGTTCGGGTCCGAGGAACTCAAGAAGCGGGTGCTGCCGAAGGCGGCCAGTGGTGAGATGGTGCTCTCGATCGGCATGACCGAACCGGGGACCGGCTCGGACCTGCAGAACATCAAGACCCGCGCGGTGCGTGAGGGCGACGAGTACGTCATCACCGGCTCGAAGATCTTCATCTCCAACGGGTGGCTGTGTGACGGCATCATCATTGCCTGCAAGACCGACCCCACCCTGGGCGCGGCCGGTGTCTCGCTGATCTTCGCCGAAGTGGGCGACGACACTCCGGGTTTCACCCGCGGCCGCATCCTGTCCAAGATCGGCGGCAAGGCGCAGGACACCGCCGAGCTGTTCTTCGACGGCCTGCGCGTGCCGGTGTCGAACCTGCTGGGCGCGGCCGAGGGCCAGGGTTTCTATCAGATGATGCAGATGCTGGCCCAGGAACGCCTGGTCACCGCGATCATGGCGGTGGCGATGACGGAGAAGGCGGTCGAGCTGACCGTCGACTACACCAAGGGCCGCGAGGCGTTCGGCAAGCCGCTGTTCGCCATGCAGAACACCCGTTTCGAGCTGGCGGAGTGCGCGACCATCGCCAAGGTCGGGCGCGTGTTCCTCGACGACTGCATCGTCAAGCATCTGCGTGGTGAGCTGGATATCCCCACCGCTGCCATGTCGAAATACTGGTTGACCGACCAACTCGGTAATGTGGTGGATCGCTGCCTGCAGTTCTTCGGCGGCTATGGATACATGACCGAATACCCGATTTCCCAGCTGTACACCGGCGCTCGGGTCCTGCGAATCCTCGCGGGAGCCAACGAGGTGATGAAGGATCTCATTGCCCGCTCACTCTGATATCGACATCGAGCCGCCCGCGTCCGCGGACGCGGGGGACGCGCCATCACGCCGTCGCCGGCTCGAACCCGACGAACGCCGGGCGCAGATCCTGTCCTGCGCCATCGACATGTTCGGCGAACGCCCGTACGCGGCCGTGTCCACCGCCGAGCTGGCCCAGCGGGCCGGGGTGGCGCGCGGGCTGATCAATCACTACTTCGGCAACAAGCGGGACCTGTATCTCGCGGTGGTGCGGCGGATGGTGACGCTGCCGCGGCCGGAGAAGATGATCGTGCCCGCCGGGACCACCCGGGAGCGGGTGGACGCCAGCGTCTCGTGGCTGCTGGACACCATCGGTGAGCACGGCAGCACGTGGGTCAAGGTCACCGGGCACGAGGGCGTCGGCGACGACCCCGAGGTGCAGCGCATCCTCGACGAGGCCGACTATGCCGCGGCCGACCGCATGGTCCAGATGATGGGGCTGAGCGAGTCGCTGCACTCGGCCGAGCTGCGGGCGCTGGTGCGCTGTTACGGCGGGCTGGTGAAGGCGGCCGGGCGTGAGTGGATCGTGCGCGGCAGCCTGAGCCGCGAGCAGGTGCACCACCTGCTCGCGGACGCGCTGCTCACGCTGGTCAGCGACACCTTCCCGAAGGTCGACGCCGGGCACTGATTCCCGTGCGGGGCACGGAGTTCAGACGGCGGCGAGCTCCTCGACCTGCCAGGTCACCCCGGTGGTGGCGAGGTGGTCGAGGAAGCTCGCGGCGTCGAAGGCCTGTGCCGGGGCGAGGGTTCCGGCCGGGGCGCCGTCGGCGACCAGCCGGCGCGCGGCCTCCACGGCGATGACCGCGGTGGAGGCGTAGGCGTTGAACCCGGTCACCCAGCCGCGGGCGCGGCGGCCGTCCACGCCGGTGGCCTCGGCGAGCATGAACCAGCGGGCGGCGTCGAGCGCGGCCGGGTCGGGGACTTCCGGAAGGGTTTCGGCGACTTCGGAATTCAAGGACGCGAACAGGTCCCCGACCTCGCCGCGGATCACGCCGCGCACGCGCGGGGTCTGGATGTGGCGGGGGATCGTGTAGACGCCGGGCAGGGCGATGGTGCTGACCGGCACCGGTTCGGTCTCGCCGGGCTCGAACATCGTGGACGAGGGTTCTTGCACCGATTGCCAGCTGCCGGACCGGTATTCGATCTGTTCGGCGACCATGATGGCGGCCATCGAGCGTGCGGTGCCCCGGGATGCGGCGCCGGGGCGGCGCAGGTCGGCGATGACGACCTCGCCGATCGGGGCCGTGAGGCGGGCGGCGGTCAGTGCGGCGATGAGGTCGCCGGGCACGCCGTCGTCGGTGACGGCCGGAACGACCGCGATCCCGGCCTGTTTCGCGGGTTCGTCGTAGGTGGTGAGGATCTTGTGCAGGTAGGCGGGCTCGCCGGTGGTGTCGATGTAGGGGCGGCGGGCGGCGATGGCGGCGCGCACGACCGGTTCGCCCCAGAGGGTGAAGGGTCCGGCGGCATTGATCACCACGTCGGTGCTCGCGAACGCGACGGTGAGGGCAGCGGTGTCCTCGAGGTGGGCGACGTGGATCTCGGCGTCCGGGATCGCGGCCTGGTCGGCGATGCGGCGCAGGCGGTCCGGGTCGCGGCCGACCAGGACCGGGGTGAGGTCGCGGCGGACGAGCTCGGCCACGACGAGGGAACCGGTGAAACCGCTGGCGCCGTGCACGGCAATACGCATGGGAGACAACTCCATCGAGTGAAGGGTGCGAGCCGCTCTATCGGCTCGCAGTTCACGCTATGGATCACGATCCGGACGATCCATGCTCGAAAGTCCGGTCCCGATATCCGATCGTCCGGTGACGGTGGAATGGCCGGTACGGTTGGGCGGTGGACATTCTCAGCGACGCGGTCGCCGCGATGCGGCTGGGCACCCCGCACTCCAACCGGACCGTCAAGCACGCGCCCTGGCGCACGCATTTCCCGGCGCAGGGCAACAGCGCGGGATTCCATGTGGTGCTGCAGGGTTCGTGCTGGCTGTTGCCCGACGGCGGGGAACCGGTGCACCTGCAGGTCGGTGACGTGGCGTTCATGCCGCGCAGCCGCGGACACGCCATCGCCGACAGTCCCGAACCCGCACGCACCGCGGGCGAGTCCGGCGCGGAGACCGTATTGCTGTGCGGTGCCTATTTTCTCGACGATTCGCGCGCGCACCCCGCGCTGGCGGAACTGCCCGATGTGATCCACCTGCCCGCCCGCGTCGGCCACCACAGCCCGTTGCGTGCCGCCATCGATCTGCTCGGCCACGAGCTCGACACCCAGGACGGGTCAGGGGCTATCGCGCCGCTGCTGGAGGTGCTGCTGCTGTTCATGCTGCACGCCTGGCACGACGCCCACCCCACCGGCACCGGATGGGTTGCGGCACTGCGAGATCCGGCCGTGCACACCGCCCTGCAGGCCATTCACGCCGAGCCGGGCGCACCGTGGACGGTGCAGTCCCTCGCGGCCCGCGCCGGGGTGTCGCGCTCGGTGTTCGCGCAACGCTTCACCGCCACCCTCGGCACCGGCCCGCTCACCTACCTGACCTGGTGGCGCATGACCTGCGCGGCGCGGCTGCTGCGCGAGTCCGACGCCCTGCTGCGGGTGGTCGCGGAAAAGTCCGGCTACACCTCCGAATACGCGTTCGCCAAAGCATTCAAACGCGAATTCGGGGTGGCGCCCGGACAATTCCGCGCCCAGGGCCGACCCGAGGCCGCCTAGGGGAGCAGCACCAGCCGCCCGCGCAGGCCGCCCTTCTCGAAGCGGGCGTGCGCGGCGGCGGCCTCGGCCAGCGGGAAGGTCTCCGCGACCCGCAGCGTGAGCGTGCCCGCCTCGACCAGATCCACCAGGTCGGCCAGGCGGCGGCCGTCGGGGGCCTGCTGGACCGTCGTCACCGTGATCCCGCGCTCGGCGGGCGGGGTCACCGGCGGCAGCAACGCCACGAACGCGCCGCCGTCTCGCACCAGCGGCAGCAGCGACGCACCCACCAGCGCGGCATCGATGACGGCGTCGACGCTGCCCGCGCCCACACGCCGCGTCAGATCCTCACCGCGCGCAGCGAATTCGCTCGCACCCAGGGACTTCACCAGGTCTTCGTCCCCGGGCCCGGCCACGGCGATCACCGTCGCGCCCCGTGCCGCGGCCAACTGCACCGCGTATCCGCCGACACCGCCGGCCGCGCCGGTCACCAGCACCCGGGCTCCGGGGGCCGCCGCCACGGCCAGGTCCGCGGTGATCGCATTGAGCGGCAGGGTCGCCGCGGCGGTCAGATCGACGCCGGTCGGGGCGGCGGCGACCAGCTCGGCCGCGATCGTCACATACTCGGTGTAGGCGCCGTCGAAGGTGGCCAGCCACGGAATCAGCCCGACCACCGGCCGCCCCGGCTCGGCATCGGCCACACCCGGACCGGCCGCCTCGATCCAGCCGGAGAATTCGACGCCGGGCACGTAATGGTCGCGCGCGGGCAGCAGCGCGGCGAACGCCCCGGCCCGCGCCCCGATATCGATCGGATTGACCGGGGCGGCAGCGATTTTCACCAGCACCTCACCCGGTCCCGGGACGGGTACGGGGGTGTCGATCAGGTCGAGGACCTCCGGACCGCCGAAACGGGAGAAAGCAACAGCACGCATGGGAATGCTCCTGTGACTGCGAAGGAATGAAGGTCCACCGGTGGAACGCCGCCGCGCCGGGTGACCGGCGGTGCAGGGCGTGGAATCACCGTAGGCCGGCGCCCGGGCGCGCGGCCAGTAGGCACCGAAAAGTACCCAGGTCACCGGTGAGAGTGCGGATCGCGGCCCGGACCGGTCCCGGCGGGCGGGAATGCGCACGCCGCCGCGTCGGCTGTATCTGCACAGCCAGTTGTCGATCCGGGCTCGCGGCCGGGCCCGCACAGGGGAGTGACGATGCCGACCACCACCGCCGCGCAACGCCGGGAACAGGCCAAAGTCGAGTACAACGCTTACCTCGCCGCCTGCCCCACCAACCAGATGCTCGACACCATCGGCGACAAGTGGACCTGCCTGATCCTGGCCGCGCTCGGCGCGGGACCGCGCCGCTACGGCGAGATCGGTGCGACCGTGGCCGCGGTCAGCAACAAGATGCTCACCCAGACCCTGCGCACCCTCGAACGCGACGGCCTGGTGGCACGGCGCATGACCGCGCAGGTACCGGTGCGCGTGGACTATTCGCTGACCCCGCTCGGGCAGAGCCTGCTGGTGATCGTGACCCGGCTGCACCAGTGGGCCGAGGGCCACATGGACGAGGTGCTCGCCGCGCGCGCGGAATTCGACAGTGCCGCCGGGAATGCGTCGTGATCTTGATGCGTTGGCCGCTGATATGGCATTCGACTACCTGGGCAAGTTCGGTGCATGGCAGTTCTACACGCAGTTCACCCCCGAAGCGGTGCGTGAACTCGAAGACCTCGGCTACGGCGCGGTCTGGCTGGGCGGATCGCCGCCGGCCGACTGGGACGGTTACGAGAAACTGCTCGCCGGATCCGAATCGATCGTCGTGGCCACCAGCATCGTCAACGTGTGGGGCACCACCGCCGAGGCGGCCGCGGACACCTATCTGCGGCTCGAGGAGAAATTCCCCGGCCGGTTCCTGCTCGGCATCGGCGTCGGCCACCCCGAGCACACCGGCACCTACACCAAACCCTATGACGCCCTGGTGAACTACCTCGACATCCTCGACGCCCGCGGCGTCCCGCAGCAGGGCCGCGCACTGGCCGCGCTGGGCCCGCGGGTGGCGAGACTCGCGCGCGACCGCAGCGCCGGCGCCCTGCCGTATCTGACCGTGCCCGAGCACACCGCCGAGCTGCGCGGCATCCTGGGCCCCGACAAGCTGCTGGTCAGCGAGCACAAGGTGGTCCTCGACGAGGACACCGCGCGGGCCCGGGGCGTCGGCCGCGAGAAGGCCGGGTTCTATCTGGGCCTGGTCAACTACGTGAACAACCTGCGCCGCTTCGGTTTCGACGAGACCGACCTGACCCAGCCCGGCAGCGACCGGTTCGTGGACGCGGTCGTCGCGCACGGCAGCGCCGCCCAGATCGCCGACCGGCTGGCCGAACATGTGCACGCCGGTGCGAACCATGTCGCGCCGCAGGTCGTCGGCGGGGACTACCTCGAGGTGCTGCGCACCCTCGCGCCGCTGCTGGCCGAACGACTGAACTGAACCTGGCACGAACCGATTCCGCGTGCCCGATACGGCCCGGGCACCCGGAATCGGTGGGTTTCAGTGTGATTCGAGGGTCTCTAGCGCCTTGTCGAGGCGGGAAGCGCGGGTTTTCGCGGTTCTCGTCCGCAGCAACTCCAGCACGATCGCATACTGGCGGGTCCGGTCCAGGGCGTCGAATACCTGCCGGGCGCGGGGCCGATCGGCCAGTGCGGCAGCCAGATCCGGCGGCACCGTGAAGTTCGCCTGCGACGGGTAGGCCGCGGCCCACCGCCCGTCCGCGCGGGCCGCTTCGACCTCGGCGAGTCCCGGCGCGCGCATGCGCCCGGCGGCGGTGAGTCGGGCGACCTTGTCGACATTGACCTGCGACCAGTGGCTGCGCGGGCGGCGCGGCACATACTTCTGCAGGTAGTAGTCGGCGTCGGAGGCCTTGCGCTGCCCGGAGATCCAGCCCCAGCACAGTCCGACATCGACCGCCTCGTCCTCGGTGAGGGTGGCGATACCCGAGCCCTTCTTGGCCATGCGGATCCAAACCCCTTCCGGGCGTGCGTGATTGGCTTCGAGCCAGGCGTCGAAGGCGGCGGCGTCGGAGAAGGTCACCGGATCCATGACCGTCACTGTGGCAGACGGCACCGACATTCGAACTCTCCACCACGCCGGAAAATTGTCCCAGACACATCTTGTCGGGGTGGTCGCCGCGCCGCTACCGTGGATCGATGACGACCTCCAGCTCCGCCGCCGCTGCCGGACTGCCCACCGGGGTGCACGGCACCGCCGAACCCCGATTCGGCTCCGCCATCAAGACTTTCGCCCGCGTCTTCGCCGGCCGCCGCGGCAATGGCGGCGCACTGGCGGTGTATCAGCACGGCGAACCGGTCGTCGATGTCTGGGCCGGCGCGGCCGATGCCCACGGCACGCCCTGGACCGCCGACACCGGCGCCATGGTCTACTCCGCGTCCAAGGGTGTCTCGGCGACCGTGCTGGCGCGGCTGGCCGACCGCGGCCTGCTCGACTACTCCGCGCCCGTCGCCGAATACTGGCCCGAGTTCGCCGCCAACGGCAAGGCTCGCATCACAGTCACCGAACTGCTCAGCCACCGCGCCGGCCTGTCGGCGCTGCCCGCCGCCACCCCCGGCGAGGTCCTCGACCACGAACTCATGGAAGCACGCCTGGCCGCCGCGAAACCCGATGACCTGCTGGGTACACCGATCTACCACGCCCTCACCATCGGCTGGCTCATGAGCGGGCTGGCCCGCGCCGTCACCGGCCGCGACATGACCCAGCTCTATCGCAGCGAGGTCGCCGACCCCCTCGGTGTGGACGGCAGCCACCTGGGCCGCCCGCCCGCCGGGTCCCGCACCCGGCCCGCCCATCTCGTCGGCTCCCTGAAAACCCTTGCCGAACGCAGCATTCCGGCCCCCGTCGCCGCCGCCGTCCCGCGCCTGCCCCGCCTGCTGCGCGCCCCGCTCTCGTCGATCTACGTGCCCGGCCTGGAATCCATCTTCCGCGGCGACGACCCCGCCATCCTCGACACCGCCCTGCCCGCCGGCAACGCCGTCTGCACCGCCGCGGCGCTGGCGAAAATGTACAGCGCCCTGGCCTGCGACGGATACGTCGACGGCCGCCCCTACCTGTCCACCCCGACCGTCCGCGAACTCGAACGCATCCGCACCTACCGCCTCGACCACAGCCTGCTGGTCCCGTTCTGGCACCTGGGCTATCACAGCCTCCCCGCCGCGCGGGCACCCCGCGGCTACGGCCACGTCGGCGCCTTCGGCTCCACCGGCTGGACCGACCCCCGCTCCGGCATCTCCGTCGGCTTCGTCCACAATCGCATGTCCCTGACCTGGAGCCCCCTCGACCAAACCCTCGTCGTGGCCCTGCTCCACCTCATCCTGCGCGCCGCCCGCGAACCCGCCCTCGACATCGAGCAGCCCACCGCCGGCGCCGCGTGAGCAGGCGCGCGCAGCGAAAAGTCCTACGACACAACACCATCGGGGGTCCAGATCGCATCCGCCACCGGCATCCCGGCAGCCCCGCGTCTCTGTCCCTCGGGCAGTGTTACCGCTGGGGTCTACGACCTGCTGGCGCACGAGCTGACCCCGCGAGGGTGCGCGGAGCTGGACGGGTTGCCGGTCACCGATGCTCGGATGCTGCACGCGGCCAATGGTTGTCGACCCATTCTGCAACACGTTATAGTTCTGGCCTGATATCCGACGTCACGGAGGGGCAAGATGGCGGGGCAGGTCGAGGCGGCGGCGGTGAGTATCGACCTCGGGATCGATACCCGGGTTACGTTGGTGGCGGCAGGGTTGCTGTTCGTTCTGGCGCTGCTGCTCGGGGTGTGGAAGTACCAGCAGGTCAGCGCTTCTCCGGATGCGAGCGCGCATGTGTATGTCGATATCGCGCATCGGGCTACGCTGCTGTACTCGTTCGCGACGCTGCTGCTCGCGGTATTCACCGAGCTGAGTTCCTGGCCGACGGCGGTGAACCTGACTGCCGATGTGGTGATTCTGTTCTTCTTCGTCGCCGCGATCGCGGCGTACATCTATCACGGGTGGCGGCGCGATACCACGAATCAGTTTCATGGGCAGACGGACAAGCTCGGCACTCGAATCTCGATGGGGTTACTGATCGTGGGTGAGGTCGGCGGGTTCCTGGTGCTGTTCAGCGGGTTTCTCGCCGGGCAGTTCTGACAGCGGCGCCGGACGATTCCTAATCGACATGTCAAGCGGGTCAGATTGCCACGCTCGCTGATTTCAAGCGGCCGTGGCCGCAGGAGCTGGCGGTTGTGTTGTGTAGCAGCGGCTGTCGCGTAGCAGTGCCCAGATGACGTTGACGCGTCTGCGGGCGAGGGCGAGGACGGCTTGAGTGTGGTGTTTGCCTTCGGATCTTTTGCGGTTGTAGAACTCTCGTGATTGGTCGTGGCATCGGATGCTGATCAGTGCCGAAGTGTAGAAGACGTGTTGCAGCCTGCGGCTGTAGCGGCGTGGTCGGTGCAGGTTGCCCAGGACACGGCCGGAATCACGGGGCACCGGAGCAACGCCGCTGTAGCCGGCGAGGTGGTCGGCCGAGGCGAACACACTCATGTCTCCGCCTGTGCTGGCGAGGAATTCCGCACCGAGCAGTGGTCCGATACCGGGCAGGCTCAGCAAGATCTCCGCGAATCGGTGACGGCGAAATCGGTCCCCGAGGAGCTTGTCTGTGTACTTGAGTTGCTCGTCGAGGGCGATCACCTCCTTGGCCATATCGGCGACCAGTTCGGCTGCCAACCGTTGCCCAGGCAAGGTGGTCTGCTGGGTGGCCGCGGCGGCCATAGCCCGGATTGCGAGCGCGGCTGCGTTCTTGACCTTCTGATCTCGCAACCAGGATTCGACCTCGACAATTCCGGCCTGCCGCAATGCCTCAGGTGTCTGGTATCGAGTCAGCAGAATCAACGGGCCTTTGGTGGTCAGGTCCAGCGCACCTTCGAGGGCGGGACTGATGCCGAGCAACTGCTGATGCAGTCGGTTCACCAGCCGAACCCGATCGCTGGCGAGATCACTGCGGCGAGCAACGAGCATGCGCAGCTCCACGATGAGTTCATCCTCGAGGGGAATCGGTGTCAGATCACGGCGCATGCGTGCCTGGTCGGCGATGATCGCAGCATCCTTCGCGTCGGTTTTACCCGCGCCGCGATAGCTCCTTGCGGCACTGTTGAATTGGCTCCCGCTGAGATAGAACGCGCGCTGACCATGCGCTGCCAGCAACGTCAGCAACAGTGTCGATTCACCACCGAGCAAATCCACCGCCCAGTCCACGTCGTCGGCCAATTGTGCGACCTGGCCGACAACCTCGAGCAGGATGGTCTCGTCGTTGCTCACCCTTCGTGAAAGCAGCCGACGGCCGTTGCCGTCGATGACCACCACGTGGTGGTGCTTCTTGCCGATATCCACTCCGGCCCAAGCTCGTTCCAACATCGTCTCCTCGGTTCGTCAAACATGAACTCCCGCAGACGACTTCGCTGGCCAGTCCCTACACAGCGACGAATTCGCAATTCCTAATCAGCAGCCGAGTCGCCCTGAGAGCGTCGGGCGGCCAATCGTTCCGAGCCACGCCAACGGCAGACTACTGAAAGCCACACCCGACGCCCCTGGGAAACCCGGACCTTACGACTGACCCGGGTACCCCGAGCGAAAACAGTAGGGACTACTGACTCCAGCGCGACCGGCTCCAACCCGTCGGACAAGCCGCAACCCGGACCCACCAGCCAGACTCGCGCTGGTCCGCCTCACTCGCTGAACGAGGCGGCGAATTTAGGAGTCTGCGAGCCGATCCATCAAGCTGTTGAGCAACTTTCCGCGCACGATGCACCGCCCGAGTTGGCCAAGCGGGACACCAGTGTGCTCGTGCCAGGCCGAAACGCGGGCGTCTGGTAGAGGTTTGCCCGAATCAGTGCTGGAGGTCGATCACGCCCGGGCGATATGCCGGCGCATCGGCGTTCCAGGAGCACAGGATTCGCAGGGCCTCGTGACTCGGCGACCCCTCGGGAGCGGTATAGGTGACCAGTGTCTGATCGGATGCCGTAAGTACCTGCAGCACTTGCCAATCCAGTTCCAACTCACCGACCACCGGATGCCGCAACCACTTGCGGCCGCCCGCCAGCGTGCGCACGCCGTGCCCGGCCCACCAGCGCCGGAAGTCCGCGTCGCGCACCGACAACTCCCCAACCAGACGCGCAAGCCATGGATCGCCGGGCGTGCGCGCGGCGGCCATTCGCAAACGGTCGACGGCCTCGGCGGCAACCTGGTCCCAGTGCATGAACAGTCCGCGCATCCGAGGTTCCAGAAAAACCATGCGCACCAGGGCCCGCTGAGGCGTGGGTATCTCGGCGAAGTCCAAGAAGAGCGCGGCCGCTCCGGCATTCCACGCCAGAATGTCGGAGCGTGGACCCAACACCAGCGCGGGGGCCGCGAGGGCCGCGAGCAGATCTCGCAGCGGCGCACCGACTTCGGGCTCGGCGGCCCGCCCCCGTCGCGGCCGTGGCTGCACCAGCATGTGCAAGTATTCGTGTTCCTCCGGCGTGAGCCGCAACGCCCGTGCGATCCCCGCCAGCAGGTTCTCCGAGGCCGCCGAGACCCGACCCTGCTCCAGGCGGGTGTAATGATCGACGCTGACCGAGGCCAGCAGCGCGACCTCCTCGCGGCGCAACCCGGGTACTCGACGCGGATTGCCCACCGCGGGCAGCCCGACCTCACCGGGAGACACGGCCGCCCGCTTGGCCTTCAGGAATTCGCCGAGCTCGCTCACGCGCTCCAGTCTGACACCGCCGACCGTCCGGTCCCTGGTGGTGTCATCCCCAGGCACGCCATTCCCTGCCAGAACGCCCCCTGGCTCTCTCCGGTCGCCGAGCCGAGTCTGATTGGCATGACAATGCTCTCCATGGACACCGCGGCCCGCCTGGCCACCGCGGGTCACAAGGCTGCCGCCACCATCGATGTCGCCATGAATATCGCCATCGTCGATCAGGCCGGACACCTGCTGCACTTCAGTCGCAAAGAAGACGCCCTGCTCGGCTGTATCGACCTGGCCCAGCGAAAGGCCAAGACTTCCCTACTCTTTCGCATGGCCACGGCGACGCTGGGTGAGATCTCCCGTCCCGACGGCCCGATCTACGGCATCGAATGGAGCAATGGTGGCCTGATCTCCTTCGGTGGAGGTCTCCCCATCACCGACCCCGAGGGTCGAGTCATCGGCGCGGTCGGCGTCTCCGGCGGCACCGCCGACCAGGATGTCGAGGTTGCCCGAGCCTGCCTGGCCGCCCTCTGACCACCGTGACGATTCTGTCCGGGACGGCACGACCGCGACCGCGGTGACCTGGGTATCCAATTCCGTGTTGCTCACGGCCGGAGCCGGGCCTCTGTTTGTCGGTGACCAGACCTATCGTGTGGGCGTATGACCGATATCGCTCCTCTAGCCTCCGCCGCGCGGGCGGTGTTCGGCGACCCGGGTGTACACGCCGTCGTGCGATCCGGGCGTACCGTGCACGCGGTCAGCCTCGGGCACTGGGTCGAGGGCGAGGAGGTTCCGGAGCTGTTGTGCCACACCGGTGTTGCCGGGTGGTCGCCGACTGCGCTGGAACCGACCCGGGCGGAGGTGACCTGTGCCCGGTGTCTGCGCAAGATCGGGGGATCGGTCGCTTCGTCGCGTCAGCTTGCGCTGTTCGGGGACGGCAGCCGGGACGGCTAGGTGAGGATGCCGCTGAGGTGGGCCAGCAGTTCGGCGCGGTGGCGGGCGGCGGCGGTCGTGGCTGCGGTGATGGTGGCCAGGATGGCGGCGGCGGCCTGCTCGGGTGGGTGGGCGGTGATGGACTCGGCCAGTGTCAGGGCGGTCAGGGTGCCGTCGCCGGCTACCTCGGCGGTGATGGTGCCGTGCAGGCCGGTGGCGTGGCCGGTGACCCGGGCCAGGCCGTCGGCGGCGAGGGTGAGGGCTTCGAGTTGGTCGCCGACCTGGGCGATGAGGGCTTGCATGTCGGCGCTCATAGGGCACGCACCCAGCTGTGCGGGGTGGTGTCGGCGGTGGGGGCGTCCAGGCGGGCGAGTTCGGCGGCGACGGTGTGGGGGTCGGGCAGGCCCAGGCGGTCCAGGAGTACGTCGGCCAGGCCGAAGGCGGCCAGGGCTTCGCGGCGGCGGGCGCGGGCCAGCAGGGTGCAGCGCTGGGCCAGGCGCACGATCTCGGCGGCCAGGGCGGCGGCGCCGCGGCCGTATTCGGCGGCCTCGAAACGGAGTTCGATGATCTGGCCGGCGTCGGTGGCGGTCACGGTGATGGTGCGGTTGCTGCTGGTGGTGGTGAACACCGGAACGTCAGGGTCGGTCATGGCTGAGCCTTGATCTGGATGGTGAGAGTCACCGAATACTCGGCGGCGGAATGCTTTTCGATCTCGTGGTAGGCGGTGTGCGTGTCGATGCGCGCGGTGCCGGCCTCGGTGGTGGTGTCGGCCCCGAGCACGGGATCGGTGGCCGCCAGCGGGCCCTGCAGGGCCGCGGCCTGCTCGGGATCGCCCCACAGCGTGGTCCGGTGGCCGGGCCGCGCGGTCGGCAGCTCGTCCCAGCTGTGATCGCGGATATCGCCGGTGACCTCGAATTCCTCGGTCTCGGGCGGGTCCGCGTCGAGGGCGGGGCCGGAGGTGGGTACCGGGTCCGCGGTACCGGGCAGGGGCACGATCGGCCCGCCTGCGAAGCCAGGGAGGTCGCCGAACAAATTCATGAGATCGTGCCCGCCTGTCCGTCGCGCTGTGTGGTGATGTCGTGGTCGATCCGCAGGCCGGTGGGCACGGTGACCCCGGCCTCGTCGATGGTGGTGATCCGGGCCGTGAGGGTGTCCATGCCGCCGTCGGCGGCCTCGGCCACGCTCAGCCCGTCGCGCACGTAGTCCGCGGCCAGGCTCACCACCGAGTCCAGATCCGCTTGCGAGCGTGCGGCTTTCACCAGCGGCGTGGCCTGGGCCCGGAAATCGGCGATGAGGGCGTCCAGGTCGGCGGCGGCCTTGTCGCGGGTGGCGTAGGCCGAGGTCAACAGCGGCGCAAGGGTTTCGGCTACGTCGGCCAGGGCACCCACCTCATCGCCCGTTCGTTTCAGGACGGGCACCGCCGCCGCGGCGGTCTCGGTGGACGCCAGCGGCGTGATCCCGCCGCGGTGAGCGTCCACGGCCGCGCGCACGGTGCCCGGCACCGCCGCCAGCGCCGCCAGGGCCGTCCCGCCGGGGCGGGTCCCGTCGCCCAGAGCCGCGCGCAGCTGCACCAGCGGCGCGACCAAGGCTGTGACCAGTGCGGGTTCCTCCACCGCGGTGAGGTCTCCGCCCTGAATGCCGGTCTGCATCTCGGTTGTCCCCCTGATCCTCCGACCGGCCTACGCCTGAATCTCGTCGGTGCCGGGGACTGCGCCCGCAATCCTGGCCGCGGACTCGGTGTCCACCGCGCCGAGCACGGTCCCCCACGTGGTGATGGCCTGGCCGTAGGCGCCGGTGAGCGCCGACGCGGTCTGCAGGTGACCGCCGTGGGTGGTCCAGGCCGCCGCCCAGGCCGCGGCGAACCCGTTGCCGAGGGTCCCCAGCCCGGACAGGTCCATACCGGCCACGGCGTGCGCGTGATCCTTCGCGGTGCCCAGCAGGGCCGCGGCATCACCGGCTGCACGCACGTACGCGGCGGCGGCCGGATGGTCCCACGCCACGCGTTCGATATTGCTGTCCATCGAATGCCCCTGCCTGTCGGTGGTGTGTCGGAAACTGTTCGGACAGCACGACATTCCAGATATAGCCCGAGTCGTCGGCGTTGTCGCCGATGACGGTAACGCCACAACTCGCCGTCCGCTACCAGGAGACATCTCACAACCGCACAGCCCCCGGCGAGTGCGGCTCGTCGGGGGCTGTGCGGTGAGAGTGCTACCAGCACACCGCTATTCGGCGGTGTCCTTGCGGGCCTTGCTCGGCTGCACGCGCGGCGGCTCGTTGGGCATCTTCGGATAGACCGGCGGCCAGGGCGCATCCATCAACCCTGCGGCCATGTCCTTCTCCGACATCTCCAGCAGTGGTTCCAGGGACTGGGGGACACGATCGGCCCACGGGTCACCCAGTTCGGCGACCCGCGCCGGGACCGTCGCGATGGTCAGTTCGTCGGGGACGATCGCCTCCAGCGCCTCCCACGAAATCGGGGTGGACACCTGCGCGCCGACCTTCGGGCGGACACACCAGGCGCCGAAAACTGTTTTGTGCGGGGCATTCTGGTTGAAATCGACGAACACCCGCGAACCGCGCTCTTCCTTCCACCAGGCGGCCGTGATGCGGTCGGGGTGGCGGCGCTCGAGCTCGCGGGCCAGCGCGACCGCCGCAGCACGGACCTGATAGCCGTCCCACTGCGGTTGCAGCAGCGCGTACAGGTGCAGACCGCGCGAGCCGGAGGTCTTCACGCGCACATCGATGCCCAGTTCGGTGCACAGCTCGCGGGTGGCGAAGGCGGCCGCACGCAGATCCTCGAAACCGATCCCGGGGGAGGGGTCCAGATCGATACGCAACTCATCGGTCACACCGGTCGGCGGCAGGACAGTGCCGGCCGCGTCCATGACCGGGGGAAACGTGGAAGCGGCCTCGGCGCCGGCATGGGTCGGCCAGACGTGGAAACCCAGGCAGCCCAGGTTCACCGCCCACACGATGTGCGCCATATCGACCGCGACCAGCGCGTCGCTGGTGGTGCCGTTCGGCGTCGACACCACCGTGGTCTGCAACCAGTCCGGCACCGACTTCGGCACCCGCTTCTGGAACCAGGACTTCCCCGAGGCTCCGTCCGGATACCGTTCCAGCAGCACCGGCCGCCCGCCGATGGTCCGCATGATCGGATCGGCAACGGCCAGATAGTAATTCACCAGATCCAGCTTGGTCTCCCCACGCTTGGAGAAGTACACCTTGCCCGGATTGGAGACGCCGACCGTATGCCCGGCCACTTCGAGCTCCACCGAATCGCTCACCGCGCAGTCCCTTTCGCGTTCCTGGCATCGGCGAAGATGTCGGCCAGCTCGGCGGGCGCCACCTCGTCGAGCTGGGCGTAGGTGCACGATCCGGGGGTGCGGTCGGTGCGGAACCGCACCAGCCGGCCACCGTGGCGCAGCCGGCCCGCCATCACGTGCTCGTAGCGCACCTCGGCCACCAGCTCCGGGCGCAGCGCCTCCCACGACAGATCCTTGCCGCCGGTCCAGCGGCTCACCCCGCCCGGCATCTTCCCGTCCGCCTTGGCCTGCGCCGCCGCATCGGCCCACGACCGCCACGGATGCTGTTCGAGCGCGTTCTCGCGCAACGGTTCCAGCTCACCCACCAGCTCCCTGCGCCGCGCCGCGGTGAAACTCGACGCCACCCCGACGTGATGCAGATTCCCCTCGTCGTCGAACAACCCCAGCAGCAGCGACCCCACCCCCTGCCCGTCCTTGTGCCAGCGGAACCCGGCCACCACACAGTCGGCGGTCCGCTCGTGCTTGATCTTGAGCATCACCCGCTTGTCCTGCAGGTACGGCAGATCCGCCGCCTTGGCCATCACCCCGTCGAACCCCGCGCCCTCGAACCGGGTGAACCAGTCCGCCGCCACCTGCGGGTCCTCGGTCATCGGCGTCAGATGCGTGCCCGGGACCTGCCCGTCGAGCACGGTTTCCAGGATCCGCCGCCGCTCGGCGAAGGGCCGATCGGTCAGATCCTGCTCGCCCAGCGCCAGCAGGTCGAAGCCGACGAAGCTGGCCGGTGTCTCCACCGCCAGCTTCTTCACCCGCGAGGCCGCCGGATGCAGCCGGTTCTGCAGCGTGTCGAAATCCAGGCCGTTCTCGGTGACGACCACGATCTCCCCGTCCACCACGCACTTGTCCGGCAGCGCCCGACCCAGTAGTTCCACCAGTTCGGGGAAGTACCGGGTCAGGGGCCGGTCGTTGCGGGAACCCAGTTCGATCTCGTCGCCGTCGCGGAAGACGATGCAGCGGAAGCCGTCCCATTTCGGTTCGAACAGCAACCCCGGGTCACGGGGCAGCTCCGAGACCGATTTGGCCAGCATCGGTTTGACCGGTGGCATGACAGGCAGTTGCACACGACCTCCTCGGTTCACGGTGGACCCGAGACCGATCGTAATGCGAACCGGTCAGTTCTCGATCCACCCGTGCTGATCGGCGAAGGCGGTGAGCCGGTCGCGGATGGTGATGATCTCCGCCGCGGTCAGCTGCGGCGAGGCATCCAGCAGCAACTCGGTGATCAGCCGGCGATGCTCGGCCGCACTCATCTGCCCCGACCCGCGATGATCCTTGCCCTTGGCGTGCCGCACCGGGGCCGACTGCCCCGGCACCACCGCCAGGTTGATCGCCTTGGGACCCCGATCACCCTCGGTCACATCGAATTCGAACACCCGCCCCTGGCGCAACTCGTCCTCGTCCAGCCCGATGTCGTTGACGTGCACGAACACATCCGGGCCACCGTCTTCCGGACGGATGAATCCGAAACCCCGAGAACTGTCGAACGACACCAATTTCCCGATGGACACCTAAACACCCGCTCCTCGTCGCCGCGTCCCTCTGGCGGTCACTCTAGTCCGCGGGCTGATCATTGTTGGAGGAAAGTGCCTTTTGCAACGAATTGAAGACCGTCAGCCCCTGGCCCACCATGCCGTTCACGATCTCCGAGACGCCGTCGGGACCGTTGAGCACGGTCAGATTCGCCTTCGACAAGCCCACCGACGCCTGCTTGACGATCTCGGGCAACTGCTCGATCAGCAGCTGATCCAGCGCGATCCGGTTGTTCGACGCCGCCGCCTCGGCCTGGATGCGCGTGCGATCGGCCTCCGCCTCGGCCAGGATCCGCACCCGATCCGCCTCTGCCCGAGCCGGTTTCACCACCTCGGCCTGCAACTGCTGCTCGCGCAGCTCGGCCTGCTTGCGCGCCTGCTCGGCCTGCGCGGAGAGCACCTCCTGCAGGGCGGTGGCCTGCGCGAGCGGACCCGCCTGCGCCGCTTCGGCATTGGCCTTGTCGATATCGCGCTGGTACTGCGCCTTGAGGATCGCGGTCTCGCGCTGATACTCGGCCTGCTTGCGCTGGGACTCCTGCTCGGCCTGGGCCGCCAGCTGCGCGGCCGAGGCCTGCGCGATCTGCGCGTCACGCTTGACCGCGGCATTGTGCGGGGCGGCCAGGGCCGCGATGTAGCCGAGGTTGCCGTCGTCGATGTGCTGGATCTGGAACGAGTCCACCCACAGTCCGATATTGCTCATCTCCACCTTGGAGGCCACCAGCACCTCGTCGGCCAGTTTCTGGCGTTCGCGGATGATCTCCTCCACCGTCATCGAGCCCACGATCGAGCGCAGATGCCCGGAGAAGATGCGCCCGGTCAGCACGCTCATCTCGCGCTCCTGCTCGGACAGGAACCGTTGTGCCGCATTGACGATCGACTGGGTGTCGTTGGCGACCTTGAACGCGATCACCGCCCGCACATCGAGCTGGATGGCCTGCTTGGTGACGCAGCGTTCGCCGATCTCGGCCTCGAACATGGCCAGCGACAGATACCGCACCTTGCGGAACAACGGCACCACCCATGCGCCGTGCCCGATGATCACCCGGAACGGTGCGTTGTCCTTGCCGCCGCGGCCGCCGCTGACCAGCATCGCCTGGTCCGGCGCCGGAACGTGGTACCCGAGCATCGCTGTCTCCCTTATTCGTGGAAAGAAGTTCTCGATCTATCGATCGCCCGGAAGGGGAATCCACGCAACAACATCGACGATGCGCCCCGGATGCACGGCCACGACGAGCACGGTCGCGCCGGCCGGCAACGGCTCCTCGGCGCGGGCGATGTAGAGCTCGGTTCCCCCTCGAATAGCGACCTGCACCTCACCGAGGAGTCCCTTGCCCCGGATCGGCGAGGTCAGCGTACCGGTCAGGCCCACTACCGGGTCGGTCATTGCGAATGAACTCCTCGACTGGATCGCTCGAGAACGCCAGCGTACGCGCGTCGAGGGGCCCGACCGGGGCGCCCGGGAGATCGCTGGACATTTGCTACGGCTCGGTATGATCGGGTGATCCGGCTCCTGGCGACCATCGCGCTGCAGAGAGGACCCCTCGTGAGCACCGATCACATCCCCGTCGATCCCACCGATTCCGAGGGCAGAAGCGATGTGCGCGAACCGGATCCGGGTGACCCCTCCGAGTTCGAGATGCGGGCCGAGGCCGCCGCCGACGCGGCCGCGGAGAACTTCTACGACAATGACGACGGCCGGCCGCCGCCGCCGGAATGAGACGTGATGACGATGCTGCCCGGATGCCGCCGAAACGCCGATATCAATATGTGCTGGTTTCGTAACCGACCGGCTGGCAGGCTGAACCGGTGACCACCCCTCCGGATACCGTGGCGGCCGATTCCGCCGACGACAAACTGGACATCGGCGTTTTCAAAATCGCCGGTGTCGTGGTGCTCGGCGCCATCATGTCGATCCTCGACGTGACCGTCGTGACCGTAGCGATCCCCACCTTCCAGCACGACTTCGACACCACCTACGCCATCGCCGCCTGGTCGATGACCGGCTACACCCTCGCCCTGGCGACCGTCATCCCGCTGACCGGCTGGGCCGCCGACCGCTTCGGCACCAAACGCCTCTACATGATGGCGCTGGTGTTCTTCGTGCTCGGCTCGGTGCTGTGTTCGACGGCCTGGAACATCGAGTCCCTCATCGCCTTCCGCATCATCCAGGGCCTGGGCGGCGGCATGCTCATGCCGCTGGGCATGACGATCATGACCCACGCGGCGGGCCCGCAGCGCATCGGCCGCGTCATGGCCGTGCTGGGCGTGCCGATGCTGCTGGGCCCGATCGGCGGCCCGATCCTGGGCGGCTGGCTGATCGAATCCTTCAGCTGGCACTGGATCTTCCTGATCAACCTGCCCATCGGCATCATCGCGCTGATCCTGGCGTTCGTCGTCTTCCCGCGCGACAACCCCGAACCCTCGCAGAGCTTCGACTTCCTGGGCATGCTGCTGGCCTCACCCGGTCTGGCCGCCTTCCTCTACGGCGTGTCCTCGATTCCCGGTGAGGGCACCGTCAAGTCGGCCAAGGTGCTCATCCCCGCGATCGTCGGCCTGGCGCTGCTGATCGGGTTCGTCTTCCACGCCCTGCGCACCGAGCACCCGCTGATCGAACTGCGGCTGTTCACGAACAAGTCGCTGCGCTTCGCGGTGATGACCATGACCCTGTTCGCCATGGCGTTCTTCGGTTCCGGTCTGCTGCTGCCGTCGTATCTGCAGCAGGTGCGCGGGGAATCGACCCTGGCCGCCGGTCTGCTCATCGCGCCGCAGGGCCTGGGCGCCATGCTCACCATGCCGATCGCGGGCCGGCTGGTCGACAAGATCGGGCCCGGCAAGATCGTGCTCACCGGTATCACCGTCATGGCGGTGTCCATGGCGTTCCTGACCCAGGTCAAGGCCGACACCCCCTATACGCTGCTGTGCGGGGTGCTGTTCGTGATGGGTCTGGGCATGGGCTGCACCATGATGCCGACCATGACCGCCGCCATCCAGACGCTGACCCACAGTGAGGTCGCGCGTGGGTCGACGCTGATGAACATCGTCAACCAGACCGCCGGATCCATCGGCACCGCAACCATTTCCGTGGTGCTGACCAGCCTGCTCAACCGGGGCGACACCCTGGGCGGCAAGGGCGTGCAGCTGCCTCCGGGCGCCCCCGACCCGTCGCTGGCCAACGCGGCCATCGGGTCGCGCTACAACGGCCAGCTCGCGCAGCTGCCGCACACCCTGCTCGGCGAGGGCTTCGACCTCGCCGCGCGCGCCTTCGCCCACACCTTCGTGGTGGCGCTGTGCCTGCTGGCGGCCACCTTGATCCCGGCGTTCTTCCTGCCCCGCGCCAAACCGGCCGTGCCCGCCGCGGCCGACGTGCCCGCCGTCGTGCACTGACCCGAAAACCCGTGGGGCCCATCCGGAAACGCTTCCGGGTGGGCCCCACGGCATTTCCGGGTCTCAGGGCAGCCGGGAGCCGGTGGTGCTGAGGTGCTCACCGTAGAAGGCGATCAATCCGGTGGTCGAGGCGATCGCGGCCAGCAGCCAGAACCGGATGATGACCGTCGTTTCCGGCCACCCGATCAGCTCGAAATGGTGATGGAACGGGGCCATCTTGAACAGCCGCGTGCGGGTGGTGCGGAACATGACGATCTGCAACAGCACCGACAGGATCTCGGCCACGAACAACGCGCCCACCGCCACCATCAGCAACTCGGTGCGGGTGGTGATCGACAGCCCCGCCAGCAGCCCGCCCAGCGCCAGCGACCCCGTGTCACCCATGAAGATCTTCGCCGGAGCCGCGTTCCACCACAGGAATCCGACACACGCCGCCGTCCCGGCCGCGCACACCAGCGCCAGATCCAGCGGATCGCGCACCGTGTAGCAGCCCGGCACCGCCTTGACCGCGCACGAATGGGTGTACTGCCAGAACGTGATCAGCACATACGACCCCAGCGCCAGACCCACCGAACCCGCCGCCAGCCCGTCCAGGCCGTCGGTGATGTTGACCGCGTTCGACCACGCCACCACCAACAAGATCGCCGCCAGCAGGAACCCGGTCAGCCCCAGCGAGACCGTGGAGATGTCGCGCACGATCGACACCTGACGGCTGCCCGGCGTCAGCCCCGAACCGCCCCGGAAATGCAGGGCCAGCACCCCGAAAAGCACAGCGGCACTGACCTGCCCGAAATACTTGCCCGACGCGGTCAGCCCCAGGCTGCGCTGCTGGGACAGCTTGATGAAATCGTCGAGGAAACCCACCGCGCCCAGCGCGGTCCCCAACCCCAGCACCAGCAGCCCCGACGCGGTCGTGCCGGTCCCCTCGTAGTACATCCCCACCAGGTGCGCGGCCCCGTACCCGCACCACAGGGCGATCAGGATCGACAGCCCGCCCATGGTCGGGGTGCCGCGCTTGGCCCGATGGCTCGCCGGGCCGTCCGCCCGGATCTGCTGCCCCAGCCGGTGGCGGGTGAACACTCGGATCAGCAACGGCGTCACCGTGATCGACACCGCCAGCGCCACCATCGCCGCCACCAGGATCTGCCGCATCCGCCCCCCTCGAGACCCGAATTCGGTCACATGCTAACCGGGACCCGAACGAAACGGGCATGCGTGATTGTTAGCGTGAAGTATGGACACAGCGGGCCGACGACGCGACCACCTGCGAGATTTCCTGCGCGACAGGCGCTCCCGCCTCACCCCCGATCAGGTCGGACTGCCCGCCGCGGGCCGCCGCCGCACCCCCGGCCTGCGCCGCGAGGAAGTCGCCGTCCTCGCCGGCGTCGGCGTCTCCTGGTACACCTGGCTCGAACAGGGCCGCGACATCACCGTCTCCGCCGACGTCCTCGACGCCGTCGCCGCCGCCCTGCAGCTCACCGCCCCCGAACGCGCTCACCTCTACGTCCTGGCCGGCCTCAACCCGCCCTGCGCCGCCACCGACAGCGGCACCGACATCAGCGTCGAGACCCGCAACCTGCTCGACGCCTGGAATCCCCGCCCGGCCGTTCTGCGCGACCGCTACTGGAATGTGCTGGCCTACAACGACACTGCCCGCGCCGTCTTCGGCTACGACGGCCCCGGCGGCAACTGCCTGGTCACCTACTTCACCAACCCGCGCTACCTGGCCATGCCACAGGCCTGGTCCGAGGCCGCTCCCGCGGTCGTGGCCGCCTACCGAGCCGATTCCGCACTCTGCCCCGGCGACCCCGGCTTCGACTCCGTCATCACCGACCTCGCTGCCCGCAGCCCGGAATTCGCGCGCCTGTGGTCCCGCCACGATGTCGGCCCGGCCCAGCAGGCGGTCAACGCCCTCGCACACCCCGAGGCCGGTGCACTCCACTTCGACGCCACCACCCTCACCCTCGCCGACCGATCCGACCGCCACCTGGTCCTCTACAACCCCCGCGCCGGCACCGACACCGCCGCCCGCCTCGACCAGCTCCACCGCCTGCGCCTGGCACCACCCGCCTGAGCCCGCCGGCACCGAGTCGTCTTCGCGGACCGCAACCCAGTAATGTTGACCCTGCTCACATTTCTGGTAATGTATGCAGCGCTAACTCGACTCTAGCGGCCATCGTAGAAGGCTTCAATGCACCAGGGACAAGGGGCAGGCGTTGAACAGGTACGCACTCAAAGACGGTGGGGCCAAACTGATGAACCTCGCCCATCGGGTCGTCCTCACCGTCAGCGGGAATAAACTGCTGGCCAACCCGTTCGGGATGCCGGTGGTCGAATTGCACACGGTCGGGCGGAAGTCGGGACTGCCGCGCTCGTGCTACCTGACCGCTCCGGTCCATGACGCCGACCGGGTCGTGCTGGTCGCCTCGAAGGGCGGCGACGACCGCAACCCCGACTGGTACCGCAATCTCCAGGCGCACCCCGATGCCGAACTGGTGATCTACGGCCGGCGGCGAAAAGTGCACGCACACACCGCAGATCACAGCGAGCGAGCCGAACTGTGGCCGCAGATCACCTCGGCATACAAGGGCTACGCGAACTACCAGGAGCGGACCACCCGCGAGATCCCGGTCGTCATCTGCGAGCTGAGGGACTGAGAACGGTCACCACCGGCGGCGCTGTCGCGGTGCCGGCGGGAGCCGTGCCCGGCAAGGTGGTGGTGGCACACCCACGATAACTGCGCACTGTTTACCTATCGCGCGGCCCGGCAGGCTGAAGCCATGACACACAACGGGTTCCGGTTCCAGGACAAGGTCGCGCTCATCACCGGCGGTAGCAGCGGGATGGGGCTGGCCGCCGCGCGGCGGCTCGTCGAAGAAGGGGCGTGGGTGGTCGTGACCGGGCGTGACAAGGACCGGCTGGACACCGCGGTGGCCGAGCTGGGGGAGCGGGCGGTCGGGGTGGCCGGGGACGCCACCGAGCCCGAGGATCTCGCGGCGCTGGCGCGGGTGGTGTCCGAGCGGTTCGGGCGGCTGGATGTGGCGTTCGTGAATGCGGGAATCGGTGCGTTCCAACCTGTTTCGGCGGTCACCGGCGACGAATTCGATCGGGTGGTGGGGATCAACTTCAAGGCCGCGTTCTTCACCGTGCAGCACATGCTGCCGGTGCTGGTCGACGGGGGTGCGATCGTCCTCAACGCCTCCTTCGCCCCGTATCGGGGCGCGCCCGGCGCCGCACTGTATTCGGCGACGAAGGCGGCGGTGCAGAATCTGACGCGGACGCTGGCCGCGGAGTTGGCGTCCCGCGGGATTCGGGTGAACTCGGTCAGCCCCGGCTACATCGACACCCCCGCCTACCGCGCCGAGGCCTCCGCCGACGCGCAGGCCGCCGCAGAGGCGCGGGTGGCGCTCGGACGGGTCGGCGACAGCGACGAGGTGGCGGCCGCCGTCGCATTCCTGGCCTCCGCGGACGCCTCCTACATCACCGGTCAGGACCTGCTCGTTGACGGCGGCCTGACCACGGTGATCCCGTCGGCGATGGTGTGAATCAGGACGCGCGCAGGTCGGCGGCGGGATCGGCGGTGATGCGGCCGGAATCGGTGTCGTAGTCGTACAACTCGGCGTAGCGGCCCCAGTCGATGGCCAGCTCCAGCTGGCGGCGGGCGTCGTCGTCGGAGAAGCCGCGCCGCAGCAGATCGAGAATGAAATCGGCGCGCACCGTCTGATCGCTGCTGCCCACCAGCGCCGAGCAGATGGTGCGCACCAGCGGGGCACGCCGGCGGGCCTGGGCGGCGAAAATCGCCTTGCTGGACTGGATATCGGCATTGGTGAAGTTCGCCCCGACATTGGTCAGCATCACGTCACCGGCCTCCACCAGCAGCAGACCCAGCAGCGCCGCCGCGTCGACCAGCGGCATCAGGTCGTCGAGCTCGAAATTCAGCTCGTCGGCCACCACCGGCAGGTCGGCGCGGCCGTCGTTGCCGTACACCAGCTCCAGCAGACCCGCGATCCCGCCGACCGAGGCATCGGGCAGCGGCACCGCGAACGGCGTCAGCGTATCCGCCGGGGCCGCAGCGACTTCGGTGTCCCGGCCGGTGATCAGACCGTAGATCTGATCGACCAGCGTCTCGAACCCCGGCGTGCGGCGGCTGCGCGGGCGCGGCGGCTCCACCGTGATCTCGGCGATGATCCGCCCCGGATTCGACCCCAGCACCACCACCCGGTCCGCCAGCTGCACCGCCTCCTCGATGTTGTGGGTCACGATGCACACACACTTGGTCGGAAAGTCCTCGGTGGACCACAGATTCACCAGTTCGGACCGTGGCCGATCCAGCACCCCGCGCGACGGATACGACCGCAGCGCGGCGTTCACTCCTCGGCCTCCGCCCGCAGCGGCACCGTGCGCCACCCGACGCTGGTCACCGACGGCTCCAGGCTCAACCGGCTCACCGCGGCCTCCATCTGCCGGTCGTCGCGGCGGTCGCCGGTCAACTCCGCCCGCACCTGCACCCGGCCCGGGGAGGTGTCGTGGCTCGAGATCGACACCAGCCGGAAATCGGTGCGCGTCAGCGACTGCACCAGCAGCGCCCGCACATGCGCCTCGTGCGCGTCGTCGGTGTCGGCGTGGAAGGCGTACAACGCCTCCTGGGCCTCGACCTCGTCGACACCGGGGCGATCCACCGTGCGCGCCACCGTGCGCAGCGCGGTATTGACCACCACCACCGCCACCGTGCCCGCCACCGCGGTCGAGTACATGCCCGCACCCGCGAGCGCACCCACCGCCGCCGCACACCACAGCGTCGCGGCGGTGTTCAAGCCGCGGATATTGAACCCGTCGCGCAGGATCACACCCGCGCCCAGGAAGCCGATACCCGAAACGATCTGCGCCGCAACACGAGTCGGATCCGCCGAGGCACCGTTGAAGCCGTGCGCGGACAGCAGCACGAACAGGGTCGCCCCGGCGGCGACCAGCGAATTCGTGCGCAGTCCGGCCATCCGGGCCCGGAACTGACGCTCGAACCCGATCACCGCGCCCAACCCGACACCCGTGCCGAGCCGCAGCAGCATTTCCCACATGGTCATCTCGATCTCCCAGCGGATGACGGCGCACTCCGGACTCGGACGCTACCGGGGTAGGGGTAGCGGCCGGGAGATTGCAGGAGTGACGCCGAGTGAACGATTGGCTAACGGAACTCGATCCGGTCCATCGGGCACGACCACCACCTCCTCGACGCCACACGCACGCATGCCAGGGGGAGTGGGACCGGCGCGAAATCGCCGGTACGGGTACCACCCCTCGTAAGACCTTCAGCACTTCACGGCGTGAACCCGCCACGGGTGGCGGGAGCCGGTCGGGGCATCCCCTTAGCTCGGGGAAACCTGTCCTGATCCGGGGCGTCTCTCGACGTTCGGGATCGCCGGCCTGTATCCGTGAAGGAGCCTCAGCTAACGACGGCACCTTGCGACCAGAAGTAAACACCCGCCCGCCACGATCGGCAACCCGACGTGAGCGCCGTCGCATTCGTGCTCCCGCTAGCGTCGCGCCTCGACCGCGACCCGCGCCACCAGCCGCACCACACACAGCACCGCCACCACCGCCGCGAAGATCTGCACCGCAGCCAGCAAACCGGTCGCGCCCGCCAGCAGGCCGACACCGATGACCGGGCCGCCGCTGCCGCAGTAGGCCATCACGAAATAGGTCGACAGCACATCGGCGTGCCGATCGGCCGGCGCGGCCGCATTGATCGCGGTCAATCCCGACAGGAACACCAGGCCGTGACCGGCCCCGGCCAGCACCGTCGCGAACAACAGCAACGGCAGCGAGGAGACCGCCCCCGCGACCGCCAGCAGTACCAGGCCCACCGCCAGCAGCGGGAATCCCGTGAAGTCCAGGGCTCGTTCGGGTCTGCCGTAACCCACCAGCTGCGCCACCGCCCACGCCGCGGGCAGCAGCGCGGCCGCCGCGCCGCCGACCACCAGATTCGCACTGCCCGACAGGGTCGCGGCATAGGTCGGGATCAGCGTCAGGAAGACGCCGACCACCGCGAAACCCAGGAACGCGCCCGTGCCCGCGGCCGAGAAGACCGCACCCATCCCGGCCGGGATGCTCGGCCGCCGCGGCCGCCACCGGGTGACCGTCGCGGTCTCGGGCAGCGCCGCCACCGCCACCGCGGCCGGGACCAGCAGCGCCAGCTCCACCACGAACGGCGTCACGTACGGAGCCGGAAGATATTGCGCCAGAACAGCTCCCAGTACCGGGCCCAGGCCCATGCCGCCCGCCGAGGCCACCGCCGACACCAGGGCCGCGCGGCGGCGGTCACCGTGCGGCTCCAGCTCGGTCAGCGCGGCGGTCAGCGCGCCCGAGGCCGCCCCGACCGCCAGCCCCTGCAGGATGCGGGCCGCGAACAACCAGACCACCTCGGTGGCCAGCGCGAAACCCAGCGTGCCCAGCGCCGCCAGCGCCAGCGCGGGCAGCAGAATCCGGCGCCGCCCCAGCGCATCCGAGGCCGGACCGGCGATCAGCAGCGCGGGTATCAGCACCCCCATGTAGACCGCGAACACCAGCGTCATCACCAGCGGTGAGAACCCGAACCGATGCGCGTAGCCGTGATACAGCGGTGTGGCCACATTCGTGCCGGTCAACAGGATCAGCAGCGTGTAGGCGGTGCCCCAGAACCGCGCACCGCTCCCGGGCGGTGAATCCTGCCGGGCGGCAGCGTCTTCGGCGGCTGCGGTGGATTGCTCGACGGTCATGGCGTCCTCCCGGCACAAACATGTTCGATAATTCCGAACATAACAGGATGTTCGGATTCTGTGAACATGTGGACTAGCCTGGACGCCATGGCAAGCCGAACCGCGACCGAACTGGTTCACCCCGCCCGCGACGAACTGCGGTTCACCACCGTGCTGGCCGCCCTCGCCGACCCCGTCCGGCTCACCATCGTCACCCGCCTGGCCGCCGCCGAGAACGGCGAACTGGCCTGCACCACCTTCGACCTGCCGATCAGCAAATCCACCCAGAGCGGGCACTTCAGAACCCTGCGCGAAGCCGGCATCATCCGCCAGCGCGACGAGGGCACCCGCCGTCTCAACCGGCTGCGTACCGAGGACCTCGAGGCCCGCTTCCCCGGGCTGCTCGACCTGGTGTTCACCCACGGCCGCGGTGCGGCCCTGAGCGCCTAATGGGAGTCGATCAGTTCATTCCGGCCCGGTAGCGATCGGGGTCGGGAAGGCTGGTCGCCGAGCCGCCGGCCGGTGAGCACCCTCCTCG
>NZ_JBHZAF010000040.1:0-37076 GCF_042754085.1 Nocardia sp. NPDC059236
TCTGCCCCGAGACGGTAGGGGTTGCACGTATTATCCAGCTATGCGAAACCCCACCGTCGCCCCGCTGGTCGGCATTCAGGCAGCGATTTACCTTCGCCAATCGCTAGACCGTGACAAGAACCTGCTCGCGATCTCACGGCAGCGCGGTCCGTGCCTCGATCTATGCACCGCTCGCGGCTGGCTCAATCCGGTCGAGTACGTCGACAACGACACCTCGGCCACGCGCGGCAAACGTGAAGCCTATGAGCGGATGCTGCGGGACATCGAGGCCGGGAAGATTCAGGCAATCGCGGTATGGGATCTCGACCGCCTATACCGCCGACCGGTCGAGCTCGAGTACCTGATCGACCTCGCCGACCGGCACGGGCTGCTACTCGCCTCGGTCACCGGCGACGTGGACCTGTCCACCGACAATGGCAGGCTGTTCGCGCGGATCAAGGGAGCTGTGGCGAAAGCCGAGACGGAGAGGAAGGGCGCACGGCAGGTCGAAGCGAATGCCCAGCGCGCACGGATGGGCAAGCGCGGGCCGGGCCGCCGGACCTTCGGCTACACCGAGAGCGGTGAGCCGCACCCGGTCGAGGCCGCAATCGTGCGCGCCGCCTACGAGGACTTGCTCGCAGGCGTCACGCTGTGGAGCATCGCCAAGCAGTGGAACGAGGCCGGACTCAAGACGTCGCTCGGCAACGAGTGGGTGTCGTCGGTTGTGGGCCGCCTGCTGAAGTCGCCGCAGTATGCCGGGAAGCGTGAGTACCGCGGTGAGATCGTCGCGGATTCCGAAGCGCCGGCGCTCGTCGACGCGAGCACTTGGACTGCCGTGCACGCGCACCTTTCCAGGGCCGGCCGCCGTGCTGTCGGTTCGGGTGGCCGAGGGAAGTACATGTTGACGCGCATTCCTGGCTGCGGCCGGTGCGACGACGGGACGCGATTCGGTACCGCCGTTGGGTCGAATGGCGTTTCTTACCGGTGTCGTGCGTGCTTTCTGTCCCGTAATCAGCTCGCCCTCGACGACCACATCACCGACTTGGTAGTCGGCCGCTTGTCGAAACCCGACGCCGTCGAGCTGGTGCTCGCCCGCGACCGCCCCGACCTCGACGAAATTCGCGCGCAGGCCGCCGGGTACGAGAAGCGGCTCGACGCGCTCGCGGTCGAATTCGCGGACGGCGACCTCACCGCGTCCCAACTGCGAACGGCGACAGAGCGAATCAAGGCCAAGATCGCCGAGGCCGATTCGCTGATCATCGACGCGACCCGGCACCAAGTTTTCGCGGGCGTTGTCGGGGCCGATGATGTTGGTGCGGCATTCCTCAGCCTCGACCGTGACCGACAGCGCGCGATCATCTCGAACCTGATGGACATCACCATCTATCCAGGCCCGAAGGGCAGGGGATTTCGTACCGAGGGAATCGAGATCGACTGGCACGAGTAGCTCGCGCCCCGATTACCTCTTTGCCAGATGTTTACTTTCGTTTGACAGGAATCGAATGTATGTTCGGGCATAGTTCGGTTGTCGAGGCGGTTGCTGGTTCGGGGCGGCAAGTGCAGCGCCAACTCTCCTGCGTAGCGAGGTGGAACGATGACTGTCGAGGTGCCCGTCGATATCACAAGCCCGGAGCGACTGCTGGCCGTGCTTCTAACGCGGGATCTCACGACACTTCTACCGCTACTCGGTGCGGATGCTGAACGCCGCCTGATTGCTGGAAATCTGACTGTGGCCGAGTGGGTCGTCGCCGCCCTGTGGGCGGGCGTCGACCCTATTCGGATTTGGCTTGATTGCTGAATGCAGTCCCCTTGAGTGCCATGGTCATGAACCCGTGGAGTGTCAACCCGTAGACGCCGGCGAGGGCGGCGAGCTGCTGTACGTCGGCGGATCGACTACCGCCCTCGAGTCGCTGAATTGTCACGGGTGACAACCCGCTCAGTGCCGCGACCTCGGCGCGCGTCATCCTGCGCTTGTCTCGCTGGTGTCTTAGCTGGGCACCGACGACGGCATCGATGTCCGTCAGGCTGGTGCTTTCGTCTGCGTGCATGAGGTCCATTCTTGGTCCTTTTGGACCAAACGTCAAACATGTCCGCGCTGACCAGGCGCAGCAATACTCGCGCAAGCTATGGGCTTGACATTGATCCAAACGGATCTATAGGTTAATCCGTATGGATCAAACCGACAGTTTGGTTGCCAGGAACATTCTCAGCGGGATGGCGTCGGCCTCGGTCGATCTCGACCAGCTCGCGGCGGCGGCCGGCATCACCAAGCCCGTACTCCTCAAGCGCCTTACGCAAGGCCACTTCAAGATTCGTGAACTCGCGGCTATCGCGCCGGTTCTCAGCTGCTCGGTAACGGATCTCACGCGGGAACTGGCCGCATGAACAGCGCCGCCTACGCGGCCCGCAAACGTGCATGGGTCGAGGAGCAACTCGAGCGCGCGCCGAAACTGTCTGCCGCGCAACAGCATGCGATCCGCCGGGCATTCGCTGAGCCGGTAGCCAAGACCGACACGAGGGCCGCCGCATGATGCGACGCACGCCCGTCCTCACAATCTGCGCCGTCGTCGTTGTGGCGCGCGAATCGTCCCCTGGCACCGATCAGGGGTTCAGGTCGCCCGGCGCGGGCGGTCCCTTGTCCGCGCCCGGCGGCCTGTCATCCCACTAACCAAGTGCGCCCGCCGAGGGCAATTCGGCGGGCGCTGTCCCACTAGGAACACCAAGGAGTGTACGAGATGTCTAGTCGGAATATTCCGCGCCACCAGCGCAGGAGCATCTTCTCGAAGGTCGGGACCTGCGACCAGTTGGCCACGCGCTCTGTCGAGGGATACAGCCCCCGTGACGGAAGGGCCCACGGCAGTCTCGACGCCTACGTCTACGTGTGCGATGACCACGTCGCGCAGGCTCGCGCGGACTGGCTGGGAGACCTGCCCACGACGTTCGTCAACGTGACCCGCCCTCCGGACGGCTGCGTGTGCGGTCGGATGGTCGATTTCCGTCGCCCGCTCGGCATGGGGGACGCAAGCCATGTCTGATCTGCTGCTGAACCTCGCCGCCCGCGCCCTTGTTCTTGGTGGCCTCGGGTGGGTGTTGTACGTGGGGCTATCGATCCTGGTACAGGACTTGCTCGCCCCGACCGCGATCGTGGTCGATTGCCCGGTGTGCGAGGGCGAGGGCGGCCCCTGCTGCTCGGACACCGGCAAGGCCGACACCCTCGACGACGAGGGCGCAAGCTGGGACGCCGACCCCTGGCAGGTGGTCGCGTGAGGAAATCACCACTGGAGCCGCCCAAGCCGGACGCGTTCACCTCGGCCACCTGCCGCCAGTACGACCCCGAACTGTGGTGGGCGCTGCCCGGAAGCGCCGACGCCGAGGACGCGAAGGCACTGTGTGAACAGTGCCCCGTCCGGCGGGAGTGCGGTGAGCGCGGAAAGGTCGAGCAGTACGGCATCTGGGCCGGGTTCGACGTAGCGACCGAGCGCGACGAACTGTGCCGATGGCTCGATCCGAGCTGGACGCCGGACGTCGAGGACGTCGCCGAGCCCGTGCCGGTCGAGTGCGACGTCTGCGGGAAGGAATTCACGCCAGGCCGCAAGCGCTTCGCGAAGACAACCACCTGCCCCGAGTGCAGACAGGGTCTGGCCGACGCAACGATCATGTGGCCGCATATCGACGCGCTGCTCGATTCCGGCGAATCGGCGCGCGGGCTCGCGAGGCGCGCCGGTATCAACCGGACCACCGCACACAGCTTGTGCCGTCGCGACGGCGGTCGCCAGCGCTACGCCACGGCCGAGACCGTCGCAGCGATCAAGCGCGTGCCACTGCCGGCGGTGCCCGCATGACGGCCCCGACCGTGCCGGGTGTGTATTCCGGTGTGCCCGAGTCGGTCTATCACGGTGACCGGACGTCGCTGTCGTCCAGCGGTGCCCGTCGCCTGCTCGACATCGCCCCGGCCGAGTGGCTGGTCGAGCGCGACAACCCGGAAACACGCGAGGTCACTGCCGAAATGGAGATGGGCACCGCAGTGCACACGCTGGTCCTCGGGGTCGGCGCGCGCATCGTCGAGGTGAAGGCCCAGGACTGGAAGAAACCCGCCGACCAGAAGCGGCGCAAGGCGATTCGGGCCCGCGGCGAGGTGCCGCTGCTGTCGCGGCAGATCAAGGTCGCCGAGGACATGGCCGAGGCCGTCCTCAACGACCCGGAGGCAGGGCCGATATTCGCCGAGGGCCTGCCCGAGCTCAGCGCCTACAGCCGCGACCCGATCACGGGCGTGATGATGCGCGCCCGCACCGACTGGATACACAAGCGGACGGCGGCGGACCTCAAGACCTGCGAGTCGTCGAGCCCGCGCGACTTCCGTGACGAGGTCCGGCGATTCGGCTACCACGTCCAACAGCCCTGGTACGAGCAGACATTCGACGAGGCCGGTACGCCGCTCGACGAGTTCGTGTTCGTCGCCGTCGCGAAACGCCCGCCTCACCTCGTCGCGGTGCACGAGCTCAAACCGCGAGTCGTCGACCTCGGCCGCGACATCGCCCGCCGCGCCCTCGAGAAGTACGCGACCTACATCGAAACCGACCCGCGGCCGCACCTCGGCCACGGCCCCGGACGCCATCAAATCGACCTCCCTGATTGGGAATTCAAGAAGGAGCAGTACAGGTGACCACTGCAATTGCCGCCGTCGAGCCAGTCGAGGGCACCCTCGTCCCGTCCGCACTCGACCCGTTCGACACCCTGACCCGCTACCTCAAAGCGATGGCTGCCGCGCGGGAATTCGCCGACACCGTCTGCATGACGCCGATGGTCCCGAAGTTCTACCAGGGCAACCCGAAAGCGGCGACGGTCGCGATCCTGCATGGGGCCGAACTGGGCTTTCATCCGCTGCAATCGCTGCAGCAGATCTTCGTCGTGCACGGCATGCCCGCGATCTATGCCCGGGCCATGGTCGCGTTGCTCAAGAACCGCGGATTCCGATTCGACACGATCGAAACAGGGCCTGGGCGCGTCGTATTCCAGGGCTGGTCTCCCGATCGTAAAGAGTCCGAGGTCAGCACGTGGACGATCGAGCGCGCCGACCAGGCGGGCTATGTCCCGAAGATCGACCCCGGCACCGGGGTCTACGCCGTGAACAAGAACGGCAATCTCATCGGGAACGAGAAGTACATCACCGAGCCCGAGAACATGTTGTGGGCCAAGGCCGCCGCCGAGGTGTGCCGCCGCCTCGCACCTGATGTGCTGCTCGGCATCCCGCGCACCGTCGAGGACATCGAGAGCGAGCCCGAGCCGGTACGCGTGCAGTCCGAGCGGGTGTCGCACGCCGAGGCGCACGCCGCAGCGGGCGGCCCGACAGAACCGGCGGTTGTGGTCAAGACGTGGACGCCGGCCACCGAGATCCAGGTCTCGAATCCGAGCGTGAAACCGGAACCCGCGCAGGTCACAGAATCGGCTGAGGGCTCTCCCGAGATCGATCCGCCGTCGACCCGGATTCAACAGCGCAAGATCGCGCGCCTGTTCAACGAGCAGGGCATCAAGGACGACAGCAACAAGCTGATCGCTGCCGGTACATTCCTCGGCCGCGAGATCGCCTCAGCAGAGGACATCACCCGCGGCGAGGCCATCCGCCTGCTCGAACGCCTCGAGCAGCCGTTCGAGCTCGACAGCGTCGCCGAGGCCACCGAGGACTGGGCCACCACGCAGGCCGACCTCGAGGGTGCCGAGCAGACCCCGGCCGAGGATGGTGCGGAATGAGCACCGACCACCACGCCGAAGCTGTCCGCGCCCTGCGCCAACTGTCGGGCGCCGACCTCGGCGCGTACTCGCTGACCATCGTCGGCGAGGCCACCGCTCGCGCCATGCTCGCCGTCGGGGAACACCTCGGTGTGCTACCCGACCTGGTCAACGAGCTGCGTAAGGCGAATGTCATTGCGGCCTTCAACTCGAACGTGATCGAGGACGTCAACGAGGCCAGGCAGGCCCGCGCCGAGGTCCGCGCGGTACTCGGCCTCACCACCACCACGACAGGACGGCCGGAATGAGCGCGACCACGATCACGGTCGGCACTGCCGACTTGCGCCAGGCCCTGGCCTCGGTGCGTGTGCATGCGAGCACCGAAAAGGATTTCCCCGAGATCAATCGCATCCGCCTCACGATCGGCACCGAGCACATGACGGTGTCCGCGACAGACCGATTCACCGCGGCTCTCGCGGACGTGTCGGTCTGGGAGCACGACGGCGAGCCCGTCGAAATCGTCGAGCTGCTGCGCGATGACGTGGCCGAGATCTTGTCAATCTTCCATGCCCCTGGCAAGGACAGTGGCGACAGCCCGCAATACCTACTGCGGTTCGAGATCGACGCCGAGCAGGTCACCGCCAAAGACTGCTCGGGGCTCAATATCGGTGTCGGCCGCGAGTATTCGTTCCCGCGCCTGGCCACCGAGGACGCACTCAACGTGGTGCCGAAGCTGATCGAGCACGCCCATTCCGGGCAGCTCGTGACGGTCGTCGACATCGGCGACATGACGATCAGCGGTGACCAACTGTCCCGTTGGAAAGACGCCGCGCGAGCCTACGGCGAGCGGCTGGCCGTCGAGACCCGCCGGGGCCTGATGAAGGGGACGCAAACGATGCTCATTCGATGCGGCGATTCGTTCCTCGGCGCGATGGTCCCGCAATCGCTGTTCGATGAGGAAAGGGACAAGGCTCGTGCGTACGCCGAGCGGTGGTCGGCACGCCTGCCTCAGATCGTCGCTGCGACACCGCCCGAACGCGTTCCGCAGGCCGATCCGACCGACCCGGCCGTGTCCGCGAGCACGCCCGACAATCTCGGCGACGACCGCGACTTGTATGTGAGTGCGGTCGAGCTGGTGGTGCGCGCACAGTTCGGATCGGCGTCGATGCTGCAGCGCAAGCTGCGCATCGGATACGGCAAGGCCGGTCGCCTGCTGGACCAGATGGAGCAGGCCGGAATCGTCGGCCCGACCAAGGGCAGCGGTGGACGTGACGTCCATGTGTCTGCGGACCAGGCCGATGCGCTGCTGGCCGATCTTCGCAAGGTCGAGGTGAGCGCCGATGCCTGAAATCCGCAGTGCCGTAGACAAAATCAACGCCCTCGTGCTGGTGCGGTCGGTGGTCTCCGAACTGGGGTCGCTGGAACTTGGTGGGCTGTTCGACGAGTCGTTTCCGCACCTTCGCCGCAAGGTCGAGCTGCAGCTCGCAGAAGACCAGGCCATGGGCAAGGCCTTCCGAGAGATCGGGCTCGCCGATCAGACCAACGACGCCCGCCTCGGCGCGCACATTCGCGCCGCGGTCGAGTCGGCCGGCCTGACGATCCCGCCGTCCAGGCGGCCATGAAGTCCTTCGAGGAGTACGAGGCGGCGGCCCGTGAAGGGTCGCCGTTCTCGAACAGCACCGAGTGGGAGATCTGGCAATTCAATGCCTGCATGGGCGCGGGCAACGACTCGCGCCGGTGCGTCAACGACGACAACGACGACTGCCCACTCGTCATGCTCGCCGTGCAGGGCTGCACGCCTGCCGAATGGACCGGGCCACGCGGCCGCTACCAGTGCAGCGAGAAGACCACGCCCGCGCAGGCCCGCGCTGCCGCTGCGCAGGCGCGGCGGCAGGCCGGCGCCGAGCTGCAGCGCCAGATCGACGAATCCCATTACCCGATGTTCGGCCCCGACGAACTGCGCTGACACACGAAAGGAGGACGGCCAGATGCGAATCCGGTCTATCAAGCCCGAGTTCTGGCGCTCCGACGACATCGACGCGCTGGACTGGCATCACCGGCTGGTGTTCATCGGTCTGTGGTCGTACGTGGATGACAACGGCGTCGGCCTCGACAAGCTCGCCTCGATTTGCGCAGACCTGTTCGCGAGCGACATGGAACGAGACCCTAACGAGACTCTCAATAGAGTCTCCACGGCCCTGAATTCGCTCGTCGAGCGAGGCTTGATTCAGCGGTACTCGGTGGACGGCAAGGCGTTCCTGTTCATCACCGGCTGGCCGAAGCACCAGCGAGTAGTGAACCCGAACAAGCCGCGCTATCCGCTCCCTACCAGCGAGAATGCCGTCATTCGCGAGACCGTAACTACACCCTCGCGAGAACCTAACGAGACCCTCGCTACTGGAACAGAGGAACAGGGGAACAGGGGAACAGATAAAACCCCCCGTCCCCCCGCCGACCGGACCACCTCACTTGCGCTCGTGCCCGCGAAAGCGGGCGGGGGAGGGGCGCAGATCGCGCAGCGCCTCAACGCGACCGCGCGCAGCGCCGAAGCACACGAGATCGCCGTCGCGTTCTCCGAGTCGCTGTCGACGCCGCTCGAGTCCGGTGTGCTCACCAAGGTCGGTGTCGAGATCGACAAGTGCCTCAAGGCCGGAATCCCGCCGCCGGCCATCGCTGAGGGACTCCAGGCGTGGACCGACTCGGATTCCTGGTCGCCCACGCAGATACCGAATTTCGTCCACAAGGCCAACAGTGTCGGCAATCGCGCGAGCCGCCGCCAGCGCGGACGCAGCAAGCCGTCAGAACGCGCCCTGGACGCAATGCAGATCGCAGAAAACCTGATTTCGAAGGGAGTGACTCATGGCTGAGATCGCAGCCAGCCAGAGCGCCATGCGCGCCGCCGCTTCGGCATGGTCGCGCGCCCGCATCTATGACGACAAGCTCGGCGACGCCGACGAGGCCCGGCTCGCCGCATGGGCCGAGAGCGTCGAGCGGTGGGAACTGGACACGCCCGACCTCGTCGAGGGCGTGATCCGCTACTACGAAGCCGAGACCGAGGGCCGCACGATCGGCATCGGCGACCTGCTGCACCATGCCCGCGAATCGCGCCGCCAGCGCGCCGAACGCGACAAGGCCGCTGAGATCCACGCTGACGCAGCGCTGCCCGCCGGGCAGGGTCGGTACTCCGGATTGCCGATCAATGCGACTGGCGATCCCGTCAGGGCCGCGTACGACATCGGTGGCGCGGTCGACCGGCCGTGCCCGAACTGCGGTGCCGCAGTGGGCGACCCGTGCATCGCTGCGACCGGACTTGGGCAGAAGATTCCCTGCCTGGTGCGCATGACCGGCCGCTCGACCGCTGTGGGGCAGCCATGACCACCTACGGCCCAAACATGAACGGAGACACCATGCCTGACCGAGACCTCATCGCCGAAGGGCAGCGGCTGCTGCCCGCGCCCGGTGAATTGCTCACCAGTGGGCAGGCTTTCGACCTGGCGGAGTGGGCAGGGCTCAACCTCGGCCCGCTGCTCGACAAGCTGAGGTGGAACATCCACCTCTTCCACGAATGGCGTGACATCGCGTTGACTCGCAAGACTCAACGCGACGAGGCCCGCGCCGAGCTCGCCGCCTACCGCAAGGCCCTCGCCGACATCCGCGCGGCCGACCCGGCCCTGTTCGAGGACACCGACGGCCGCGGCCGGGCGTACGAAACCTACGGCTCCGGCGGCGACGACCTTCGCGAGGCGTACCTCGCCGCGGTCGCACCCCTCGCCGCATGGGAGACCACCAATGTCTGACCAGGCCAGCAAGTTCCGCACCCGTACCCGCGAGGTCGAAGCGATGCAGTACACCGCCGAGACGACCATGGACGTCATCGCGTGGCTCCCGGCGCACCGGTACCGGATCACCGACGAAGCCGGAATGCCAGCACTGTCGATCCAAACCGCGCTCGGCGGATTCGAGCGCGTCTACCTCGGTGAGTGGATCGTGCACGAAGGCAACGGCTTTCACCTGTACCCGCCCGCCCTGTTCGAGCGCATCTACGAAGCCGATCGCCTTGCCAGCCGCGCCGAGCTGGAGCAGGCCCTCGCCCGCATCACCGAGCTGGAGGCCACCGTCGAGGCAGTCCGCACAGCTCTCGCCGCGCATCCACGCTGCGATGCCTATCCGACCGACGGCCCAGTGTCGTGCGGCTGGAAGCGCGCCGTGGCTCACGTACAGCACGCCCTGGATGTAGCCGAGGTGAACGACCATGCCTGACCCACTCGACCTGCTGACCGTCGACCTCGCTGACGCCATGCGCGAGCCAGGCGAGAGCGGCGACGGCGCGGACGAGCGCGAGGTCGCCGCGAGCCTTCTCGAATCGGGCTGGCGTCCACCCGCCCGCGTCATCGCGACCGCCGAGGAACTCGATGCGCTGCCTGTAGGCACGGTCGTGGTCTCAATCGCACCATCTGGCACCGCGACGCCGTGGCAGCTGCTCGATTTCTTGGGCGCGAAGGGTGGACGGCTGTGGACAGCGCCGTTCCTGCGTGATCGCTACAACAGCCACGGTCTGCTGAATCGCTTCAAGAGGGTCGTCGTGCTGTGGGAGCCGGGGGTGAACCGTGGCTGAGCAGCCCCGTAAGTTCCGGACCCGAGTGCGCGAGGTCGAAGCGATGCAGTGGACCGGCGACAACGCGTCGGCCCTCACCGCGTGGACCGCCGGCGCATTCCAGCCGGTCGACCCCGAGGACCGCACCGACGACCCCGAAGAGTCCGGGCAGCTGCTCATCGGGCACCACCAGACGTGGCAGGGCGTATGCCCCGGCAATTGGATCATCCTCTTGGCCGGTGTGTATTTCTCGCTCACCGCGGACGCCTTCGAGCGCAATTACGAGGAGGCCGCCCGTGGTTGACCGAGACCTCATCGCCGCATGCCACGCGTTCCTGTCCGCCGCTGAGGAAACGCCGGATGTCGAGATCTCCATCCGTAACGGACTGACCGCGTACGCGCAGATGCTGCGGGACGCACCGGATTTGGTGAGGGCACTCCTCGCCCGCATCGCCGACGAGGCCGCCGAGCGGGTCGCCGACGAATTCGGCATCCAGAGCCTCGCCGCAGAGAACGGCGTCGCCACCCTGACCACCGTCCCCACCACCGAGCAGGCTCGGGAACTCGTGCTGGCCATGAGCCTTGCCTGCGGCCGGATGCTCGACGACGACCAGGCGCAGAACTACGTCGAGTTCACGGCATCCCCGGCCAACCAGCCGGGCTACGTCGTGCATGTCCGCCGGGCAGGAGGACCATCCCCGCACACGCTGCGCCGCGAAGCCGAGGCCCGCGCCGCCGAGCTGGAGCAGCGCTTGGATCGAGTCACCGACCTGTTCGAGGCATGGGCCGTCGAGGAGAACGACCACCGCACCGCAGGAGAGTTGGGCATCGCAGAAGGGTTCCACGTAGCCATCGAGGCACTGCGGGAGGCTGTCCATGGCTGAGCTGCACCGGAATTCGAGACGTGTTGAACGGCTGATCGCCCGCGGTCGGCTCGCGTTCGAGCAGCTGGGGCAGGGGCAGCAAGCCCGCTGCCCACACGAAGAACTGGCCGGAAACGATATCGAGCTCTGGGTGTGCGCGAAATGCGGTGCGGAGGTGATCGGCCGTGGCTGACTCTCGGGCAACCATCCTTCGCCGCGTTGGCTGGATTGTCGACGGCTACGTGCTTGGCGAATACGACCTGTACGAGTGCGCCGCCCGAATCAGCAGGGCGGTAGCAAAACACCTGGAAACCGAGGTAACCAACCATGCCTGATCAGACCTGCCCCGACCCGATCTTCCATCGCACGCACCGGTACTGCCCGTACTGCGCATGGACCGAGCCGCCGCACACGTCCGAGCTGGAGCAGGCCGACGACGCCCGCGCCGAGGCGTACATCGCTGGCTACCTGGACGCCACGATGTCCAACTGCCTCGATGTGGTGTTCGGGGTCTTCCACGTAACCCCGCCCGAACCGGTGGAGCTCCCGGCCGAGGCCGTCGCCGATGCGATAGCCGGGATGCGCCGCGAAGTCCCCGCCGCGATCGAGTGGGCCCGCGCTCGCCTCGCCAAGATCGCTGCTGCCACACCGAAGAACTGACCCAGGAGAGACCGCGATGGACACTTTCATCGAGCCCCACCGGCTACCGCTGCTGCGGCGGCTGCTGCGAAGAGTCCCCGCCCTCGCTGCCGATCTCCACCACACCCGCACCAAACAGGCCCGCCTCGGCTCGATAGGCGGGTCACAGTCCCAGAAGGTCTTCGGTCAGCCGCTCCCGTACCACGTGGACGCTGCCAAGATCGCCGACAAGCTCCACGCCGAGCTGGTCAGCTGGGTACGACTGGTGTGCGAACAGCGGGCCATCGGCTACCAGGGGCCCACGGGCACAGGAGGTCTCGCGCTGTGGCTGGAACGGCACATCTACTCGCTCGCATGCACCGAGGGCGCGGAAGACTGCTACCCGAACCTGCACGCCATCACCAAGAAGGCCGACGCGATCGTGTGCCCGCCGGCCTTCGAGGTTGTGGTCGACGACGCCAAGCTCATGCACGCTCGGGCGATGGCGCTCAGTGCCTCCGGAATCGCCACGCTCGCACAGGAGCTCGGCGAGGAGTATCGCAACCTCACCCGGCGAAGGGTTTTCGTGCTGCGGGACGCCGAAGAAATCCGGCCAGTCCCGGGGCCGTGGCGACCGGACTGGCCGCTGCTGTTCCCCGTCGGCGACGTCCTCGACGCACACCTGCGGATCCCGATCAGGACCCGCCACGCAAAAGCAAGCTGACGAGCAGTGATCTTCTTACGGACACCACCGGTGCTACGCTGAGCGCGTAGCGCGTGAACTGTACGCGCAGCGAGCACCACATCATGAAGGCCGCCACGGAATCCCGTGCGCGGCCTTCGCCATTTCCAGACTCCCTGCACCCGCCATAAAGCTCCACTCGGACACAGGGCGCGAGTCCAGGGCTTCACCACCCACAACCCCAACGGGAGTAGCCATGTTCGTCGACACTCTGTCCGCCGTCGCCCACGCCATCGACTGGTCGCTCGTCGGCCGCGCCGCCATCAACGTCGGTGCCGCCTTGTTCAGCACCATCTTCTGATGCAGCCCACCATCGGGCGCATCGTCCACTACACCCTCACCGAGTACGACGCGGAGGCCATCAACAAGCGCCGCGTTGACTTCGCTAAGCACCGCCAAACCGAGGGCTACGCCGACACCGGATACATCGCCCACTACGGCAACCCGACCCGCGCGGGCGACGTCTACCCGGCCCTCATCGTGCGCACTCGGGGCGACTTGGTGAATCTCAAGGTGCAACTCGACGGCACCGACGAGTACTGGGCGCCCGCGCGATCCGAAGGCGATGGCGCTGGCTTCTGGAACTGGCCGCAGAGGAGCTGACTGTGATCCTGAAATACCCGATCCTGGTGCTGCCGCTGCGGTGGCCGAACGTGTTGGGCTGCTGGATGTTCGGGCCGCACTGATGTCCGTCGTTCTGAACCTGGCCCTGGCCGCCGCCCTCGTCGACATGCGCAAGGGCCACCGCGTGCTCGTCGTCACCGAGAATCGTGACGCGGTCGCCCACCTGCTCCACGCCGCCCGGCAGTTTCTGCGCACCGGCGAGCGCTTGAACGTCACCAACGGCGGTCAGCAAATCACCTGCCCATCGGGCGGATGGATCCGCTTCCGCTACTACAGCGGTCTCACGCGCGGCTCTGTCCGTGGATTCACTCTCGACCGTGTGCACGTCGACCACTCCAAGCTGTGGGACGAACTCGGGCCGGCCTTGAACAGTGCCGCGGCCGGACCGACTATCACACACCACTGACCATGCTCGACCTTCGGACCGAGGACTGAACCATGAGACTGCGCATCCTGCCTCTGCCTGCCAACGTGCTCGGGCAGGCAACGCAAACCCCGTTCTGCCTGATCTTCGATCGGTGCACCGAAGCCGATACCAACACCATCACGGCCATGGTCGACATCGGCTTGAAGGACTCGACCGGCGCGAGATCGGTACTGGCGTTCCAGTCCGAGATCGAGCTGGACTGAGCATGTCGTACGTGACCGTCGCACTACAGGTCGGCACTCCCGAGGCTGGCCTGTGGTGCGAGGCATGTGCACGACCAAGCTGCATCCGCTTCCCGTTGTCCGCAGTCCTGCCGACTGGCGTGCTCGCGGTTGCCCCACTGATGTTCTGCCTTGATCACCAGACCATCGGCGAGGCATGGACAACGCGGAGGCAGGGCATCAATGGCGCAACGCAGCACGACGAACCAGAGTCGGCACCGCGCGGCGATACGCCGGGGTAAGCCACCATGCGCGCTGTGTCATGGCGAGATCGACTACTCGTTGCGTACACCCGACCCTGGGTCATTCGAGGTGGACCACATCACCCCGTTGGCCAAAGGCGGGACGGACACACTGGACAACTGCCAACCATCGCATCGGTGGTGCAACAGGCAGAAGAGCGACAAGGAACCCGAGGCCGGCGCGATGCATGGGCCTCGGGAGTTCGTCACTGATCGGACATGGTGAGGGAGCAGCGATGACGGATGCTGAGTGCTCGTGCATGTGGGACTGCAAGCACGAATGGTGCGGATGCATGCATCACTCATCGGACATGGAGGGCTGATGGGCTACAGCTGCGGATTCGATGCGAACTGGGGACGAGACGTTGGGTATGGCGTACCGGCACGCTGTGATCACCCTGGCTGCGGTGCTGACATTCACCGCGGCCTCGCCTATGTCTGCGGTGGTGACGTGTTCGGTGGTGAGCATGGATGCGGTCTGTACTTCTGCTATGACCACATCGGCTACCTCGATGACATGCCGCAACGCTGCGATCGGTGCATCGGTGGCATGAAGCCGTTCGCCCCAACTGAAGACGTGCCCGATTGGCTCAGGCACAAGCTCAGCGATTCCAGCTGGGCCGAGTGGCGAGCCAGCCACGCCGATGAGGTGGCCATCATGACCGAGCGGCTCGCGGCATTGACCGGAGCCCTGGGGGGGTGACCCCTCGGCCGGCCAGACCTGGCCCTCCCGGCATAGCCAAGTCCCCTCCCCGACCGACCCCCCTCCCCCCTCCCGAGGAGGTGACCCACCATGGCCCGCACATCCCGCACCCGCAAAGAGCCGCCGCCACTGAGGGTTGTCCCCTCTGGCGAGGCAGTTGCGAGCGCCGAGCCCGAGCCGAAGCCCGAGCCCCTCGGCCTGCTCGACGCGGTGGAGTCCGGGGACGTGCTCGCGATCATGAAGGCTCAGCGCCGGATCATCGCCGAGTCGCTGACCAACGCCTCGGAGAACACGAGGCCGCAGTACAGCAACGAGTTGAACAAGCTGAACAAGCTGATCACCGAAGAGGAATCGCGCCGGGTCACCGAATCGACCGATGCCTCGGTGGTCGCGCCTCTCGAAGTCGAAGCCTGGGATGGCACTGGCTACTGACCGCCGGCCGCTGTCGGAGGTAGCTCGCCACGTCGTCGCCCCGGGCGGAATCGTTGCCAGCGAATGGCCTTCGGTCCGCAAGACCTGCCGCCGCCTCGGCTGGGATTTCGACGGCTGGCAGGACGGCGCGGCGATGCTCGTCCTCTCGCTGCGCGCCGACGGCGAATACGCCTCGGACACGATCGTCATCTCGATCCCGCGCCAGGTGGGCAAGACGTACCTGGTGGCCTGCATCATCTTCGCCTTGTGCCTGATGAAGCCGGGCCTTCGGGTGATCTGGACGGCGCAGGTGAAAGACACCGCGCTGGAGACCTACGAGAAGCTCGTGGAGATGGCGAGCCGCCCGAGGGTCAAGCCGCACATCTTCAAGATGCCGCAGGGCAAGGGCGACGAGGCGATCTACTTCAACAACGGATCGAAGATCGAGTTCGGCGCCCGAGACTCCGGATTCGGCCGCGGTCGAACTGATGTCGACGTCCTGGTTTTCGATGAGGGCCAGCACCTTTCGTTGCAGGCGCTCGAGAACATGGGCGCCGCCCAGAACGTCGCCCAGAACCCCCTGTGCTTCGTCATGGGCACCCCGCCCCGCCCGCAGGACAAGGGCGAGTTCTTCTTGCTGTCCCGCCAAGAGGCACTGGACGGCGAGTCCGACGGCACGCTGTACATCGAGTTCTCTGCTGACCGCGGCTCGGATCCGATGGATCGGGAGCAGTGGCGCAAGGCGAATCCGTCGTTCCCGCACCGGACTTCGGAACGCGCGATGCTGCGGCTCCGGAAGAAGCTGAAGAACGAGGATTCGTGGGCGCGCGAGGCTCTTGGCATTTGGGACGACCTCGACCGGCTGCGCCCGGTCTGGTCGGAGCGCCTGTGGAAGTCCATGGCTGCGCCCGGCCCGGACGATGGAGTCAAGCCTCGCGCCCTGGCGGTGGACATGTCCCACGGCCGCCACATCTCGATATCGGCGTGCTGGCTCGACGGCGAGAACGCGCACGCCGAGGAGATTTGGGCGGGCGTGGATTCCGACGCCGCGTTCGCGTGGATGTGTGCGCGCGCCGGCCGCAAGATCCCGATCGTCATGGACTCCAAGTCCCCGGCCGCAGAGTTCGCGCCGCGGCTCCGCGCCGCAGGGCGCAGGGTGATCGTCACCAGCGGCCCCGACATGGCGAAGGCGTGCGGGCAGATCGTGGGCAAGTCAAAAATCGGCCGGTTCACCCACGCCGACCAGGAAGCCACCGCCACCGCTGTCAAGGACGCGCGCAAGCGGCCGATCGGCAAGGCCGGCGGTTGGGGCTGGGACCAGGAGGACGAGACGTCCTACATCGCACCGATTGTGAGCCTGACCCTCAGCCTGTTCGGCGCGCTCGCGACCACGAAGACCACGACCACATCCACCCGCGCCAAGCGCGCCAGCACCTCGAGGAGGGCCGCCCCGGCATGAGCGAGACTCTCCAACTCAAGAAGCTGGACGAGGACGAGAACATGATTCTCGGCCTGCTGCTGGACCAGCTGGACAAGAAGGCGAAGCGGAATTTCCTGCGCGCCTGCTACTACGACGGCAAGTACGCGCTCACGCGCAGCATGACGCCCGTTCCGCCGGAGTACTTCAAGATCGGTATTGTCCTCGGCTGGTCGGCGAAGGCCGTGGACATCCTGGCGCGCCGTTGCAACTTGGACGGTTTCGTGTGGACGGACGGCGACCTAGCGACTCTTGGCCTGGACACCGTGCTGGATGAGAACAATTTCGCCAGCGTTTCCAACAGCGCGATCACGTCATCGTTGATCCATTCGTGCTCGTTCCTGATCAACACCGAGGGCGACACCGGCGAACCGAAGTCGCTGATCCATGTCAAGGACGCCCTGAACGCGACGGGCGAATGGAACGCGCGCACTCGCCAGCTTGACAACCTGTTGTCCATTACCGGTCGCGGTGAGCGGGGCGGCGACGCGGCCGCGGTGACATCGTTCGCCCTGTACCTGGACGGGCTCACGATCACCGCCGACTGGGACAAGAGCGGCGAGTGGCAGGTGGAACGTCAGCCCCACAAGTGGGGCGTTCCCGCCGAGGTGGTGGCGTACCAACCGCGAGAGGACGGACGGCCGTTCGGATCCTCGCGGATATCCCGCGCCGTCATGTCGCTGCACCGCGCAGCCCTGCGGACCGTGACCCGCATGGAGGCGCACGCCGACATCTACAGCTTCAAGGACCTGCTGATTCTGGGTGCTGACGAGTCGGTGTTCAAGAACGCCGACGGCAGCCAGAAGACCGTGTGGCAGGTCATGATGGGCCGGATCAACGGCATTCCGGACGACGACGAGGCGACGAACCCCCGCGCCGAGGTCCACGAGATCGCCGCGGAGACTCCGCAACCTCACCTCGATATGCTGAAGCAGCAGGCCCAGCTGTTCTCGGGCGAGACCTCGATTCCGCTTACGTCCCTGGGCGTTTCGGACATGAGCAACCCGACTTCCGCAGACTCGTATATCGCTTCGCGTGAGGATCTCATCGCCGAAGCTGAGGGGGCGACCGATGATTGGGCGAGGCCGTTCCGCCGGTCCATGATTCGCGCGCTGGCGATTCAGAACGGCATCGGCATGGACGAAGTGCCGGCCAAATGGTCCTCGATCGACACGAAGTGGCGCAGCCCGGTCTACCTGTCCCGGGCGGCGCAGGCCGACGCGGGCATGAAGCAGATCACCGCAGTGCCGTGGCTGGCTGAAACTTCGGTGGGCCTGGAGCTGCTCGGCCTGACCGATCAGCAGATCCGACAAGCCCTGTCCGAGCGCCGCCGCGCCAGCGCCTCGATCGCGCTCAGTGATCGGCTCGCCGGGCGCACAGCGGCGGCCGATGCGAATCCGGCCGCAGCACCTGGCCAGGGCCCGGCGGCGGCGCAATGACCGTCACCGTGGACGAACGACGGCTGATCATGGCCGCGCTCGACCGCGAGGCGACGGCAGACCTGAACGCGTTGTGGACGAAGGCCGAAGAGCTCGCGTCCGGCGACTTTGCCGCGTACATGATCGACGCATTCCCCGACCTGGCGACCGAGTACGCCGCCCTGGCGGCCGAGATGGCTGCGGCCTGGTACGCCGAATCGCCCTCGACGACAACGTTTGTGCCCGTGCCTGGCCCGCTGCCGGTCGTCGAGGCGCTCACGACATCCGCAGAGTGGGCGCTCGGCGGAACCGGGCTGATCGGCCTGGATCGTTTGCAGGGCACGCTGCAGCGGTCGACGTGGAATGCGGCGCGGCAAACCATCTTCGACAACGTCGACGCCGAGGGCGCGCGCTGGGCACGGCACGCACGCGCGGACGCGTGCGCGTTCTGCGCCCTGATGGCCTCCCGGGGTGCGGTCTATACCAGCGAAGCCGCCGCCGAGCGGGTGGTCGGGCGCGGCAAGGAAATGTCGCTGGCCGACCGCCGGGCCCGCGCGGCCGGGCACTCGCGGGTGAACGGCCACACGGCCGCTGGAGGCAAGCGGACCCGCGGCACGCAGGCGCTCGGCGACCGCTATCACGACTTTTGCAACTGCGTGGCCGTCGAGGTCCGCCCGGGCGAGGAGTACGACCCGCCGGACTACGTGCGCAAGTGGGACGAGGCGTACATCGTCGCGAGCCGCGAGACCAAGAAAAAGGGCCGATACGGAGCGATCGACCCGAAGGCCGTGCTCGCCCACATGCGCGAGAACCTCGGCGCCCGTTGACTTCCCCTGCCGCAACGGCAGGGACCTACCCGAAATGGGGAATCACTATGCGCAACACCCTCCCGATCCATCCGCACACCGGCCTCCGGGCGATCGGATGGACACGCCGCGGACCGATCTGGCCCATCCTGGGCGGCTCGGAGGACGGCGGACACCCGGCCCTCGAGGGGGCGGGCGCCGGAGCCGATGCCGACAGCGGCGAGACCGCACCGAAACCCACTGAAACGGTGGATTTCTGGAAGTCGAAGTCGCGCGATTGGGAGAAGCGGGCCAAGGACAACGCCGGAGCCGCAAAGGAACTGGCCGATATCAAGGACGCGCAGAAGACCGAGGCGGAGCGGGCGGCCGACAAGCTGACCGCAGCTCAGGCCGAGGTGGATTCGATCCCGTCCAAGGTCGCCGATGCCCTGCGCGAGCACCTGGTCACGCTGCACAAGATCCCCGAAGACCAGGCGGAGCTGTACCTCACCGCGAGCAATCCGGAGCTGCTGTTGAAGCAGGTCGCCGGGCTGGTGGACATGGGTGCGCGCAAGTCCAACCGAGTCCCCCGTGAGGGACGAAACCCCAAAGCAGCCGACGACGAAATGGCCGCGTTCACGCGCCAAGTCTTCGGCAACAGCGAATAGCGGAAAGGAGCACCGGCCATGGCCGTGCTGACTACCTCGAGCCTCACCATCCCGAATCAGATCCTTGACCCTTGGCTGGGCAAGGTGAAGTTCGGTTCGTCCATCGCCACCCTGTCGAACTCCTTGGCGATGAAGTTCGGCACCGGCAACTCCATGACGTTCACCATCGGCGAGGCCGAGTACGTCGGTGAGGGTGCGAACAAGGGCGGATCGACCATCACCAGCACCACCAAGACCGTCAAGCCCTTCAAGTTCCACAAGACCGTGCGGTGGACCGACGAGGTCATGTGGGCTGACTCCGACCACCAGATGGGCGTGGTGCAGCAGGTCTTGGACCTGATCCAGCCCGCCCTGTCGCGTGCGCTGGACTTCGGTGTGTACCACGGCATCAACCCCACCGGTGGCGCCGCGGTGGCGGCCATGACCGAGAAGCTGACCGACACCACCAAGTCCGTGGAGATCGGCCCGACCGACAAGCCGTACGCCAACCTCGACGCGGCCGATGTGCTGGTCCTCGCGGGCGGCTACAACCCGAAGGACATCGCGTTGAACCCGGACTTCGCGTCCAAGTTCGGCGGCCTGCGCAACGCCACCTCCGAGCAGAAGCTGTACCCGGATCTCGCCTACGCGACCGCCCCGGCCGGCCGCCTGGAGAACCACAACAGCTCGGTGTCCGACACCGTGGGCGCTATCGGCATCGCTGCCGCGGCCACCAACGTGAAGGCGTTCGTGGGCGACTTCAGCGGTATCCGCTGGGGTGTGCAGAAGTCCATCGGCCTGAAGGTCATCGAGTACGGCGACCCCGACGGCGGCGGCGACCTGCAGCGCAACAACCAGGTGGCATTCCGCGCCGAGGTTGTCTACGGCTGGGGCATCGCCGATTTGAACGCTTTCTGCAAGATCATCGACGCCGTCTAATGCCACGGCTTCGAAACACGCACAGCGGCGTGGTGGTTTCGGTCGACGACGAGACCGCCGCGCAGCTGGGGCGCGAATGGGAACCGATCGACCAGGCCCCGGCCAAGGCTGCACCGCCGCGGCGGGCGGCGAAGGCCACCAAGGAATAGGCGGGCACCGTGGGCGATTTCATCCAACCGGCCGACCTCGCGCCGTTCGCGACCATCCCGGAGCCGAAGGCCCTGGCGATGATTGCGGACGCCGAGGCCATGGCCAAGCTGAGCGCCCCGTGCCTGAAGACCCTCGGTGACCTCACCGACGAGCAGAAGGCCGCGGCGAAGGCCATCATTCGCGGTGCGGTGCTGCGGTGGGCCGACGTCGGCGCTGGCAGTGTCACCACCAAGACGGCCGGACCGTTCGGTCAGACCGTCGACACCACGCGCCGGAATCTCTACTGGCCGAGCGAAATCAAGCAGTTGCAGGACATCTGCGCAAGCGTCGACGCGGGCAAGGCGTGGTCATTCAGCCGCACCGCCGCCATGTCGACGACTCACGCCGAGGCGTGCGCGCTGGACCTCGGCGCGAACTACTGCGATTGCGGCGCCGATCTCGCCGGGATGCCGCTGTATGAGTAGCTTCCCCCTGCCCTACACCGTCGGGCACCAGGTCTATGTGCCTGGCGCCGAGGATTCGCATGGCAACCCGATCGACACGTGGGCCGATCCGGTTCCAGTGCAGAGCTTTTGGTGGACGCCAGACTCATCCGAGCCGATTCTCGCAGGACACGATCGGCTGATCGTGGACCTGGTCCTCGTGCTCGATTCTGCTGTGGCCGAGGAGGTCTCGCATCGGGACCGGTTCACCATCGAGGGCCGCCAGTGGGAGGCGATCGGCATTGCCGAGGACTACGACCACGGCCCGTGGTGGTCACCCGGTGTTCGTCCGGTCAATCTGCGAAGGGTGGACGGCTGATGGCAATCCGCGTGCGCTTCAACTTCGATGCGTTCGAACAGATCCGCCGAGCTCCCGGTGTCGCCGCGTTCCTGAAGGACCGCGCCGATGCGATCGCCAAGGAGGCCCGCGACCGTTCCGGCGAGGAGGGCTATTTGGCGGTGACCGGACGCGGCCGGACCCGTGACCGCGCCGCAGTGGTCACCACGACGTGGCAGGCGATTCGCGACAATGCCGAAGACCACACGCTCCTGAAGTCGCTGGACGCGGGCCGATGACACTGCCGCCCATCGTGTTCCCTGATATCGAGGCGGTCGTCACTGCCTGGGGTAAGGCCACGCTCCCGGGTTACGGGATCACGGCCAAGGTCGCCACGAAAATGCCCGACCCGCGCCCGGCCGCAACGGTTGTGGTGCGCCACGGCGGCGGAGCGCAACGCGACGCCATCACCGACCGGCCCCGCGTGATCCTCGAATGCCACGCCGCCACCGAGCCCCTCGCGGCCGATCTCGCGGGCAAGGTGCGGGCCCTGCTCAGCTCGGCCGCGCCCGGCTACCTCACCGCGGGCGTGTGGTGCGACCAGGTCGTCGACATGGGCATCGCGAAGTCCCAGGACCCCAACACCGGCACACCCCGGTATCTGGTGACCGCCGAGCTGCACGTCACCGGTCGCCCTCTCTAGATCTCACATCCCCACGGGGACACCACATGAAGGGAGAACTGTCATGTCTGTGGCAGATAGCAAGTGGATCGGCGCTGGCGCACCGAATTCCGTCACCGGCGGAATCCTCGTCGCCCCGCTCGGCACCACCCTGCCGAGCACCTCATCGGCCGCCCCCGGCGCCGCGTTCATCAAGCTCGGATACGTGTCCGAGGACGGCCTCGACCCACAGGGTGACCGCAAGTCCGACTCCATCAAGGACTGGTTCGGCGACATCATCGCCCAGCTCCAGAGCGAGCACTCGGTCCGCTTCGGCCTGAGCCTGTACTCGGTGTGGGACGCCGACGTCCTCGGGGAGGTGTTCGGCCCGGACAACATCACAGTGACCGCTCCGACCGCCTCGGCTGGAACGCTCATCACCGTGAAGGAAACGGGTTCGGTGCTGCCGCGCCGGTCCTGGATTTTCGACATGGCCCATGAGGGCAAGAAGCTGCGCATCGTGCTGCCCAACGCCAAGATCAGTGAAGTCAAGGAGGGCAAGATGACCTCCAAGGAACTCGCCAAGTTCGACATCACGATCGAGGCATTCAAGGATTCCAGCGGCGTCAAGGCGTACCGCTACCTCGACGACGGCGTGACCACCGGGCCGTAACCCCAGACCCCAGCGGCGGCGGGCCTTTCCGCGCAGACCCGACCGCCGCCGCTGGGCCCCACCCCTGGGGCATCGAAAGGGTCTGCGCGGCAACGAAAGGGCCTGCGCAATGGCTTCCCGTAAGAACACCACCAAGACCGTCGAGAAGGTCCGCGACGACTTCGTCTACACCGTCGACGACCGGGAGATCCGGCTGCCGTCGCTGGCGAACCTCAAGCCCGGCATCGTCCGCAAGGTCCGCCGCCTCGGCGAGGTCGACGCCATGTTCACGATGATGGAAATGACCCTCGACGAGGACGCGCTCGCTCTGGTCGACGACATGGAATCGGAAGCGTTCGAGGACATGTGCGACAAGTGGCGCAAGCACTCCGGTATCGATCTGGGGGAATCGTCGGCCTCGCGTCGCTGATCGACGCGTACAGCGAGGCTATCGAATCCGACCTCATCGACCGAGGTCTGCGGCTGCGCCAGCTCGGCACCGACACGCTGAGCTGGCGCGACCTCAAATCTGTCATCGCGTGGCTGCCAGCACGATCCGCGCTCGGGCGCGTCCTGCAACCCGAGAGCGCCACATGGCAGCTCAACGAGCATCTGCTGGCCGACGTCGCCGACAGCCTGCACTGGCTGGTCTGGGCGAAGACCGAGGACGCGCGCAAACAACCACCACGTAACCGGCCGCAGCAGATCCCGCGCCCCGGTGTCGACAACGACCGTGACCGAATCGGCACGCCGATGAGTCCCGAGGACATGGACGCGTTCCTCGGCTGGTAGGAGGTGAGCGGCGAAATGTCCGGCGACGCAATCGAACTGGCCACAGCGTATGTGAGCATTCTGCCCGAAACGAGCCGCATCGCGCGTGAGGTCCGCCAGGCCCTCGCCGAGGCTCAGGGGCTGGCCGACCGCAACCACCTCGAGATCAAGGCCGATGTCGAGACCAGCAAGGTCGACAAGCTCAAGACCGTGCTGGCGGGGGTCGGTAGCTCGGCCGGGCAGCTGTCCGGCGTCGCCGCGAAACTCTCGGCAGTCTCGGGCGCGGCTGGTGTCGCGGCCGGCGCGGTGGGCACGCTGGCGGTCGGCCTGGTCGCGCTCGGCCCGGCCGCGCTGGCTGCCGCGGCCACCGTCAAGGTCGGGCTCACGGGCGTGGCCGATGCGTTCAAGGCCCTCTCGGCTGCCGACGCGTCCGCGGGCAGTGACGGCGCGGCGCAGGCGAAAGCTGTTGCGGCAGCACAGAAGCAGGTCGAGGCAGCGGTCAAGGGTGTGGCGTCGGCGGAGAAGGACCTCACCTCGGCGGAGAAGGACCTCACGTCGACGAAGAAGGACGCCAGCAGCGCTGAGCAGGATCTCACCACCGCCCGCAAGGACGCCCGCCAGGAACTCGAGGGCTACGTGCTCACCCTGGCCGATGCGGCGCTCAGCGAGAAGGAGGCCGCGCAGGCGGTCAGGGACGCACAGAAGGACGTCGCCGACGCCAAGACTCCCGAGGACCGGCGGAAGGCCCTGCTACGCCTTGAGCGAGCGCAGCTGACCGAGACCAAGGCGATCGAGAAGAACAAGCAGGTTCAGGCTGAGGCGGCCGAGGCGCAGGCCAAGGGTGTCGAGGGCTCGGACAAGGTTGTCGCCGCCAAGGACAAGCTCGCTGCCGCGAACGACAAGGTGATCGACGCCGAGCAGAAGGTCGCCGACGCCGGGCAGAAGGTCGCCGACGCCCACCAGGCCGTGGCCGAGGCCCAGGCCGGCGTGACCGATGCCATGACCGCCAGCTCGGGCCCGCAGCAGGCCGCCGCGGCAGCCCTGGCGAAACTCGCCCCGAACGCACAGTCATTCGTCCTCGCCGCGCGCGAGATCGCGCCCGCGTGGGACTCGCTGGTCAAGAACCCGACCCAAGACGCCCTGTTCGCGGGCGCGGCCGACGGCATCAAGGAACTCGCCGACGCGGCACTGCCGGTCCTCGGGCGCGGCATGACCCAGGTCGCGGGCCAGATGAACGCGCTCACCCACGATTTCGCGGAGTTCTGGAAGGCACCGGAGAACCTCGCGGGCGTCGAGTCGATTTTCGCCGGCACCGCGAGCTTCATCGGCGGGATGGGGCCGGGACTGCAGCAGGCGACGACCGGATTCCTGTCTCTGGGAAAGGCTTTCGAGCCTGTCGCCGGGCAGATCGGTGCGTCGTTCGGGAACTTGTTCGGGTCGATCGGTCAGGCCTTCACCGATGCATTCAACAGTGGCGCGCTGACACAGCTGCTCGGAAATTTCTCCGGCATCCTCGACGGCCTCGGCGCAGGTCTGCAACCGCTGATCGGCGGACTGATCGAGATCGGCAACATCGTGGGCCCGACCCTGGGCCCGCTGTTCGCCACGCTGGGTCAGTCCCTCGCCTCGCTGGCCCCGGCGCTCGGCCAGATCGGCGCGACCTTCGCGACCACGCTGACCGCGCTGATGCCGGACCTGACGGCTTTCATCAACGCGCTGCTGGTCGGGCTCGAGCCCGTCTTACCGGTGATCGGTGATCTGCTGCAGAGCTTGATGACCGCGCTGACCCCGATGATCGGGCCGCTGTCGCAGATCGCTCAGGTGGTGGGAATCGCTCTGTCGCAGGCGATTACGGCACTCACCCCGGCCATCGGTCCGCTGTCGCAGTCGTTCGCGTCACTGATCACCGCGCTGGCGCCGATCCTTCCGGTCGTCGCCAACGTGGTGTCCGGCCTGATCCAAGCGCTCGCGCCAGCGTTGACAACAATCTTCGACGCGCTGGGCCCGGTGATCACACAGGTCGCGGACCTGCTGATGCCGGTATTCGAGGATCTGCAGCCGATCCTGGCCGATGTGGCCCAGCAGATCGGCACCGCGCTGGCTGATGCCATGAAGCAGCTGGCCCCGCATCTGCCCGACATCGCGAAGAGTTTCGGTGACCTGGTCGCCGCAGTCGCGCCGCTGCTGCCGCAGCTGGTGCGGATGGCGGTGGAACTGCTGCCACCATTTTTGGATGTAGTGATCGCGGTCCTGCCACAGCTGCAGACCATGATCGATCTGTTCACCTGGCTGGTGAAGAACGTCATCGAGCCGTACGTGATCCCGACCTTCGAGAAGATGGCGGACAAGATCGGTACGCAGCTGGGGAACGCGGCCAAGGTCGTCACCGCGTGCCACGACACCATGGAAACCGCCGTCAACGGCATCGCCGGATTCTTCAAGGCACTGGGCGACACCGTATCGACCGTGTGGTCGGGCATCGTCCACGGAATCGCGGTCGCGGTCAAGGAAATCGGCAAGCTGCTCCAAGGTGTGAAGATCCCCGACTGGGTGCCCGGTGTCGGCGGCAAGGGCACCTCCGGGCTCGGCGACAGCCTCGTGCAGTGGGCCGATGCGCACATGGCCACTGGTGGCCTGTTCCGCGGGCGCGGCACCGGCACCAGCGACAGCAACCTGATCGCAGTGTCTGATGGCGAGTTCGTTGTCAACGCCGTGGCCACGGGCCAGAATCTGTCGCTGCTGCAGGCGATCAACTCCGGATGGACGCCGAGCGTCGAGGACATGGCCACGCTGTTCCCCGCGTTCGCCACGGGCGGGCTGGTGGCCGGCAAGGCGTTCGCGCAGTCCATGGATCCGGCCACCTATGCGATGGGCGGATTCTCGCGGACCGCGATCGACTGCTCGGGCCTGGTGTCGGCTGTCGTCAACGATGCGCGCGGCGAGGATCCGTTCTCCTCGCGCATGTCGACGGTGACCGAAGGCGAATGGCTCGCGGCGCGCGGGTTCAAGTCCGGGATCGGCGCTGATGGTGACCTGCGTGTCAGCTGGTTCGATCACGGCGGCGGCGCGAACGGGCACACCGCAATGACACTGTCGGACGGCACGAACGTCGAGAGCAACGGCAGCGAGGGCGTGGTCATCGGCGGCGATGTCGGTGCCGGCCACGGCATGTTCGACCATCACATGTATCTGCCCGCGGCGATGCTGCGCGGCGGCGACCTCGGCGGGCCCGCCGGTCCGAACACCAACGGCGGCACCAACACCGGCGGTGCCACGACCGGAAGCCCGAGCGGCGCAACGGGCACGGGCGGCAGTCCGGCCGGCAGCGCCACCCCGAGCTCGACACCCTCGACGGGCACCTCGTCACCGGGGGCGAACACCAACAACAACTCAAGCGCGACACAGGTTTCGGGCACGCACCCGCTGGCCGGGCTGCCGTTCACCGGTGAGCTGTTCAACGGCGACGCCCCGTGGTACCTCGCGGACAGCCCCGAGAAGGCGCTCGCCAACCTGCAGACCCAGGCCGGGAACCAGTGGAACTCCACGGTTTCCGACGTTCAGAACTTCTTCCAGAACAACTGGAAGGAGATGGTGCAGACCGGCGCGGCCGTGGTCGGCATGGGCGCGACCGGCGGCGGCGGGAGCAGCGGCGACATCTGGAACATCAGCGGCGTCGACCCGATGAGCGCGGCCGCGGCCGTCGAACGCGTGCAGCGACGAAAGACGCTGGCGCAGCAGCGAAGAGGAGGTTACGGCCGATGAACCCTCTCATGCTGCCCGACGGCACCAAGATCGTGGCCTGGGACAACAACGGGCGCGTGTGGCATCTGCACGGCGCGGGCGCCGGCCGCGAGGGCGCACGCATCACCCGCCAAACCGGGTGGATGTTCGCGCCCGTGCAGCTGCTCGTGTCCGAGGGCGCGCGTCAGGACGGCGCGACATTCGAGCGGTCGGTGCGCTCGAAGAAGGAATGGGACTTTGTCGTGTTCCTGAGCGCGCCGACCGTGCGGGAGTTCTACGCGGTCCATGATGCGTGGTTCCGCGGCTGGTCCACCGACATCCCGGTGACGGTCGGCTACTTCACCCGGCACCAGGGGTGGCGGCTGCAGCGATACCAGCTCGACAACGAGCCCACCCCTGTAGGTGATCATGACCCGGTCCGCAACGCGGGTGCCGAGTTCCAGATGTCGGCGACCGCGATGGATCCGCTGCCGCACCACCTCGGCGAATGGGACGTGTGGACCAACAGCCTCGCCCTCGGCGAGGGCACCGTCCGCGCTCGCAACGCTGCCGATCGGCCGGGCTGGGCGCGCTACACCATGCCGGGCCCGGGCCGGTACGGGATCGAGGACCCGACCGGGACCGCGTTGCGGATCGTCGAGACCCCGATCATCGGCGCGGGCGAAGAGCTGCGCATCGACACGCACCCGCGCCACCGCACCGCGCGCATCTACTCGGCGGGCAGCCCGTCCGGGCGAAACGTATGGGGGCAGCTGGCGGGCCGCCGCTGGTTTGCCAGCCTGCCGCCGTGGTCGGCGACCGACTTGGTGGTCCGCTGCACTGACGGCGCGACCACCTCGGCCGCTGTCCGGGTCGACGTCACCCCGCGATCGTCGAGGCCGTACTGATGGCATGGGATTCCGCGGCCGCCGCGCGCCGCCTCGACCTCGCCGAGCGCCAGGACCAGGCCGCCCGCGCTGACCAAACCACGCTGGTCCGCTACTGGGACAAGAACCTGGACGAGGTCGGCGAGGAGCACAACTACACCTCGCTGCAGTTCAACCACACCCGCAACGCCGCGGGCGGGCTGAAAATGCAGATCCCGCGCAAGGACTTCCTCTACTACGACTTCGTGTTCGCCAACCCCGACGGCGAGGACGCGACAATCCCGTTCACGGTGAACATCACAGGGTTTCGCTGGGACGGATTCATCACCCGGGCATCGGTAGTGCGTGATGAGACCGGCCTAGAGACCGTCGACATCGAGGCGATCCACTGCTGGCAGCACTGGGCGTCGATCTGCTGCTGGGCATCGCCGTTCGCGCCGATCCTGGCGCAGTGGCCGCGCCATCACTTCGTGGTCGCCCCAGCCCGGACGATGGCGCTGAACTACGTTGTGCCGAATCTGATTCGGCTGCAATCGCAGTACGGCAGCCTCGACCCGTCCGGCGCGATGTGGCCGATCACCGTCAAACCGATCGATGTCCTCCACGATGACAGCAAATGGTCCGGCGCGACAGCGCGATTCGACATGGCCGACGAGCTGCTCGTCCCGGCCATGGACGCGGCCGGTTGCCTGCTCACCGCCGAGTTCTACATCCACGGCGAAGACGAACAGCCAGCGCCGGATTACTACACCCTCGACCGCAACACCGTGGTGCTGGGCACCGTGAACAAATCCAACACTGTCGGCCCGACCGGCACGCTGCTGGATGGTCTGATCATGTTCTTCGAGGACTTCCTCGAAGACGGCGTGACCCCGGTCCGCTATCCGGTTTTCGACGCCCAGTCCGAATACGAAGCGATCTACGGGAATCCGGGGCCGCTCGGCACCACCCGCCGCCCACCGTGGGTCTGGTACCTCGAAGGCGAGTACTCCGGGCTCGGCCCGAGTGAGGTCGCCATCCACAAGCCGACCGCGGTCGCGGTGATCGTCGGCGGCAAGTCGCCGGGCTGGGTCAATGCGGGCATCGAAGTGGCGATGAAGAACCTGCTGAGCTGGCTCGGATTGCTGATCGGTGTCCCCGGTTTGGACAGTCTCTATCAGGGACAGCTCAAGGACGTGTTCCTCGCGTGGAACGTCTACGAGGACGTTGGTCGCACGCACCGCGCGGGCCCGTTCGCGTTCCGTGAGATGGCTATCAGCAACTCGCAGAAGGCATTCACCATTGATGGCTTCATGGCCGGCCGCCAGGGGCTGCACCAGACCCGCGGCTACACCAGCAAGAAGGTCAGCGTCGGCGACGGCGGCCCCTACACCTTCGGCATGGACTACGAGCTCGGCGATCAGATCGGGTTCCAGGTGGCGGACCAGATCTTCACCGACTACGTCACCGAGGTCACCTTCACTGACAACCGCACCACTGCGGCCCGGCTCGAGCTCACCATCGGCGACGGCAGCGACGAAGAGGACTCGCTGGTCAAGGCGTGGTCGCGCATGAGCGCGCTCGCGCAGATGGTCAAGACCCTGGCCACCGACGTCGGCGCAGACCTCGATCTCATCATCTTCTGACCCGAAACCCTCTGTGAGGAGGTGGATTACGCGTGTCCGACGTGACCTTTCCCGCCCGGCTGACTGTGACCTCGGCCCCCGACCTCGACGGGCTGCCCATCCTGGACGCCACCATCACCCCCGCCGGGGAGGCACCGGCGCTGGCGCTGCCCGCCGGCCAGCCGGGCCTGCCCGGTCCGCGCGGCGGGCCTCGCACCGCGTTCCGCAAGATGGGCACGCTCGCGGGCGCGGGCGCGCGACCGACCGGCCTCGGCCCCGACGACCGCGGCAAGTGGTGGCATCGCCTCGACAGCAACGGCATGGACGTGTGGACCGGGACGGGCTGGCTGCACTCACCGAACGCTGTTGGCGCGCAGGGCCCGACCGCGCCAGCGGCCACCGCCGCCGCGACGACCGTGCACTCGGAGAACCTGACCGAGGCCGCCCTGCGCGTCACGGCCAGCGGTGCCGCGCTGGCCCTGGAGGCAACCGCGCCCGCTGGACTGCAGGGCCCGCCCGGCCCGACCGGCAGCAGCGGCGCTATCAGCGCGGCCACCGATTTCGACAACACCCTGGGCCCGACGCATCGCTCTATGTTCGTCTACGCGCCCGCGGCCCGGAAGTGGAAGGTCGCCTCGGCTCCGAACGGGTTCGGTCAATGGTCCTGGTATCAGGAGGATTTCGCCGCCAACACCAGCACCGCGGCCGCCAGTCTGACCGTGGCCTCGTTCGCGCTGCCCGCACTGCCGTTCACCTGGCGGCCGATGGTGTGGCTGTCGGGATACATCCAATGCGTTGCGGACACCGCCACCTATCCGATCCTCGTGGGCCGCCTCAACTCCCCGACCGGTGTCACCCTCGCCTACGGCGCGGGCAGCATCCGCGCCGGCCGCGACTGGTACCACGCGACAGCGTTTCCCACCTTCGGCGACGACGGCCCCAAACCGCTCGCCCCGTCGAGCACCTACGCCACCGTCCCGGCAGGCGAGCAAGCCTCGCTGGTCGTGACCGTGGAAAAGGTGGGCGGCGCTACCACCAACATCGCCTGGGACCGCACCGAAGCCAGCGCGGTCGTGTGGGCCCTCCCGATTGGAGCATGAGTTGTCCACCATCGGCGACTACTTCCGCGATGTCCGCATCACCGGCGTCGACGAAGGCATCGGGAGCGCGGGTGTCGTGCAGGCTATGCAGGCCACCCCTGCTGACAGCTCCCTCGAGCTGCCCACCGGCCCGACCGGCGAGCGCGGACCGCAAGGCCCGCAGGCGTACCCGTTCCGCTGGGAGGGCGACATCGCCGACCAGGCCGCCCTGTCCGCGCTCGCCGCCGGCCTCGGGCCCGTGCAGGCGGGGAAGGCGTGGCGGGTCGCGTCGACCAACAGCCTCGCCTACTGGAACGGCAGCTCGTTTGACACCTTCCCCGACGCGTTCGGCGCGCACGGCCCGACCGGGCAACCGAACACCCTAACCCTCGGCACCGTCACCACGGGCCCGGCCGGATCCGATCTACAGATCACGATTACCGGCACGCCCCCCGCGCAGGTGGTGAATCTCGTTGTCCCGCGCGGCGTCAAGGGCCGCAAGGGCCCCGCCGGCCCACCTGGACCGATCAGCGCCGCCAGCGACTTCGACGCCACCGTGACCCGCACCGACGGCATGGTCCCCCTGTGGAACGCCGCCAGCGGCAAGTGGACGCCGAGTCCGAATCCGAACTGGCGCGGCCCGTGGACGATCAATGACGCTCAGCGATACGACGGCGGCCCCGGATTCGTCCCCGACAACACCAACATCACCACGGTGCCGTATCAGATTGCGTCCCTGCCGATCCCCGCTCAGGATGTCGCCTGGCGGCCGTTCGTGACCGGCGGCGCGATGGCCTGCACCACCAGCAACAAGACCGCCGAGCGCGTCGTGTTGCAGGCGTTGCTGTCGGGATCCAACACGATCGTGGCCTACGGCGACGGGCACGGGTGGGCCGTCCTGCGCCATTTGACCCTCGTCCCGCAGATCCGCACCCAAGCCCAAACCCCCGCCAGCACCGCTGGTGTGGTCCCGGCCGGGCAGGACGCCACCATCATCGTGCGCATCGCCGCCAGTTCCGGCGCCCCGCCGCTCATCTACGGCCGCGCGTACGCCCATCTCGCGGTGTGGGCCGTGCCCGTGACAGGAGTCCCCGCATGAGCACTGTTTACGACTCTGAGGTGACCGTCACCATGCGCACGGTCGGGGACCCGACCGGGCTGCCGCACACCGTCAACCCCGTCGAGGTCGCCGACCGGCAAGTACTCGTCGAGCTCCGCGAGGGCGGGGTCGGAACCCAAGGCCCCGAAGGGGACTCGTCGTGGCCGTGGACGTGGGAGGGCGACATCGCCACCTTCGCCGCGCTCAAGGCTCTCGGCCTGGGCACCGCTGACGCCCGCAAGGCGTGGCGCGTCGTCGACGAGCAGGCCCTCTACCTGTGGAGCGGAATGGAGTTCATCCGGTTCGCTGGATCGTTCCAGGCCCCCGGCCACCAGGCAGACCCGACCACGCTGACCGGATCGGCGACCGCGGGCGCGACCGGATCCGCTGCAGCCGCGGCGATCACCGGCACCGCCCCCGATCAGCAACTCGCCATCACCTTTCCGCGGGGCGTGACCGGCGACGTCGGCGATGCGGGCGTGCCGGGTCCGATCCGCGACGCCGAGGACGTCGGCGACCTGTCGAGTGCACGGACGGACTCCGTGCTCGCCTGGGACACCGCCAGCAGCGAATGGCAGCCGATCCCCGCGCCGCGGCTCGGCGGGCCGTGGGCGATCGCGGGCAACCAGTTCACCGGCGGCGGATCCAACCTGTCCGCCAGCCCGAAAACTCTGGCCACGATGAACATTCCGGCGCAGCCCTACGCGTGGCGGCCGATCGTGCTCGCCGGGAACATCGGCATCCAAAACCACTGCGACCCCGCCGATTCCGGGCGCGTGAACATCGAGATCCGCCTCGGCGCGGTCGACGGCACACTCATCGGCTACGGCGTCTCGGTCGGCCTGGCCAACAACTCCTTCGTGCAGCTCTACCCGCGCTGGGACTACGCCATCGGCCCCGGAAACACCCTCGGCACCGTCGCCGCGAACACCACCACCGCCATCTACGTCGTCGCCAAACGCGTACTCGGCAACAGCAATTACTCCATCCAAACCGCCAATGCTCAGCTGCTGATCATGGCCCAACCCCTCTGAGGCCCCGTGAGCGAACACGAACCCGAGATTGTCGAGCAGATCGTCACGAAGACCGGCCGCGACCAACAGCAGCGCGCCGACGCCACCGTCCCGCCCGGCAGCAGCGCGCCGGAGGTCACCGCTGCCATGCGCGCGTTCATCGAGCAGGCGCTCGGCGGCCGCCTCCCGGACCTCGGCGAGATCCCCGAACAGGACCCACAGGTGCTGGCCCTGGCCGCCGAGCTGCAAACCATCCACCTGCCCGAGTGGCGCAACCCGGCCGGCCGCGTGCTCGCTGGGCCCGCGACTACCCAGATACAGGGCGCGGTCCGCATCGCTGAGTACCTCGTCCGACGCGGCGTGCGGATCCACTCCGAGCACGAGCGGATCCGATGGATGCCCACCCCGGGCGGCCCGCCCGCGGTCTACGACGACGGTCTCCACGTCACCCCCGACGAACACGGGAACTGGCCCACACCTGACCCCGAAACGTTCTGGGACGTCGCCGATATCGCCATCCGCCAGGACCGCGACGGCCGATGGATCGCCGGCCACCCGCGCGGCATCGAGTTCACCAGCGACAGCAAAAGCGAAGCATACGCAGGCGTCGTCACCCGCCTGCGCGCGAAAATCGAGGAGGCACAACAGCAATGAGCGATCCGACATGGCTGCCCGAAGTCCTGCGAAACGCGGGCCTCGAAGTCCACGAGTACCCCGGCTGGCGCGACCGCGGACACGGCGACTTCGGCAACATCTGGGGCGTCATCTGCCACCACACCGGCTCGTTCGGCGAGAGCCCCCGCGGCATCGCCGAACACCCTTCCCTCGACCTGGCTTCCCAGCTGCACCTGTCGCCCGAGGGCGTCTACACCGTGTGCGGTGCCGGAATCGCCTGGCACGCAGGCGAAGGCAGCTACCCGGGCCTGCCGACCAACGCGGCGAATCAGTACACCATCGGCATCGAGGCCGCCAACGACGGCGGCGGCCGCCCCGGACTGCCGCACCGCGCGAGCTGGTCCGACGCCCAGTACGACGCCTACGTCCGAGGCGTCGCCGCGATCCTCGACTACCTCGGACAGCCCGCCTCCCACGCTATCGGCCACAAGGAATGGGCCGGGGCGGCGCAGGGCAAATGGGATCCGGGTGCCATCGACATGAATATCTTCCGCGCCGACGTTGCCCGATCCATGAACGGCGACAACACCACTGAAGGAGACACCGACATGCTGGACGCGATCATCAAGAATTTCCGCGGAAACTCCCTGAAGTTCCGCGACCTGTTCTGGTGGATGGACAAGAACACCAGCCTGACCAAGGACCAGTTGATGGGCCCCGACGAGAAGGGCTGGAAGATCCTCGGCGCGTCCAGGGTCGACCCGAAGCGCGACAACACTCTCGTCGAGGCCATCGCCGAGCTGCGCGCCGACGTCGCCGAGCTCAAGCGCACCGCGCAGGGCGGCAAGTGATGGGGCAGCACAGCGCCCCCGAGAACGCGAGCCAGGTCCGCTACCCGTGGCGGACCCTGGCGCGCACCACGTTTCAGCTCGTCGTCGGCCTGGCCGCCGCGATGCCGTTGATCGTGTCGTCCTCTGGCCTGCCCTCGACGGCGGCGGGGGTCGGTGCGGCGCTGGCGATCTCGGCCGCCATCACCCGATTCATGTCTGTGCCTCAGGTCAACATCGCGCTGGCCACGTGGGTGCCGTGGCTGGCGGCCGAGCCGCGAGATAACGGCGCGCCTGCCGACCGGGACCACACGATCACCGCCGCTTTCGTCGACTACTACGGCAACCCGGCCGAGGCCGCCGCGGCCCTCGAGCGGGCGAAGCGGCGCGAGCAGGAGCGCCAGCGGATGTGGAGGCGTGAATGAGCTGGCCGACACCGGAATTGATCCAGGCGGCCGGGGTCGCGGTCGCCACCGTGATCGCGGCCGTGACCACCTGGCAGGCCCGTGAGGTCGCCAAGCTCCGGACGCGCGTCGACGTGCTCGAGGTGGCCCTGGCAGCGAAGGACCGCAAGATCACCCTCGCGTTCAAGCTGCTGCGCGCGCTGCTGCGTCACATCGGCGAACTGGAGGCATGCCTGCGGCACCTCGGCGAAACCCCGCCCGTGGCCACCTACACCATTCCCGACGAGCTGGCCGAGGAGATCTGACCATGGCGGAGCTACTCCCGCTGAAATACGGCCGCGTGGTTGGTCGTTTCCTGGCCAACATCGCCGACGGCCCCGACATCGGCGACACCCCGGAATTCGTACCGCTGGCGGGCACGCTCACGTTCACCGCCGGCGCTCCCAAAGTCCTTGTCGCCGAGGCCGAACCAGATCCGGCGACCTATGTCCAGCTCCCGGACTACTACGTCGCGCAGTTGGATGAGTTCGGCTACCTGACCTGGCGAGGACAGCGCGGTATCCGGCTGGTCGCACCCAACGGCGACACCAACCCCACCGGGTGGACATGGAAGGTGTCGTTCAACCTCACCTATGAGGGCGGCAGGGTGCCGATGGACCCGTACGCGTTCATGGTCCCGCCCTACGTCGCGGGCCCGGATCCGGAACACCCGGACCTCGACTCGACCGGCCTGGTCGACCTGACCCTCGTCTCGCCGGTCCCAGCGTCCAACGGCGAGGCCGTCGTGCGCGGGCTGAGCGTGATCGGTGTGCGCTTGGCTGGCGACGCACTGGTTTTCGAGCTCGACAACGGCCAGGATCTCGACCCGGTCACCGTGCCCGCTATCACCGAGGCATCGGCCGCAGCAACGGCGGCCGCCGCCAGTGCGAGCGGCGCGTCGACGGCCGCCAGCGCGGCGCAGGCGGCGGTCGATTCGTTCACCCTTGCCATCGGCGCGGTATCCGAGGGCCCGGCGAGCGCGGCCGTCCACGGCGGCCCGCCCGACTGGACCCTCGACCTCGTGCTCCCGCCCGGCCCGACCGGACCCTCGGCACCGGACGCCACCGCGGGCGCGAAGGGAATCATCCAGCTCGCAGGCGACTTGGGTGGATCCGCGGGCGCGCCCACCGTGCCCGGCCTGGCGGGCAAGGCGACGCTCGTGCACACCCACGCCGCGGCGGATATCACCGATTCGACGTCGACCGGGCGTGCGGTACTCACCGCGGCGAACGGCACCGCCGCCCGCTCGGCGATCGGTGCCGGCACATCGAGTCTCGTCATCGGCACCAGCGCCGGAACCGCCTGCGACGGCAACGACGCCCGGCTATCGAACCCGCGCACACCGGCGACCGGCACCTCGCCCTATGACCTGTCGATCGTCGTGTGCGGCAAGGACACCGTGCGCGCGGTCGGCACAGGCGATTTCACATTCGGCGTCAAGCTACAGCGAGCGGTCACGTTCACCTCGTGGACCATTCGCGGTGGGACCGAGGGATCGGGCGGCAACCTCGTCGTCGAGCTCCGCAAGAACGGCGCTGCAGTATCGGGTAGCGCCATCACGGTCGCCGGGGGCAGCCAGGTCGCAGGCGGAACCGCGGCCGGCGTATTCGCCTACGCGGCGGGCGACATCCTCACCATCGGCATTACCGGTGTCGGCACCACGCCCGGCAAGGGACTGATTGCCGACTTGCTCGGCTTGGCGTGAGGGGCGGCGGATATGGCGATCATTGTGGTAGGCACCGGTTTAGCGTCGCGCCCGGCGTCGCAACGGATGAACAAATCCGGCACCTATGGCCCGACCAGCTCGTCACCGACCTTGCTGCCGGTCTGGACGCCCGACCCCGCGTTCTCGGGCACCAACATCGTGGCCGATCAGCTCGTGGTCGATCGTGCGGGCATCATCGACATCACCTCGCGGATGGTGGTCACAGCCAATTCACTCGGCGGAACAGTGACCGGCTACATCTACAAGAACAACGCCTCGATCAAGTCGGCGTCATCGAACACGGTGTCCACGATCAACCTCGACATCACGGGAATAGTCGTCGCGCAAGGCGATCTGCTCGACATGCGCGTCTCCAACAGTTTCGGCACGGTCGCCATCGGCGATGTCGGGACCTACCTGCAGTTCATCGCAGCCTAGATCGCCAGCTGGATCGGTCACTATCTGTGACCGCGTGGCATGGCCGCAGCAAATCGCCCCCAGTCGACGGCTGGGGGCGATTTCGTGTTTGAGAAGCCTGCCCGCTCTGGCACAGAAGGTCACAAATCTGGCAGCGGCTGACCTTATGCACACTCTGAGCAACCTGGTTACGTCAGCGTTCCTGGTGTCTTCCAGGCAGAGGATCGAAGGGAACAGCACCGCAGATGTCAGACCCG
>NZ_JBHZAF010000041.1:0-31870 GCF_042754085.1 Nocardia sp. NPDC059236
TGGCTCTACCGAAGTGAGTTTCACCCCGGCAACCCACGCGGCTTTGCAGAACGAGGCCTCCGGCCCCAACTCAGTGGGCCCTCATACCGTCTAGCGCTGCCCGCGGATGGAGCGGTGAGCTGGACCGCGCACGCCGACCTTGCCGACGCCGCCGCGGCGATCCTCGCCGAGGAAGGTCGATTCGACGGTCCCACACCGCCATTGACCGCCGCACAGGCCGTGGACTTCGACGAGGTCGCCGCCCTCGCCTCCGAGCTCACGGGCCGAACCATCAAGCGCGTCACCGTTTCCGACGAGGAATTCCGGCAGCAGATGGTGAGCTACGGCGTCCCGCTATGGCAGGCGGACATGATGGTGGATATCTTCGCCGCCGCCCGAGCCGGTGAATTCGCCACGGTCGACCCGACATTGGCGGAGTTGATCGGCCGCGAGCCGATCGGCTTCGATACGGTGCTGCGCGAGGCATTGTCGGTGAGCTGATCTTCTTGCCGAAAACTCTGTAAGGAATTACAGGGATTGCTAGGGTCGGCCAGCATGACACCGCGATGCCGCCCAACCTTTCCGTCTGGTCTCGCACACGCCGGCAGGAGGGGTGGCGCGGTGACGGTGGCGATGCTGGCGGCCATGGCCTGGCACGGGATCGTTCCGGCTGCGGCCGAGCCACCCGCAGGCGAGGCGGGCGATGGCGCGCACTGGGTGAGCAGTTGGATGGCGGCGCCGTCGGATTCGTTCGGCGTCGTGGATCCGTCCGAGGCGCCGCAGCTGCACCTGTCCGACCAGACCTACCGGCTGATCGCGACCCCGCATCGGGGCGGCGCGACGGTGCGGATCCACCTCACCAACCGCACCCGCCCCACGCCGGTCGAGTTCGCTCATGTGACCATTGCCAAGCAGTCCGAAGGCGCTGCGGTACAGCCGGAATCCATGCGCGAGGTGACCTTCGACGGCAGCCCGAGCGTAACGGCCGCGGCGTGGGGTGAGGTCGTGAGCGATCCGGTCGATCTGTCCTTCGGCGCTTTCGAGTCCCTGGCCGTGAGCGTCTACGTCGCCGGCCCGGACGTCCTGCCCACCGAGCATTTCGACGCGAACGCCACCAGTTTCTACAGTCTCCCGTTCGCCGGAGACACGGCCGGCGACCCCGCCGGGGCGAGTCTGCCGCTGCACACCACCTCGATGCCGTTCCTGTCCGGTCTCGATGTCCGAGCGCCAGGAACGGTGAGCGCCATTGTCGCCCTGGGTGATTCGATCACCGACGGCTACGTCGCCTCGAACTTCCTGGGCCTCCCGCAGGACCCCGGCGTGGTCGACCGTGCCCAGCGCTACCCCGACTTCCTGCAGCGGCGGCTCGATCAGGCCGGTCTGCCCTACAGCGTCGTCAATGCCGGCATCTCCGGAAACCGGGTCACCAGAGACGGATTCATCCCCCAGTTCGGTCCCGCCGCCACCTCCCGGCTCCAGCACGATGTGCTCGACCAGCCCGGCGTCACCGACGTCATCATCCTCGAGGGCATCAACGACCTGGGCATCCCGATCGGCGCCGACTACAACCAGCTGGTCAGCGGCTACACCGAGCTCATCGACCGACTCCACGCCGCCGGTCTGCGAGTCCACCTCGGCACCATCCTGCCCGCCGCCAACGCCCTCAACGACGGCATCCTCACCTTCCCCACCGCCGACCCCGTTCGCCGGCAACTGAATTCCTGGATCCGCGGGCAGCAGCTCGCCGACAGCGTCATCGACTTCGATGCCGCCCTCCGCGACCCGGCCGACCCCTCCGTCCTGGCCCCGCGCTATGCGGGCCCCGACAACCTCCACCCGAACGCGGCCGGATACCAGGCCATGGCCGATGCCATCGACCTCACCACCTTCGGCGGCCAGGGCTGATAATTCGCCGCATTACATCGAGAGACAATCGCATTCGGAAATGCCACCCCATGGATTCGCGACCGCCAGTTCGATTGCCACACAAATGGTCTCGGTTAGATTACGATGATCTTGTGAGTTATCCGATTCCGTCGGCGAAGTTGTTGCTGGAGAGCCGCCTGCGGATGGTGCTCGACGGCAGCCCCTACACCGTGCGCTCGGTCCACGACGGCCTGCGGGTCGAACGGCCCTACGACAAGCACCGCACCCGGACCCCTTACAGCTATTCCCTGCGGCTCAATGAAAAGCACAGCCGAGCACAGTTCTTCCGGTATTACTGGCCCAACAGCGAGGGCGAGGCCCCGCACCACTGGAACCGCGATCCCGACCGGATCGGCGAGTCCATCAAATCGGAACTGGCCACGATGGGATGGCAACTCGGCCGCAGCCCCGCGGAATGGCTCTCCGCCATCCTCGGCACGGTCATCTGGCTGGCGGTCCCGGGCACCATTGCCGCATTCTCCGGCCAGACCTGGTTCCTCGCAGTGTTCGGTTCGGTCCTCCTCGCGGTCGGCATCGTCATCGTCGTCGGGGCAGTCGTTCTACTGCGCCGATCACGTACCCGAGTGTGATCCCGGGGCCGGGCTGCGCCTGACCGTCCAGAACATCCAGGATCCGGCCCCCAGCGTGAGTGCGATGAAGGTCGCCATTCCGATCAGCGCCGCGATTGCCCCCGGCCCGGTGGCCCCACCCCCGCTCGCCTCGATCAGGAAACCTGCGGCTACCGGCCCGATGAGCACCAGGCCGAGGGCCGTCAGCAGGAATGCGACGTATGTCGCTCCCGCCGGCAATCGTGTTCTCGCTGCCGAACGCGCATGTCCCCCACCATCAACCTGCCGCTGTAACCGCCGAGCATTCGTCATATGCCCTCGAATCCATGTCTCGTGAGATGCATTCGAACAGGGAATTACGCCAACATCGTGAACTTCTCAGCGGCTGCACCGCAATCGAACGGTCATCGCCACCTCGAATGCGTTCATGGCCTAATCCTGCCAGCAAGAGCCGCGCCGACGGATCAAGCCGCACAGGCATTTCGAAATGTCGGATACTAGCGGAGCAGGTTCACGAGTCGGCGGTAGGCGGCGCGGGTGGGTGGCGCCAGGCGGCGCCAGCTGATGGGGCCGCCGGAACCCAGGTGAGCGTCATAGGGGATTTCGGCGACCGCCCGGACCACGTCGCCGAGATATTTGCGGACGTGTTCGGTGACGAGCGGCCCGTCCTTCGGGTGCTGACGCGTGACGACGATGACCGCTTCGGCCAGGTGGTATTGGCTGTAGTTGTCGTCGAGCCAGATCAGCGCGGGTTTGAGCCGATTCACGGCGTCGGGGCGGGCGGCGAGGGTGATCACCAGCGAGATCCGGGAGTCCGACAGCAGCGGGGCGACCATGCGGTTGGTGACGGGCGCGCCGCCGTCGTAGACGGGCAGGCAGCCGGCTTCGACCAGGTCGCGATGCACCGACGAGTAGGTCTCGCGGCGGGGCAGCGCCTCGGGGCCGCGGGGCAATACGCCTACGCCGGAGCTGTTTTCGCCGCAGCTGTCGATCACGGTGGACGGCAGGCTGCGGTGGGTCATGCTCAGCCAGGACTGGACGGTCCCCGCGGCATCGATGGTGTCGCACCCGCGGGCGGCCAGGTCGCCGCCGGTGGTGGTGGCATCGACGACGATCGGCGAGTGTTCGCCATAGTCGTAGGCGGCCGCGCCCGCGATGCCCAGCGCGGTGGTGGTCGCGCCGGAGCCGCCGGAGCTGCCCAGAACGAGAACGGGTGGCAGGTCGGCCCACAGCAGGTAGCCGTTGCGCGGCTGCATGCGCACCATGTCGGTGGGCGCCCCGGGCGGGGCCGGGCGCAACAGCAGGGAAAGGTCGGTGGGAGTGGAAGAAAGAGCGGCGGGATGTTCCGGGAAATTTTCGGACACTCTAGATTCCTTTGGTGCGAGCGGCAGACGATGCTACGGAATCTTCTGGTCACCACGTCGCGGAGGACGGCTACGCCGGCGTCATCCATCGCGTGCACGATCGGTGGCGCAGCCGGCCCCTGTCATTTCGCCGTCAACACCCCCACCGCGTCGACGAGCGGCCCCTGCGCCTCGACAACTTCGCTGAAGCCTCGAGTTCTGTCCCCCGGATACCCCCTACCCGCCTAGCTGTCGATCAAGAGTGCAAAAGGGTTGCCGTGCAGCCCCTTTCAGTGTGGCCAGATATTACCTGATCTTGGCATGCAAGCAGGAATATCCATAGCCCCACCGAAACTCCGGCACTGAATGTCAGCGCACCGCCCGAATCGGCACAACCGCGGCCGCCCCCAGCACCGAAAGCAGGCCACCGACCAGGAATAGGGGCGGGTACCCGCCGAAGCAAACCACCGCCGACGCCACCACGAGACCGAGGTTGGCGACCTTCGACGCGGCATCGATGTGCTCGATCTGCAGCGGCAGCAGGACACTGCCGACACCGATGTACGGCGCGTACATCGCGGCGTTCCCGGCGAACAGCAGCGGCAGCAGGCCGCGGGTGGGCGTCGTCCGGGTGGAGGGGACGGTGCCGACGGCGTCGGCTTCGGAATGAGCCACGGGTTGTCCAGAGCGTGCGAAAGAGCACGGGTTCCGGCCGTGGTGCGGCCGGAACCCGTTGCGGTCGAGGCGATCAGCCGATGTCGGCGGTGAGGGGGAGGGCGGTCACCGAGGTGCCGACGTGCAGGGTGAAGGTGCCGGGTTCGATGGCCCAGCCCTGATCGGTCCAGTGCTCGAAGGAGCGCTTGGGCACGTCGATGGTGGCGGTGACGGATTCACCCGGGTTCGCCTCCACCACCGCGAATCCGGCCAGCCACCGCACCGGACGGTCGATGTCGCTGTGCTCGCGCGACAGATACGCCTGCACGACCTGACGCCCCCGGCGGCTACCGGTATTGCGGACGGTGACGGTCGCCGTCCGGCCGGACACCGTCAGTTCGTCGAGCTCCCAGGTGGTGTAGCCGAGACCGTGGCCGAACGGATAGGCCGGGGCCACACCCGATTTCAGCCAGGCGCGGTAGCCGATGTGAATGCCCTCGCCGTAGGGCAGCGCATTGTCGGGTGCGGGCTTGGTGTCGAGCACGGGCACGTCGGCCATCGTGTCGGGCCAGGTGGTGGGCAGACGGCCGCCGGGTTCGGCGGCGCCGGTGAGCACGTCGGCGAGCGCCGCGCCGAATTCCTGCCCGGGGAACCACGCGAGTAGCACGGCCGCGACGTCGTCGCGCCACGGCATCTCCACCGGCGAACCGGAGTTCACCACCACGATGGTGCGCGGGTTCACCGCGGCGACCGCGGCGACCAGATCGTCCTGCCTGCCGGGCAGCCGCAGCGTGGTGCGGTCGAAGCCTTCGGATTCGATCCGCTCGGTCGTGCCGACGACCACCACCGCCACCTCGGAGGTCCGCGCCAATTCGACTGCGGCAGCGAACTCTTCGTCGTCCGATCGGCGCGGACGGCCGACCGCGTAGGTGATGCCCAGGGCAGGGAAGCCGTTGTCCGGCATCATGCGCACCAGCACGTCGACCTCCTGCCCCTCGGCGAGGGTGCGAGTCACGAACCGCTGCGGCGGATTCAGCAGCATCTCGACCGGATCGGCGCCAGCAAGCATCACGGTCTCCTCGAGCACCTGCTCACCGTCCAGTGTCAGGGTCAGGGTGCCCACACCGGCGAACCCGATGCGCCACTCCCCCGCCACGTCCGCCCGCAGTCGTCCGCGCAGCTCGATGGCCTTGGCCTGCAGGGCATTCGGGTTGCCGAAGAGCATGAGGCTGCCCGCCCGCCGATGCTCGGTATCCAGCACGGCGTCGCCGTCGAGGTACCGCAGCGACAACCCCGGCTCGCCGGTCTCGGGGTCGGTGACCAGGTCCAGCGGAACCGGAATCATGTTCTCGCTCAGGTGCACACCCGGTGTGTGGACCACCGGCAGCACCTCCGACAGCCCCTGCAGCGGGGAGGTGGTGTGCGCCGGAATCACGGTCGCACTGCCGCCGCCCATGAAACGCGGTTCGGCGGCGGCGGATCCGAGCAGCGCCACCTGCGCGGGCTTACCGAGCGGCAGGGTGCCGTCGTTGGCGGCGAGCACCATGGCCTTGGCCGCGGCCTCGCGCACCAGGCGCTGCGATGCCTCGTCGCTGAAGGTCGGAACGGGCTTGGGCGTTCCGTTCAACGCGCCGACCCGGACGGCGAATCGCAGAATGCGCCGCACCTTCTCGTCGATCGCGGACTCGGGCACCTCGCCCTTGCGGACGGCCGCTTCCAGCGGCGCGCCCCACAGCTCCCACGGACCGGGCATGGCCAGGTCGTTGCCCTTGGCCGCGCCGAGGGTGGAGCGCACCGCGGTCCAGTCCGACACCACCACGCCGTCGAAGCCCCACTCCCCCTTCAACGGTTCGTCGAGCAGGTCGTTCTCGCTCATGGTGACGCCGTTGACCGAGTTGTAGGCGGCCATGATCATCCACGCGCCCGCCTCGACGGACCGCTCGAACGGGTACAGGTACAGCTCCCGCAGGGTCCGCTCGTCCGCGACCACATTCGCGGTGAACCGCTCGGTCTCGGAGTCATTGGCGACGTAGTGTTTCGGGCACGCGCTCACCCCGTGCGCCTGCACCGCCCGTACGTAGGCGTCGGCGATCTCGGCGGTCAGCATCGGGTCCTCGGAGAAGCATTCGAAATGCCTTCCGCCGAGCGGGGATCGGTGCAGATTGATGGTCGGCCCGAGCACCGCGTACACATCCTTGCGGCGGGCCTCGGCGGCGATGAGCGCGCCGATCTCGGTGAGCAGGTCGCGATCCCAGGTGGCGGCCAGGGCGGTGCCCGAGGGCAGGCTGACCGAGGGGTCGCGCTCGTCCCACTGCTCGCCGCGCACGCCGGACGGGCCGTCGGAGACCGGCATCTCGGCCAGCCCGATGCCCGGTTCGCCCGCGAAGCGGAAAAAACCCGCGCCCGAGATCAGGCGAATCTTGGCGGGAAGATCCAGCTTCCCGAGGAGGTCGTCGATGACGTCGGTCATTCCTGCTCCTTCCAGAAGGTCACCAGGTCCGCGCTGACCTGCGCGGGCACATCCTCGTTCGGCACATGGCCGGAGCCGTGATAGACGGCGGTCTTCGCGTTCAGCTGCTTCGCGAACCGCTCGTGCACCTCGGGCGCCCACAGGTCATTGGTGTCGCCGTAGGCGACCAGCAGCGGCACACCCGAATCCCGCAGCACCGCCGGATCTTTCACCGGCGGCTCGGCCATGCAGGTCAGGATGCCGATGATGTTGGCCTTCTTGGTGCGCAGGATCCGCTCCCGCAGGAACTCCCGGCGCTGCGGCGCGGGCTGCTGGTCGGCCTGGGCCATGACCGCGTTCATCTGCTCCCAGATGACCTCCTGCCCACCGGCTTCCACCGCCTGCGCGACCAGCAGCGGCGGCGGGAAATCGATGTCGGCGACCGAGGACGGCCCCGACGCCAGCAGGGTGAAGCTGCGGAACCGCTGCGGACGCTCGATCACCGCGACGCGGGCGACGTAGCCGCCGAAGGAATGCCCGACCAGGTGGATGGGCTCGGCCGGCGAGATCTGGTCGACCACGCCCTGCAGGTCGCCGACGAAATCGGCCAGGGTGTACGCCGAAACCTCGTCGGGCCCTTCGGACTCCCACTGCCCGCGCTGGTCGTAGGCGACCGCCCGGTACCCGGCCGCCGCGAGCAGCGGCAGCATCTCCTCGAAGTCCTCCTTGGAGCCGGTGAAGCCCGGCACCAGCAGCGCGGTGCCGCGACGCTCGATCCCGGCGGGCGGCTCGACCTCCCATGCGGCCAGCTTCCCGGCCGCTCCGCGCAGCGTGATCGGCGTGATGATCGGGGCCTGACTCATCGGCAATCCCTTCCCTCGTACTGCCCTGTACGGCTGGCACGAGTGTGCCAGTGGAAATCCAGTTTACCGAGTGGTCACTAGGTACTGTTATCACTTCGTGATCATGGTCCGGTTTTGCCTGATCAACCAGGTTGACTAGTGTCCCACCTCATGACGCCCCACCCCCGACGCCGCAGACGGGGCGACGACCGTCGCGAGCAGATCATCGACGAGGCACTGAAAGCCTTCGCCGACAACGGCTATCGCAGTGCCTCCATCGCCGAGATCGCCGACCGCTGCGGCCTGTCCCAGCCCGGGCTGCTGCACTACTTCCCGAACAAGGCCGCGCTGCTGTCGGCGGTCCTCGACTACCGCGACCGCCTCGACTACGACCGCCTCGGATTCGACCAGCAGTTGCGCGGCAAGGACGCCCTCGTCCGCCTGGCCCAGCTGGTCGAGCACAATATGCACGTGCCCGGGCTGGTCCGGCTGTTCACCGTGCTCACCAGCGAGGCGGTCACCGCCGACCATCCGGCCCACGAATGGGCGCTGAACCGTTACCGCCTGCTCCAGGACTACCTGGCCCGAGCGCTACAGGCGGGCATCGACGACGGCAGCATCCGCAAGGACATCGACCCCGCGGCCATCGCCCGCCAGGTCTTCGCCATGATGGACGGCCTGCAGTTGCAGTGGCTGGTGGATCCCGACACCGTCGACATGGCCGCCCTCTTCCGCGCCTACGTCGACGAACTCATCGCCTACATCTCCTAGCGCGTCATCCGGCATCTCGCAGCGGCTGGTCCGGCATTTCCTATCGCTTCATCCGGCCACCGCGTCGCGGAAGTGGTCGGCGAGATCGAGCCCGGCGACCTGCTCCGGTGTGACCCAGGCATGGTCGTCGTGCTCGTCCGGGTTGAGAATCACCGCGCCACTGCCGTTTTCGCGCACATCGAAGACGCGTGCGTGAATCCGCAGCGGACGGCCGGCCACATCCATCCACTCGTGCGCCGAGCGCTCACCGAGGACCTCGATGGTCAGGCCCGTCTCCTCCGCGACCTCGCGTACCGCGGCCTGTTCGGGTCGCTCCCCCGGCTCGACGCCACCGCCCGGCAGCTCCCACCGCCCGGCCAGGAAAACCCCGGCGGCCCTGCGGATCAGCAGGATCGTGCCGGCGCGTTCGATCCGGCAGTACACCAAATGCTTTTCTTTCACCCGTTGATCATGCGTGAGCCGACGGGGACGGATTACGCGGAGTCCGCCGCGTACTGGTACTTCCCGCGATCGAGTTTGCGGACATTACTGTTGTCGCGCTGCGCCATTCGCCCCAGCGCGACCGCGACGTGGTGGCGGGCGCTGATCGGCAGCTCCACGCCGCGACTCTGGAGCGCGGCGATCACCTCCGCCGGGGTCCAGGTCTGCTCGGGGTGTTCGGCGAGGAAATCGGCCACCACCCGGGGCAGCGAGCGTCCCTGCGACGGCCCGGCCGACTCGCCGGGCTCCGGCACGTCGGTCAGCTGCTCGTCCCGGGCGGTGTCCAGCCAATTCGCGACCGTGAGCAGCTTCGAGCAGGCAGCACGCAATTCGGCTCCGGGCGAACGGATGTCACCGAGGTTGTACATGGCCTGGTAGTAGCGACCGATATTGGTCAGCAGATCGATGGCTTGCTTCTCGGTGTCGGCGACGATGGCTTCGCTGCTGCGACCCGACTGCGCGGCCGCCGCCACTGCTCCCACGTCCACGTCCGACAATCCCCTTCTCTGTTGATCGACAGATGCACGGCTCACCCGACACTAGCCAAGCGTGGTGGCCGAATTGTGAAAGACTACAAGGTCATTGCCGCCCGCGCGTCCCCAACGGCGTTTCGTGTGACCGGAATGCCGGGTTCACTCTGCGAGAAGCGCTGGTTACGCGGTCCCGCCCGATCGTCGCGGGGCCGCCCACCCGCACCCGACACGCTGAACGTTTCGGTGCGGGCGCGTGGCGCGATATTCACTCCGTGGGGAGCACGCTCGAACCAGGCGAGGTCTTCGCCGGCTACCAGATCCTGCGGAAACTGGGGGCCGGCGGGATGGGCGCGGTCTATCAGGCGCGCGATCGGGACCTGCCGCGATTCGTGGCTCTGAAGCTACTGACGCTGCCCGGCGGCGAGTCGCAGCACCGGGTGCGGTTCCGGCGGGAAGCCGATACCGTTGCGCGGCTGCAGCATCCGAACATCGTCACGGTGTACGCGCGCGGCGAGGAGGACGACCGGCTGTGGATCTCCATGACCTTCGTCGACGGCACCGATGTGGCGCGGGCGCTGCGGCCGGGAGCCATGCACCCGGCCCGGGCGGTGCGAATCATCGCCGAGACCGCCGCCGCGCTCGATCACGCGCACGACACCGGGATTCTGCACCGGGATGTGAAACCGGCGAACATCCTGCTCTCCGACGGGCGGCCGGAACGGGCGCTGCTCACCGACTTCGGCATCGCCAAGACGCTCGACGAGAGCAGGCAGCTGACCCAGCGCGGCGAGATCCTGGCCAGCTTCCAGTACGCCGCCCCCGAGCGGCTGACCCGGCCGGGCGAGGCCGATCGACGCGCCGACGTCTATTCCCTGGGCTGCACGCTCTATCACATGCTGACCGGGCAGCCGCCGTACCCGGGACAGAACGTCGGCCAGATCATCTACGGACACGCGTACGAGGCGGTGCCGGTGCCGTCGGAGCGAAACCCCGGTCTACCACGGGGTTTCGACGAGCTCATCGCGCGCGCCATGGCCAAGGATCCCGGCCGGCGCTTCGGCACCTGCACCCAGATGGCATGGTCGGCGCAACAGATCCTCCGCCAGCCCGCGCCACCCCTGACCGGGCCCCCACCGGCCACCATCGATCTCAGCGGACCGAGACCCGCTGCGACGCAACCCAGACCGGCCGCCACCACCCTGCCACCCGCGCCCGCCCCCACCCATCCTGTCTCCACCCACCCGCCCTCCACCCCTCCGGCCCCCACCGGCACCGGACCGACCACCACGGTGTCTACTCGAACCGGACCGACCCCGATGCCCAATCGAACCGGCCCGATACCGGCGCCCAGTCGAGTCGACCCGACATCGGCACCCGCGCGAACCAGCCCGACACCGGCGCCTACTCGAACCGGCTCGACACCGATACTCGCGCAAACCTCTCCGGCTCCCGCGCCTGCGCGTACAGAGCCCCCAACTGGACTCGCTCGAACTGACCCGACACTTATGCCCATTCGAAGCGGCCCGGCACCGCTGTCCGCGCGAAGGGCTCCGGCCCCTATGCCTACGCGAACTGAGTCCCCAACCGGGCCCGCGCGGATCGGCCCGCCACCTGCGCCTACACATCCGGTATCCGAGCCCGGACCGTCCGAGTGGGTCGAGCGGGACCGCATCGGTATCAGCACGCCCCTGCATGGCAGGCGCGGCAGCGGGTTACGCATTCTCATGGCGCTGCTCCTGGTCGTCGCCCTGGCGGCGGTCGGGTACCTGCTGGTGTGGATCGGCTATGAGCGCCAGGACCTCACACCGATGGCGACAACTGCACCAATGACCACGACGACCTTTCCGGCGGTCACAACCACATCGCCCGTTGCCTATGCCGAACCAACTCCGACCAGTCAGGTCGTGATCCCGCCGGTCACAACGCCGTACACGTCTCCGGTCACTTCATACCCACCCAAAACCATTGCGGTGCCGGATGTGGTCGATACCGCGATCGCGCAGGCGAAGGCACAGTTGGAGAAGGACGGCTTCGTTGTGCAGCAGGCCGAGCGCGAGGACAAACGGACGAAAGGGACTGTGGTGGCACTGGACCCGGCTGCAGGCACAGTGAAGGCGGTCGGTTCCACGGTGACCGTGTACGTCTCGACCGGCGCGGCCACCATCACCCTGCCGACCCTGACCAATCTGACACCCGCGGCCGTGACCACCACGCTGCAAGCCCTCGGCTGGCACGGAACCGTGCAGCAATCCACCGTGAAGGTCACCGATCCCGCGAAGGTCGGCAAGGTGGTCGGCCAGAATCCGGCGGCGGGCACCGCGGTCGCCGTCGACGCGACGGTGACCATCACGGTCGGCGAGATCGGCACGTCCACCCCGGTGAGCTCATCGATCCCCAGCACTTCATATAGCCGGTGAGGTGACCTCGTACGCCGGTGAGTTGACGTCGTATCCCGGTGAGTTGACGTCGCGCGCGCCGGTATTCGGCCGAGCCGCGCCCACGCCGACCCGGAATCGCTATGTCAGCTAGGCAGGCGATTGCCCGAGATACCAGGACAGCAGGCCGGGGTCGTCGACCGCGGCGGGGTCGACGACGCGACCGGGGTCTGCGCCCTGTAGCAGGCGTTTGAGCGGGACTTCGAGCTTCTTGCCGGTGCGGGTGTGCGGGATGCCGGGGGCGGCGATGATCACGTCGGGGACGTGGCGCGGCGACAGCGCGGTCCGGATCGTTGCAGCGATCCGCTGCCGCAGCTCGTCGGTGAGCTCGCGTCCCGGGGCGAGCACCACGAACAGGGGCATCCAATAGCCGCCACCCGGCTGTTCGATGCCCAGCACCAGGGATTCGGCGATCTCCCGCAGCGCCTCGACGACCTCGTAGATGTCGGCGCTGCCCATGCGAATACCGTTGCGGTTCAGGGTGGAATCGGACCGCCCGTGCACGATGACGCTGCCGTGCGGTGTGCGGGTGATCCAGTCGCCGTGCCGCCAGACGCCGGGGTACATGTCGAAATAGGCGTCGCGGTAGCGGGCGCCGTCGGGGTCGTTCCAGAACGCGACGGGCATGGAGGGCATCGGCTGCGTGACGATCAGCTCGCCCACCGCATCGTGGACGGAGTGACCGGATTCGTCCCAGGCTTCCAGGGCCACCCCGAGATACGGGCCGGAAAGCTCGCCGGGCCAGACGGGCACGGTCGGGGTGCCGCCCATGAAGGCCGAGACCACATCGGTGCCACCGCTGATCGAGGAGACCGGAACGTCACCGACATTGTCGCGCAACCACATCGACGAGGATGCCGGGAAGGCCGCACCGGTGACGCCGATCTGCCGCAGCGCACGCAGATCGTGGGCGAGCGCCGGACGGGCGCCAGCCTTCTCACAGGCCAGCACGTACCCGGGGCTGGTGCCCAGGACCGTGGCGCGGGTGCGCGCGGCCAACTCCCACAGCGCATCCGGCGCGGGATGGCCCGGACTGCCGTCGTAACAGACGATGGTCGCGCCGGCGAGCAGCCCGGAGACCTGGAAGTTCCACATCATCCAGCTGGGGCTGGTGTACCAGAAGAAGGTGTCGTCCGGCCCGATATCGGAGTGCAGGGCGAGGGCCTTCAGATGCTCCAGCAGCACGCCGCCGTGGCCGTGCACGATGCCCTTGGGCTTGCCGGTGGTGCCGGAGGAGTAGAGCACCCAGAGCGGATGCTCGAAATCGACGGGCTCGGTGGCGCGCACGGGCGATTGCGGCGCGAACAGATCCTCGGTGGCGTCGTTCCAGTCCAGGACGTCGGGTAGCGTTCGGCCGAGCCGCGACACCAGCACGGTCCCCCGCAACGAGGGCAAACCGTCACGGAGAGCGGCTATTTCGGCGATCTTGTCGTGCGCCTTGCCGCCGTAGCGGTAGCCATCGGCGGTGATGAGCACGACCGGCTCGAGCTGGCCGAGGCGGTCGAGCGCCGCCCCGGCCGTGTAGTCCTGTCCGCACGCGCTCCAGACGGCGCCGATACTCGCGGTGGCCAGGAAGGCGATCACGGCTTCGGGAATGTTCGGCAGGTAGCCCGCCACCCGGTCGCCGCGACCGACACCCAATTCGCGCAGTGAGCGAGCCAGAACCCCGGTGCGGGAGAGCATTTCGGCCCAGGAAAGTTCCCGTAGTGGGCTGTCCTCGCTGAGCGCGATAATCGCGGGCCGGTCGGTACGGGCGTGCCGGATGATCTGGTCGACGTAGTTGACCCGGCTGCCGGGGAACCACCGCGCCCCCGGCATGTCGCTGGAAGCCAGCACCTCGGCGGGCTCCTCGCCGACCTCGAAGTACTCCCACACCGCCCGCCAGAATCCGGCGATGTCGTCCACCGACCAGCGCCACAGCTCCGCGTAGCCCTCGGTGTGAATTCCGTAGCGCCGCTCGACAAACCGACCGAAGTCGGTGATCCGCGCCGCCGCCATAGCGCCCTCGTCCGGCTCCCACTGCGGCACCGCCGCGAACTCCGCGACCTCGGTCATCGGGCGCTCCACCCGCCGTCCATGGTGTAGGAGGCCCCGGTCACCATCCGCGCGGCATCCGATGCGAGCCAGCCGACCAGCGAGGCCACCTCCTCCGGCTCCACCAGCCGCTTGATCGCGTTGTCGGTCAGCATGATCCGCTCCACCACCTGCTGCTCGGGGATGCCGTGCGTCGTGGCCTGATCGGCGATCTGCTTGTCCACCAGCGGGGTTCGCACGTAGCCGGGATTCACGCAGTTGCTGGTCACCCCGTGCGGCCCGCCCTCGAGGGCTGTCACCTTCGACAGCCCTTCCAGCGCGTGCTTGGCGGTCACATAGGCCGATTTGAACGCCGAGGCCCGCAGCCCGTGCACCGACGAGAGATTGATGATCCGGCCGTACCCCTGGGCGTACATGTGCGGCAGGGCCGCGCGGGTGAGCAGGAACGGGGCCTCGACCATGAGCCGCTGCATCATGCGGAACCGTTCCGGCGGGAAGTCGGTGATCGGGCTGACAGTCTGGACTCCGGCATTGTTCACCAGGATGTCGGCCTCCAGCCGGAGGTCCTCCAGCGCGGTCACGTCCGACAGATCCACCTGCCATGTCCGCCCGCCGAATTCGGCGGCCACCTTCTCCGCGCCTTCGCCGTCGATATCGGCGACGGTCACCTGCGCGCCATGGGCGGCGAGCTCGCGGGCGCAGGCCGCTCCGATCCCGCTCGCCCCGCCCGTCACCAGTGCCCTGCGTCCCGCCAGTTCACCCAGGGGTCCGGTCGTCTCGGTCATGCCACCTTCACCTCTGCACTAACTTGCGTCGAATTGCGCTGCGCTGCCAGGCTTTCCGCGTCGGCCCGGTCGATGGCCGCCAGGTCCGCGCCCTTGGTCTCGCGGGCGAAGAGCACCGCCACCACGGTCACCGCCGCCGAGGCCGCCAGGTACCAGGCGATCGGCACCGAGGATTTGTAGGACTCCAGCAGCCGCACCGCGATGATGGGCGCGAGCGACCCTGCCACCAGCGAGGTCACCTGATAGCCGAGGGACACACCGGAATACCGCATGCGGGTGGGGAACATCTCGGCCATGATCGCCGGCTGCGCGGAGTACATGAAGGCGTGGAATACCAGGCCGATGATGACCGCGGACAGGATGACCGCGTTGTGCTTGCTGTCCATCATCGGGAAGGCGAAGAAGCCCCAGGTCGCTGCGGCCAGGGCACCGACCAGGTAGACCGGCCGCCGCCCGATGCGATCGCTGAGCCGTCCGACCAGCGGGATGACCAGGAAGTGCACGGTGTGCGCCGCTAGCAGCCACCACAGGATCACCTTGGTGTTCGCTCCCACATGGACTTTCAGATACGTGATGCTGAAAGTGACCACAAGATAATAGAAGACGTTCTCGCCGAACCGAAGTCCCATGGCGGTGAACACACCTCGCGGGTACCGCTTCAGCACCTCGAGCGCACTGAAGGAGTTCGCCTTCTCCTGCTCGGCCAGCTGTTGCGCGGCCACGAAGATCGGCGCGTCGGTGATCTTGGTGCGCACGTAGTAGCCGATCAGGACCACCACCGCCGACAACCAGAAGGCCACCCGCCAGCCCCAGGACAGGAACGCCGCGTCCGACAGTGTCGAGGTCAGCACCAGCAGCACGATGGTGGCGAGCATATTGCCCACCGGCACCGCCGCCTGCGGCCACGACGCCCAGAACGCACGGCTGCGGCTCGGACTGTGCTCGGCGACGAGCAGCACCGCGCCACCCCACTCACCGCCGACCGCGAAGCCCTGGATGAACCGCAGCACCACCAGCAGTACCGGGGCCAGATAGCCGACTTGCCCGAAGGTCGGCAGGCAGCCCATCAGGAAGGTGGCCGCGCCGACCAGGATCAAGCTCAGCTGCAACAGCTTCTTGCGCCCGTACCGGTCGCCGAAGTGGCCGAAGACGATGCCGCCCAAGGGCCGTGCCGCGAAGCCGACCGCGTAGGTGATGAAGGCCGCCAGGATGGCGTCCAGGTCGCTGGTGCCCTTGGCGAAGAACACCTTGTTGAACACCAGCGTCGCCGCGGTGCCGTAGAGGAAGAATTCGTACCACTCGACCACGGTCCCCGCCATGGACGCGGCGACCACGCGCCGTAATCCGGCCAGGCCGCCGCGGGCTTCCGGTTCGGTATCCGGGAGGCTCATCGCGCAACTCCTTCACGCTCGGGCCGCCTCACCCCTCATCTGTGATGCGACCCACATACTTCGATGCCAAGGAGTATTCGTGCACATTCGGCTGCCCGGCAATGACCAGATCCGCAGCCACAATCTGCAAGAATGCAGAAATGAGCGTGACCTCCACCACAACCCGTCTCAGCCCCGACGATCTGCTGGTGCTGCTCGCGGTGGGCCGCACCGGCCGCTACGTCTCGGCGGCGGAGGAACTGGGCATCAACCACACGACCATCTCGCGGCGCATCGCGGCGCTGGAGCAGGCGCTCGGCGGCCGGGTGCTGATTCGCAGTGCGAGCGGATGGGAGCTCACCGATCTGGGCCGGGAGGCGCTCACCGCGGCCGAGGCCATCGAATCCGCGGTCCGCTCGCTGACCTCCGACACCCCGGAACTCGAAGGCGTGGTGCGCATGTCGGCCACCGACGGGTTCAGCGCCTACGTGGCCGCGCCCGCCATCGCGAGGATGCAGCGCCGTCATCCCGGACTGTCGGTCGAGATCGTCACCGCCACCCGGCTGGCGTCGTTGCAGCGGTCGGGCTTCGATATCGAAGTGGTGGTGGGCAAACCGCAGCTGCGCCGCGCCCGCGCCATCGCCCTGGGCGACTACACGCTCGGGCTCTATGCCTCCCATGGCTATCTCGCCGACCACCCCGCCCCGGAAGCTCTCGAAGACCTGTCCCGTCACCCGCTCGTCTACTTCATCGACTCCATGCTCCAGGTCGACGACCTCGACCTGGCGCCCACCTTCGCGCCCGCCATGCGCGAATCCATCTCCTCCACCAATGTTTTCGTGCACGTGGAGGCGACCCGGGCGGCCGCCGGGCTGGGCCTGCTCCCCTGCTTCATGGCCGACCGCCACACCGATCTGGCCCGCGTGCTGCCGGAAATCTCTGTGCGCCTGACCTATTGGCTCGTCGCGCGCCCGGAAACCCTGCGCCGCCCCGAAGTCGCCGCCCTCGTCGAGGCGCTGCGCGAGCAGGTGGACACCCACCGCGACATGCTCATGGGCTGACCCAGCCCACCGGATCACTGACGGCGAACCAGTATCCGAACCACCGGGCTGTTCTGTTCTGCCGATGGGTGGGCAAGTCTCGGTGTGGGTACCGATAGTTGTTGCGGCGCTGGGCTTCATCGGTGTGCTCGGAGCCCAGTTGATCGCCGCGTGGCGAGAGGATCGCTATGGAGCTGGATTCGGTAACCACGCCGCGAATTCACTCACTTGCATCGCGACACCGCGGCCGATTCTCGCCAGCGTGGGCGGTGGGCGTCGATGACCATCGTGAGCATGACAACCGATGCGATGACCACCCTGCGGGCCTTCTATGCGGCCGAGGCCGCCTACCTCACCGAGGGGGCCCAGTTCGAGGAGATGGCTCGGTATCTGGCGCCGGATGTCGTGATGTACCAGGCCTCGAGCCTGCCCTACGGCGGGCAGTGGCACGGGCACGACGGCATACGCGAATTCCTCGCCGCTATGGGAGACAGCTGGGACGGCCTGTGGTTCGACGAGCAGCACTTCCTCAGCGAAGGGGAACGGGTCGTCGCCTACAGCCGAGGCCGGCTGCGTGCCCGCCGCACCGGACGGGTACTGGAAACCTCGCTGCTGCAATGGATCAGCTTCCAGGACGGTCTGATCACCGAATTCCGGCCCTACTATCACGACACCTCGGCGGTCCTGGCCGCTCTGGCCGACAACGCCTGATCACCGGGACACAGGCCCACGATCGTGACGACGCAGCCCGGGTCGAAGGGGCGAGACGGCCTGGGTCGAAGGAGGAACTGGGACCGACCGGTTGGCCTCGGAGCGGCGGTGGCACAGTGGACCGGGCACGGACCCGACCGAGGAGGAGCCATCCATGAACGGACGTACCCCCAGCCGTTGGGAGGAGCTCACCGCTGCCGACCCTGCGCATTCGAAGTGGTACGTGGAGCGGTTCCGGAGATTGGCGGCCGAGGGCGCGGATATCGTCGGGGAGGCGCGGCTGATCGACGCGATGCTCGACCGCGGTAGCCGGGTCCTGGATGCGGGGTGTGGTCCGGGGCGTGTGGGTGGCTACCTGCACGACGCGGGTCACGTCGTGGTCGGCGTCGATGTCGATCCGGTCTTGATCGCTGCCGCAGAGCACGACCATCCCGGCCCGACCTGGATTGTCGGTGATCTCGCCGAACTGGACCTTCCGGCCCGCAACATCACCGCCGACTTCGATGTCATCGTGTGCGCGGGGAACGTGATGACATTTCTGGCGCCCTCCACCCGAGGGGCGGTGCTGGCCGGTTTCGCCCGCAACCTCGCTCCGGGCGGCCGGGTGGTCACAGGTTTCGGAGCCGACCGCGGCTACGAGTTCCCGCAGTTCCTGACCGACGCCGAGAACGCCGGACTCACAGTGGATTTGCAGCTTTCGACATGGGACCTACGCCCATTCACCGACCAGTCCGACTTTCTGGTGGCAGTGTTCTCACGCGCAGACTGAAACCTGCTCAGCCCCAGGAAATCCCAACCCTGATCAGTGAAATTTGCTCCGCTGCAACACCGAACATCCCGCAATTCAGGTCCAGGGCATCCATCTCCGGTGCAGTGGCGCGCGGCCTTGCGGTCGGAGATGCGGGGCATACGAGATGGTCGCGGTGGGCGAATCCCATTCGCCCACCGCGACATTCAGCTACGCCCACTGACCGGGCCGAAGCACGTCCATCCAGTGAGTCGGCCATGTCGCGAGGGCCACGATCACCATGATGACCAGGTGCACCGGTGCCGCGAAACTCTCCTTTGGCCCGTGGTGATTGATGATGTGCGTGACCACGGCGCCGGTCAGCACCAGTATCAGCACCGCGGCGCCGAGGAATCGTGCCTCGTGGAACGGAATCACCAACAGCAGCGCACACACCCCCTCGATCCCGCCGACCACAAACCGGAACCAGGCGGGCCACCCCCACTCCGCGAACTTGATCGAGTACGCGGGCCCGAAAAACGTCGGCCCGGGCCAGAACTTGGTCACCGCCCCCATCATGAACTCGAGGGCGAGGAACCACAGGAAACCGGTCGCGACCCATCCGGGCCAGGTGTGAGCGATAGTCATACCGCCATGACCACCCGCACGGCTGAAATGTGACGCGCCCAGTGTGCAGGCGAGATGGGTTCTCCACCTACGCTCGAATACCGCGGAGAAGGACGCGTAGCCGGCGCTTGACTCGTGCGAGTGGAGCGAGACGATTGTGCCGGGCCGGGTAATGAGCGTGGCGTGATGCCAGCGGCGGGACGGTGCCGGGCATCTCAGGTTGGGACCACCATCACCGCAGATTCTGGATCAAAGGCAGGCGGACATGAGCGACGTCTTCGGAATTGCAGGTAAGACAGCCTTGGTCACGGGCTCGGGGCGGAATATCGGGCGGGCGATCGTGCTCGAGCTGGCCGGCTGCGGCGCGAACGTCATTGTCAACACCCGCAGCGATCAGGGGGAAGCCGACTTGGTGGCCAAAGAAGCCGCGGATCTCGGCGTCGGCTCCCTGGTGGTGATAGGTGACGCCGCCGACAAGGCGACCGTGGAGCGGATGCGGACCCAGGCCGAGGCGACATTCGGCGGCGTGGACATCTACGTCAGCAACGCGGCCCGGCGGCTTTACAAGGACTTCTTCGAGATCACCGATGAGGAATGGCACTACCACCTGAACCAGCAACTCACCGCCTCGTGGTACCTGGCCAAAGCGTTCGTACCCGGCATGCGCGAGCGCGGCTGGGGCCGGGTGGTACACATCAACGGCGAGGACGGCTGGCTGGGCGGCTGGACCCGCGTCCCCCACTCGGTCGGCAAGGGCGGCCTGCACCCTGACCAAGTCGCTGGCCTCCGGGCTGGGCCAGCACGGCATCACCGTCAACGACGTCTCTCTCGGATTCATCGACACCGCCCGCGACGTGCAGACCCACCCCGAGGTCACCCCGGAAAGAACGGAGACTTTCCTCCCGACCATCCCCATCCGACGACAGCCGACGCCCGAGGAACTGGCATGGGCATGCGCCTTCCTGTGCTCGACGCGTTCAGCCGCCATCACCGGTGCGGTTATCCACGTCAATGGCGGTCAATGGATGTTCGGATAACAACGCCAATAGCGATCGTCGCGGCGGAGGGCCTCGGTGCTGGTGTTCCGTTGGTCGGGGGGGTCTTACGGAACACCAGCCGAGGGCGATGCATCAGATGCGACATTCGTCCATCTGATGCAAGCGTCGAATGTGTTGGTCTTTTCTCTTCTTACGTATTAGGTCGGCCGGAGGTTCACACGCGACAGCTCCGGCAAAGGCGAGCAGTCGGTGGTTCGGAACAGGTGTCGGCGGTAGCATCCCGTGCCGTGAGTGGCGATCCGAGGCCGGGTTCGTGACCACGGCCGGACGCGGGGACGCGTCCTTCACCGGGTCGATCCCCGAGATTTACGACAGCCTGCTGGTTCCGATGATCTTCGCGGAACCGGCTCGGCTACTTGCGGAATCGGTGGCCACGGCAGACGCCGTCGACATTCTCGAAACGGCTGCCGGGACCGGGGCGCTGACGAGGGAACTCGCCCGGTTGGGCGGTCACAACATCGTGTCAACCGATCTGAACGAACCCATGGTGACAGCGGCCGCAGCCCGGCTCGTTTCCGAACGGGTGCATTGGCAGGTGGCGGACGCCCAGAGCCTGCCGTTCCCCGACTGCTCCTTCGATGTGGTCGCATGCCAATTCGGTGCAATGTTCCTGCCCGACAAGGTACGCGGATACGCCGAGGCGCTCCGGGTGCTGCGCCCGAATGGCATATTCGCCTTCAATGTCTGGGACCGGATCGAGAACAACGCCGTACCCCTTGTCATCACCGGGGCACTGTGCGCGGCGGCACCCGACGAGCCGCTCGAGTTCTTCCGCCGCACGCCCTACGGATACTTCGACATCGACCGAATCCGCGGCGAACTCGAAACGGCCGGATTCGACCGAATCACCGGTGAATACATCGAGGGTTCCAGCCACTCCACGCCGGAGACCGGTGCGGTGGCGTTCTGCCAGGGAACCCCGCTGCGTGGCGAAATCGAACGCCACTCGTCCCTCGACGTCGAATCCGCAACCGCGATCGCAACCACGGAATTGCGCCGGCGATACGGGCCGGGCGAGTTCGACGCGCCAATCCGATGGCTGCAGATCACAGCCCGGCGGCCAGCCGATTGAGCAGCATTCCGCCGCAACCTGCCCTATGCCGAAACCGACACGCCCACAGCTTCCTCGCCGGCACCGATACCGCCAGAGCGCCATTCGCTCTGCAGCATGGCCCACCCGGCACCGAATCGATCCGATACCTCTGGCCGACGAATTGAGATCAGAGACAACGAAACTCGGCATCGACCGAACCAGGACATGCGCAATCGGCGGCGACTCGAACAGGCCGGCTCGCACCGTCGAGCGGGCGGGCACGCGAGAATTGGGGCGCCGAAGCATCTCATTAGCTATGCGTCCGCTACGGCCCGAGTTTCGCGACAATCCCGGCAATGAAATCCCTGAGATCAAAGGGATTGAAAGGCAGAATGTCGCCATGCCCACATTTGCTCGATTGTTGCAGACTGTCGTCGCAGGGGCGCTGGTTGCGGCGGTCAGTCATGGCGTCGCGGCCGCTCCCGCCGCGAGCGCCCCGAATGGCCTGTTGCCTTGGCCGAGTTCCGAGCCGGACGGAATACAGGCGCCGGGGGCTGAACTGGCAGACGGAATTACCGGCACGATGCTGTGGTCGCGGGAGCCGAACACGCCGGTCCCGATAGCCAGCATCGCAAAGGTGATGACGGCACTGGTCGTGATCGATGCCGGCGACCTCGACCGGACTGTCACCGTGCCGCAGGAGGCCATGTCCTATTGCGCCCGGAACGACGGAAGCAGCGCAGGCCTGGTCCCCGGCGAAGTGTTCACCACACGACAGGCCCTGTACGCGATGATGCTGCCTTCCGGCTGCGACGCCGCTTATACCCTGGCCGATGCCTACGGGCCCGGCCAAGACGGCTTCATCGCCAGAATGAACAACACCGCAGGGCAAATGGGCCTGACGGAAACACATTTCACCGATCCCAGCGGACTGCCCTCCCCCGACGACTACGCCACCTACTCCACACCGGCGAACCTGGTGGCCCTCGGCCTGCGCGCGATGAGCCTGCCGGCGTTCCGCGAGATCGCCGGGTCGGAGAGCTATCACCTGCCCGCCGGCCCGGGCAATCGTGAGCACCACTGGCAGACCACGAATCTACTGCTGCGCGAGTATCCCGGCACCATCGGCATCAAAACCGGATCCACCGACGCCGCAGGAGCCTGCCTGCTGTTCGAGACGGTGCGGGCTGGAATACCGCTGATCGGTGTGGTCCTGCACAGCTCACCCGGCAGCGGCCGCGCCGCGAAGGAAGACGCTGAGCGCCTGCTGAACTGGGCCTACGACCCCGTCTTCAGCGCGCTGCCGATCCGTTAGCGCCGAATACCGCAGGCCACCTGCGGATCCCGGCCCCACGAACGCCAACGGCCCGAAATCGACTCGGACCGTTGGCGTTCCACGGCATCGGGAGGCGTCACATTCGTACCGCCAGGTGACGGCAGCCCGGTCACCCGCGGCATTCTTCAGGGGACCTCTGATACCCGGTACGCGACTCCGTCGTCGACCAGATATCCCGATCCCACGGCAACAATGTCGTTGAGCCATGAGTAGTTCCGCTGATCTATGAATCCTGCAGCAGGAAGGAGAAGTACGCGCATCAGCGGCTGGCGCTCCGAGGGGTGCTCGAGCTTGCCTTGACGCCGAGGTCAATGTTTACGGTCGGGGCATGAGGATCGGCGAGTTGGCGAAGCAGGCGGGGACAACGACACGTGCGTTGCGGTTCTACGAATCGCAAGGGTTGATCACGGCAGGGCGTGAGGCCAACGGGTACCGGGAGTACAGCGATGCCGATGCCCGGATGGTCGAAGAAATTCGGGCACTGCAGGCTGTCGGGTTCAGCCTGGAGGACACGCGGCCGTTCGTGGAGTGTTTGCGGGCAGGCCATGAGGCCGGAGACGCGTGTTCCGATTCGATCGACGTATACCGCCGCCGTCTCGCCGAAGTCGACGCTCTGATGGATCAGCTCACCGCCTTGCGCGCGGCCTTGACGGACAAACTTGTGGCGGCACAGGCCAGGCAGGCCGATTCATGCTGTGGTGGTGTCGAATTGGCATCGGATCTGTGTGAAGCGAAGGAATCGTGATGTTGTCGAACGATGTTGGGTCCGAGCTGAAAGTCGTGACCGACGAGACCTTCGAGCGCGAGGTACTCGAACACCCGCGACCCGTGCTGGTCGAGTTCGGGGCCGAATGGTGCCCACCGTGTCGGATGGTCGCACCCGTCCTGGCCGCCATCGCTCGTGAACGCGCCGACATGCTCACCATCTACAAGGTCGACACTGATGAAAATCCCTCCGTCACAGCCACTTACCGGGTCATGTCGGCGCCGACCCTCATCCTCTTCCGGGGCGGTCGGCCGATCCTCACCGTGGTCGGCGCGCTCCAAGGCCAAGCTTCTGTCCGCGCTCGACCATGCGCTCGCCTCTGCCCCTCGGAATCCTGAAGGCTGGTAAGCGCAGGCGTTCGGCACGGATTTCGACGCGCCGGACGGGTTGACTCCGCGCGGCTGCCGGGCGCACCATCAGCGCACTGCTGCTCAGGGTGGGAAGGGGTTTGCCGTGACCGACAGCCATCAGGAGTTCTTCGATCATCTCGACTGGTTCGATGAGGGCCACTGCGCGCGGCTGGACGATCAGCTCACCTGGGCGCGTGGGCAATGTCCGGTCGTGCATTCGGGATTCGGTGGTGGAATGCATGTGGTGACACGGTACGAAGACCTTGTCACCGTGGCCGCGCATCCGGATATCTTCAGTTCGTCCATGCCCGGATTGACTTCTGTGCCAGTCGCTTTGCCGCCCATAGACGTGGATCCGCCGCTGCATCACGACTTCCGGGCGTTCCTCAACGGTCCGTTCTCGCGGTCGGCGTTGCAACGATACGCGCCGGTGGTGCAGCAGCTCGCCGACGAACTCATCGACCAGTTCGCCGACCGCGGGGAGGTCGAGTTCGTCAGCGAGTTCGCGATCCCGTTCACCGCGGGCGCGCTGGCGAAGATCGTGCTCGACGACGACAACCAGGAGCGGCTGGCGCGCGCGGTCGATGCCGTCACCCAGGTGTCGGTGCAGAACACGCCCGAAAGTTTCGCCGCCGTCGCGGAATTGGCCGCCGAGCTCATGGCCGAACGCGAGGCCGCGCCGCGCGCGGATCTGCTGCAGTCCATCGTCGATGCCACCGTCGCCGGTGGCCGACCGCTCACCATGGAGGAACGGCTCGGCGTGGTCACCGTGCTGCTGCTGGGAGGGCTCGACACCACCCGCGGCGCACTCGCCTACATCGCCGAGTTCCTGACCGAGATACCCGGCCTGGAAGCGCGCCTGCGTGAACCCGATTGGTCCACACGCGATCTGGACGAGCTGCTGCGCTACACCTCGACCGTGAGCGTCATGGGCAGGCTCGTCATGGAGGACAACGACCTGCTCGGCGTCCCGATGCCAAGGGCGACCGCGTCGCAGTGCACTGGCGTTCGGGCAACCGCGACAGCGACCGCTTCGACAACCCGGACCAACTCGACTTGGACCGTAACCGCAACCCGCACTTGGCCTTCGGCATCGGCATCCATCGTTGCGTCGGCCGCCACTTCGCCCGCATGCAGCTCGACATCGGCATCACCCGCCTCCTGAACCGCCTCACCGGCTTCCGCCTCGCCCCCGGCACCGAAGTGCAGCGGTCGGTCGGCATCAGCGTCGGCGCACCTCGCGAACTACACCTGCGCTTCGACCCCGTCACGCCCTGACCTGTCCGAGTGCCGCCTAGGCGCGGCCGAACACCTCGTGGGTCCCGACCTCATGGGTGACCTCTTGCCGCCAGCCCACGATCCGCCACCCGTCCGAGGTGCAGGCAGCCTCGGCGTGGTACCAACCGAACACTTCGAACATGAGATCCGGTCGATTCGCACCGATGTGGTGGACCCGCATCTTCGCCGACATCGTGGCACGCTCGCCGTCAACAACAGCTTGCTCGTGGCCCATCAAATGCTGTGTGGGACCACATTTGTCGAGGTATCCACGAATCATCGTGACGAGATTGTCCCGGCCGTCGACTATTTCGGCCCCCGCATAGTCCGCCTTCACATCGGGCGCGAACACGCCGTCGAGGCCCGCCCAGTCCCGCCGGTCGAGCGCATCGGCAACCTGTGAAGCAGGGCGATAACTGCGTGCCGTTCGCTGGTCATTGCCGGACCGTAACGGCCGAACCCACGTCCCGACTGGTGGTCGTCTCGCTGATCGGGACGATCAGCTGGACCGACAACCGAATGAGTCCACAAGCCAACCGAGCGGTCGATACCCGCTCGTGCCGCTTCCCGCGCCGCCCGAACGGGCAACACTGGCCGTCGAAAGGTCGACCTGTCCGAGGAGATGCTGCGCATTGCCCGCGACCAGGTACCGGCCGACGACGAATCCTATTGCGGCGGTGATGTTCATCGGCTCGGCCTGGCAGATTGCGGCTCAGTCGTCGCAGCAAGCGCAGTCGTGCGCGGCGGTGCCGGGGTTCGTGGTGAACGCGGCCGGTGATGGGCAGCAGGTATCGCCACGCCAGGCGTTGATGCCTTCCTTCACCGCGATACCGGCGATGACGAGTGCGGCGATCGGGTCGGCCCACGACCACCCGAACAGGCTGTTGAGCAGCAGCCCCACCAACAGCACCGCCGACAGGTAGGTGCACAGCAGCGTCTGCTTGGAATCGGCCACCGCAGCAGCGGATCCGAGTTCACGCCCGGCGCGGCGCTGGGCCCACGACAGCACCGGCATCACCGCCAGGCTCACCGCTGCCAAGATGATGCCGATCGGGGAATGCTCCGCCGCACCGACCCCGAGCAAGCCGCTGATCGCGTCGACGCTGACGTAGGCAGCCAGGGCGAAGAACGAGAACGCGATGACCCGCAGCGCCACCCTCTCCCGCTTCTCCGGATCGCGGCCGGCGAACTGCCACGCGACCGCAGCAGCAGAAGACACCTCGATCACCGAGTCCAACCCGAACCCGATCAACGCCGTCGACGACACTCGCGCGCCTTCACTCAGCGCGATGATCGCCTCGACGACGTTGTAGGTGATCGTCGCGGCCACGAACCAGCGAATACGACGCGCCAGCAACGCCCGCCGCTGCGACGCGGGCCCCACCGCCACCGCCGCAGGCAGCGACGGCATTCCCAGCGACTGCGACATCAGCAGCACCCCTCGGAGCCCGAGTCCGGGCAGCACGTCGGATCGACGGCCAGCACCAGCCCCGTCAGATCATCGAGAGCCCGCCCGATCCGAGCGTCGGCCAGCTCATATCGCGAGCGCCGCCCTTCCGGCACCGCCACCACCAGCCCGCAACCCCGCAGGCACGCAAGGTGATTCGACAGAATCTGACGCGACACCCCGATCTGCTCGGCCAGATCGGACGGATACGCCGGCGCCCGGCGCAGGCTCAACAAGATCTGGGTGCGAGTGGGGTCCGACAAGGCGTGCCCGAAGCGGGCCAGCGCATCGCGATGCAGCAGGGTATCCACACCATGATAGTACAGCAGAATCTGTATTCAGAAAATCATGAATTGTGAGAAGGCGCGACCAACGCAAGCTCATGCCGCGAGTCGCCCGCTGCGGAACGGCGATCAATGGCCCCAAAGATCGACGGGCAGAGGTCATCCAAAGCCGCAGGGCAGTGCGCTACTTTGCCGAAGAGCGTGTGGGTCCGAGTGGTCATTCAGTGAGGAACTGGTGTAGTTCCGCAGCGACGACGTCGCGGTCGGCGGTTTCGCTGAACAGAGTTGCCAGTGCTGCGGAGGGGCGGTTGGCATCGAGGTAGCGCTCGGTTCGTCCCATCCAGATGAGCAGTTGTCCACCGTCGACGGCCAGCGCCGGTTCGTAGATTGCGAGTTGACGGATCTGTGGCGCTCTGAGCGCTGTCGCGAGGGCGATCAGCCCACCCGAGCTCAGACCGAACATCTGTGTCGCACCGGTTTTCAGCACGAGGGCGGTGAGGTCGCCGACCTCGGTGTCCAGACTGTGCACGGCCGCAGCGCCCGATGCCGCACCGTTCTTGCCCGATGTCGCGGTTGTGCGGCTCATTCCGCGCCCGCGGCGGTCCGGAAGGTGCGGGGCATGCGATGACGACGACTCCCAACTCGCCAATATCGGGTCGGCAGGGCCAACCTCGACGCCGAGGCAATCGAGAAGCCTTTGGGGCGCATGACCGATATCGCGCCCCTCGCCTCTGCCGCCCGGGCGGTGTTCGGCGACCCGGGTATGCACGCGGTCGTGCGGTCCGGCGCACTGTGCACTCGGTCAGCCTCGGTCAATGGGTCGAGGGCGAGGAAGTACCAGAGCTGTTGTGTCACACCGGGTCGTCGGGTGGTCCTCGACTGCGCTGGAACCGACCCGTGCGGAGGTCACCTGCGCTCGCTGCCTACACAAGATCGGCGGATCGGTCTCGTCAGCGCGTCAGCTTCCGCCAGGGACCGACAGTGCGCCTCCACCGTCGGCTGGCTCGGGTATGGGCGTCGGTCCCTGGTGGCAGGATGCAAGTGTGGGTGACTATTTCGAACGAATCGTCGACCTCGATGTGACCTCGGCGGACGCGAGCATGTTGGCCGAGCACATGGTGGACTGGATGGTGTCGCGGCGATGGCTGCTTCGGGAGACTTCGCGCGACGCGATGTACAGCCTCCAGGTCGACGAAGGCTATGTGCCAGGCCCCGACTGGCCGCAGATCACCCAGGAATGGGGCGCCGACTGGATCCCCGGCCCCGTTGCCGTCATCGTCGGACGCCACGACCACTACGCCGGACAGGGCGGCATCGAACCGTCCTCCGCGGTATGCCCACGCTGTCGGGACACCACCGTGATCATCGACTACCCGCAGCAATGGGAAGCCGATCCCGCTGTATGGCAGCCGTTCTCGGACGCCATCAACGCTTGGAAACAAACAGGCACCGGCGCAGCAATCTGCCCCTCCTGCACCACACCGAGCCCCATCACCACCTGGCAATGGGCAGACAACTTCGCCCTAGGCAGCCTCGCCTTCGACTTCTGGGGTTGGCCGCCCCTCACCGAGGACTTCATCACCGAATTCGCCGGCCGACTCGGGCACCGAATCGAACACCACACCGGCAAGTTCTGAACCGAGGCTTCCGGCAATCAGCTGAGCGCAGCGCGGTGACGATCGAACTCGGCACGGAGACCACCTTCCCGGTACAGGCCGCCGCCATGCCCGCGCAGCACACTGCGCGACGCAATGGACCGCCAGCCCGGCTGAGGTAGATCGGTTTGCCGATTCGACCGGATTCATCCGCAGCGCGGGATATGAAATAGGCCGACGCGCGTCTGTCACCCGAACGCACTCAACTGCCGCATGGCGCGCGGGTCGAATCGGCCACGCAGCGACCTCGAAGACCAACGGGCACAGATCATCTCTGGTAGCGCGCGGCCGTCGGCACTGCACGGCAATGCCGAGAAGAGCATACTTAAGCGCCGCCCTTCATCGCCGTGGGACTACTTTGCCTCGTTGCCCGGAACGAAGTGTGTGGCGAGGCGTGCACAGAGCGTGGCCAGGGCAGATTCCTCGATGCGTGGTCGGTCGTTCCAGGAGTCGATGTTGAACCAGGACACCGTATCCGGGGCACCTCCGGGGCGGATGAACACATGCTGATGAAAGTGCGCGACACTGCGGCCGGTAATCGCAGAGAACACGAAATCAGGGGCCAGCTCGTTGCGCAGGGCGTGGGCGGCCCGGCGAACCGCCCACCCGACCTGCCGCGCCTTCGGCAACGCTTAGATCGGCCGCGGTCAGGACGTGACGCACGGTCTCGACGAACAGATACCCCGGCATCGGCGACCCCTCGGACAACGGTCGGTGCGTCACCACCACCAAATCATCGACATAGATCACCGGGCCTACCAAACGGCCTATGCCCGGTGCTTTTCACAGACGAGGCGCTCGTTCCCCACTCCGCGACAGTGCCGGTAGACCCTCATCCGCGCTCACGACGAACACGACGGCAAGCGCGAGCCCAGCCGAGAGGCGGTGACAGAGATCGGAACGAGTTCACAGCACACGCGTAGCGAATCACGCGATGCCGAATCGAGAAGCCATGTGGCGCAAGCCATCAACTCAGGCCGGTGTTGGCCTGTGATATTCATGGTGGTGGCGCGGCCCCTTGCGAGAGGCGGGGGCCCAGAAGTCTCGGGGGAGCTATGGCCTCTATAGCCAGATTCGGTGCGATCGCACTCGACAGCCGTGATCCACGCGGCCTCGCGCAGTTCTACCGCGCCCTGCTGGATTTCGACTTGCGTTACGAATCAGACGAATTGGTCGTGCTACAGGGCTCGAAGGTGACGTTGACGATCGAGCACGTGGCCGGCCACAGGCCACCGGATTGGCCGGGCAATGAGGTCCCCAAGCAAATGCACCTCGATCTGTTCGTCACCGATCTCGATGCCGCAGAGCAGGCGGCCATCGACTGCGGCGCAACCAAGCCGGACTTCCAGCCCGCCCCCGACCGCTGGCGGGTACTCATCGATCCGTCGGGCCATCCCTTCTGCCTCACTGGCCCGCCTGACACCAACTAATGATTAGGCACAGGGCCACCGTCGCTTCCAGGTGGTCAACCCGCTGAATTGCCGCATACCGCGCTGACCGAACCGGCCAGCGCGGGGGATCGGAAAATCAACGGGCAGAGCGCCATACAGCCGCCGGCAGTGCGCGCTATGTTCAGTGCGTTCGATCGCTACCCGTTGTTCTCACAGCGTTGTGCGCGCATGTAAGAGCCTTCGGCCATCGCCTGGCAGCGGAAGATCAACCCGATGAGGTCATTTCGGGCTGCGGTCAGGGTCGCGGATCGAGCAGTGGTTGGATCAGTTCCGCTCCACGGCGTTGCAGCCAGTTCCGCATACTCAGCAATCCTGGGTGCAGCGAACGCAGTTCATCGATGTCGACATAGGGAACACTGCCGTCCCCACTGTTGAACAACTCGTAGGCGCGGGCGAACCCTTCGTTGATACTGCGTAGTTCCTCGATCGAGCGTTGGATATAGGGAACTTCCCTGCCGACGACGGCACTGGCATGGGCGGCGACCTCGGGAGGCGTCAAGACGTCACCGACCAGCTCCAGCGTCCGGCCTTGATAGTTGTCCGGGTTCCGCAACGCCAGTGCGGTGAAAGCGCCGATGTCATCGAGCGCGATGAACTGCTGACGTACATGGGGAGCCGCAGCGGTCCGCAGCGCACCGTCGCGAATCCCGACGGTGGCCGACTGCGTGATCAGGTTCTCCATGAACGAACTCGGTCGCAACACTGTGGCCGAGATACCTGACGCGGCGATGTACTGCTCGATCTCCCATTTGGCCGACTGGCCACCGCGATCGGCACCCAGACCCGAGCTGTAAACCAAATGCCGCACTCCATGTTTCACGGCCGCATCGGTGATCGCCTTGCCTGCCTTAACCTCGTCCTGCTCCGGAGACAGCGGTCCGGGGTGCACGCTATATACGCCGTAGGCGCCCTCGACGCAGCGATCAATCGTTGCGAGATCCTCCAACGAGCCCGCCACGACCTCCACGCCGGCGTCGGCCAAACGTCGAGCTTCGATTCTGTCGGGACGGCGAGTCAACGCGCGCACTCGCCAGCCGTCAGCGAGCAGCCGGGATGCGACCGCTCCTCCCTGCTGTCCGGTCGCGCCAGTGACGAATACAACCTGGTCCATCGCTGTCCTCCCCAAAACGAAGTCATAAAACCGGAGAACTATCTCCGGTTAGGGAGCATACGGAGAGAGTTCTCCGTTTCGCAAGATCGGAGTTACCATCGACCGATGAGTGGCCAGGCCGAACCGACCAGCAAACCGTTGCGCGCGGACGCTCGCCGCAACCGTGACCAGGTATTGGCCGTCGCCCGCGAGATACTGGCGGCCGAGGGCGGCTCGGTCTCTTTCGACGAGATCGCGCGCCGCGCCGGGGTTGGTGTCGGCACCGTGTACCGGCATTTCCCCACTCGCACCGCACTGTTCGAATCGATCGTGGTCGGCCGTGTCCAGGAGTTCACCGAACGAGCACGCACACTGGCCGCCGACGACACCGCGGCAGGCGGGGCATTCGATGGCTATTTCGCCTACCTGGTCGGCGAGATCGCGCACAACCAGGCGCTGTGCGAAGCCCTCGACCACGGCACCAGATCCGCACTCGCGATACCCGACCAGTTATACGACGAGTTCAATCGATCGTTCGAAGACGTTCTCGCACAGGCGAAAAAGGCAGGGACGGTAAGAGCGGACGTCGACGGCACCGACGTGCTCGATCTGCTCATCGGAACCGCGAGAGCGGTCCGCCGCGCTCAACCGCGCGGCTCCGCGAACCAGCTGATCACACTCGTGCTCGACGGGCTCCACACCCGATAACCGACCACCACGCAGTGTCGACGGAGCGCGCGCTTGCAGCGAGTCCGCTCGAACTTACTGGGTAATTGAGCGATGCCCCGCGCAATCTGATGAACGCACTATTCTGCCGCATGGCGCGCGGTTCGAATCGGCCACGCGGCGACCTCGAAGACCAACGGGCACAGATCATCTCTGGTAGCGCGCGGCCGTCGGCACTGCA
>NZ_JBHZAF010000042.1:0-22716 GCF_042754085.1 Nocardia sp. NPDC059236
GGTTAGGGGTTCGATTCCCCTAGGCTCCACTTTTGTCACCGCAGGTCAGATAGGGTCTCCGCCCTACTGGCCTGTTTGTGTCCACGAGCCCTGTCCACGAAAGTGGGCGAGGCTCCAGCGGTCCACCGTGATCTGAGGGGATTACAGCGCACCGACCCACCGAGGTATTGCGCTATGTCCACCCGCACCAACACCCCCAAGAAGCGCGTTCACACCCCGCGCCCCCGTCCACGCTCGGACGGCTCGATCGGGTGGCAGGTCCGCTACAACGTCATCCGCGACGGCAAGACCGTCGCCACCTCCCAGGTCTTCGACGACGACGCCGCCGCGTTCCGCTGGGCGAAGCTGCTCGACACCGTCGGCGCCGAGCAGGCCGAGAAGATCCTCGCCGCCCAGCTGGCCGTCCAGGCCGAGCCCGCGGTGATCACGATCGGGCAGTACCTGCGCGAGAACGTCGCCCGGCGCACCGGAATCGAGAAGGCGACCGCACAGCGGTACCTGCGCTACATCGCCCTCGACATCGACGGCTTCCTCGTCGACGGCCAGACATCGATGGGCAGCATGCCCGTCACCGCCTACGACGAGGACCTCGACGCCGCCTGGGTGACATACCTGCAATACGAGGCGAGCAACAAGCCCGGTCGGCCACCGGGCAACAGCCCCAAGACGATCCGCAACAAACATGGCTTCGTGTCCGAGGCCATGGCCGCCGCGGCGCGCCGCCGGCCGACTCCCCTCGTGCCGTACAACCCGTGCGCCTACACCCGGCTACCGAAGGTCTACCGGCGCGAGCTGGATTTCTTCACCCCCACCGAGTACGAGCTGTTCGACGCTCTGCTCGCCCCGCAGTGGCGCGCCCTGCTCGAATTCGCGGTGATGTCCATGGCGCGCCCGGGCGAGATCTTCGCGCTCACCGTCGGCGACATCGACCCCGAGACCGGCGCGGTCCGGATCACCAAGGCCTGGAAGTACGACGACGGCCGCCTGAAGCTCGGCCCGCCGAAGTCCTCGCGCGGCGTCCGCACCGCGTACGTCCCCCTGAAGACGATCACCCGGCTCGACCTGGACCGCCCGGCCGACGCGCTGCTGTTCTGCACCAGCAAGGGCACCCCGCTCACCGTCCCCGACATCGCCAAACGCATGTGGGGCCCGGCCCTCCGCCGCCTGGAGGCCCTCACCCGCGACGGCCGGAATCCGAACGGCTTCGACCTGTTCGGCAACTCCGCCCACTGGACCGGAGAGCGGCCCGCGCAGTTGCTCACCCGCTTCGGCCTGGACGTCGTCGAGAAGCTGCTCGCGAAACAGATCACCCCGTACACCACCCGGCACACCGGGATCTCGTGGCGGCTGCAGGCCGGCGTCCCGATCTTCGTGGTTTCCCGCGACGCCGGTCACGAATCCACCAACACGACCGACCGGAAGTACGCGCACATCGACAACCGTGCGAGCTTGGCCGCGGCCGCGCAGGTCGCCGAGCGGCTGCCGACCGTGCGTCGCAACGTGATCGACCTCGAAGTCGCCCGCCGGTGCCGACTCGTGCGCACCGGGCAGCTCGGCGAGATCGATGCGGTCGACGGGCAATTCGAGGCCGTCTGGATGTCCCTCGACGGCGAGGTGCAGTCGAAGGTGTTCGACACCTACGACGCCGCGGTCGAGCACGTCGCCCGGCACGAGGCCGGCGACCTCGCCGACGCCGCGTGACCGCCGATTTCATTTCCTGACAGGTGAAATGAAATGAAAATCTCAGCAGGTCACTGCCAGTTTCCGACGGGGCCCGACTCGGTGTGCGGCGTCGCGATACCGCCGCGCACCGGGCCCGGGCGGCCGAAGGTGTATTGCACTGACCCGTCACACAATCCGGTCACACGGCTGCGCGCGGCCCGGCGATATGCCGCGGCCGAAGCGGCCGGAACCGAGGATCCGGTAACGGAACTCGCCCACGCCCGGCGCGCCATCGCCGAGACCGAGCGGGCCCGGCACAAGGCCGAGCGCGAGGCGCACGCGGCGCGGCGGGAGCGCGACGCCGCCCTCGCGATGCGCGACCTCGCGCGCGACGAGGTGGCCGAGGTTCGCGCCGAGGCCGCGGATACGGTCTCGCGGATCCGCGCCGATTGTGACCGCGAGGTCGCGCGGATGGCGGCGGTCGCCGATGCCGAGATCGAGAAGGCCGTCACCGCACGTACGCTCGGCGACCGCGAGCCGCGTCAGCGAATTTCGGCGGTCTAATCCGCCGCTGCGCGCGGCGCGCCGCGGCCCCGAAGGGCTTTGACAATGCCAGGGATGCCGCTGAAGGAGAGCAGCGCCAGACCGGGAATTGCCCATATGCCCATCACGGTCTGCGCGTGCACCCGCAGAAATTCGGTTCCGGCGATGGCGAGGGCGAGGGCGGCGGTGACGCTGTACCCGATGCCACAGCTGCCGATGCCCAGCATCACCCACAGGGCGGGGCGCGGCGGCCCGGCGTAGCGCAATCCGATCACCGACGCGGTGACGACGAGGACGCCGCCGACGAACGCCCACCCGCCGTACATCGCAACCAGTACTCGCGTGCCGATGTCGTGCAGCTGCAGAAGGTCGTGGACCGCGACGTCGGGCAGAGCGCTCACCCGCCACACGACTATCGCTGCCACCGCGGTGATCCCGTTGGCGATTGTCCAGATCCGTACGACCGCGAACTCGAGGGGCTGGTCATCGCTGATCGTCTGCACGAACCGGCGCAGGCGAGCGTGCCGGGACAAGCTGCGCTGAATCGCCGGTTCCAGCGCGGGGGCGGTGCGGAGCACTCGCAGACTCAGAACGCCCAGCGTCCACCAGGCGGTGAGGGTCAACAGGATGTGTGCGAGATTGGCGACGTTGTCCAGGCCGATCGGGCTGCGCCGGATCGCTGTGTCGATGCTGTTGTCGATATCCGGCATGTAGAGCACGAATCCGAGCGCGATCGCCCACAGGCCACCGGTCAGCCAGCGACCCGAAAGGCGGAGCACCACAAGGCGAACGACGCAGACTGTCAGAAGAAAAATGAGTAACCCGGCGAGCCAACGCAGCATGGCCGCATAGTACGAGCGGTCCATGACATGCGAAACCGAACAACCATTACCGGTCAAGTGCCCAGAATGTCCTGCCATTCGTCGCCGGGGTTGCGTTCTGGATAGTCGCCCGCCTCCCAGCGCTTTTTCGCAGCTACGACAATTGTTGAAGGTGAAACGTTGAACGCCTCTGCAATCTCACAGATATCGCCCAGCGTCGGCTCCCTCAGTCCGCTCTCGGTCCGCCTGTAGGTGCCCCTCCGCCATTGCAACAGGTTCCACATCTGCTCGGCAGTGAGGCCAGCGCCGCGACGGCGAACGCGTAGCTCATGTCCGAATGCGCGGCTAAGGCTTCCCCGATCCATGGCGTGAGGCTATCGCATCCTGCCTTATTGCGGTGTCAAGATCTTGACACTAAAGTTCGCTTTGCCGACCTTGCTGTGAGGGTCGCACTTTCAGGTTTGGGCAGCCAGGCCCGTACTGACGCGATCCTGGCGCGCCACACTTTTTTCGGGGTGCGGAGGAATAGTGAAACACGCTTTGCCGGAAGACAATCCGGCAGACAGGCCGTCAAGGGACCCACGCCCGATGGGTCGAGGAAGTTTCCGGAGTTCGCCGCCAGTACCCCCACGCAGGCCGCCGCAATGGCGACCCAGCAGCGAATCGCTTGCCCGACTGAGGGATCGACTGCGACACCGCGACCGCGCGGAGCTCGAGCGGTCGCTTTCGTTGTCCGGCAAGGCGTTACGCGCCCGACTGGACGGCGTCATACCCTTCGACGCCGGCCAGCTCGTCGTTGCGGCGTCACTCGCCGGCGTTCGCGCGAGTGATCTGTTTGAGCTCGGCCTGAACGTCGTCGAGAAAATCGCCGACGTTGACGCCGAGGGCATTGCATAGCTGGATCAGCACGTCGGCGGGGGCGGCCCTGGTGCCCCCTTCGATCCGCCTGATCGTGATGATCGGCACCCCGGACAACTCGAACAGCTTTTCACGGCTGTACCCCCTCTTCCCGCGCAATCCGCGCAGGTTAGCGCCGATGAGTGCGTTTGCCTGCCCTGAGTCCATACGGATCAGTATCTGTTCCATAACGGACTGTCCGCAAGGGGATCGGAGCAATTAGTGATCCGAACCGGGCATAGCCGACCGCTTGCCATGTGATCCGATTGAGCACTAAAGTGCTCCATATGGATCACGTTAACGAGGTGCTCGGGCAGGCGGTGGAGGACGCGCTCACCGAGTCCGGCCTGAGCATTCGTGAAGCCGCCAAACAAACCGGCATCCCCTTCGCCACGCTGCACCGCAAGATGTGCGGCAAGGGCAAGTTCACTGTGATCGAGCTGCTCAGCCTCGCGAACGCGACCGATCGCACCCTCCGGTCGCTCATCCCCGAGGAGCTGCTGGCATGACCGCCCCGGCTCCCGAATACGAGACGCTCCCCCTCGACCACGCCATCGACGTGACCGGCGCGCCGTCCGAGGACTGGCTGTACCGCACGTTCCCCCTCGAGTACGTCATCGAGGTGACCGGAGCGCCGTCCGAGGACTGGCTGTACCGCCGCATCATCCGCGGAGAGGTGACCGCCGTCCGCGCGGGCAAGAAATGGCGCATGACGCGCTCGGACATGTGCAGCGTCGTGGCCTACATGCGCACGGTCGGTGCCGAGGAGATCGCCCACCGCTCCGCCATCCGCGCCGCCAGCACACCGCCCGCCGAAGCGCCCGTCACCCCCACCAATCCCGCCGGCCTCTCCAAGCGCGGTGCTGCCCGCATGCAGCGCCGCCGCGCCACCGCCTGAGCTTCCTGCTCCGGCGTGCGCTGTCGCCGGAGCAGGAATCGCGCCCTCAGCCGGAGGGACCGCCGGGTGTCCCCTCACACCCCGCTCCGGCCGATCGCACACCGTTCCCAAATCCCAACGCACACAGAGAGATAGCAGCAATGGACCTGTACGCCTGGATTTGCTCACTGCTCCACCTGGCCCCGCGGCCGATTCCCGAAATCCTTCCCCTGCGCACCCCGATCGGATCGTGGCCGTTCGGAGCTGGCGCGTGATCGGCATGGTGACCTTCGTGACCGTGTGGTCGCTGCTGTTCGCGGCGCTGATTCCGCTGTTCCGCCTGGTGGCCTCGGCGGGTAGGCGGTCGCGGTGAAGCGCCCTCAGTCGTATATGGATGCGGACACCGCCGCGGTCCTCACCGAGGCCGATGTGCGTCTCATCATGCGTGAGGAGATAGCGGATTGGGACCGCCGCGTGGCCTTGGGTGTCGCGGAAAGTCTGGGCGTGACGTTCGGGGAGTTCACTGGTGGTGGAAACCGCGAACAGCTTCCCGTCACGGCGAAGCTGTTCGACGATCTCAAACTCGCGGGGTTGTCAGTCGGCCTGAGTGCGGCTGCGGATCTCCCCCTCGAGCCGGTGGACGGCCGCGATGAGTCCGGACAGTCCGGCCTGGACGCCGCCGATCGTCCCGTTCTCGGCGATGGCAGCGTCCACCTTGGTCTTGATCTCGTAGGTGATCGGGGACTCGGCGGGATCGACGGTGCTCCAGTCGAAATGCTGGATGGACATGAGTCTTCTCCTTCACAGGTTGGTGTATCGAGCACCCCAACAGTAGGAGAGCCCCCGGTCGTCGGAGCCGATGACTCTCCGGCGACCGGTGAGGGGGCATCGTGAATCACCCTCGCTCGCATCGTGTCCCGGACACGACCGCCATCCTCGGCTGGGACTTCGTCGCGCTGCTCATCGTCGCCAGCGGCTGGCTGACCGGCATGTGGCTGACCTGCTGGGGAGCGCCGCTGTGATCGACCGGCTCTGCGTCGCAATCGTTGCCATCGCCCTGGGCCTGGCTGGCCTCATCGTCGCGGGCGTGGGTGGTCGGCGATGAGCACCCACACCCCCTGGTACCTCGCCTACGAGGCTGACGTCGAGGCACACGGACGGCTGCATCAGCCGCTGACCGCGCTGCCACTTCCCGAACCCCTCGAGCCCGAAGAGTTCGCGCTCGTCGCCGACATCATCGACACCAGCGCGGCCATGGCCGGCCAAATCCTGGTGCCCCGCGTGATGAGGAATATCACCGGCGCTGTCCTGCAGCTGCTCGGCATCAAGTCGTCCCCGAGCCCGGTCTCGGGGTCCGGGTCGGCCGCCGCCGGTGATGACTGTCCGGCGGCGACTGCCCTGTCCAACCCCTGAAATGAAGCATCCCGCGAGTCCCTACCTCGCGGGATGCATTCCAGAGACGCAAAGGAATGCTACATGGGAAAGCATCGTAAGCAGGGCAACCGCTGGTGGCCCCTGCACCGCCGCGTCGACATCGCGGCGCAGATCGAGGAGCAGGCGCGCCGCGCCGCGGCCGAGGCGGTGACCGACCCGTTCGCCATCTACGACGAGCGGAACGAGAGGTACGTCGCCGCGGCCAAGGCCGAGCGGCAGTCGCTCGTTCGCGGCGGCGCGCTGAAGTCGGACTTCACGGATCCGGCCTGGACGGGCCGCGCTGGGCTGGCCGACAGCGGACAGGCGGTGACCTGGTGACGCAAGCACCGATCACCGTGGACCACTGGGCCTTTCGGGCCGCGATCCAGCCCGCTGTTTCCGAGTTCATGAATTCGCTCGCGCCGGACGCGCCTGCGCTGTGGTGGAACATGTTGTTCACCTGCGGACACCTCGAGCTGCGCGGAATGGTTGAAGCGGCGCGCTATTCCGATCCGGCGGCCGTCGCTGAACAGTGGGCGGCCCTGCTCGGCCTCGAAGACGAGGAGACTCCGCCGGGCATGCGCATGTTCCGCGGTCGGCTTCCCGGCCTGGATGTGGAGCGCGTCGGGGTCTGGTACATCGCCGACCGCGCTGAGTTCGAGGCGGAAGCCGCCCGGGCGATCGCCGCATCGGACCGCGTCCAGGCGGAAGTGACGCAGGCCGAAGCGCCGGCCGCTGGGGAGGCCAAGTGAGCGCGCCGATTCCGTTCCCCACGCCCGGGCCCGCGTCCGCTGACGCCGTGTCTGTGCTCGACGTCGTGGCGGTCACCATGCTGGCCGAGCTCGCGAAAGACCTTGATTTCGAACGGCTCCCGAAGTTCGCCGACCGTGTCCGCAAGGCAATCGAGTTGCTGGCCGTCCCTGGCGTGGAGGTGGCGCATTGAGCGGACCGAAGCGCCCGGCCTGCAATGCGCCCGGCGTCAACCCTGAGCTATGGGACGCCGAGGGCGACAAGCGGGCCGAGTTCGCCGCGAAAGAGATCTGCGTGACACGGTGCGAGATTCGGCTCGAGTGCGGGACGGAGGCGGTGCGGCGCAGCGAGCGGCGGGGGATCCACGCGGGCTACAACCTGGGCCGCGCCCGCGAGCGAAAACAGCTGCGGGCCTACGTCGGCATCGATCATCTGCCGTCGACGGCGGAGACGACGACCGCCAAACCCACCCGGACTGTGACGTGCCCGTGCGGGCGCGAGTTCCTCACACGCTCGCCCCACGCGATCCGGTGCCAGCCCTGCATCAGGGACCTGGTCGACGCTGCCCCGGTCGCTGCGCACCTGAGCAAGCTCCGCGCCGAGTTCGGCTGGACCTATCCGAAGTTCTCGGACCGGACCGGTATCTCACTCGCAGTGCTCAAGTCGATCCCGAACCGCGAGTTCATCCAGCGAGCCAGGGCGGACCGCCTGCTCGATCTGCCACTCGCGGCGGCGTCATGAGCAGCGCACCTGGGCAAGAGGCCTGGCGCGATTCATCACATCCATCAGCCCGTATGGGCATTCACTTGGGAGGAACACCGGTGAGCGATACCGGGAACACGCAGCCGTTCGAACTCGACTCGGTCGCCGAGGCGACCGAGGAATGGCCGGCCGGATCGAACGATACCGGCAGCCGAAACGTCACCACGCCGGTCGTATTCCTCGACACCGAGACCGATGGCGTCCACCCCGGCCGGAAGGCATACGAGGTGGCGATGATTCGTCGTGAGCCCGACGGTCAACAGCTGGAAACGCAGTTCTTCGTCGACATCGATCTCGATACGGCCGACCCGTACGGCCTGAAGGTCGGTCGTTTCTATGAGCGCCACCCCTACGGCCGGTATCTGGCGGGCACCATTCCCGACTTCAGCTTCGGATACAAAGACGCCAGCGAATTCCTGCGTCCCAGGGACGCGGCCCACGAGGTGGCGCGCTGGACGCACGGCGCGCACATCATCGGCCTCGTCCCGAACTTCGATACCGAGACCCTCGCCAATCTACTGCGCTCCCAGCACCTCACGCACGCGTGGCACTACCACCTCATCGACGTCGCGAGCATGGCCGTCGGCTGGCTGCACGGCGCGGCCGCACCGGTGAAAGCCGTTATGCCCGAGTCGATTCGCGAGCAACTCGTGTTGCCTTGGAAGTCCGACGACCTTTCGCGCGCGTGCGGTGTCGAGCCGCCGGGCGTCGACGAGCGGCACACCGCGATGGGTGATGCCCGCTGGGCGATGCGCTGGTTCGACCGGATCACCGGTGCGGCCGAAGGTGGTGCGCGGTGAGCTTCGAATTCGTCGATCAGCTGCCCCCATCCAAAGGAAACGCGGGGCGTCGACTGGACCCCCTTCTGTTCGAGTTCGCTCAGGCTCTTCGGGCGAACCCGGGCCAGTGGGCGAAGTGGCCCCGCGCGATCAGCGAGCGCCGGTCGCGCCAGATCCATTGGGAAATCAAACGCGGCATGCGGCGAGCCCTGCCGCCCGGTGAATTCGAAGCATGCAGCCGCGCCGGTGTCGCCTATGCCCGCTACATCGGCGGTTCCGACGCCGCCTCAAATTCGTGCGCAAAACCGAACACTGCGCAGGTCGCAGAGTCGGCCAAGGCCTCTGCCGAGAGCGATCCGCCGAAGCGGCACCCCGCGCGGAAGGCCGACGCCCCGAAGCTGATGACGGCCGAGCAGTCTGTGCGAATCGGCGAGCTCATGGCCGCGTTGGGCGTCATCGATGAGGCCGACCAGCGTGACCTCGCGTCCCGCATCCTGGGAAAGCCCGTTCCAGTCCCCGGCAAGCTCACCATCGATGAGGCCGACACTCTCATCGCCGAGCTCGTTGATGCGCTGGCCGCAGAGCAGGCGAAGGCCGAAGGCGGTGTGGCCGGTGAAGTCCTATGACGAGTACGAGAAGACGGCGCGCGATGAGCGCGCCTTTTCCAATGGCACCGTGCGGGATATCTGGTCCCACTCCGTCTGCCTGGGTGGCGGCAACCCGAAGCGTCGGTGTGTGAACGACGACGACGCCGACATCGGTAACGGGTGCCCGCTAATCCTGCTATCGACGATCGGAAAGACCCCGGCCGAGTGGACCGGCAAGCGGGCGCAGTACCGCTGCACCGAGCACACCACCGCGGCGCAGGCCCGCGCCGCCGAGGATGAGGCGCTCGCGCAGAAGATCGCGGACTCGCACTATCCGATGTTCCCCGAAGGGGTGGTGTAGTTGCCGTGGTTCAAGGTCGACGACGGGTTCCCCACCAGTCGCCAAGTTCTGAAGATCCCGCGGCGTCACCGCGCGGCGGCCGCGGGCGTGTGGACCCTCGCCGGCGCCTGGAGTTCGAAGGAACTCACCGACGGGTTCATTCCGGACTACGTGCTGCCCGAGGTGTGCGGCACGCCGGCCATCGCCGCGCTGCTCATCGACGCCGGTCTCTGGGAGGAGGTGGAGGGCGGCTGGCAATTCCTGAACTGGGAGAAGCACAACCCGACCGCCGCTGCTGTGCAGGCCGATCGGGCTGCTGAGGCCGAGCGTAAGCGGGCGTGGCGCGAGCAGCGCAAGGCCCAGGCGGCGGGCGCGAAACCCTCTGTGTCCGACGTTGTCCCACCGGTGTCCGGTGGGACGGACGCGGATGTCCCGGACGTGTCCGATGGGACGGACGCCAGCGTCCGGGACGCGTCCACCCCTACCCGACCCTACCCGACCCGACCCGACCCGTCCCTTAAAGAGAGAGAGCCGCGCCAGCGCGACTCGGCCGCGAAAGGCGAACGGCTGCCGGAAGGTTGGCGACCGCCCGACGCCGTTGTCGCGGCCATGCACTCCGAACACCCGAACGTCGACCTGCGCGCCGAGCATCAGAAGTTCGTCGACTACTGGAACGGCGTGCCCGGCGCCAAGGGCCGCAAGTCCGATTGGCCTGGCACGTGGCGCAACTGGATCCGCCGCGCCGCCGAGAACACCCCCCGCGCTCAGGCCGCATCGCCCGCCAGTGGGCCCTCCCGCGCCGACCAGAAGGTCCAGGGCTACCTCGATATCGGTGCCCGCCTCACCAGTCCGCCGCAGCCTCAGCCGCAATCAGACCCGATGAGGGAGCTACTCGCATGATCACCGACGACGACAAGAAGACCGCCTCCCTCGTCCTGGCCAAGTGCGCCAGCAATGACCCGTGGTTCCCCAACGGCGGCGAGAGCACGGTGCTCGCCTGGGCCGAAGTATTCAGCGAATCCGGGCTCTCGCGTGAGGATCTGCTCGCCGGTACCGCCCGCGCCTACCGCCTCGCCCCCGACGGCTTCAAACCGTTGCCCGCCTCGATCGTGCGCCACTCCCGCGACGCCTATTTCGAATCGCTGAAGTCGCTGCCCGAGGAGAACCGGCGCCTGATGGACACCGTCAATGAAGCGTTGCAGGACATGGGCATCACACCGCCGGACGCGCACCGGTTTTCGCGCCGTGTCGCGCTGGGACGCATACCGGACGTGAACCTCACCGAGGCGCAGCTCGCCGAGCTCCGCACGAAGGTCGCGGACCGCCAGGCCCTCGCCGACACCCCGGCCCGCCCCGGTCTCGACCGGGCCCTGAGCAGCGTCGGCCACCGCGTCTGACCGCGGCGGGCCACACCTCGACCCGATCCCGATCCATCCGACCATCAACCGCACCGCCGCCTGAACCTCGAGGAGAAGATCCATGTCCAACAATGCAATCGGCCTGGTCTCCGTGACCATCGCGCTACCCGACGACCGCAACGCCGAGGTCATCGGCGAGAAGGTCACCGAGCATTTCGCGCTCGTCCCGCAAGTCACCATCGACAGCGAGGGCCGCGCGAGCCTCAGCGAATACGGTCGCTCGCTCACTCACATCCGGACCGGCCGCGCGGTCGCGTACGACACCTGGTACGACTTGCGTCGCTACGCCCGCGAACTCGAAGCCACCGACATCGACTGGGGCACGATCGAATCCGGAACGCTGACCGCGGACCAGACCACCAAGATCGTCGAAGCCCGCCGCCGCGCCATGGATCCCGACGACACGAGCGAGTGGCCGTGGCCGAAGTGGGCGGGCGATGAAACCCAGCCCGCGCTGTCACTGCTGGCCACCATGCTCGATTCGGTGGTCGAGCAGCAGAAGCGATTCGACGCGATCCGGGACGTGGAAGCCTCCGTCGCGACGCTCGACGCCGATCTGGGCCGCAAGATCGGATCCGAACTGCTGGTCGCCTGGTCGGGGCTCTCGACCGGCGAGTTCGGTGTCGCCTACCTGCTCGCTGTTCTGCGGCGCATCGACCCCGCGGGCGCGGATCTTGCGACCCGGCAGCTGGTGAGCATGTGGGAGGACGGCGGCAGCGTCGGCGAGTTCGCTTTCCAGTGGCGCCAGGAGCTCGCCGAGGGTCGGCCGCTGGCCCTGCACGGGTTCCCGCACCAGCCGTTCGCCGACCACTGACCCGGAGCCGTCCCGATGCCATCCGCACTCGTACCCAACCTGATCCCGGAGGAGGCCAACCGTGCCTGAGCTCGCCAAGAACGTCGTCATCGACTACGAGCACGAAAAGCTGTTCATCGACGGCCACGAATTCCCGTGGGTCATCAGCGAAGACGGCCCGATCCTGAACGCTGAACCCGATGTCGGCCCGGTACAGGTGACGGTGACCTTGCTGGCCGAGCGGGCCGAGGTGACCGGCACGCCGCACCTGCCCGCCCCGGCCGGCCGCGACGAGCTCGGCAACATCCGCACCTTCGAAGGGACGGGCGCGCTCATCGCCTACCGAGGCACCACCCGCGCTGACGTCCAGAGCTTGCGGGACATGTCCACGAACCCGCGGTTCATCGCCATGTACAACGCCGCCCTCGCGGTGTTCGACGTCGAGGAGGCCAACCGTGGCTGATCCGATCCGGCCCGAACTCGACTACGCAGCCTTCGGCAACGCCGCGCTGGCGCACATCGAGTCCCACGAAGGCACCGACGCGGGGCGACTCAAGGATGCCATCCGGGCCTACCTGTACTCGGTCGCCAACGTCCGCGAAGACATGTACCCGAGCTGGCACGAAGTCCGGACCTACCTCCAGGAGAACCGCCGTGTCTGACAACAACATCTGCCAGATCGCGCTGGGCCACGGCCGCTCCGGGGAGCCGTGGGACCCGCCGGACTGCGTGTGCCCCGACTGCCGAGAAGAGGCCGACGACATGGCGCTCGCCGATGAGGAGATGAATCCTGATGACTGACAACACGATCCGCGACCAGCTCGCCGCCGCGATCGACACGTGGCCGAATCGCCAGTGGCTCGTACTCCCCGGCCCGATGGACCTCGCCTCGGAGCTGGCCGCTCATCTGTCCGGCAGCTTGGCGGGCTGGCGTCCACCGGCCCGCGTCATCACGACCGCGGCGATCGCGAACGAGCCAACCGGTACTGTCCTGCGGTCCGCGCATGGCGACGTCGCCTCTGTGGACCACGGCGGGTCAGGCGAGTGGCTCGGCCACAGCACCAAGGTTCATTTCCTCGACTTCGCGGAGCCTTGGTGGGAGTTCGTCATGCATTTGCCAGACGGCCAGTGGTCTGTGCTGTGGCAGCCGGAGGTGGACCGTGTCTGAACTGGCCCGCAAGATCGCCGACGCACTACTCGGCGCCCGTGACCGCATCGCAGACCTGGGTCCCGCCCTGCGCGCGGAGAGCGCCGCAGGAGACAGCCTCATCGCCGACCCCGAGATGTGCCCGTACTGCGGCAAGGCGATCGTGGACGACCTGCACCGCACTGCCCCGGGTACCGCTTGGCACGGCGCCTGCCACGCGGAATGGGTTGGGCTGTGGATCACGGCCGCGCGCGAAAGGGCGGACCGCCGTGGCTGACCGAGACCTCAAGGCCGAGGGTCGACTCCGGCTCCAGCGCGTCAAGCCCGAACACCTCCAGGCCATCGCCGACGACGTGCCGAGTGCACTCGTCCGGCGCCTGCGCACCAGTTCCGGTGTGGCCGAGCTGCTCAAGTGGTTCGCGGAGAACGCGGCCGAATTGCTGGAGGTGGAGCGTGACTGAGCAAGATCCGTGGGATGCCCTGTGGGACTTGGTCGATGACCTGCTCCCCGAGTCCGATCTCATCAAGCTCGGCGACGCGGGCGACTTCGTCGATGCCATCCGGAAGGCCTGCTGGCGCCCGCCCGCCCGGGTCGCCACCACCTCCGAGGAACGGGACGCGCTCCCGCTCGGTGTCGTGGTGCGGTCCGCGGCTGGCACCATCGCCGCCCGCTACGACGGAACCCGGGGGGTGTGCTTCGGCGATGACCGGCCGATCCCGTGGACCAGCCTCGCGCTGCCGGTGACCGTTGTGTGGCAGCCGGAGGTGAACCATGGCTGAGCCGCAACGGAACTCGAAACGTCTTGAACGGCTGATCGCCCGCGGGCGGCTCGCGCTCGAGCAGCTGAGTCAGGAGCAGCAAGCCCGCTGCCCACATGACGAGCTGGCCGGAAACGATATCGAGCTCTGGGTGTGCGCGAAATGCGGTGCGGGGGTGAGCGGCCGTGGCTGAGTGCACCTCGACAACGAAAATCCCCAACAGCAGCCCGTGCGGCGGCCCCGCTGGCGAGATCGCTTGCGAACGCACCGTCGAGCACGAAACTCACTTCAACCGGTCGCACTGCCAAATCGGGCATTCGTGGGCCAGCGCCGAGCCGATTGCGGCTGACCGAGACCTCATCGCCGAGGCGTACATCGCTGGCTACCTGGACGCCACGATGTCCAACTGCCTCGATGTGGTGTTCGGGGTCTTCCACGTAACCCCGCCCGAACCGGTGGAGATCCCGGCCGAGGCCGTCGCCGATGCGATAGCCGGGATGCGCCGCGAAGTCCCCGCCGCGATCGAGTGGGCTCGCGCTCGCCTCGCCGAAATCGCCGCCGCCGAGGTGCCAGCCAGCGAGCCAGGGGCCGACTCGTGAGCCGCGCTGTTCTCGAATTGCCATGGACCGCACCGCCTCTCACGCTCAACCAGAGGCGAGCGACCAAGGGCGCGATGTTCGCGCACGCCCGTCGTGTCGCCGAGGTCCGCGGTACGGTTCACCGCCTCGCGCAGGCTGCCCGCCTGCCGCGCGGCCTCGACCACGTCACTGTGCAGTTGCACTACCGCCCGCGCGACCGGCGGCGGCGCGACACCGACAACCTTGTCGCCACGCTCAAACCAGCGTGCGACGCGCTCACCGCGGGCCGCGCGGCGCGAACCTCGCGCAACAAGAGGCTGATACCCGCGCTGATCGGCTACGGCATGGTGCCCGACGACATCCCGGCCCATATGGCCAAGCCGGAACCGATCATTCACGACGCGGAGCCCGGAAAGGGCGGCGCGCTGTGGCTCGAAATCACCTGGGACAGCGAGGAGGCGTAATCCATGACCATCGAGTGCCCGGCATGCATGCGGCCCTGCCCGGACGGCTGGGCCCTGTGCGTGCCGTGCGCCGAGCGGCTCGTCGTCGAGCTGCTCGCCGTGCCCGGCCTGGTCGCCGAGTGGACGACCACACGCGCCGGCCTCGCCCGGGTGAGCGCGGGCCGCTACGGCGGCCGCTCGGCCGAGACCGCGCTCCCAGTGCAGTCGATCGCCCGCGATCTGCCCGAGTGGGCAGAACAGGACGAGGTCGGCGCGACGCTGCGCGGCGACCGCGCCCGGCACCGTCTCGACAACGCCGTCGGCACGTGGGCCCGCCTGGTCGCCGAGGAGCTTCGCGTCGAGATCCCGATCGGCGCGCGCGGCCTGGTGCAGCTCGCCGCTAACAGCCGCGCTGGTCGCCTCGACGCTCCGCCGGTCGTCGAGGTGGTGCACTGGCTCGAGGGCGTGGTCGTGTACGGACTCAAGGGCGCGCCGGTCGGGCCGCCCCGCCGCCGGGCGCGCATCGTACGGCGCGGCGCCGACATGCTCGCCGAACCTGCGACGCCCATCGAGCAGGCCGCGGTGTGGCTCGCCTGCCATGCGCACGCCCTACGCACACACCCCGCCGCGGGCGACGCGCTCGCCGAGATCACCGGCGCGACCGAAGGCATGCGGCGCGTGGTCGACCGGGCCGAGCGCCGCTACCGGGGCGTGTGCCCGGCCTGCTCGGCCGAGCTGCACGCGGGCCCCGGTGAGTCCTACGTCCGGTGCCGAGGGTGCTGGGCGCAATACGATGTCGCCGAGATCGAGGCCACCGCGCGGGACTCGGCGGCCGAGCGGCTCTACACAGCCGGCGAGCTACTGCGCGTGCTCCCCGAGCTCGGCGCACCGGTCGCGAAAACCACGCTGTACCGGTGGATCCGGGCGGACAAGCTCACCGAGCGCGGCTGGATGGACCGGGCCGGGCGAATCACCACCACGAAACGCAATCGGACCGACACCACGGTCTATCGGTGCGGCGACGCGCTCGACCTCGCGAAGGGCGGGGCCGAGGAGGACGAGGGAGGATCGGCAGCATGAGCGACCCGATCACCGATTTCATCGAGCAGAGGCTCGCCGAGGATGAAACGATCGCTCGCGGTGCGATCGATCCGAATCGCCCTGGCGCGAACTGGCGTTGGGAAACCACCCACACGGGCACTCCAGTGCCCGACGGGGAGGAAGCTCAAGCTCTCGACGATGGGCATCATCTGTCCCTGCGAACACTCGAGGAGTTCCCGCTGAGCTGGGATCCGCCGAGCACGCTGCCCGCGTTCATCATCGGGGCGGATGGAGGCTTCCCTGGCGGCTTGCGGCACATCGCCCGCCATGACCCGGCGCGTGTGCTGCGGCAGAGCGCGGCGATGCGGCTCATCCTCGTCGAGCACGCCCGCACCCCGGGCGGTCGTTGCTCGGTCTGTCGGGACTTCGACGACCGGCGCAACTACGACGGGGCAGCGTATCCATGTCCGACCGTGCGGGCGCTCACCGCCATCTGGTCGGATCACCCGGACTACCGCCCTGAGTGGGACGTCGATGGGGGAGGATCGGCGGTATGACCGAGATCGCCACACGCACACCGCCGCTCATTCACTGGCAGGCGTGGGATTTGGACTTTCAGCTCGTCGGCGAGTGGTCGGAGCGTCCGGCCATGTCCGAGCTAGCGGGCGCGCATTACGTGACCGTCGACATCGGCCGCCGCCGCGATACGTTCCGCGTGTTCGGCGAGGACCTCATTCACCAGCGCGAACTACTGCGGCCTATCCTCGTGTGGCGGAACCCAACCCTCGAGCCTGACGACCATTCAGCCGAGGTCGCCGATATCGCCGCCCGCTATGCGGCTACTGCCATCCCTGGCGACCCTGATATCGGATGGGCAGGCATTCAACAGGCGCTCTGTGCCGCCGAGGGAGGATCGGAAGCGTGAGCGAACCGTACAAGTATCAGGGGCCCGCGCTGAAGCCTGGCGACAGTGTCGGGTGGGTCGATCGAGATGGCGTCCTCCATGTGGAGGTCATAGGGCCCGGACATCTTCAGGGTGCCTCGGACCCGCTTTCCGCCACCGTTCAGAGGATCGAGGCAATCCGCGGCATGAGTGAGTTGTGGGACTGGGGCAAACCCGCGCGCACCTACGAGGTACAACCGGACGGGCGCGCGATGCTGCGTGTGATCCTGACCCGCGGCGACCAGGCCAAGGCTGTCACGCCCTGGCACACCGGGCGCGAGCCGATGGACCTCGACGCGGCCGAGATCGCCCGCGACTGCGATATACCGCTGTCGGAGGTGGCCGGCCGCGAGTTCACCGCGACCGGCGACCAGAGCGGCCTGCACGACTTCGCGCTCGTCAACGATCCGCGCGTTTGATGGCCGGTCGCCGCTGGGGCCGGTTCGCGTCGATGGTCCGGCGATACCACCGTTTGCCGCCCTTGGTGTCGTCCGGTTCGACGTACTGGCCGCGAGAGATGTAGCCGCGTAGCGTGCCCGTCGCGATGCCGAGGTATGCGGCGACCTCGCTCTGAGTCAGCAAGTCGTCAGGGTCGCCGACCGGCTCGGGCGCTTGGGGTATGAACACCGTCCGGACGATCTCGTCGACGGCCGCCTCGTCGTAGAGCTTCCAATTCCCGCGCTTGGTCGGCAGGGCGGCGGGCCAGCGCGGGTTGGTAACCCAATGTTTCTGCACGGTGTTCAGCGCGCGGTCGTAGCGCTCGGCGATCTCGGCCGTCGTGAGGCCGTTCGCGGCTGGTGTGGCGTCGCTGGTCGGGTCTACCATCGCTGTGTACTCCGTTCGTGAGTAGTCGGTCCGGCCGGCGGGATTCCGATTGAGGGCGCGTGCGCCCCGTCCCGCTGGCCGTTCGGCGTTCAAGGGGCAGGGCCCGGGGGTTCCGGGCCCTGCTGGCTTGCTAGTTCGTGTCGTCCTCGTCGTCCTGGTCAGCGAGGATGATGTCCTCGAGGCGTTCGAGGTCCTCGGTCGCCCGCGTCGCCGCGATGATGGCCGCGCGGAGCATCCACTCCGGGCCGTTTTCGGCGGTGCAGACCCGGTAGATGGTCATTCCGGTCAGCCATTCCTCGACGATCTCGATCAGCATCTGCTTGACGACCTCGCTGCCCTGGGTGTCGCGGATCGCGCCGAGCGCGTTCTCGGCGCTGGCGATCAGGTCGAGCGGGCCGACGACGCCCACGATCCGCGCCTCGAGCTCGATCGGCGGGTACAGCTCGGCGCGGAGTCGCTTGGCGATCCGGTCGTACACCTCGCCCGCGCGGAGCTGGAAGCGGAGTTCGTATGCCTGTCGCTGGATGTTGTCCATTGGTTCTCCTTGGTTCGTTTTCATCGGTCTGCCGGTCGGGTCCGACCCCGTCCGGTATGTATTACTATACAGCATGCATGTATCGTTGTACAACACATTCAGATCCGGATTCCGAGCCCGACCGGATACCAGCCGCGCCAGGTTGTTGCGCGCAAACCCGCTGGTCGCTTAATGTGGCACTACAAACCGCGACTGACGACCCGACCCCGGAACACGTCAGCCGCGGTTTTTTCATGCCTGTAGCGCGTCAAACCGGGCAGATCCGGCAAGCAGTCCAACGAGCACCCATGGCCGGCCGCCGCGCTGGTCGCTCCGCAACCTCGGCCACGCAATGCACCGAGGGACGGCCCGCCTCTACGCAGTCCAGCGGGCCCGCTGCGCGCTACACCCCCATGTCCCTCGTAGTCCAGCGGCCGAAGACGGCGCGAGTGCACGGTGCGAGACCGGCCGGCCTATTAGGCCCGGCAAACAGCCCCTTCGCGCAGACGCGGGTTTGAATCCCGCCGAGGGCAACCCATCTCAACCCAAGGAGCACCCCATGATCATCGAAACCCTGTCCGCCGCCGCCCACGCCATCGACTGGTCGCTCGTCGGCCGCGCCACCGCCAATGTCGTCGGTGCCCTGTTCGGCGCCATCTTCTGACCATGACCGACGAAACCCGCACCCCGAACTTCCCCGCGCCTGCGAAATCGAGATCATCGAGCGCCACAGCGACGGCGTCGATCCCGATACCGACTGAGTGATGTGCTGGCAGTTCGCCGCAGGTCGGAACGTGTGACGGCAAACTAGGAAGGGCGAATGGCGGTGGGGCGTCTAGAATTTCGGGAAGCTGTTCCCGTCCTACCCGTTTCCGCACCATGGCAGGATTTGCGAGTTGCTGCACACCTTCATTGATGAGTCCTACGGCAACGAGGACCACTACTACGTTGGCGGAATCGTCCTGGATTCCGAACAGTTGCAGCAGCTCGAACAAGCGCTGGACGTTCTGAAAAAGTCAGTGGCCGACAAGTTCCCAGAGATCGGTCACCCCGATGACATCGAGTTTCACGCCCACCGCATCATGCACGGCAAAGACGAATGGACCTGCCTCGACGGACGTGTGCATGAGTCGGTCTGGGTGTGCCGATCGGTCATTCACGCGGTGGTGAACAGCGGTGCCCGCATCCATCTGCAAGGCGTGGACGTGGCGCGACTGAACGCCCGCTACCGCTACCCCGACAGCCCATATCGAATAAGCCTGCGCCACCTCCTGGAGCGGGTCAACGACTGGTGCCTCACCCTCGGGCAGCGAACCACGATCACTGCCGACATCCTGGACGAGCACAGGGAAGCCCAGGCAGCCATCGACGGCTTCACGCGACGCCGGACGCCCGGATACCGGCCGAGGGTGCTGACGCATATCGAGCCGATTCAGTATGTGGACTCTGCGGGTTGCCTCGGTGTCCAGGCCGCCGACGTCGTGACCTACATGCTTCGCCGCCACCTCGAGGAACACAACGCTCACCCCAAGGCGCGTAAGGCTGCGCGGCAGATGTTCAACGCGATACAGCCGAACCTGGACTCGTGCCGGAAGTGGCTCCCCTAGATAGCTCTGAAGCCTCCACTGCGGGAGGCTTCAGGCGGACAACGTGACCGGGAACCGGCACGTCGTACAACTATATTAAGGAACTTTCGCCAACTCTTCAATCGGCCGGACCTGCGTGTTTGCCCGTTCGGGCAGGTGTTGCAACACGCAGGACGTGAGGATGTTGGCGAACAAGCCGCAGGGGTGAACTATCGTGTGCGGGACGACAAACCGCTACTGACGATCTGACCCTGGAATCGGACCCAGTAGCGGTTTTCGCATGTCAGGGCATACGTCGCCTTCAGCCTAGTTGCTGCCCCTGCTCTCGCGGAGGCTGATCACCTCACCCTCAAGGGCCGCGATTGCTCCGAGAAGCTCGTTGAAAGTCGCGCTCAATGTCTTGAAGCCGCCGATCCCGCCGCCGTTCTTCAAGCCCGCGGCCCGCACATTCTCGATTGCCTGTTTGGTAATCGGGAGGTTGTCGGGAGCGGGCGCGTCGAACCGCACTTCTGCCATGGATTTCTCCTTCATCAGTTGGTGGCACAACCACAGTAGGAGAACCCCGGGTCATCGAGAGGTTACGACACTCCCGATGCTCATCACCTACGTATGCCCTCGCCAGCGGCGATTGTGCGTCAGTGACGCTGACGCTGTTCGCGCGGCATGTGTTCATCGGCGAGGAACTCGCCCCGGATCCGATGGAGAAGCGATCATGAACCTGAAGCACCCGATCCTCGTGTTGCCGCTCGACTGGTGGGCCCTAGTGCTCGCCCAGCTGACCTACGGCCCGCACTGATGTCCACCGCGCTGGGCTCGACCCTCGACGCCGCCCTCGCCGACATGCGCGAGGGCCACTGCGTGCTCGTCGTCGCCGCGAATCGCGATGCGATCGCACGCATGGTCAACGATGCCCGGGCGCAGCTTCGCCCAGGCGAGCGGTTGAACGTCACCAACGGCGGCGAGCGGATCACCCGCTTCGACGGCGGATGGATCTACTTCCGCGGCTACTCGGGCGTCACCCGCGGCTCTGGCCGTGGATTCAGCCTGGACCGTGTGCACGTCGATCACACCGAGCTGTGGGTCGAACTCGCGGCAGCGTTGGTCAATGCCAAGCCCGAACCGACCATCACGCATCACTGACCATGGCCACCCGCAGAACGACGACACAGAAGGGCCTCGGCTGGCGTCACCAGCAACAGCGCGATGCCCTGCTCGCTCGGCACCGTGACGGCGCGCGCTGCTGGTGGTGCGACGAGCCGATGTACCGCGACGCGGCCCGCAACGTCGACGGCGAGAGCCTCGCGGCCGACCACTCGCACGCTCGATCTCAGGGCGGCACCAAGGCTGACCGCCTACTCCATGGGGTGTGCAACAAGGCCCGCGGCGACGGCTCGCGTGACCACCTCCGGCCGGCACTCACCCGGGCCCGCGGCGGGTGTCCGGGCAACGTCCTGGACTGGGCCCCGGCAAGCCTCTGACCTGCACAAACGCCGAATATGGCTCTGACCTGGGATTATTCCGACCCCGGGGGGGCCTGACTCGATCGCGGTAGTCAGGAATTTTTTTTGTACGGCCCGAAAATTCCGGAGCCGAGGGGGTGGGAATGGACCACGATCTCGCCTCTGGCGGCGCTGCACTGTACGAATCGCTCAGCGATCCAGGCGATTCGGCCGAGTTGTCCGCACTCATCCTCGAGGCCGCCCGGATCAAGGACCGTCTCGACCGGCTCGACCGCCTGATCTCCGGCGAAGAGGAGCTCTGGGCCTACCTGGTGACCGCGCGAGGCGGCGACGACACCGTCCTCGAGGTCTCCATCAACAACGCCATGACCGAGGCCCGTCAGACCGCGACGGTTTTCCGGCAGATGCTCGCTGAGATCGCGCGCCGCCGCGGCCAGGAGGGCGGCACGGGTGAGCATGACCCTCTCGACGATCTCTGACGTCGATATCGACGCGGCGTTCGCGGACATCATCGCCGCGGAATGGCCGAAACTCGTTGGGCGCCAGAGCCCGGAATCGGTGTGCTACACCGACGGCGACCCCGACCTCGGCCGCAAGGCCGCCGAACTGGGCCGCCTGTCGGCCTCGCGGATCCGCGTCATGCCCTGGCAAAGCTGGTCGCTCAAGCGGATCCTCTCCAAGGGCCCCGACGGCACCTGGACCCACCCCGAGTGCTGCCTGATCGTGCCCCGCCAGGCCGGCAAGTCCCTGGTGCTGTCGCTGCGCGTGCTCTACGGCATGTTCAAGCTCGGCGAGAACATCGTGTTCAGCGCACAGCAGTGGGAGACAGCGAAATCGCTGTGGAAACGGACCTGGGCGATCGTCAAGTCGACGTCCTGGATGCGGAAACGCGTTGCCTCCCATACCTGTTCGCAGGGCCGAGGCACGATCGTGCTCGAGTCCGGCGCGCAAGTGGTGTTCACGACCCGGTCAGCGAACGCCGGGCGCGGTCTCGACCAGGTCGACTTGGAGATCTACGACGAGGCATACGACCTCACCGAGGCCGATATGGCCGCGCTGTCTCCGACGAAGATGGCCGCGGACGATCCGCAGACGATCTACACCTCGAGCGCGGTCAATCAGGAGCAGCACCCGAACGGGAAGGTGCTCGCCGCGGTGCGCCGGCGCGGCCTGGCTGGCGAAACCGGCCTGTTGTTCGCCGAATGGATGGCACCCGAGCACCTGGACCGCACGGACCCGGCCACCTGGCGCACCGCGAACCCCAGCTATGGCGTGATTCAGACCGACAAGAAGCTCGAGGCCGAGCTCCGCAAGTTCTCGACCGAGGCAGGCCGCAAGAGTTTCGACGTCGAGTACCTCGGGCGCGGCGACTGGCCCGTCGACGAGGACGAGGTCGAGCCCGCGGTCGACCTGGACTGGTGGGACCAGCTCGCCGAGACCGATGTCGGTGTGCATGGCCCGCGCGCGCTGGCGATCGAGATGTCGACCGACCGACAGACGTGCATTGTCGCTGCCGCGACCCGCACCAAGGGCCGTGCCGAGCGGATCCGCGTCGAGATCGGCTACTACGGGCCACCCGCGCCCGTGATCGCCCGCATCGTCGACCTTGTCGAACGCTGGGACCCGTGCGCGGTCGTGATCAACTCCAGCTCCCCGGCGGCGGCGCTGGCCGCGAAGCTCACCGAGGTCGGTATCGAGCCCGAGATCACGCACGCCGGCGCGGCCGCGCAGAGCTGCGGCGGATTTATCGACGACGCGGGCGAGGGCCGGATCTCGCA
>NZ_JBHZAF010000043.1:0-2944 GCF_042754085.1 Nocardia sp. NPDC059236
CCCCGCAAGCATTCCGGCAGCAATGGTCACCGACCGAGTTCGAGCAACGGCTACAACTCGCATAGCCGGTGGACCCGCCATCGGGGCCCAGTCAGCATCGCCGCTGCGGGCCAGATCGAAGATCTTGCTCGCCAGCTCGAGCACTTCCGGATCCAGGTCTTTGGGTTCCACCAGGCCACTCTAGCCAGCGGAACCGCCGCGGCCGAGGGAAGTTCCCTATAGGAAATCGTGGTGCTCAGGAGGTGATGATGAGCAGCTCGGTCGGCGAGGCGATCTCGGTGCGCAGTCCGGACTTCTCGGCCACCCGGGCCAGCCCGTCGATATCCGAGGGCTCCGACCGCGACAGCACCAGTGCCCGCGCCAGCAGTCCCTTGTGGTGTTTGTTGAAGTGGCTCACCACGGTTCGCTTCCCGTCCGGACGCTCGGTCAGCACCGTCGCGGTGACCGCGCCCGGGACCCGGCCCAGATTCTGATAGGTGCCCGACCGCAGATCCACCACCAGGTGCCCGGCCGCCTCCGCGCGCAGCGCCGCCGGCAGCACCGCCTTCCACAGCGACTGCAGCGTCGGCAGACCCGGCAGCTTCGACCCGCCCGAAAGCCGGTAGGCCGGAATCGGATCGCCCGCGCGGATCACCCCGAACAGCGCCGAGCCGATGCCCAGGCGCGCCTCGGCCTTGGCGCGCTGGGCCTTGGTGAACCGGGCCGCGTCGAGCGCGTCGTAGAGCACACCCGTATAGCGGTCCAGGGCCGGCCGGGTGGCGGAGGTGCGCAGCGCGGCATTGCGCGCGATCTCCGCGTCAGCCCCCTTGCCCAGTGCCAGCGCGGCACGGGAGGCGTCGGGGTCTGCGGCCAGTGCGATCACCTCGGTGACGAGTTTGTCGCGCACCGCAGTGAGCTGCGGCATCGCGAGGGAATCCAGGTCCAGGGGACCGCCCGAACCACCGTCGGACTTGGTTTCTGAGGGAGGCAGCAGCACCAGCACGAGCCAACACGGTAATGCCTTGTGAACTGTGCGCGAGCAGGGGCTACTGTGTTGAGCCGTGATCACCCGTCTCTCCCACCTGTTCCTGCGCACCCTGCGCGACGACCCCGCCGACGCCGAGGTACCCAGCCACAAGCTGCTGGTGCGTGCCGGTTACGTGCGTCGCATCGCGCCAGGCGTCTACTCGTGGCTGCCGCTCGGCCTGCGCACGCTGCGCAAGGTCGAGGATGTCGTCCGGTCGGAGATGAACGCCATCGGGGCCCAGGAGATCTCGCTGCCGGCGCTGCTGCCGCGCGAACCGTACGAAACCACCAACCGCTGGACCGAGTACGGCGACGGCCTGTTCCGGCTCAAGGACCGCAAGGGCCAGGACTATCTGCTCGGCCCCACCCACGAGGAGCTGTTCGCCCTCACCGTGAAGGGCGAGTACAGCTCCTACAAGGATCTGCCGGTCACGCTGTACCAGATCCAGACCAAGTACCGCGACGAAGGCCGCCCGCGCGCAGGCATCCTGCGCGGGCGCGAGTTCATCATGAAGGACTCGTACTCCTTCGACCTCGACGAGGACGGGCTGAAGAACAGCTACAACGCCCACCGCGAGGCCTACCAGAAGATCTTCGACCGCCTCGGCGTCAAGTACGTCATCGTGGCCGCCACCTCCGGCGCCATGGGTGGCTCGGCGTCGGAGGAGTTCCTGGCCGACAGCCCCGTCGGCGAGGACACCTACGTCATCTGCCGCGAATCCGGTTACGCCGCAAACGTGGAGGCCGTGGTCACCGCCGCGCCCCCGGCGATCCCGCTCGACGGCCAGGCCGACGCCGTCGTCCACGACACACCCAATACGCCGACCATCGCGACGCTGGTCGACTGGGCCAATACCGCCAACGTGCTGGGCCGCGAGGTGACCGCCGCCGACACGCTCAAGAACGTCATGGTCAAGCTGCGCTACCCCGACGGCAAGACCGAGATCCTCGCCGTTGGCATCCCCGGCGACCGTGAGGTCGACGACAAGCGCCTCGGGGCGTCCGTCGAGCCGGCCGAGGTGGAATTGCTCGACGAGACCGACTTCAAGGCCAACCCGTTCCTGGTGAAGGGCTACATCGGCCCGAAGGCCCTGCAGGCCAACGGCATCCGCTACCTCGTCGACCCGCGCGTGGTCTCCGGCACCGCCTGGATCACCGGCGCCGACGAGCAGGGCAAGCACTACGTCGGCCTGGTCTCCGGACGCGACTTCACCCCCGACGGCACCATCGAGGCCGCCGAGGTCCGCGACGGCGATCCCTCGCCCGACGGCCTCGGCGTCCTGGAAGCCGCCCGCGGCATCGAGATCGGCCACATCTTCCAGCTCGGCCAGAAGTACACCGACGCCTTCGAGGTCGACGTGCTGGGCGAGAACGGCAAGCCGGTCCGCCTCACCATGGGCTCCTACGGCGTCGGTGTGTCCCGGATGGTCGCCGTGCTCGCCGAGCAGATGCACGACGGCAAGGGCCTGCGCTGGCCTCGTGAGGTCGCCCCGTTCGACGTCCACGTCGTCATCGCGAACAAGGACGAGGGTGCCCGCGCCGGCGCCGAACAGGTTGCCGCCGAACTCGATTCGCTCGGCTTCGAGGTCCTCCTCGACGACCGCACCGCCTCCCCGGGCGTGAAGTTCAAGGACGCCGAACTCCTCGGCATGCCCTACATCGTGGTCGTCGGCCGCGGCTGGGCCGAGGGCAAGATCGAACTCCGCGACCGCTTCGCCGGCACCGCCGAGGAACTCCCGTCCGAGACCGCCGTTGCCTCGGTCGCGGCCAAGATCCGCGGCTGACGCTTCCGAATCCCGAGTGGCGGGGGGGCCGGCGCCGGGGGGGGCCGCTGCCGCGGCGGGGGCGGGGGCGGGGGGGGCCCGGGGCGGGGGGGGGGGGGGGCTAAGCGGGGCTGGCGGGCGGGGACGGAACTGGCGGGTTGCCAGCCGGGCATGCC
>NZ_JBHZAF010000043.1:2954-21480 GCF_042754085.1 Nocardia sp. NPDC059236
CGCTCCCCCGGCCTCGCCCGGGCGCGCCGCGGGGCGGCCCCCCGCGCGCCGGCTCCGGCTCGCTCCCGCGCCGGCCGCCTCCCGGTGCGGGCCCCCCCCCACTTCTCGTCACCGGACCCGGTCGTCGTCCGGTCGCCAGATATTCCAGCCGAGACCGGGCCCGCGAACCATCTGCCGGACGGCATCCTCGTAGTGCTTCTTCGCTTCGCAGTCGTCCACACACGCCCGGTGCCGATCGAGGCCGCTCTTCGCTTCGGCGAGGGTGGCGGGACGCCGATGCGGCGCGCGGTGCCGGTTACGGGTCGCACGTGCCACAACCGGGCTCCATTCGACTCGCTGGGAACTGAATGACCTTCGCGGACTCGAGCTTCTCCGCATCGATCCTGATGATCTGCCCCGCCGCCATCTTCCGCTCACACATCGCGGTAACGCAGTCCTGATGCAGAACAAGCGATTCCATTGCCTCGCTGGACGTCATCGGGGGCTCCCGGTCCCCAACGTCGCAGCTTTCCAACCGTTCGTACCTGTCCACGCCGCATTCACCTCCTGACGCACGCTCATTGTTTTCCGCTGACGGCGATGGCGGCCACCATTCCTTGTTTCAAACCGACCGGAATTTCTAATGTCCTCGACGAGGCAGGCGATGGAGACCATTGACCCGACCACGGTCAAGAGCGTCAAAGCCCAAGCATCCCAAGGCATTACGACTCCTAGTTGCTTTTGGGTGAATTCTCCTGCGGCGGTTTCTGTCTCGTCGTCGTCAGGAGCTATCTGTAAGTAGACACCTAGTTTTGCGCGTTTGGAACGCGCACAATAGCTACGCCACGAAGAATGGTGGAAGCCCAAATTGTGCAGGCCCAAAAAGTGCCAACCCGAATAGCGAGGCTAACGAAATGAACGGAGCTACGGTCTCCCGCAGGGCATTCGGCAGATTCCTTCGTCAGATTCGTGAAGGGGCTGGAAAGACCGCACTGGCGGCGGGTCTGGAGATCGAAGTGTCGCGGCAGACCTTGCTGCGGATGGAGGACGGCCTAGCGACCAAGATCGCCACATCCCAGCTCAGAGACCTTCTGGCGTTCTATGGCGCGACGGAAGAGATTCGGGCGGAGGCTCTCTCGCTCTGGGACGAGGTCAGGGAACAGGCGAAGGCGGCGCAGCTGCAGGGCAATTCGAAGGGGTTCTGGCGACCGTATGCCGACCAGTACGAGGCCCACTTTCCGCACTACCTGCGGCTCGAGACATCGGCGCGGCGAATAACGGCGCACCAAATGATCCTGGTGCCGGGACTTCTGCAAACATCCGACTACCGCAGGGGGGTGATCCGGATCGACGGACCAGACCTGTCGGCTGTCGATCTGGAACGCCGAATCGAGCTCACCGCCCGGCGTCAAGCCAGGATCGACCAGGACGAATTCCAGCTCAATGTCCTACTGTCGGAGGCGGTTCTACGCCATCGGCCTGCCGGCGCGCCTGCCATGTCGGCGCAGCTGAGCTGGTTGGCCGAGGTGGGGCAACGCCCGAACATCAGCATACGGGTCGTCACGTTCGAGTCCGGCGCACATCGAGGACTGACTGCGCAATCGTTCACGATGCTTGAATTCCCGAAGCTGCAGAACGGTTTTGTGGATCCGCCGGTCGTCTATGTAGAGGGTGCTCACGGCTTGGGCGGGGTCTATCACGAGCGCGACGATGTGGTCCGCAACTATGACAGGACCATTTTGGCCCTTCGAGAGGTAGCGTTGACTGAGCACGAGACCAGGGATCTGGTGATGCGGTACGCGAAGGAGTATGCGGCGTGAGGGGACCAGCAGTCGGCGCGTGGTACAAGTCGAGCAGGTCGGAACATGGGTCGGCCTGTGTGGAGGTTCGGCACGACCCAGCTGTCACGCTGGTCCGCGACACGAAGGACAACGGCCGGGGTCCGATCCTGCAGTTCCCGGCCGACATGTGGGAGAACTTCATCGACAGCGGTATCTGGCAGCGCTGACGAACTGACCACACGACGAAAGCCCCTGGCCGGGTGCTCGATCCAGTCGGCGGCTTTCGTCCGGGCGCGGATCCGAGGCCAACGCGCCCAAATCATTTCAGCGTCACGAACGCACCGAGATGCCGAGTTCGGGTCGGCCGGTGCAATCGCGCACGATCCGGAGCTGAACAGCAGTTTCCCGCCAATTCCTCAGTCGTAGTGCGCGTTCAGACCGGTTCGGCCGGCCGCTCGAGATGACCGATGGCAGGGGCGGGCGGCCGACGATCTGCAGGCCCACGTCGGTGCCCACTGCCAGCGTGAGGCTGAGAGTGATTGCCAGGGCCAATTGCGGTCCGCCGCTTGCGAAACGCCCCTCACTGAGAGCGAGCAGCCCGAGATAGAGCGAGCGGCCGGGGAGCAGGGGAGCGAGGGCGGGCACCAGCAGCGGCAAGGTGCTGCTGCCCAATACGCGGGCTCCGAGTCCGCCGAAGATCCCGATCAGTATGGCCGCCACGGCCGTCGCGGCCACGGGGGCCAGGTGCGCGACGACGAGGAGATGATAGGTCGTGAAGCATGCCAGGCCCGTGGCCGTGGCCGCTGCTACCGCTCGCGGGGGAACCTCGTGAATGACAGCGAAGGCGGCGGTCAGCGCCCCGGCTGTCAGCACGAGTGCCCAGCCGGCAGTGGGAGCTTGGCCGAAGATGGTGTCCTGCACGGTCGGTCCGGTCCCGGCCAGGCGGCCGATGTACAGGGTCGCGGTCACCCCGCAGACGATGGCGGTCAGCAGGAAGAACGCCTCGAGTAGGCGTGCGCCGGCGGTCAGGAAGTAGCCGGCCAAGCCGTCGTTGATTGCCAGCACGAGCGGGCGGCCGGGGAATTGTGCGAAGAGCGCGCCGGTGATCATGGCGCCCGCCTGAGACCGGTCGGTCACTGTGCTTGCGGCGACACCGATTCCGGCTGCCGCTACGGCCGCGGCGCCGAGCTGGTAGAACGGTGCAGCCCCGGTCCGGGCTACCGCCGCCGCGGCGCGCTCGCCGACCAGGCCGCCGGCGAGCGCGCCGAGGAGCACCCACCAGCCGCCGCCCACCATGACCGCCGCGAAAGCCGAGACCAGTGCGGTCGCCACCGACAGCACCCATTGCGGGTAAGGGCCGGGCCCGCATTCGATCGCGGCCAGCTGCTCCGCTGCCGCGCTCGGTGGCAGACCGTCGGCAATACGCGCGGTGAGACGCTCGACCTTGTCTACACGGGTGTAGTGCGAGCCGCGATCCAGCACCGATCGATCCGCCGCCAGCGGCGCCACGTCCACCGATGGCTGGTACGACAGGCTGATCATGGAGAAGGTGACGTTCGGGACGCTGCCGTTCAAGCGGTATGCGCTGGTGACCGCGCGCATCGCGGCCTCGACTTCCCGGCAACTCGCCCCACCACCCAACAGTGCGGTCCCGATGCGCAGCGCCAAGTCGAGCACCCGCGGAGGGGAGGGGGCTGCGGCACGGGGTTGCCACATCCGTCCCCTCCGCACGCGCGCCGCCACCCGCGGCGACGACCGCGCTGCTCCCGAATCTGTACCGCGCAGCTGCTCTCTGTTCCGTGTGTTCACGGTCCTACCGGCTTGTGCGACAACTCAAATCACGGTCCCGGCCTTGATGACATGGCGCAGGGTCTGCTCAGGCCGGGTGAGCACGCGGATATCGTCGAGCGGATCGCCGTCGACGACGAGCAGGTCGGCGTGGGCTCCGACATCGAGGGTGCCGATGTCGCCTTCCATCCGCAGCAGCCGGGCAGCGGTGGTGGTGGCGGCGCGGAGAATGTCGGCCGCCGGCTGAATTTCGGCGCGCAGGGCGAATTCCTGCAGCTGTGCGCTGTGCAGCGGGCCGAGCAGATCGGTGCCGAAGACCAGGTTGACCCCTGCGGTGTGGGCCCGTTCGAGCGCGGACATGGCCGCTGCGTGGACATCGGCGATCTTCTTGTACGACTGTTCGGGCATTCCGGCGGCCTTGCCGAACTGGGCCATCTGGTCGTAGGTCACCAGGGTGGGGACCAGGAAGGCGTCGTGTTCGAGCAGCAGGCCGATGGTTTCGTCGTCGATGAGGTTTCCGTGTTCCACGCTACGCACGCCCGCCCGCAGCGCCCGGTTGACGCCGCGCGGGTGGTAGGCGTGCGCGGTGACATAGCGATTGTGTTGCTCGGCCTCGGTGACCGCCGCGCGGATCTCCTCATCGGTGTACTGGACCGCCGATATCTCGTCGTGCGGTGAGGCGACGCCGCCGCTGATCAGTATCTTCAGATGCGAAGCGCCCTTGCGGAATTCGTCACGCGCGGCGGCGCGCACCTCGTCGGCACCGTCGGCGATGCGGGCGAAGGCCGGACGACTCTGGCAACAGGGCATCGCGTCGTCACCCAGCGGGCGGATGTCCCCGTGACCACCCGTCTGTGACAGCGCCTTCCCGCCGTAGATCAAACGCGGACCCGCGGCGAGCCCTTCCTCGATGGCCCGGGCCATCCCGTAGTCGGCGCCGCCGACGTCGCGGACGGTGGTGAATCCGCGTCGGAGCATGCGCTCGGCTTCCTTCAAGGCCCGGACAGTGGCGTACCCGGGGGTCCAGCCGGCCGCTTCCTTCGGGTCGAAGGTGGTCAACAGCAGATGCACGTGTGCGTCGATCAGACCCGGCAGCACTGTCGCCCCGGCGACGTCGAGCACCGGCACGTCCTCGGACACTGTCGGCGGGCGACCGGTGCCATGGCCCGCGATGCGCCCGTCGGCGACCTCCAGCCATGAAACATCGCTCAGCTCACCGTTTTCGGGATGCAGCAGATGAGCGTTCGTGATCAACAGGCGATCGGGATTGGGGGCACTCATGCTCGGTTTCCTTCCGGTAATAGCCAAGTTGAATGCAACAATAGATGCACAGAGTCGATGTGTGCAATGATTGTTCCATGCAGTTCACATCACTGTCGCTACGCACCTCGCCCGGCCGTCGTGACGAGCTGGTCGAGCGCTATCGCTCGCTGGGCATCCTCGAAGCCTCGGGCGCGCTCGCGGCGCAGGTTCTGATTCCCGCGGACGAGCCGGACGCCATCGTCGTCACCGCCCTGTGGGCCGACGCCGATGCCTGTGCGGCCTGGCAGAATTCACCCCAGCGCCAGGAGTTCGCCCTGGCCTTGATGCCCTTCTTCGACTCTGCCGATGCCATCAGCAGCCGCGGCTTCCATGTCGCTCATCACACGGCGCAGTGACAAGGGCACCTACCCCCGCGAGGAGACGACACGTGAGCATCGAGGCATGGCTGGCAGCACGCACCACACGTGACACGCTCGGTCCCCAAGCCGAACGCGTTGCGCAGGTGCTCGTCCGGGCGCCACACTTCGCCAGCTACTCCTCCGCACGCGAGATCGCCGAACGCGCCGGCGTCAATGTCTCCACGGTGGTCCGCACCGCGCAGCAACTCGGCTTCGAAGGCTGGCCCCAGCTCCGCGAGGAACTCCGCGCCCTCTACCTCGCCTCTGTCTCCTCCGGTGACATCTCCCTCGGCCCCGCGGCCGCCGACCCCGCAGCCCAGATGCTGCGGCAGGATGCGAACAACGTTGTCGCACTTGCCACCTCGGACAACCTCGCCGCCATCCGCGCCACCGCCCGGGCCATCAAGGCGGCCCGCCGCACGCTCATCATCAGCTCCGGCAGCGGAGCCGGTCCCGCCCACATCCTCGGCTACCTCGGTGCCATCGCCGGGCACGACATCCGGCTTTCCCTCGGCTCCTCCACCACGCAGGCCGTCGACGTCGCTCGCCTCGAAAGGGGCGACTGCCTCATCACCATCAACATCTGGCGTCTGACCCGAACCCTGCGTGGCCTGACCCGGCTCGCCCGCGACCGTGGCGCCACCGTCAGCGTTCTCACCGACCTCCGCACCTCCCCCCTCGCCGGGGACGCCGACCACCTCATCCTCACCCCCATCGAGGCCACCCACGCCGGACCATCCCTCACCGGCGTAGTCGCCGCAATCCAGGCCATTCTCGGCGAACTCGCCGACGACGACGCGATCCGCGCCTCGGGCCAGATCCAGCAAATGTGGCAAGACCTCGATCTCATGGACGACCAACCCTGAACCCGCTCACGGCATCTGGATCCGCTGACGGACCGGCGGAGAGCACGCATCGAGTCCTTGTCTCGCTGCCGGAGATGACTATTTTCCGCTGTTGATCATCTGAGTAGGATTCGATTCATAGCGATCACGCATGAAATATCTCGTAGACGGCGTCCTCGGACATGCACAGACCGGGCTTGCTCAGATTTTGCTCGCCGAAGCGGGATTCACAGCGACACCGTCGACCGCGCCGCAACCCCGGATGGTCACGACGACGTAGTCGTTACTCGAACGAGACGTGCGAGGTGACGAAATCGATCAGGCACAACAGTCGGTTCACCGAGTCCGGGAAAGGCAATGATGATGACCAACGAGACTTACCGAAGTGCCACACGTCAGCTGTTCACTGCGTTCGTGCTGGCGGGGGTGGCGATGGCAGTTCCCGCGACGGCGGCGGTTCCGGCCCTGGCCGCGGCGAGTGCAGCGCCCGGCGTGGTGCAGGTCGATCGGACCTGGGGGTGGGTTGGCAATGCCGCCGAGCCGGTTCCGCCTCCGCCTGTCCCGCCCCATGGCTGCGACACCGGAAACTGCGGTGAAAACGGCGGGGGCGACAACACCTGCACCGACCCCAGCCAGACCGGGAACGGCTGCAGCGACCACGGCGACACCGGCGGGACCGGAGGTGGACCAGCGGCCGCCGACGCCCGCGGAATCCACTCCACCATGATCACGTCCCAAGAGATCGAGAGGTAGCGTCGGCGTCAGCAGCCGCTCAACGGGAAAACGGGATTCGGGTCAGGTCGGTCGTGGTTTCGAGGAGCGCGTGCGAGTCCTCGGTCAGCCACTCCGGGAGCAGGACGGTGAAGGCCACGACGTCCACAAGCGCCATATGGACGTCGACTGCCGCCTGGTCGGCGTAGCGCTCCCGGATGAGATAACGGCCAGGTTGGGCCGGATCGCGCCAGAATCCGTAGTCGAGCACACCGAGACGGCCCGCCGAGCCGGAACCGGGGAACTCGGCCGCCTGCGCATCGGATACAGCCCCAGCGCGGGTTCGGAAACCGCTCCGGCCTTGGTGGACAAGCTCATTGCGAGCTGCCCGGGTCTGGATATCGGTGCGACGCCGATGGCGACCCCCGAAATCCCGGCGGCCGTCGCCGCCGGCCGGATCGACGCCGGGATCACTCGCGGTGAACAGCCGGGGCATGGCGTGCGCCGGTTTCTCTTGCGACGTGAGCGGATCGGGGTCCAACTGGCCACAGACCATCCGCTCGCTGCCGAGGCAGAGATCGAGATCGACGCGGCCGCAACATATCCCGTCCGAATCCACGATCGCGCCGCCAACCCGGCCGTCCACGACCAACTGAAGGCGCTGCTACGCACCGGCAGCCGAGAACCTCGATTCCACACGCCGGCACTCTCCTAGAGCTGCTCGAACGCTGCCCCCAGTTTTGGGGGCCGCCAGTGTTGCTAACGGTATCCGGGGATCATCCGACGAATGGACTGTGAGTCCGAAAAAGCGCAAGGTTCAACAGTTCTCGGCGCGGATCGGTGTCCTTGCGGCAGTTGCGATCGCGACGCTGGTCGGGGCCGGGAGACCCGCCGCTGTTACGTCATCAATGCAACGGACGGCGTGATCGTCGGCAAGGGCACTGCGACTCTCACCCTCGGCCGGCGGCAGACCGTCCGGCCGCACCGATTTCGACCCTGACAGGAGATCGATACACCATGACGCGAATTCCGAACTCGCCCAAGATGAAACGCATCGTCGCGGGTGCTGCCGCACTCGGCGTCGTCGCAAGCGTGACCGCACTGACCGCGCCGTCGGCCTCGGCGACCGTCACCAGCATCGCGATCGCGCCCGCCTTCACCCTCGGCACCCACACGTATGGAACGACCTGCTCGTACACCGTCACCGTCGCGGTGGACGACAACAGTCAGACCGTCTACTTCTTCGAGGAAGGTCAGGGCCCCAGCGGATTCGCCGAGGCAAAGCCCTCCAACGGCGTAGCAAAGGCGACCTGGACCCCGTCCTCGACGAAAATCACCTACATCTACGCCATCCAGCCGAACGCGACAGCTCAAATCAGACAGCCCGTCGACGTCGGCACCGGCATCAACCTCGGATCCGCCTGCGTAGCAATCTAATCCGCCACCACCCGACCTCTTCTCGCCCCACCCCACGCTCAGAGGAGTTTCAAATGCTCGCACGCCGCGGAATCTCCGCCGCCCTCCTGATCGGCGCCGCAACCCTGTCCGCCGCCGGCACCGCCACAGCCAACCCCCTCCCGCTCGAATCGCCCTCTCCGGCAACAACCGAACCCGTCGCCGGCGGCCTGTGCAACGCCGACCCCCTTCTCGCCCTGTGGTGCTTGATCGCCAGCCCCTCGGCCTAACCGTCGTCTGCCCGCAGCGGTGGCGGGTCGCCGAGGGCGACCTCGCCTGCACGCCGACGGCTAGCTCAGTGTCTTCAGTGCTGCCGCGTCGTACGGCTTCAGCTCGTCGATCCGCCCCGCCAGGACCTTGGACGCCCACTCCGGGTCCTGGAGCAAGGCTCGGCCGACGGCGACCAGATCGAATTCGTCACGCTCCAGCCGATCGAGGAGGTTGTCGAGGCTGCCGAGTTCGGCGCCCTCGCCGGTGAACGCACGCAGGAAGTCGCCGTCGAGGCCGACCGAACCGACGGTGATGGCGGGCTTGCCGGTGAGCTTCTTGGTCCAGCCGGCCAGGTTCAGGTCCGAGCCCTCGAATTCCGGGAGCCAGTAGCGGCGGGTGGAGGCATGGAAGGCATCTACCCCGGCCGCGGCGAGCGGGGCCAGGATCGCTTCCAGCTGCTGCGGGGTCTCGACGAGCCGCGCGTCGTAGGCTTCCTGCTTCCACTGCGAGTAGCGGAAGATCACCGGGAATCCGGGTGAGACGACCGCCCGGATCGCCGCCACGATCTCGGCCGCGAACTTCGTCCGGGCCACGGAATCGCCACCGTAGGCGTCGGTTCGGCGGTTCGTCCGTTCCCACAGGAACTGGTCGAGGAGATAGCCGTGGGCGCCGTGCACTTCGACGCCGTCGAAGCCGATGCGCTCGGCGGCCGCAGCGGCATCCGCGAAGGCACCGATGACGTCGTCCAGGTCACGCTGGGTCATCGCCTTGCCGGTGCCCTCGGTGCCGTCGACGCGAATACCGGAGGGGCCGACGGCGGGGGCATCGGCGTAGGGCTCCTCGCCGTGCTTGCGGACCATGCCGATGTGCCACAGCTGCGGCACGATCGTGCCGCCTGCGGCGTGCACGTCCGCAGCCACCTTCGCCCACCCCGCCAACTGCTCTTCGCCGTGGAATCGCGGCACCCGATCGCTCTGCCCGGCCGAATCGTGGCCGACGTACGTCCCCTCGGTGACGATCAGCCCTACGCCGGCGGCAGCGCGGCGGGCGTAGTAGGCGCGCACGTCCTCTCCGGGAACGCCGCCGGGGGAGAACATGCGCGTCATCGGCGCCATCACGATGCGGTTCGGAACGGTCAGTCCGTTCAGCATGACGGGCCTTGACAGAACCTGAGCCGTGCGGGCGGCGTCGGACGCGATGACGGTCACTGGACACTCCTCGTGGTTACTTGCCAACCTAGATGGTTGAGAACTTCAAGCAATATGGCACACGCTAGTGGTGAATATTTGAGGTAGTCAAGTTTCTGTGGATAGGCTGGTTCGTATGGCAGAAGCTCCCCGCGTCGACACCGCTCAGCTCATGGAGCTGCTCTCGGTGTCGCTCGGCGCCTACTACGGAGACTTCACACTCGCGGCGGCGAGCGAGAACCTCACAGCGATTCAGGGCAAGGCACTGACCGTGCTGCGCCGAGGCCCGATTGCGATGCGCGCCTTGGCCGGCATCATGGCCTGCGACGCCTCGAACGTAACAGGGATCATCGACCGGCTGGAGAAGCGCGGCCTCGTGCGCCGCGAGGCCAGCGCATCGGACCGGCGCGTCACGAACCTCGTCATCACGGTCGCGGGCGAGCAGGTCACCGACGCGATCCGAGCGAAGATGCACACCACTCGAGATGGCCTGAACAGACTCAGCGCCGAGGACCAGGACCGCCTGTACGCCCTACTGGAACGGGTCTTCGTCTCCCGGCTCGCCTCTCGACCGGAGTGATCATTCGCTCGAGTTCGTGCCGCAGGATCGAGGTGGACGTAGGTGGGAGACAATCGTTTTCTCGTTGAGTCTGCGCGAATTGCATTACTGGATACCGCATTTGCATCGGTACGCTTCGACTCCACGTCGGCCTGCCCGAATGGTGACCGCTACAGTCCACGATTGTGGACCAGCCTCGGGAAGTATCAGCGCCACCGGCGATCTTTCGATCCTCGTGGGTCCGTTGGGTGGAGATGTTGTCGTTGGGTCTGTTGGGGATCGCGGGCGGCTGGTTGCTACTCGTAACGACCACCACCACTGACTCGCGGTTGACGCTTCCCGTGGTCGCGCCGATCGTCCTGGGAATCCTTTCTCTTCTCGTCGGACTGGACCACATCGTCCGTCCCTCACCCGAGATGGCAGTCGACGATCGGGGCGTGACGTTCAGCCCCTTCGGCCGAATTCCGTGGGCTGCGATATCGCGCATCCATCTGATTACCGCCCATGGCAGTAAGTATCTGGCCATCGAACTGGTCGAGCCCAGCCCGACGATCACCGAAAGACGTTGGCCCAGATGGATCTACGGCCCGATAGGCAAAATCACGGTCGGCCACCCACTGACCATCTCGGAGCGCTGGTTGCGCCCGATATCGCTGGACGACGTTGCCGCGGAACTGCACAGCCGAAACCCAGGCCTGGTCATCGAAAAATCCGAGCACCGAGGCTTCCTGCGAGCCCATCCCTAGCCGCCTCGTCCCGGTCATCAGACCCATTGAGTCCGATCGCGATGGCCGCCACCGCCAATCGTCTTCACGGGCAATGTCCTAGCCGCGTAGGGCGCTGTTCAGAGCGGCCCTCCGGCACGCCCGAAGATCAACGGGCCGAGGCTATCCCAGCCTTGGCTACGCACCATCATGCCCGCGCCACGAACTGAATGGCTCAACGTTTGGCAGGGCCCGTTGGACATCATCGTCGCAGTCCTCCCCTGGACGCTGTACGTCCGCTGAGCAGTGTCGCGGTGGTGAAACCAACAGGGGGTGAACGACTTCCATTACGATCGCGATCCCGTAGCCCGTCGAGGGCAACGAGTTCTGTCTGGACTGAGTGGCCACCTACCCGCCACAACGAATGTCCGCTCCTGCCGCATACCGCGCTGACCGAAGTGGTCAACGCAAGGGGCGGAAAATAAACGGACAGAGCACCTTACGCTGTCGGCAAGGCGGTGTGAGGGCCGGTCGTCGGGCATCTCGTCGGCTTCGACAGTCCGATGCCAGCCGAGCCGGTTGCGAAGGCTGTCAACGCCTGTCACCATCGACTGTCATGATCGAAAGAATCGAGTTTTCCACCGCGCGGTGAGCGCGTTCTCCGGCTCGGCTCGGCCCAGCCCCAAAACCACGTTGTACGACCATGCTGTCGCTTTGGCTCGGCAATATCCGGACGTACCGCTGCCGGGAGACGGCAAGCCGTACCCGAACGCCGACGAACGAGACGTTTCCCAGCTCAGCGACGAAAGATCCGACAGCGACTGCACCCGCACGAGTCAGCTCATCGACGACTACTTCGCCACCCCGACCCAGCACCGCGACATTGCACAGCTGCATCGGACGGTCAGCGAGTACAACGTTCCGATCCACCGCAGCCCAGCGATTGTCGAGGCGATCGGACGCGCGGACCCGGACCAGGTTCGCCAGCTCGGTCGGCATCTAGCCCGCACCAGTACCGACCCGGAGCCGACAGTGCTCGGCATGGCGATACTCGCCGAAGTCGGTACCGCAGAAGATGTTTCGTTGATCCAGACGATCGGTCTGCTGTCCAACACCTTCGGTCCACTGTCCGCCAAGGCCCTTGCCCGGCTACCCGATGCCACGACCAACCTCATCTGGCTCGCCGACCGCGCTGCTGGCTGGGGCCGCGTGTACCTCGTCGAAGCCATCTGCAGGCTCGGCGATCCCGCCGCCGAGCCGTGGCTACTCCGCAAGCCTTGCGACGGCGACTACCTCAACGGCTACTTCGCCCACAAAGTCGCCGAAGCCGCACCGGTCCATGAAGCGATAGCACAGCCGGACGCCGACGAGGAGCTCGTCGACCACACTGGGCGTCTTCTGTCCACTCTGGTGTGGAGTCAGGGCATGAGCGGCACCATTTGGGACTACGACCACGCCGAACAGGTCCTGGCCGAATACCTCTCGCACGTCACCCGGCTCGCACCGAACCTGTCTCGCGTTGGCTCGTTGTGGACCCTTGCCCGCTTTCTGGACGGTCACGCCGACTTCCCTCCACCGGACTGGGCGACATTGGAGTCGCTGCGAACCCGGTACCGGTCGCTTCTTACTGCACCGTCGTGGCGCTCCGTACTGACCGCAGCGACAAACAGCGGACGCGAACGGACAAGCGAATGGGCGTCATACGTTCTGCGCGAGCTGGATCGATGCGCCACTGACCGTGGCGAATGAGAGTGACCGACCACCGGATCCAGGTTTGACCGAGACCCATTGAAACGCACTACATTGCCGCATACCGCGCTGACCGAACCGGCCAGCGCGAGGCGACGTCGGCCGGAACCTGTTGCGGTGCAGAACGTCCGCTACTGCCGATGTGCGGATGTCGAAATGCCGGGCAGTTGTTCAGCGCCATTCGGCTTTCGGGATGACCGGACCGATCGGTGGACAACCAGCCGGATTCCACATACGGTACAGAACGTGTCGTTTCGTAATAGTCACACCACGGATCCGGTACCTGAAGTGCGTGCAGGAAGGCCCCGTGATGCGGCGCGTGAGGTCGAGATCCTCGCGTGTGTGCTGGAGCTGGTGGGTGAGGTCGGTTATGACGCGTTGACGTTCGAGGCGGTCGCGCGTCGTGCTCGGGCGTCGAAGGCGACGCTGTACCGGCGCTGGGAGACCAAGCGGGACATGGTGGTTGCCGCGGTCAAGGCCGGTCCCGCAGCCGACACTTCCGCGGACCCGGTCGATACCGGTTCCCTGCGCGGAGACCTGATTGCCTTGTGCGAACGGCTCGCCACCACGATGGATGCTGCCGACCCGACGATGAGCTTGATGCTGCTGCATGCGGGTCTGGAGGATCCCGACCTGTGTCGCCACATCGAAGAAGCGAGCGGGCCGACCGGCGCCAAGTTGCCAGCCTCGGTGATATCGGCTGCCATCACCCGGGGCGAGCTACCAGCCGGTGCTCAACCATTCCCTTTCGAGGAAATCACCGGGTCAGTGCTGCTTCTACGCAGGCTGAACGGGCTTCCCGCCGGAGCCGAGTATCTGGCACATCTGGTCGACACGATTCTTGTCCCGGCTCTGCGAGCAAGCGCGAGTGCAGAACCTCCGCTACCCGCCATTTTCTCCTGACGACACGTCCAACCGATCGACGAAAGGTGCGCGCCCATGTCGGGCACGACAATCAACGACTTCGAATACCGCCATGTCCTGGGGGCGGACAGCGTCCATCTGAATGTCGCCGTCGGCGGTGACGGCCACCCCATCGTCCTGTTGCACGGCTTTCCGCAGACTCACCTCATGTGGCGGCATGTTGCCCGTGAACTGGCAGACCGCCACCGGGTGATCGTGCCTGATCTGCGTGGCTACGGTGCGAGCGACAAACCCGAAGAGGCGACGCCGGACACCTATTCGAAGCGGACCATGGCGCTCGACATCGTCAGTGTCGTACGCGAACTCGGCTACGAACAGTTCAGCCTCATCGGCCATGACCGCGGAGCACTGGTCGGGGTCCGAGCAGCGCTCGACCACCCGGACACGATCACCCACTTGGGGATTCTGGATGTGCTGCCGACCATGGATACCTGGGGCGTGCTGCACGGTGTCGATGCCGCCGTCGCTTGGCACCTATATCTGATGGCACAACCAAAGGGCTTGCCCGAGAGGATGATCGAAGCCGTCGCCGAAGACTTCTTCAGCTCGTTCCTCGACGCCTGGGACCCCAGCGGAACCACCTTCCCACCCGAGGTCCGCCGACACTACATCGACAGCTCCACGCGCGCTGTGCCATCCATCGTCGCCGACTACCGGGCCACAGCCGGAATCGACTTGGAGATGGACCGAGCCGACCGAAAGGCAGGCGCCCAGTTGGCCATGCCTGTTGCAGTGATCTCCCAGGACTGGGGGGCACGTCTCGGATTCGACGCAGCCGCTCTCTGGCGGCAATGGGCTCCGACCGCCACCTACCAGCCGATCGACGCCGGCCACTTCATGGCCGAGGAAAAGCCAACGGGCGTAACCGCCTTCATCCTGGACCTGGTACAACGCACACCCGCATGAACCGACAAGCTCGGAGGAAGTTTCCAACTCGTCGAGTGGGCCTACCCAGCATCGATAGCTGCTGGGTGGCGAACCGGCAACGTCCTGTAATCAGCGTAAGGCGTTTTGTGTCAAGCGGTTCGGTCGGTGCCTCGGTCTGTCGTCGTCCCGGCATAGCGGTAATGGGGTTGGTTCCCTGCAGCGTGTAATCGGGTTGAGGTGACGACAGGTCGGGGCTGCCGAGGATTACAGGCGAGATCACGGGGTGTCTCGATGCCGCGTAGGGCTCGCCCCGACCGACCGCTCGACGGCCGCCGGTCAGGCGGCGGTCGAGATCGTGGATGGTTTCGGTCTGCCGTGAGTGGCGATCTCGGCGTCCCAGTGTTGGCCGGTGGTGACGACGGCATGCAGGTGCCGCAGGATGGCTGCCGCGATCGCGGCTTCGGCCTGGGTCGGGGTGAGTTTGTTGGTGTCTCTGCTGGTCAGATGTTGGTAGCGGGCCGCATAGACGGGGTTGGCGTGGCGGGCGGCGAACACGGCCCGCCAGGCGGCCAGCCGCAACGCGGGTCGGCCGTGGCCGGTGATCTTGGTGCGGCCGGTGAAAGCTCCGGATTGCTTCTCCCGCGGCGCCAGCCCAGCGTGTTTGACCACAGCGCGGGCGGTCCGAAACCTGGTGAGGTCACCGGTTTCGGCGAGGATCGCCGCGGCACCGACTGCCGAGAGTCCGGTGATCGAGGTGACCAGCGTGGTCAACCCGAGCTCGTCGAGCACTGTGACCATGCGAGCCTCGGTGTCGGCCAGCCGCTGCCGATCGAGGGTCCAATCGGCGAGCAGTAGTTGCACGCGCTCGAGCGCACCGCGTCGATGCGCGAGAACACCGGCAGAATCCTTCAGGGCCGCAAACAGATTCCGCACTATCCGCAGACAGGGCCGCTGCCCGCCGTCGCGGACGACACCCGCGCGCACGGCTTGCTCGAGCCGCGCGAGCCCCAAACGCCGCGTCCGGGTCAGATCACCTCGGTCACGCTCACAGATCACTCGCATCGCCGCCACCCAGGAACGGGAGCGAAACGGTTGCCGCGCGGTCTCGAGCGCGGCCGGCCACACGCATTCCAGCAATGCCCGCATCTGCTGGACCTGGGCCACCATCGCGACGATCAGATGTTCGCGTCGCGCGCCCAGATGCCGCAGCCTGCCCCAGGTTTCGTCGACCGGCTCGGGCACATAACACCGCAGCCCGGCGGTGAGCCGGGCGATCAGCACCGCGTCCTTCTCATCGGTCTTGTCGCTGGTGAGGTCCTCGGCGCGGCGCGACCACGCGGTCATCGCCGGTTGCACACACACGAAGGCCATGCCCCGGTCTGCGGCCAACTGCCCCAGCACCCGCCACCGATGCCCGGTCGGTTCACACGCCACCGTCACACCCGCGAAACCAGCCCTGACAGCGTGCTCGGCCGCCCAGTCCAGGCCAGCACCAAGATCCCAGGCACGACACCGCAACGTTCTGCGCGCCAGCACTTTCGAGTCATGATCAACGACCACCACCATCTGTTTGCGTTCGGCCAGATCGATCCCGACTATCGCGTTGCTCACCGGGACCAACCCCCGCAGCCTCACCAAACGCGCGTTCCGGTTGCGATCACCCCGGGACACGCCACGACCGTTACCCATGGAACGTCCTCCTACCGCGATGGGACACCAAGCCCGACAAGCGCATCAGGAGGACGTTCCCCACGTCCAGACACCCGACACACAGAACGTCTTTCTATGCCGCATACCGCGCTGACCGAGCCGGCCAACGCGAGGCGCCGGCAGCCGGAACCCGGTGCGGTGCAGACCGTCCGCAACTGCTGCTGGTCGCGCTGACCGGACCGGGAGCCTCAGCCCGCCTGCCGTCACTATTCGCCCGATGGCGGATACGTTATCGGGCGGACGGCAAAGGCTGGCGGGCATCGAACGCTCAACGTGGGTAGCCGATTTCGATCCTGTCTGGCTCCAGATCGATGAGGTCGGCATCAGGATTGAGCCCGGTCACCACTGTGGGCGTCAGTGGCAGCAGCGCGTACACGTGCTGGACGGCCGCCAGGCTCACCTCGGCCTCGTAGTAATCCTGGGCCCATTCCCGGTAGCCCTCGGGCGTACCGTCGACCAGCAGCTCGAACAACCCTCGACCGCCACGGTTGGCGGCAGACACGCCCCAGCCGGTGTCGCGAGGTTCACGCCAGAAGCACACCGTGGCAAGGGGCGAACCGTCGTGATCGGCGAACGCAGGCTCGGTGACGTAGGGACCGAAGACCGCAGGCACAGCATCGAGTACCTGTGGGGCATTGGGTGTTTCATGGTCGAACCCGCGGCCATAGACACCTACGGTGGAGAAGACGATGAACCAGTCGTCACCGGAGCCGTTACGCATCGACGCCATCTCTTCGGCATCGCCCCAGCGGCTGTTGAACGAGTAGTAGCGGGCCTCCCACTCCGGGCTGAGAACAGCATCGAGCATTGCCATCGCCCGACAGCGGTTACGAAGGATCGGAATGTCGGGAAGGCGGCGCAGCAGTTCGTTCACAGTGCCATCTAACACAGCACCACCGACATCTACCTCGACCGATCTCTCGCGGCGCCTGAACACGCACAACGTCCGCACGGCTGCGTACCGCGCTGACCGACCGGCCAGGGCAGGGGCATCGGAAGATCAACTGGCCGTTGCCATCCGAGTCCGGACGAACGCACCGTACTGCCGAGTTGAGGTTGTTCAGCTGTTGCCATGCGGACCAGGTCGGCTGACAATGTAGATCAGGGCATCGTCGACGCAGGCCCTGCCTGCCGCCCGCCGTCACGTGCCGTTGCCGATGCCGGGCGGCCACCAGGCCGCCGTTGGCATGTCCACAGCGCGAGCAGAGGGGATACGGGCCCAGTACCGTCTATCCCTGACGTTCTAGCCGGTCCAGGAACAGATCCCGATTGTGCGTCGCCAAATCCATCTGGAGCGCAAAGGATCCCGGCTGCTCGTCGTCGAGACGTTGATACAGCTGGAGGGATTCGTCGACGGCACGTAACGCGTCGGTGAGTTCCCCGGCATCGGAGATATAGCCACCGAGTTGATGCAGGGCCCCGGCCAGATAGCGGTCGTAGCGCGGTCGGCGTGGGGCAAGGCGGCGCAGGATGTGGACGAGTTCCTCGCCGAAGGGAAGCGCTTGCCCGGGTTCACCGGTCTTGTCGAGGGAGCGCGCCAATTCGTCCAGAGCAGTCAGTAGAATGGGGCCGAACCGATGCGGAGCGCGGGACAGCTGCCCTCGGCACAGGGCGAGTGCTTGCCGTGCGTCGTCCACCGCCTCCCGCTCCCGGCCCGAGCACCGCAGCACATGCGCGCGCAGGCTCAGCGCCGCAGCGAATTCAACCTCGGCGGTCGTGCGCCGAACGATCGCCGCGCGGCGGCAGATTCGCAGCACCTCCTCGACGTCGATCAGGGCTTCGTCGTACCGACCTGCTCTGGCCAGGGCCGACGCCCGTAACCGTAGCGCGCAGGCCAGGTCCGCACCGAGGCGTGGTAGAACCGAAGCCGGTGGCCGCAGTATCGTGACGAGCGTGGTCATGGCTTCGGGTTCCCGCACCGACTACTGGGTAATGTCGGCGACACGATGTGCCATATGGACCACCTCAATAACTAGCCACGATATCTGTTCTGAGCGTATGGCAGCCGGTCACGACGGACACCGCCGCGACCGCGGCTGCCTCGGCAGAAGGCCACCGGTTTTCGGCCACGACATGAATCGGACGATACGGCCTGTACCCGCTGTTGTGAATGCCCGTTTCCATCGAACGACTTTCCATCAGTGTAAGTCGTTCTACAGCAAGCGGTTCTAGCGTCTTCCACTGGCTTCAGTCGACACGAGTGCGCTCTCATGCCGCATACCGCGCTGACCGAACCGGCCAGCGCGGGGCATCGGAAGATCAACGGGCAGAGAGCCGTACGGCCGCCGGCGGCGCACGCACATGCCGATGACCGAGCGGCTTGCCGCCCGGGAAATCAGCCCAGCTACCGGTCTGCCACTCGATGGATCTGGCAGCGGATATGCTTTTCGGGCGTC
>NZ_JBHZAF010000044.1:0-20875 GCF_042754085.1 Nocardia sp. NPDC059236
CACCCCGTGAGCGAATACATCCTGACCGCAGACTATTTCGACCAGATCGTCGAGCGGCGCGAGGACGGCACCGCCAAGCGGTACGCCAAGCGCCGCCGCGGCGACATCCTCACCGACCTGGACGAGGACGACATCGAACGGCTCACCGCCGCAGGCGCCATCGTCGAAGTCGACGGCGACGGCGAGATCCCGGTCATCACCGATCTCGAACCGCCTCTCGACGTCATCCTCGCCCAGGGCCAGAGCCCGGTCGGCACCGATCCCAATAAGCCGTTTGTGCCGTACCGGGAGGGCGACGGCGAGGGCGGCACCACCGCGGCGACCCCGACCCCGGACGTCCCGACCCCGGCCCCGGACGTCCCGGCCGAGGTGCCGGCCGCGCCGCGCAAGACCGCGACCGCTGTCGAGTGGCAGGCCTACGGCGTCGCCCGCGGCCTGTCCGAGGCCGAGGCCGCCGGTCTGACTCGTGCCGAGCTGATCGAGCGATTCGGGCACTGATGGCGCTCGCCACTGTCGACGAGGTCGCCCGCGGCTGGCGGCCTCTCGACACCGAGGAACGCGCGGACGCCGAGCTGCTGCTCGCCGCCGCCGAGGCGTGGATCCGCGACCCGTCACACCGACCCGACATCGTCGACGGCGACGTGATCGCCAAACGCGTTGTCGTCGAGGTGGTTCGGTCCGCGCTCGCCCCGCCGGCCGATTTCGCCGGGCACACGAGCTACTCCGATGGGATGGGGCCGTTCGCCCAGTCCGGCAGCGTCCCCACTCCCGCCGGTCAGCTCGTGTTCACCGCCGCGCACGCCGACATGCTCGGCATCGCCGCCCAGACGGCACCCGCCTGGTATTTCGGCGACGAACCGAGGCGATCGTGAGCGCGGTCGTGATCCGCCACCGCGGCGGCGGATTCGACGACGACGGCAACCCGATCGAGGGCGGCGACATCGAGCTCGTCGCTACCGCGGTCGCGCCGGGCGCGTCACCGGCCTACCTCGACCGGGGCCGCAACGGGCAACAGGTGACGTGCTCGGTCTACTTCCGTCCCGCTGTCGACCTGCTCAGTACCGACGAGCTCACCGTCGACGGCGTCCGCTACCAGATCGAAGTGCAGCAGTGGACACCGCGCCGCGGCGGCGGCCGCCGCACCGGCACTCTCGCGCTGTGCTCGACCGGAGAGGGGTAACTCTCATGGCCAATGCGAACATTCGCCTGAACAACGCCGCTATCGGGAAGGTTCTGAAAACGGCGTTCGGGCCCATGGTGAACCAGGCCGCCGACGCCATCGCATCCCATATCGGGCCTGAGGCGATCGTCGACGACTACACCACCGACCGCAACGCCGCGGCCGTGCTGGTGCCCGCCGAGCAGCAGGCCGCCGACGGCTCACTTACTCGCGCCGCCGCCGCGGTCGGCCTCGAGGTGCGGGCCAAGTGGTGAAACCGCAGCGCGTTCCGGGCGACCCGGCCAAGGCGATCAAGAATTACCTCGCTGAGGCTCTCCCGCCGCTGGTCGCTGCGCCCGCACCGACTGTCGGGCTCGTGCTCCCCACGGCCTGGACCACGAAATCGCCGCCCGCTGTGGTCGTTTTCGACGACGGCGGGCCGTCCGCGTGGCCGGTCTCGACGTCGCCGACGATCCGGGTCACGGTGTGGGCCGACGGCCGCGACCGCTCCCGCCTGATCGCGGGCCGATGCCTGGGTGTGTTGCTCTCGCACCGGATCCCGGACGTCGCGACCATCCGCGAGCCCTCGACCCTGCTCGAGGCCCGCGATTCGAACAACGCCGCCGTGATGGCGTCGTTCACCGTGCGGGCCCAAGCTCGCACGCTGCCTTTCTGATCCGACCCGGAAGGTACGCACCATGCGCATACCCACCGAGGCCGAGATCGTCGCGGCTGCCCGGGAACTGGGGCACCTCGACGAGAACGGCAACTACCCGCCGCGTCTGCGCGCCAAGCTCGCCGCCGCGGTGCACATCCAGAGGGAAGAACAGGCGGCGATCGCCGCTACCGGCGGCGTCCCTCGGCCCACCGCCGAAGTCCTCGCCGACATCGACCGCGACCTGTGCGCGGTCGGGCTCGACACCGTCGAGATACGCCGATCCGTGCTCGCAGCGGCGGCGGCCCATCTGTTCAAAACCTCTGGGGTGCAACTCATTCCAGACAGAAATAGGAGGTAGCCACCATGGCTCGCGACCCCGACAACGTCAAGATCTGGCAGGACGCACACGTCTACGTGAGCGCCGCCGCCGTCCGCCCGGCCCTGCCCACCGATATCGACGCCGACATGCCTGTCGGCTGGGACGAGGTCGGCATCCTCAACGGCGGCGACGGTTTCCCCGAGGACCGCTCCAATTCCGAGACCAAGCATTCGGGCTGGGGTATCGGCATCGTCAAGATGGGCTCCAAGGATTTCGAGCTGACGCGGAAGTTCTCGCCGCTCGAGGACAACGAAATCACGCAGGCGATCGTCAACCCGGGCGCGACCGCTACCAAGATCCTGATGCCCAAGCCGGTCTATCGGTGGCTCGGATTCGAAACCGACAGCGACCTCGGCGACAAGGAACGTCTGTTCACGGTCCTGCGTGCGCGCCTGTGGGTTCCGGCGAACTCGCGCAACGAGTCCGACATCACCAAGTGGGAAGTGACCTGCAACGTTTTCGCCAACGGCGCGAGCGAAGTGTTCGACCGCCAGGCCGGCACCCCCACCCCCTAAGACGCTGACGGCGCGGTTTTCCGTGCGGGTTTCGCCGCGCCGTCAGCACCCTTGCAACCCGCACGAATCGTGAAAGGAAACCCGCATGTCCAGCAACAACACTCGTCGACGCCGGTCGCCGCGTCCGGCTGGCGCGCCCGCCCCGCAGGACTTCCGCTCGCCGAAGAAGTCGGCCGCGCAGCGTGAGGCCGAAGGCGTCGAAACCGTCGATATCGACTGGCGCGGAATGCGTTTCACCATCCCCGCGCAGGCCGAGGACTGGGATTTCTGGGCCGTCACCCGGCACATGTCCCAGAACAACTTCCCCGAGGCCTGCCTGGGCCTGATCGGCCCGCGCGGAATCGCCCAGATCCACCGGGAATTCCCGCGCATCAGCAACGCCCGCGCGGGCGAGCTGTTCGGCGAGCTGTTCCAGGCCATCACCAAGGCAGTCGGTTTCGGCAACGCGGGAAACTAGCGGCGCTGCTGTCCCTGATCGAGCATCACGAGGACGACCTCGAGGCCGACCTCGCCAACCACTGCGGCGGCACGCGGTACACCGACCGATGGCGACTCGACGAACAGGGACAGCGGCGTCTGACGCTGCGCGAGATCTGGGTCCGGATCCGCGAGCTACCCGATAACGCAGCACTGGTCAGGCTCCAGAACGAGGGCCTGCCCCGCTGGGACCACCACGCATTCCTGCTCTCGGACATCGCGGGCATTCTCGCCGGCCGACCTCACCCGGCCCGGCCCCAACCTCGCCAGAAACCTTCCACCGCAGCCGAAACGGCTCGGCGGCAAGGTCTGCGTGCCCGCCGGATCCGGCAGAAGCGTGACCGCGAGGCCCGATTGAAGGGAGGCACCGGCGATGGCTGATCAGCAGATCATCGGATACGCAGCGCTGCAAGTGATTCCGGTGCTCGGCGGCCTCCAGGGCAACCTCGGGGCGCAGCTGCAGGGCCCACTCGTCGCCGCCGGGCGCAGCGCCGGTCAGGCGACCGGCCGCGCCATCGGCGGTGGCCTCGAGGCGGCGACAGCCGCGGTCGAGAAGGCGTCCGAGGCACTGAAGACCGCGCGCGAGAAGGACGAGGACGCGGTCGGCAAGGTCCGCGTCGCCGAAGCGAAGTTGCAGGAGCTTCGCGACAAGGGCAACGCCACCGCGAGCCAGCTCGCTCGCGCCGAGGAAGCCGTCGCGACCGCCCAGCGCAACGCCGATCGGCAGACCCGCACGACACAGCGTGCCGTGCAGGACCTTTCCGACGCCCGCGCCGCCGCCGCGAACGCGACCGACGGCGCGGCCGAGTCTGAGGGTCGTTTCCATGGGGCACTGGGCAAGCTCATGTCGAAGATCGACCCGGCCGTCGGGCAGATGGCCGGCCTCGCCGCCGCAACCGCGGGTGTCGGCTCGGCGATGGAACTCGCCGCCGACGCCATGGCGAACGAGAAACTGAACGACAAGCTCGCCGCTCAGCTGGGCGCGACACCGCAGATGGCTGAGGAGTTCGGCCACATCGCCGGGCAGCTGTACGCGAACGCGTACGGCGAGGACCTCGGCCAGGTCAACGACGCACTGAAAAACGTGTGGCAACAGGGCCTCGTCGACGAGGACGCCAACGACGCCGAAATCCAGAAGGTCACCGCGTCGGTCCTGAATCTCGCGAGTGCGTTCGATGAGGACGTCTCGGGCGCGGCCGCGGCGGTGGGGACCATGCTGAAAACCGGCATGGCGCCCGACGCGCAGGCCGCGATGGACATCCTCACGCGCGGTTTCCAGCAGGGCGCGGACAAGGGCCAAGACCTGCTGGACACGTTCGTCGAGTACCCGACCCTGTTCCGGTCGCTGGGGATGGACGGGCAGGAGGCCATGGGCCTCATCTCGCAGGCCCTGCAGGCTGGTGCGCGCAACGCCGACCAGGTCGCCGACGCGCTGAAGGAATTCCAGCTACGCGCGATCGACGGCTCGGAATCGACCGCAGCCGCTTACGAGGCGCTCGGCCTGGACGCGCAGGCGATGGGCGCGCAGATCGCCCAGGGCGGCGACGCCGCAAACCAAGGCCTCGCGATCGTGCTCGATCGCCTGCGAGGCATCGAGGATCCGCTCGCCAGGAACGCGGCCGCCGTCGGACTGTTCGGCACCAAGGCCGAAGACATGGCCGACGCCCTGTTCGCGATGGATCCGACAACCGCGGTCGCCAGCCTCGGCCAGGTGACCGGCGCGGCCGATCAACTCGACCAAACCCTGAACAACAACACCGCCACCTCGCTGGAGAAGTTCAAGCGCGGGATTCACGAGGCGATGGTCGAGAAAATGGGCGAGGCCATCCACTGGATCCAGGAAAACCAGACCACCGCAATGGTTTTCGCGGGAGTGCTCGGCACCCTCGCGGGCGCGGTCGTCGCGGTCAAGGTCGCCACGGTCGCATGGAATACCGCCCAGACCATCGCCTCGGGCGCGACCAAGGCATGGACCGCGGTCCAATGGCTGTGGAATGCGGCCATGTCGGCGAACCCGATCGGTATCGTCGTTGTCGCGATCGCCGCGCTGGTCGCCGGAATCATATACGCCTACAACCATTCCGAGAAGTTCCGCGAGATCGTCCAGGGCGCGTTCGATGCCATCAAAACCGCCGCGCTGTTCTTGTGGGACAACGTCCTCAAGCCGTATTTCGAGTGGTGGATGGGCGCGTTCCAGGCAGTCGGCGATGTCGCAATGTGGTTGTGGGACAACGCAATCAGTCCAGCATTCGATGGAATCACCGCTGGTGCACAGCGATTGTGGAGCGATTTCCTCTCCCCGATTTTCACCGACATCAAGATCCTGATCGGGCTCGTCGGCGATGCCGCGGTCTGGCTCTACGACACCGCGGCAAAGCCAGCGCTCGACGGGATCGGGACGGCCCTGTCCTGGTTGTGGGACAACGTCGCTCAGCCAGCGCTCGATGGGCTGAAAACCGGGCTCGGCCTGGTCGGCGACGCGGCGACGTGGCTCTACGACAACGCGATCAAGCCAGCGTTCGACGGGATCGGTTCCGGGATCGACGCGGTGTGGAAGAACATCGTGTCGCCGATTTTCGACGCGATGAGATCCGGAATCGGCCTGGTCGGCGATGCTTTCGGCGCGGCTGGAAACGCCATCAAGGCCGTCTGGAACACCGTCCTCGACGTCCTGCGTCCGGTCGCTCACGCGATCGGCAACGCCCTGGCCGCCATCCCGGACAAGATCGGGCCTTTCGAGGTGCCTGGCGCGAAGACCGCGCACGATCTCGGCGCGAAGCTCCAGGCGTTCCGCGCCGGCGGTCCTGTCAGCGGGCCCGGTACCGGCACGAGCGACAGCATTCTCGCGTGGGTGTCCAATGGCGAGTTCATCGAGCCCACGGACGCGGTCACTTCGGAGACGTTGCCTTTGCTCGAGGCGATCCGCTCCGGTTGGGTGCCCTCGCCAGAGTTCCTCCAGAGCATGGTCGGCGAGATCCCCGGTTTTGCGACCGGTGGCCTCGTGCCGGGCATGGCTGCGGCCCGCAAGCTGGATCCGGCCAGTTACCGGATGGGTGGGTTCTCGCTGACCGAGCTCGATTGCTCGGGCCTTGTCTCGGCGGTCGTGAACGATGCGCTGGGCGCGGACATGTTCAGCTCGCGTATGGCGACGGCCAGCGAGCGTGACTGGCTCGTCGCCCGCGGCGCGGTCAATGGCCTCGGCGGACCCGGCGACATCTCGATCGGCTGGTACAACGGCGGCCCGGGCGGCGGGCATACCGCCATGACCCTCGGCGATGGAACGAACGTCGAGTCCAACTCGAGTGACGGTGTAATCGTCGGCGGGCCGGTCGGTGCGGCAGCGCAGATGTTCACCGACCAGATGCACATTCCGGAAGCTCTGCTGCGCGGTAGCGATCTCGGCGGCGGGACCGGCGGGGGCCTCGGCACCGGTACCGGCGGTACCGGCGGCGGCGCGGGTGGCGGAAGCGGCACCGGCGCGGGCGGTGGGGCCGGCGGCGGCAGCTCGACCGCGACACGGCCGGCGGGCAACGCGACGCCGGTATGGGTGGACAACTGGCCGTCGAATTTCGGCACGTCGACCCCGAACTCGTCGACACCGGTCGGTGGCCAGAACGTCGACACCGCGCACAACGGCGGCGGCACCACGCCGACCGACGCCGGCACCACCACCCCGGCCGCCGACAAGACCGGCACCGAATACAAGGCCCGGGATCACCCGCTGAAGGGTGCGCCGTTGAGCGGCAAGCTATTCGAGGGTGACGCGCCCTGGTGGTACGACGTGAAGTCGCCCGAGGAGGCCATGACCAATCTCCAGGGTCAGGCGCAAAACCAGTGGGGCAAAACGCAATCCGACTTCCAGACGTGGGCACAGGACTCGTGGAAGGAAATGCTGCAGACCGGCGCGGCCGTGCTCGGCATGGGCGCGGTCGGCGGCGGTGGCGGCGATACCTACAACATCACCACCCCTGACCCGATGAGTGCGGCGGCCGCGGTCGCTCGTAACCAGCGGCGGCGCACTCTCGCCATGCAGAGACAAGGGGGTATCGGCCGATGAACCCTCTATTCGATGTGGACCTGACCAAGTGGGTCTATTGGGGTATCTCGGGCCGCGCCTGGCACCTGTCCGGTGTCGGCGCGGGCCGCGAGGGCGTCGTTATGGGCGACAGCCCCAAGGGCTACATGTTCGCGCCCGTCTCCCTGCTCACGAGCGAGGGTGCGCGCCAGGATGGCGCGACGTTCCTACGGTCGGTGCGGTCCAAGAAAGAGCTCGATTTCACGATCGATATCGGCGGCGATTCAATTCCGCTGCAGTTCAACAGCGTTCGCCACTTCCACGCGGTGCATGACGCGTGGTTCCGCGACTGGTCGACCGATGTCCCCGGGCGGCTCGGATTCTTCACCCGCCACCAGGGCTGGCGCTTCCAGAGCGTGCGCCTGGACGCCGCGCCCGAGCCGATCACCGGTATCGACCCGGCGATCAATTTTCACGAGGCGTACACGATGGGCGTCACAGCGATGGATCCGCTCGTCTCGCAGCTAGGCGAATGGGACCTGTGGATCAACGGCGATGGCGCGAACGAGGGCCTCGTGCGGGCCCGTAACGCCGCCGATCAGCTGGGCTGGGCGCGCTACACCATGCCCGGCCCCGGCCGGTATGCGATCGAGGACCCGACCGGCGAGGCCCTGCGGATCGTCGAGACACCGGTAATCGGTGTGGGCGAGGAACTTCGGATCGACACGCACCCGCGCCATCGCACCGCGCGGATCTACTCCGACGCACTGCCCGAGGGCCGCAATGTGTGGGCGCAGTTGGCCGGGCGGCGCTGGTTCGCGTCGCTCGCGCCGTGGTCCAGCACTGAGCTCGTGGTCCGATGCTCGGACGGCGCGACCACTGCGGCGTCGGTGCGTGTGGATGTGACCCCGAGATCGTCGAGGCCGTACTGATGGCCTGGGATCACGCTGCGGCCGCGCGTCGCCTCGACCTCGCCGAGCGCGAAGACCAAGAGTTCCGGGCCGATCAGACGACGCTGGTCCGCTATTTCGACAAGTGGAAAGAGGAGGTAGGCGAGGAAAACAACTACGCCCACCTGCAATTCAGCTACACCCGCAACGCCGCGGGTGGCCTGAAGATGACCGTCCCGCGTAAGGATTTCCTCTACTACGACCATTTCTTCGCCAATCCTGACGGCGAGGACGCGACGATCCCGATGGCGGTGAACACCGCGGCGTTTCGCTGGGATGGGTACGTCACGCGGGCGGCGATCATCCGCGACGAGAACGGTATCGAGACGATCGATATCGAGGCCATTCACTGCTGGCAGCACATCGCGTCGATTTCGTGCTGGGCGAGCCCGTTCGCGCCGATCCTGGCGCAGTGGCCGCGCCACCATGTCGTGATCGCGCCCGTGCTGACCATGTCAATGAGCTACCTCGCGCCGAATCTCATTCGGCTACAGAGCCAGTACGGTTCGCTGGATCCGTCGGGCGCGATGTGGCCGATCACGCTGGTGCCGATCGACCCGTGGCACGACGTGAGCAAGGCGGGCGCGGCGATCGCTCGATTCCACATGGCCGACGAGGTACTCGTCGACCAGCTCAACGATGCCGGGTGCATGCTCGAGGCGCGGTTCTTCCTGCCCGAGGAGGACGAGCAGCCCGCGCCGGATTACTACACCCTCGACCGGCCGACGGTCGTGATCGAGGGCAAGAACAAATCCAACGTCACCGGGCCCACGGGCACCCTGCTGGATGGGTTCTTGATGTGGGTCGAGGATTTCCTCCCCGACGGCACGACCCCTGTCCGGTATCCGGTGTTCGACGCACAGTCGGAATACGAAGCGGTCTACGGGAATCCGGGCCCGCTCGGCACTCAGCGCGGTCTGCCGTGGGTGTGGTACCGCGAGGGCGAGTACTCGGGCCTGGGCCCGAGCGAGGTCGCTATCCACAAACCGACCGCGATCGACATCATCGTCGGCGGCAAGTCGCCGGGCTGGGTGAACGCGGGCATCGAGATCGCGATCAAGAACCTGCTGAGCTGGCTCGGATTGCTGATCGGCGTCCCCGGTTTGGACTCGCTGTACACCGGTCAGCTGAACGATGTGTTCCTCGCGTTCATGGTCTACCGCGACGAGGGACGCGCAAACCGCGCGGGGCCCTTCGCATTCCGTGAGCTCTACATCACCGGATCGGACAAGGCATTCACCCTCGACGGCGTGATGGCCGGTAAACAGGGCCTCCATCAGACCCGCGGCTACACCTCGCAAAAGGTGTCCGTCGGTGACGGCTCGCCCTACATCATCGGCAAGGATCTCACCCTCGGCGACCAAGCCGGTTTCGAGGTCGGCGGACAGCTGTTCGTCGATTACGTCACGGAGATGCAGTTCACCGACGACCGCACCACCGCCGCGCGGTGGGAGCTGACCATCGGCGACGGTTCCGACGAGGAGGACCCCGTCGTCAAGGCATGGGGCCGCTTGGGCGCGCTCGCCCAGATTGTGAAAACCCTGTCCACGGACGTGGGCGCGGACCTCGATCTCATCATCTTCTGACGAAAACCCCTGCACGAGAGGAGGTTTCCGTGTCCGACGTGTCATTCCCGGCGCGGATCACGATCGAGTCCGAGCCGGACCTCGACGGCGTGCCGATCCTGACCGCCACCATCACCCCCGCCACCGAGGCCGCGGGCGATGCCCTGCCCGCCGGCCCCCGCGGCGGGACCGGCCCGCGCGGGCGCCCGCGAACGGCGTTCCTGAAAATGGGCACGATCGCCAACGCCGCCGCCCGCCCGACCGGCCTCGGCGCCGACGACCGCGGCAAGTGGTGGCATCGCCTCGACACAGGCGGCATGGATGCCTGGACCGGTACCGCGTGGGAGCACTCGCCGGGCGCGGTTGGCGTGCAGGGCCCGACGGCCGACCCGGCCGTCATCACCGCGAGCACGGTGCATTCGGAAACGATCACCACGCCCGCGCTCAAGGTCACCGCGTCCGGCGCGGCGCTCGCGATACAGGCCACCGCGCCCGCCGGTCTGCAAGGCGACCCCGGACCGGCGGGCAGCAGTGGACAACTGTCGGCCGCAACCGATTTCGATGCCACCACGGGCCCGACGCATCGCAGCATGTTCGGCTACCAGGCCGCCGCGAAGCGCTGGAAAGTCGCGCCGCCGCCCGGCGGTTTCGGGCCGTGGGCCTGGTATCAGGACGATTTCGCGGTGGCCAATCTCAGCACTGCGGACTCGAAGATCGTGGCCGGCACATTCCGGTTGCCGACGCTCCCGTTCGCGTGGCGGCCCATGGTGTGGCTGTCGGGATACATCCAATGCGCCACGGAAACCGCCAGCTACCCGATCCTCACCGGCCGCTTGAACACCCCCAACGGCGTGATGGTCGCCTATGGCGCGGGTATCCGTGCCAGCGGCCCGCTGTATCACGTCACCGCCGGACCGAAATTCGGCGACGACGCCCCCAAGCCGCTCTCGCCGTCGAGCACTTACGCCACCATCCCCGCTGGCGAGTCCGCCTCGCTGCTGGTGATGGTCGAGAAGGTCGGCGGCGATACCACGAACTTGGTCTGGGACCGCGCGGACGCGTCCGCGCTGGTGTGGGCCCTGCCGATTGGAGCGTGATCATGTCGACCATTGGCGAGTACTTCCGCGGCGTGCGCATCGCGGGCCTGGACGAGGGCGTCGGCCAGCCCGACATCGTGCAATCGATGCAGGCCACCCCGGCCGATTCCAGCCTCGAACTGCCGACCGGACCGGAAGGCCCGCAGGGCGAGACCGGCCCAGCGGCCGCGCTGTTCCGCTGGGAGGGCGATATCGCCGATCATGCGGCGCTGTCCGCGCTCGCGAGCACCCTCGGGCCCTCGCAGACCGGCAAGGCATGGCGCGTCGCCTCGACCAACGCCCTCGCGTACTGGAACGGCACTTCATTCGACACCTTCGCCGACGCGTTCGGCGCGCACGGCCCCACCGGGCAACCCAACCAACTCAGCCTCGGATCCGTCACCACGGGCCCGGCCGGATCCGACCTCCAGATCACCGTGACCGGCACCCCGCCGACCCAAACGGTGAATCTCGTTGTGCCGCGCGGCATGAAGGGCCGCCAGGGCCCCGACGGCCCCCCGGGCCCGATCCGGGCCGCCAGCGATTTCGATTCCACCGTCACCCGCACCGCGGGAATGGTGCCGCTGTGGAACGCCGCCACGAGCAAATGGACACCGGTGCCCGATCCGTCCTGGCGCGGGCCCTGGACGATCGTGGGGGACCAGCGCTACGACGGCGGTGCAGGTTTCGCCGCCGATATCAGCAATTCGTCGACGATCCCGAACCCGATTGCGACGCTACCGATCCCGGCTCAAGACACCGCGTGGCGGCCGTTCGTTACCGGTGGCGCGATGCTGCGATGCACCAGCAACAAACCTGCCGAGCGCATGGTCCTGCAAGCCATCATTTCCGGCCCCGCAACGATCGTCGGGCATGGGGATGGTCACGGGCACAACATCTTTCGGCATTGCACGCTCGTGCCGTCCCTGCGTGCCAACGCCGTCACCCCCGGCGGCTCGGTCGGTGTGATCGCCGCAGGCGTCGCCGCCACGATCGTGCTGCAAATCCAGGCCACCGCCTCCGCACCGCCCTATGACTACATCCGCGACTACAGCCACCTCGCGGTGTGGGCGGTCCCCGTGACAGGAGCTCCCGCATGAGCACCGTGTACGACGCTGACGTCACCGTCACCATGCGCACGGTCGAGGACCCTGTCGGGCTGCCCTACACCGTGAACTCGGTCGAGCTCGCCGGCCGCGAGGTCCTCGTCGAGATCCGCCAGGGCCCGCCCGGAATCCAAGGCTTACAGGGCGGCCCGGCGTGGCCGTGGCTGTGGATGGGCGACATCGCCAGCTTCGCCGCGCTGCAGGCCCTGGGCCTGGGCACCGCCGACGCCCGCAAGGCATGGCGCGTCGTCGCCGAGAACGCCCTGTACCTGTGGACCGGCATGGAATGGGTGCGCAGCCTCGACGCATTCCAGGCCCCGGGCCACCAGGCCGACCCGACCACCCTCGACGGCGTCGCCATCGCGGGCGCGACCGGATCCGCGGCCGCCGCCTCGATCACCGGCACCGCCCCCGATCAGCAACTCGCCATCACCTTCCCGCGAGGGGCGACCGGCGACGTCGGCGACCCCGGGCAGCCCGGCCGGATCGCCGACGCTCAGGACGTCGACATGAGCGGGGCCCGGCAGGACTACGTACTCGCCTGGGACGCCGCCGATTCCAAGTTCCATCCGGTCACGCCGCCTCGGCTCGCGGGCCCGTGGGCTATCGCGGGCGGGCAGTTCACTGGCGGATCGAACCTGAGTCAGAGCCCGAAAACCCTTGCCACCATGAATATTCCGGCCCTGCCGTATGCGTGGCGGCCGATCGTGCTGGCAGGCACCATCGCGATTCAGAACCACGTCAGCCCGCCCGATGCTGGCCGCGTCAACGTCGAGATCAGGCTCGGCAGCCTCGACGGCACCCTCATCGGTTACGGCGTCTCGGTCGGCCTGGCCAACTCGAGCGAGGTCGCGTTCCATCCGCGCTGGGAATACCCGCTCAGCCCCGGAAGCGACCTCGGCGTCGTCCCCGCCAACACCACCGCCGCTCTCTACGTCGTCGCACGGCGCGTGTTCGGCAGCAGCAATTACTCCGTTCAGACCGCCAACGCTCAGCTGATCGTGATGGCGCAGCCCTACAACCCGTGAGGCCCCCTGTGACCGACAAACCCGCACCCGAGCCAGAGATCGTCGAGCAGATGGTCACCGAGGCCGGCCGAATCCACGAGCAGACCACCGCCGCCCAACAGGCCCGCGCACAGCAGGCCCCGCCCGAGCTCACCGAGGCGATGCGCGAGTTCCTGCGCAAGGTGCTCGACGGCAAGCTCCCCGACCCCGGCGACATGCCGCAGCTCGACCCCCAAGTCCTCGCCCTGGCAAAAGATCTGGCCGTCATCCACCTGCCCGAGTGGCGCAATCCCGCCGGGCGCAAGCTCGCCGAGCCCGGCGTCGTCGAGATCAAGGCCGCGGTGCGCATCGCCGCCTATCTCTACGAGCGCGGCTGGCGGCATCACGCCGAGCTGGAACAGATTCGGTGGATCCCGACGCCGGGCGGGCCGCCCGCGCCGTATGACGACGGCCTCCATGTCCGGCCGGACGAGTCCGGGCAGTGGCCGGCCCCGGACCCCGAGCAGTTCTACGACCCCGCCGACGTCGCCGTCCGCCAGGACGACGACGGGACTTGGTCGGCGGCCCACCCGCGCGGCATCGAATACAGCGGCGCCGCAAGCAAATCCGAGGCGTACGCGGGCATCATCGGCCGCTTGCGCGCGCGAATCGAGGAGGCACAACAGCAATGAGCGATCCGACATGGCTGCCCGAGGTCCTGCGTAACGCGGGCCTCGAAGTCCATGAGTACCCCGGCTGGCGCGACCGCGGACACGGCGACTTCGGCAACATCTGGGGCGTCGTCTGCCATCACACCGGCTCGTTCGGCGAGAGCCCGCGCGGCATCGCCGAACACCCTTCCCTTGACCTGGCTTCCCAGCTGCACCTGTCGCCCGAGGGCGTCTACACCGTGTGCGGTGCTGGAATCGCCTGGCACGCAGGCGAAGGCGCATACCCCGGCCTGCCGACCAACGCGGCGAATCAGTACACCATCGGAATCGAGGCCGCCAACGACGGCGGCGGCCGCCCCGGGCTGCCGCACCGCGCGAGCTGGTCCGACGCCCAGTACGACGCTTACGTCCGTGGCGTGGCCGCCATTCTCGACTACCTCGGACAGCCCGCCTCTCATGCCATCGGCCACAAGGAATGGGCTGGTAGCGCACAGGGCAAATGGGATCCGGGTGCCATCGACATGAATATCTTCCGCGCCGACGTTGCCCGAGCCATGAACGGCGACAACACCACCGAAGGAGACGAGAACATGCTTGACGCGATCATCAAGAACTTCCGCGGAAACTCCCTGAAGTTCCGCGACCTGTTCTGGTGGATGGACAAGAACACCAGCCTGACCAAGGACCAGCTGATGGGCCCCGACGAGAAGGGCTGGAAGATCCTCGGCGCGTCCAAGGTCGACGCCAAGCGCGACAACACCCTCGTCGAGGCGCTGGCCGAGGTGCGCGCCGATATCGCCGAGATCCGCCGGACTCTCGCGGGCGGCAAGTGATGGGACAGCACAGCGCCCCTGAGGTCGCCAGCCAGGTCCGCTACCCGTGGCGGACCCTGGCACGCACCACCTTTCAGCTCATCGTCGGCCTGGCCGCCGCGATGCCGTTGATCGTGTCGTCCTCTGGCCTGCCCTCGACGGCGGCGGGGGTCGGTGCGGCGCTGGCGATCTCGGCCGCCATCACCCGATTCATGTCCGTGCCCCAGGTCAACATCGCGCTGGCCACGTGGGTGCCGTGGCTGGCGGCCGAGCCGCGAGATAACGGCGCGCCTGCCGACCGGGACCACACGATCACCGCCGCTTTCGTCGACTACTACGGCAACCCGGCCGAGGCCGCCGCGGCCCTCGAGCGGGCGAAGCGACGCGAGCAGGAGCGCCAGCGGATGTGGAGGCGTGAATGAGCTGGCCGACACCGGAATTGATCCAGGCGGCCGGGGTCGCGGTCGCCACCGTGATCGCGGCCGTGACCACCTGGCAGGCGCGTGAGGTCGCCAAGCTCCGGACACGCGTCGACGTGCTCGAGGTGGCCCTGGCAGCGAAGGACCGCAAGATCACCCTCGCGTTCAAGCTGCTGCGCGCGCTGCTGCGTCACATCGGCGAACTGGAGGCGTGCCTGCGGCACCTCGGCGAGACCCCGCCCGTGGCCACCTACACCATTCCCGACGAGCTGGCCGAGGAGATCTGACCATGGCGGAGCTACTGCCGCTGAAATACGGCAAGGTCGTCGGCCGGTTCCTGGCCAACATCGCCGACGGACCCGACATCGGCGACACCCCGGAGTTCGTACCATTGGCGGGCACGCTCACGTTCAGTGCCGGCGCACCCAAAGTGCTTGTCGCCGAAGCTGAACCGGATCCAGCGACCTACGTCCAGCTCCCGGACTACTACATTGCCAGCCTCGACGAGTTCGGCTATCTCACCTGGCGCGGCCAGCGCGGAATCCGGCTGGTCGCGCCCAACGGCGACACCAACCCGAGCGGCTGGACGTGGCGCGTCAGCTTCAATCTGACCTATGAGGGCAACCGCGTCCCCATGGACCCGTTCGCGTTCATGGTCCCGCCCTATATCCCGGGCCCGGATCCCGAGGACCCCGACGTGGACTCGACCGGTCTGGTCGACCTGACCCTCGTCTCGCCGGTCCCCGCCAGCAATGGCGAGGCCGTCGTGCGCGGCTTGTCGGTGATCGGTGTGCGCCTCGTCGGCGACGCTCTCGTTTTCGAGCTCGACAACGGCCAGGACCTCGACCCGGTCACCGTGCCTGCCCTCACCGAGGCATCGGCCGCAGCAACGGCGGCCGCGGCCAGCGCGAGTGGCGCATCGGCGGCCGCCAGCGCTGCGCAGGCCGCCGTAGAGTCGTTCACGCTCGCGATCGGCGCGGTGTCCGAGGGCCCGGCGAGTGCGGCCGTCCACGGCGGCCCGCCCGACTGGACTCTCGACCTCGTGCTCCCGCCAGGACCGACCGGACCTGCGGCGCCGGACGCGACCGCGGGCGTGAAGGGCATCATCCAGCTCGCAGGCGACTTGGGTGGATCCGCGGGCGCGCCCACCGTGCCGGGCCTGGCAGGCAAGGCCGCGCTCGTGCACACGCACACCGCCGCCGATATCAGCGATTCGACGTCGACCGGGCGCGCGGTCCTCACCGCGGCGAACGGCGCCGCCGCCCGCTCGGCGATCGGTGCCGGCACCTCGAGCCTCGCCATCGGCACAGCCGCGGGCACAGCGTGCGAGGGCAACGACGCCCGGCTGGCCAACACGCGCACACCGACCGCCGGCACCTCGCCGTATGACCTGTCGGTTGTGGTGTGCGGCAAGGACACCGTGCGCGCAACGGGCACAGGCGATTTCACGTTCGGCGTCAAGCTGCAGCGAGCGGTCACGTTCACCTCGTGGACCATTCGCGGTGGGACCGAGGGCTCCGGCGGCAACCTCGTCGTCGAGCTCCGCAAGAACGGCGCTGCGGTATCGGGTAGCGCCATCACGGTCGCCGGGGGCAGCCAGGTCGCAGGCGGAACCGCGGCCGGCGTATTCGCCTACGCGGCGGGCGACATCCTCACCGTCGGCATCACCGGTGTCGGCACCACGCCCGGCAAGGGACTGATCGCCGACCTGCTCGGCACGGCGTGAGGGGCGGCGGACATGGGAATCATCGTGGTAGGCACCGGGGTAGCGTCGCGGCCGGCGTCGCAGCGGATGAACAAATCCGGCGCCTACGGGCCGACCAGCTCGTCACCGACCTTGCTGCCGGTCTGGACGCCCGACCCCGCGTTCTCCGGCACCAACCTCGTGGAACACCAGCTCGTCGTTGACCGTGCGGGCATCATCGACATCACCGCGCGGATGGTGGTGACCGCGAACTCGCTCGGCGGCACCGTCACCGGCTACATCTACAGGAACAATGCCTCGATCAAGTCGGCGTCATCGAACACGGTGTCCACGATCGGCCTCGACATCGCAGGAATAGTTGTCGCACAAGGCGATCTGATCGACATGCGCGTATCCAACAATTTCGGCACAGTCGCCATCGGCGATGTCGGGACCTACCTGCAGTTCGTCGCAGCGTAGAACAACTGACCAACGAACGCGGCGCGCCCCGGCCCTACCTCGGCCGGGGCGCGTTTTTCGTCGTTTCAGCCCGTGACAACCTGCCAGGTCGACAATTCCACCTTCGTGGAAGGCTTGCCGTTCCACAGGTGCAGCTTGAAATCCGGATCCTTGATTTTCGCTTCTGTCTTGTAAGCCGGATCCATGTCCGCGACGTACAGCGCGAACGTTCGCGCGCCGAGGTCGGTCCCCTTGAGCGCCTTCGCGATATCGGTCGCGATCGGTCGCAGCGCATCGGAATTCTTGGACGCAGGGACGCACAGGTCGATCGCGACGCCGACAAGCCCCGGCTTGTCGTGCTGAGTGCTTACGCGACCGGTCACCACCTGCACCCCGGCAGGCAATTGGAGACCAGCCGCGAACGCCGCGAGGTCTGGGTCGGTGATCTCATGCGGCGGATAGCAGTCGACGACAGGCGCCGCCGTCGAGCTGACGGCCGGGGCCGGCGTCGGCGCGGGCGTGGCGGCCGCCGCCGACGCGGCACTGGTCGTCGTCGCTGCAGTCGTCGCCGAATCCTTCTTGTTCAGCCCAAGCGCCTGTGAGACCAGGCCCAAGATGACCAGCAGGACAAAGGCGCCGAGGACGCCGCCCAGTGTTAGGAGGAGGATGCGCTTCGTGCGCTTCGGTTTCGCTGTCGGATCGTCCAGAGCAGGCAACAGATGCCCCCTTCAACTTGAGAATCTCTATAGTCGCGGATCGCCTGCTCTTTACCCAGCGTTATCGACTGGCCGCAATCTGGCACGGTCGCGCCGCGAGCGCGCACGAATTGTCATAGCCCGGCGGTGGCCAAGCTGGCTCTCATCTGCGATCGAACCCGTCCGCGCGGGGGACTGGTCCGGACTCGGCATCGGCGACACCAGGACCTACGTGCAAGCCGACGCAGCCTAGAACAACTCACCAACGAAGGAAGTGCCCCGGCCCTACCTCGGCCGGGGCACTTTACTGGCTTCTATGTCAGGGGATGTTCACAAAAAACCGGTGTGCTGTGACCTCATCGTCCGGGGCGTATGAGCGTGGCTCGACCTCGTCGTGCATGAACTCGACCAGGATCCGCCGCTCCCCTCCATGCGCCGGATCACGGGCGACAGTGATGTCCTTGACCTTCACGGCGCGAGTGAACGTCCGACCCTTGTCGGTGATCGTATCGATCTCCAGTAGCGGCGCCGGATCATTCTCACGCTCGGTCAATCGGTTGATCGGACCGCGCCAGGTGCGAATCTCGTTGGGACTAAAGCTCGGAAATACCATCTATGTCTCACTCCTTGAGGTCTGGTGCGGGCTTGCATCGGCTAGCTGGACCCGGCACTACCCGTCGACGGGCGCAACCCCGGCTTCGGCCGGTCGTAGTGCACGTAATAGCTCTCGCCATTGATGTTGTTGCAGCGTGCGTTGTACCCCATCTCTCGGTACATCTTCACGGTCTCTTCACATGCCTTGCGCCCGTAGATCGTTCCGGTTTCGCCCGCGTTCGCTGGGCCCGCCCCGAGGCCCACGGCCGCCACAGCGATTCCACCTATCAACACAGCTCGCGCAATATGCTTCATACCCAGTGTCTTTCGTGTCGCATGAATTGGAATGACCCCCCGTCGCGGCACTGCCATACCGCGATGTTTCCAGCTGGGAGCGTCGCCCCGATCCTCCCCGGTGCGGCGCTCCATGTCAGCAACCCGTCGGAGAATGGGCACGAATCGTCACTGACTATGGTCACGTTGTCCGAACATGAGAAGGCCCCCGGGGCAAGTGGTGAGACTCCAGTAGGTTTGCGGCGCAACTGAAGACACCTGCCCGGGGGCTTCCCGTGGAGCAACGCGGGAATTGTTAGATATGCCCGTGTCGCTCCAGGAACTGGCGCGCGGCCTGCACTCTCGGGCAGGGCGGCGTGCAGGTGGCGTGAATCTTCATGATCCCCTCGGCGCGCTTCTGGTCCAGCTCATCGATACGCCAGCGGTCACACCAGTCGTCTACCCACTGGTTGGCCTTGACAGCGTGGATGTTCGGCATGTCCTCACCTCCGTGGAAGGCATACGACGCAAATGATTATCGCGATGAGTGCAGCGATGAGAAGGCCGATCGGCATTGTCAGCATCGGAACCCCCGTTGCGCGAGATCATCTGGCGGTGGAGGCGGCAGCCCGGCGGCGGGGTGGTTATGGGCCGGGCACCCGCCGCCGGGGCCGCACCTGTGACGGTAGGCACAGTCAAGGGCGTGAACTTTCAAAAAACTTTCAATCGACGTTCCCGCTGATCATTATCCGGCAGTAGCGTGATGCGCATGCAGGAACAGGACTTGGCCGGGGCGCAAGTCGCGCGGATCCGCAAGCAACGTGGCATGACTCAGGTGGCGCTGGCGAAGAGGGCGAACGTGAGCGTCAGCATGATTTCGAAGCTCGAGAAGGGGCACGCCTCGGCGTCCTCGCAGATGCTCGGCACTCTCGCCGAAGCGCTCGGCGTGGACGCCACAGTATTGAGCGGCCCGCAGGACGAGCCCGGGCAGCTGAACGAGCTGGTGCCCAGCATCCGCCGCGCCCTCGCATCCGTCGATCTGTTCGCCACCGACGACCCGCCGGCACCCCTGAAGTCCTTGCGCGCCCAGGTGGCCGAGCTCAACCGCTGGCGGCGGGATACCAAGTACCGCAAGATCGGTCGCGCCCTGCCGGAGCTCGTGGAGCAGCTGCTACTGGCCGGACGCGAGTACGGCGAGCCCGCCTATGCGCTTTTGGCCGACGCCTACCGCGCCTCGAATACCTTGGCGCACAAGCTCGGCTACGCGGATCTCAGTCTCACTGCGATGGACCGGATGGAGTGGGCGGCCGGGCGCAGTGGCGACCCGCTGCTACTCGCGACCACGCACTACCTACGCGCTGCCGCGCTGGCCCGCATCGGAGCTGGGAAACAAGCCATGATGTTGCTGGACCGAACAATGACCGAAATAGAGCCGCTCATTGCGAGCGACCAGGACGCCGCGGCGGTGTGGACGGCGCTACACATGCGGGCCGGGACGATCTCGGCGACACTGGCCGACGGCGCGGGATCGCGTGAGCACTTGGACGAAGCGGCCCGCGTCGCTGCCGATGTCGGTAACCGAATCGTCTACGAGACCACCGTGGGCCCTGCCAACGTCCAGCTTCACCAGATCGCCGCCGCGGTCGATCTGGGGCAGGGGGGCAAGGCGATTCAAGTGGCGCGCGCAACGGTCCTGCCCGACAAGATGGCGACCGAGCGGCACACGCACTACCACCTCGACGTGGCCCGCGCGCACCTGCTCAACCGCCGCCCTGATGACGCCATCGAGGAACTCCACAAGGCGCACACGCTGGCGCCTGAGCACTTCCGCGCCAGTACGACCGTGAAGACCGCAATCCACACCGCCGGCGCTCAGCAGCGGCGCGCCACACACGGACTGCGCGCTCTGGCGAACCTCGCGGGAATCGAGGACTGATGGCGCTCCCGACCGAGCCGGGCATCTACCGCGACGCCCGCGGCGATCTGTGGGTACTCCACATGACCGGACGCTGGCAGCACGTCGAGCGCCGCCTGAGCGACGGACGATTCTGGCCCGTCCGAGACTACGAGCCCGTCAGCGCCGAAACGCTCGAATCTCTCTCGCACGAGCCCGACGTCGACGTCATCCCACTTACCTGGGTCGACATCATTCCGGACGGCATGGACTCGGATCAGTAGCGGCCACCTGGTACCGCCGGCGCGCTGCGCTGGGCCGAGGATCCCAGCGCGGCGCGCCCTCTGTTTGTGGGCACGTTTTGGGCACAATCAGTGGTGAAACTGTGTGATCTGGTGTGATCTCCAGTGATCTACTTTCCCAGGTAGAGACGGTTTCGATCCCGCTGCCATTGCCTCGGACCGGGTTCGATTCCCGGCAGCTCCACT
>NZ_JBHZAF010000045.1:0-20020 GCF_042754085.1 Nocardia sp. NPDC059236
TGGGGTCGAGGTCCCCCCCCAAGTTCCCCGCGCCCCCCCCCGGGGGCGCGCGGGCCCCCCCCGCCCGGGGGGGCGGTCGTCCGCCCCGCCCCCCGGGGGGGGGCGCCCCCTGGGCCCGCCCCCCCCCCCCCACGGCCCCACGGGCCGAGATGGCTTGTGGGAGAACCACTCTTTGGAGAGGGATTCATGACCGAGCCCTTGGTGCTCTGCGGTGTGCAAAATGGCGTCGCGACCCTCACTCTGAACCGACCCGACAAGCTGAACGCGCTGACCGCGGACACCTTCGTCGAGCTCAGGGCGCACCTCGCAGAACTGGCAGCACGTGAGGACGTGCAATGCCTTGTTCTCACCGGTGCGGGCCGATCCTTTTGTGCCGGACACGATCTCAGGGTTCTCGCTACAGGAGACGAGACCGAGAACAGATACGTCGAAGCCCAAACGATCGACGAGCTGGAGCAATTTCCCGCCCCGACCATCGCCCAGATCCAAGGCCATTGCCTGACCGGCGGCCTCGAGCTCGCGCTCGCCTGCGATCTGCTGATAGCCGCCGACAGCGCGCAGTTGGCCGACACCCATGGCCAATGGGGTCTGATCCCCGTGTGGGGCATGTCGGTCCGGCTACCCGAACGGGTCGGCATCTCGCGCGCGAAGGAGCTCAGCTTCACCAGCCGAGTGATCGATGGAATCGAGGCCGAACGAATCGGCCTGGTCGACCGATGTGTACCGGCAGCCGAACTGCAGACCGCTGTGAGCGACCTCGCCGCTGCGATCGTAGCGAATTCGCCTGGGACCAACCGAATCTACAAGTCACTGTATGCGCAGCGGCTTCGAGCAAATCGTGATGTGGTCCTGCAGACAGAGCGGGATATGGAATTGGGTGTACCGGATGATGCCGCTGAACGGCTGGCACGCGGGCGCTGATCCATTGCGGCACAATGTTCGTATGTAACTCGCTGTGTGGACAGACGGCCCCTGGCATTTCGCCGGGGGCCGTTCTGCCGTCTGCGAAAGGAGTCGCCACCGGCGACCAGCAGAACAACGGCTCTGCCGGTGGCTTGATATGTTCGCCGCAGCAAGGGCGATGTAGCCGCAACCCCGAGGGACCCGCTCGGCTAGCGACCTACTGCGGTTGGTGGGACCGCTGAAGTTCGGGCACGCCACCGTGTCCCTGCTGGTCGGCAAGCTGTCCGCGTCAGGTCGCCAGAACGCGCTCGCCGTGGCGCTCAAGGAGTACGGGGCACTGCTCCGCACGATCTATTCCGCACGCTATTTGTCGGATCCGGACTACCGTCGCAAGATCTCCCGACAGCTCAACAGGGGCGGATCCATCCACGCACTCAAACGCGACCTGATCTACGCTCACGAGGGAGCGTTCCGGGCGCGGCAACTGGAAGCCCGGACGAACAAGCCTGGTGCCCGACCCTGGCCGCGGACGCGTAATCGCCTGGACCGCAGAATATTACGGCCTTACAGTCGAGCAGATGCGCCGCGAGGGCCGACGCATCGACGACGAGGTACTGGCTCACGTCTCGCCCGGCGCACAGCGAGAACATCAACTCCTTCGGCGCGATCGAGGTCGACATCGATGCCGAACTCGCCGCACTCGATCCCACCAGATGCCGGCTACTGCACGTGCGCGATACCCCTTTCTGATGCCCGGCTACCGGCTCGTTCACTTGCTGTAGGCCCTCGTTCTGGCCGATGAGATTGCATTTTCCCGGCTGGCGGCGAGACAGGCCCTTGATTGTGTCCGTAACGATCCCTACAGAAGCTGTATGGCGAAAAAACCTGATGTCGGCGCGAACGGCTCACGGGGGCAGTTGCTAGATGTGGCCGAGCGGTTGATGAGCGTGAACGGTTATGCCGGTACTGCGGTGTCGGCAGTCTGTAACGAAGCGGGGGTCGCGCCGACGTCGCTGTATTGGCATTTCGGCAGCAAGGAGGGGCTGTTGGCTGCGGTGATGGAGCGGGGTGCAACGCGCTGGTTCGATGCGCTGCCGCGGTGGGCCGACACGGCCGGCGATGCCGAGCGTCGGGAGGCTGTTCTCGTTGAGGGCGGGGTCGGCGTGGTAATCGGTGAGAGGATTCGGCCTCGAGCGCCGTGAGCTCAGCCGAAGGTCAGTTCGGATTCGATGCCTCGGCGTCCGGCGAGCCAGAGGGCGAGAGCTTCCGTGGTGCCGGCGACCGGAACGCCACGGCCGCAGGGGAAACCACCGGGTGTGGTCGGGAAGACGCGATAGTGCAGCTGCTTGGCGCCGAATGCCCAGCTCCAGATTCGGCCTTCACGGAACAGCGCCGACGCGACCTCGTTGGGGATGTCGCGTTGGCGACCGAGTCCGCGCAGGACGTCCTGGTGGTGCATGGCGTTGTCGCCGAGCAGCAGGATCGCCAAAGCCCGGGCGGTGGGAGTGAGATGGTCGGCGCAGTACCAGCCTTGGAGAGTCAGGACGCCTCGGGGTAGGTCGCGGGTGCTCCGGACGGTGAGGCCATTGCCGCGGTCGGCTACCAACTGGCCGATGTGCAGGAGTCTCTGGAGCACATGTGACTGTCTGGTTGTGGCAGGGTATTCCGCCGGTTCCAGCGGTATACGTAGTGTTTCGTAGACGGGGGTGCTCGCGGTGCGTCGGGCCCTGACTCCGAAAAGTACTGTCGGGCGCAGAAACCAATAGGGCAGATTGTTTGTTCCGATGACATGAGCCAGGATGTCCCGGGGCGTCCAGCCGTCGCACAGGGTGTGGCCGTGGTCGAACTCTTCATCGGTTAGCGACTCGATGGTCTTCATGAAGCTCCGGCGTTCACGGCGCAGAGCGTCTTCTCCGGGGAATCTCATTGCACACCTGCTTGTGAGGGGTTCGGTCGATGCCTGGCCGCCGGAGGCTCGCCACGTCCGCGTGGCGGCCGGAATCTGGGGTGCGCCCGATCTTTAGACTGTCACCCGTGGGTGCACCTGATCAGTCGACTAGCAGCGCTCCGCGACGTCCGGGGCGGCCGCGGGGGAGTGTCGCCGGCAATACCGAGGCGACGCGGGAACGGATTCTCGAGGTGGCGATCGAGTTGTTTGCCACCGTGGGCTATCACGCCACGAGTGTGGCGGAGATCGGGGCACGGACGGATCTGCAGCCTGGCGCGTTGTACTACCACATCAAGTCCAAAGAGGAACTGTTGTGGGAGATCCTGCGCCGCTACGTCGAGAAGGCGTTGGACGGTGCCCAGCAGGTGACGGCGATGGATCTCGATCCGGTGGAGAAGCTGGGCCAACTCATCGATGTGCACATCCGCATCATCGCCAAGCATCGGCGCGAGGTGCTTATTCAGGTACGAGATGCCGACGCCCTGAGCGCTGACCATATGGCGCAGTTGCAGGAGCTTCGTCAGCAAGTTCAGGACTGCTGGGAGAGCGTGCTCGACGAGGGCTATCGTGCGGGCCTGTTCACCCGCTCCAACCGGATCGTGGCCAATGGTCTACTGGGAATGGTGAATTCGATATCCCAGTGGTATCGGCCACGCCGGGGCGCCACCGCCGATGAGATCGCGCGGGAATTCCGCGCGATGGTCATCGATGGGTTGGCTCGGTAGAGCGGATCAGGCCGTCTCGAGCAGTTCCGCGAATCGGCGCTGTGCCTCCGCGCGCCGGGTCGGAACATGTTCGGTGGGGACCTCGCCCGCCGGCGGCGCATAGTCCCGCAGGACCAGCCGCGCGACGGTGTCGCGGTGGACCTCGTCGGGGCCGTCGTAGATCCGCGCGCCGCGAGCGGCGCGGTACATGGACTCGAGCGGAAGATCGCTGGAGAAGCCGAGGGACCCGTGCACCTGGATCGCGCGGTCGATCACGTCGTGCAGGACCTTGGCGCCGTAGTACTTGATGTAGGCGATGTCCTTCCGCGCGGCCCTGACGCCGTGCTGATCGATCGTCCATGCCGCATGCAGCGTCATCAGCTTCGCGGCCTGCATCTCGGCGGCGGAATCCGCGATCCAGGTGCGCACGGTCTGCTTCTCGCTCAGCAGGCTGCCGTGCGAGTACCGGTAGGTGGCCCGTTCGCACATCATGTCGAAGGCGCGTTGGGCCTGGCCCATCCACCGCATGCAGTGGTGGATTCGCCCCGGGCCCAGTCGCTTCTGCGCGATCGCGAACCCGTCGCCGGGTTCGCCCAGGATGGAATCGGCGGGGACCCGGACGTTGTCGAAGACCATCTCGGCGTGGTACCCGTACCAGTTCGGACGGATGTGATCGTGTTCGATGGTGGGGACGTCGCGCAGGATGTGCACGCCCGGGGTGTTGGCCGGGATGATGATCTGTGAAGCGCGCCGGTGCCTTTCGGCGTCCGGGTCGGTCACCACCATCGCGATGAAGAAGTCAGCGATCGAGGCATTGCTGATGAACCACTTGCGGCCGTTGATAACCCAGTCGTCGCCGTCACGAACGGCTGTCGTCGACAAGCGAGTCGGATCAGCGCCGGCGTTGTCGGGCTCGGTAAGGGCGAACGCGGACATCATCTCACCGGCCAACAACGGCTCGAGCCAGCGCTTCTTCTGCTCGGGAGTGCCTGCGATGGCGAGGATTTCACTATTGCCCGAGTCGGGCGCCGCATTGCCGAAAACGAGCGGAGCGAACGCGACCTTTCCGATGATCTCGTTCATCAGGCCGAGCTTGACCTGGCCGTAGCCGGGACCACCCAATTCGGGACCGAGGTGCGCGGCCCACAGGCCCTGTGCCTTGACTTCCTGCTGAAGCGGGGCAACGGCCTTACGCAACTGGGTCCAGTTGAGATCGAGCGTTTCGAGCGGATAGATCTCCGACTTGACGAAGTCGTCCATCCAGTCGAGCTTCTTCTGAAACTCGGCGTCCGCGAAGAGTTCCGATACCACTATGTGTGTCCTTCCATCAAAGGATGAGAGCGCCCGAAGCAAGTGCGCGGGCTCGGGCGAAGAGTCGCAGCGTCAGACCGTGCAGGTACTCGCCGATAGCTCGGGGTGCGGCGCCGGCGCAGGCTCTGGCGTAGGTGCCTTCCAGCACGATGCCGAGCTTGAACGAAGCGAGGATCGTGTACCAGGTGATCGCTGACAGATCACGTTGTGAGCGTTCGGCGTAGCGTTCGATGAGCTGCTGCGGCGTGGCCAGGCCGCCCGCCTTGGCCAGCGGGCCATCGATGAGGGGGGTTGGCTCGTCGGGGTGCGGCCAGGTGGCGAGCAGCCATCCGAGGTCGAGCAGCGGATCGCCGATGGTGCACATTTCCCAGTCGACGATTGCCGCGACTTCTGCCCGGTCGGGGCGGAACATGACGTTGGCGAGATGGTAGTCACCGTGCATGATGCCGGGCTGCCAGGCGGTGGGCCGGTTGTGGTCGAGCCAGTCCGCGATCTCGTCCACCCCGATGATTTCGGAGCCGCCGTATCCCGGATGCTGTGTGTAGGAGGACAATTCCTTCAGCCAGCGGGGAACCTGACGCTCCAGGAATCCCTCAGGGCGCCCGAAATCTTCCAGCCCGACTGCTTTGTAGTCGACGGCGGCGAGTGCCGCGAGCGCATCGACCATGGCGAGTCCCATGTCGTGGCGCAGCGTCGGATCCTCGATGTATGGCTGCGGAAGATCGGTCAGCGCATTGAATCCCTCGATGGGCTCCATCAGGTAGAACACGGAGTCGCCGAGAACAGTCTCGTCCGGGCAGCTCGCGATCAGGCGAGGGTGCGGGACAGGGCTGTCGGCGAGGGCGCCGAGGACTCGTACCTCGCGGCGCAGCACGTCGTTCGTCGCGGGGCGGATGTGGCTCGGCCCTCGTCGGAAGACGAAGCGCCGGTCGGCGCGCTCGAAACTGAGCATGACGTTCTGTGTCCCGCCGCCGATCGGCTGCACGTCGTGGATCGGCCCCGCCCCCAGATCGTGGGTATCCATCCAGGACTCCAGGACGTGCAGGTCGACGCCGTTGTCTTGTCTTGACTGCTGTGGCACGAGCCGTATCATAAGCCCGTAATGTATTGAGTGTCCACTCTATTAAATTGGAGCGCGAGTGAGTATGGATGGACAGGTCGTCATCGTGACCGGCGGTAGTCGTGGCATGGGCAAGGGGATGGTGAAAGCCTTTGCCCAGCGCGGTGCGCATGTGGTGATCGCCAGTCGCAAGGTCGAGAACTGCGAGACGGTGGCGGCGGAGGTTGCCGAGAAGTACGGGGTTCGTGCGCTCGCGGTGGGCTGCAATGTCAGCGAGTGGGAGGATTGCGACCGGCTCGTCGAGGCTGCCTATGGAGAATTCGGCCGGGTCGATGTCCTGGTGAACAACGCCGGCCTGTCTCCTCTGTATCCGAGCCTGGATCAGGTCGGTGAAGCCTTGTTCGACAAGGTGATCGGCATCAATCTCAAGGGCCCGTTCCGGTTGACCGCGGCGATCGGTACTCGCATGGCGGCCGAAGGTGGCGGTTCGATCATCAACATCAGTTCGATCGCGGCCAGTCATCCTGACCCCTATTCGCTGCCGTATGCCGCGGCCAAGGCCGGGCTCAATGCGCTCACCGAGGGGTTCGCGCAGGCATTCGGTCCGAACGTGCGGGTCAACGGAATTCAGTGCGGGGCGTTCCTGACCGATGTCTCCGCTGCCTGGACGCCCGAGATCCGGGAGCACCTCGGAAACGCCGCCGCTCTGCGTCGTTGCGGTGAGGCTGACGAGGTGGTCGGCGCGGTCCTGTATTTCGCCGGCAGCGAGTCGTCCTACTGCACCGGAGCAACCCTCCGGCTCGATGGTGGCATGCGCTGATCGAAACGTGCTGGTCGAGCGGTGTAGCTCTTGAAAAACTGACATAAAGTCAGTAGCGTGACCGGGATCACCTCGAGAACGAAGAAGGTTGATGTAGCCGAATGGCCCCGCAGATCTGCCGTCTCCCCGCCGATATCGACCGCTTCGTGGGCCGCCGCGTCGAACTGGCCGAAATCAAGCGCCTGCTGACGGTCACCAGATTGCTGACCCTGACGGGAATCGGTGGCGTCGGGAAGACTCGGCTGGCGGTGCGGGTTGCGCGGGATCTGCACCGAACGTTCCGGGATGGTGTGTCGCTCGTCGAATTGGCCGATCTGAGAGATCCCGAGTTGCTGGCCGCCACAATCGGTGCGGGGCTCGGACTGCGGGACCAGTCGGTGCGGTGGTCGGCGGATACGCTGGTCGACCATATTCGCGACAAGACAATGCTGATTGTGCTGGACAACTGCGAACACCTCACGGGTGCCTGTGCTGCTCTGGTCGACAGCTTGCTTCGCTACTGCACCGAACTCCGCGTGCTGGCCACCAGCCGGGAACCGCTCGAACTCGCCGGGGAAAGTGTCTTCAGTGTCCCGGCATTGCCCGTTCCGGACCCGGACGCTCGAATTGTCCCGGCGCAGTTGATCCAGTACGACGGGGTCAACTTCTTCCTCGACCGGGCTGATGCCGCGCTGCCCGGATTCACGATCACCGAGGAGAACCACTCCGCGGTGGCGCGCCTGTGCCATCGCCTCGACGGGCTACCGCTCGCGATGGAGCTCGCGGCCGTACGGCTGCGAGTTCTATCGGTGGACGAGGTGCTATCTCGATTGGACGACCGGTTCCGTCTCCTCGGTGCCGGGAACCGCAACGTCGCCGAACGCCAGCAGACGCTGCGGTCATGCATGGATTGGAGTTTCGACCTCTGCACGCCCGCGGAGCAGCGAATGTGGCGGCGGCTCACCGTGTTTCATGGAAGCTTCGACCTGGATGCAGTGGAGCAAATATGCGCCGACGATGACCTGCCCGGCCACGAGATCTTCGATGTCGTGGCCGGACTCGTCGGGAAGTCGATCCTGCAGCGTGAATCGGCGTCGGTGCCGACCAGCTTCCGGATGCTCGAGACAGTGCGGCAATACGGGCAGACGAAGTTGCGAGAAGCCGCGGAGGAGGACGTCTTTCGACGTCGTCATCAGCGGTGGCACCTGGACCTCGTCGAACAGCTCGCCGATGACTGGATCAGCCCTCGCCAGGCGGAATGGCTGGCGCGGCTACGTCGCAATCACGCGAATCTGCGGGCGGCGCTCGAGTTTTGCGCGACGAGTGCTGGCGAGGCAGTGGTCGGTCTGCGCCTGATCATCGGCTCCGAACCATACTGGGAGGTATTCGGGCTGTTGCCCGAAGCCCGGCATTGGCTGGGTCGATTGCTCGAGCTGGTCCAGCCCTCTGTTCCTGAGCGATCCAGAGCGCTTCGGCTCGACGCATGGTTCGCCATGATGCAGGGCGACTTCGAGGCCGCCGAGATCGGGCTCGACCTCGCGGAGAAGCTCGCCGCAGAATTGGATGACCCGCTCGCTACGGCGTACGTGCAGCAGACCGCCGGAATGTTGGACGCATTGCGCGGGGGAGAGCTCACCGGAATCTCCTTGCTCGCGGAAGCCCTGGATCGGTTCCGGGTCGCACACGACACAGCAGGAGAAGTCTCGACCCTGCTGTTGCTGGGAATGACCGCGGAGTTCGCCGGCGCAAAGGAGGAGGCGGTCGACTGGCTCGACCGTTGTCTGGCCATCACGGAAAGTAAGGGCGAGGCGCATTGGCGCGCGTACGCACTGTGGATGCTCGGGATTCATGAACTGTGGGATGGCCGACCCGTTCGCGCCGGAGAACTCGAGGCGCAGGTCCTGACCGACAGCCGCGAGGCCGACCTAGCAGCGGTCGCGAGAGCAGTCGAAGGGCTCGGTTTCGTCGCTGCCCGCCAGCATCAGTTCGATCGGTCCGCAATGTTACTGGGTGCCGCCGACAGAATCTTCGACGAGATCGGTGTCTCCACCGCGGCCCTCCCAGCACTCCAGGCGTATCGATCCGAGGTTGAAGCGTCGTTGCGCATGGCAATGGGGGAGCGGAACTTTCGTAGCCGCTATGAGAAGGGGCGCGTTCTGCCGCGCAACGAGGCTTTGGATCTGGCAAACGCCGACGGACCGGTGCGGGTAGCGGCGGAGCCGGTGGCTATTGGATGCCGTACCGCGCTCACCGCTCGGGAGTTGGAGATCGCGGAACTGGTCGCCGATGGGCGTAGTAATCGCGACATCGCCAATGACTTGGTTATCTCCAGGCGCACGGCGGAGGGGCACGTCGAGAGGATTCTGAGCAAGCTCGGCTTCTCCAACCGGGCTCAGATCGCGGCCTGGGTTACGGAGCGCCGCGTCCAAAATTAGAAACCACGAAGCTATTTCGGCACGAGCATGATCGGTGACATCGGAATCCGGACACCGCGCTGTGCCTGGACCCGAGACTTCGTCAGCCTTCGGCGGCGGAGGTGATCGCGGCGGTCAGCCGCAACAGCAGGCTACGTGGCGCATGCTGGCCTCCGAGGGCACCGAGGCGGTTGAGTGCCCCGGGGATGACGACGCGCTTGCCCGCGCGCAGACCCTCGACCCCGGCCTCGGCGACTTCTTGTGGCGTCATCCAGAGCACGTCGGGCAGGCCCGCGGCGACCGCTGCGGCGGTGCCGCCGGATTCGTTCCACAGCTCGGTTTTCACCGGTCCGGGGCAAAGGGCGGTCGCGGATACCCCAGTGCCCGCCAGATCGGTGTGCAACCCCTCGGTGAAGGACAGTAGGAAGGCGTTGGCGGCGGCGTAGGTCGCGTTGTTCGCAAGGGGCTGGAAGCCGGTCGTAGACGAGACGTTGAGGATCGCGCCACGCTCGCGCCGGAGCATCGCCGGCAGGAAGCGTCCCGTGAGGGCGACGGCTGCCTCGACTTTGACGCGCACGATGGCGAGCTGGAGTGCGATATCGCTCTGCTGGAAGAGCCCGGTCGATCCGAGTCCCGCGTTGTTCACGAGGATGTTGATATCCAGATCGAGTTCGTCCGCCGCCTGCGCGAGATGATCCGGCGCCGAGCGGTCGGAGAGATCGCACGGCACCGCTCCGGCGCGCACCGAATAATCGGTCTCGAGTTCGGTTGCCAGCGCGTGAAGCCGATCCGCGCGCCGAGCAGTCAGGACGACGTTATAGCCGCGCCTGGCGAGCGACTTCGCTATCGCGAGGCCAAGGCCGGAGGAGGCTCCGGTGACGAGCGCAGCTCCATGTTCAGTTGGGGGAGGAAACATGTCTGCAGAGTACTGACTACGAGTCAGTAATGTTTGGTAGTTGGTGTGTGATCTGCTCCACTGCTGGAGCGGCTGAAGCTGAGCGGGAATCGGGTGAGCCTGATCCTGTCCTGTTCCGCTCGACGGACAGGACGGTCGGGAGAGGTGTCAGCAGAGGGGTTATTCGTTCCAACGATGGAAGCCAGGGCATCGCATGGCTCCCAACCATCGCGCAACGTGGGTCCGGTGTCGATCGACTCGTCGGTCGACGAGTCGATCGTTCGTAGCTGCTGATTCGCGAATTCGGCTGGGGTGTATCGAGGGCCATGCGAGCCGCCGATGTCCAGCCGGCTGCCAGGCTGACGATAGGGCGCCGGTATTGGGGACTGCAGCGCGCCCTATCCTCAGGCTGGGCTCTGGTTAACTCTGATTCGCGCGGATGAAGTCCTCCCAATCGCCGAAAGCGCCCCGCTGCACCAACTCGATCCGCATGCCGACGGGGTGATTCATGTACGCCAGCATCGCAGGCCATCGGCCGTTGTCGACGAGGCAGGCCTCCATCGAGAATCCGCTGTCCTGCATGACGCGAATCGCTTCGTCGAGATCGTCGACGAAGTAGCCGATGTGGTGTGGGGCGTTGCCGGGGACGACCTCCCACAGTGTGCCCGGCCGCTCCTCGACCAATTCGATATAGGGGGCATCGACCGAATACAGAATTCGTGCCTGGATGAGGCGCTCCTCGTCCCCGTCCCTGATCGCCTGCTCAGCCGACAGCACATTCGTCCATCGATAGCCGGCGGCGGCCGTCAATGTCTTGGCCGCCTGTTCGAGGTCGGTGACAACGAAGGCGGTGTGAAAGTAGTTCTCGGGGGAGATGGGGTGTGTGCTCATCGAGGCGTTCCTTCTTCTACATGCTCGGCGCCCTTGCGCCGACGATGTTGCTTGAGTCCCATCAGGGTCCGAGTGTGACTCAGATTACTGATCGGATGTCAGTAGTAAAACCTAGAGTCGGCTTGATATCAAGGGCTTCGAGCAGTCTGGGTCGCGGAGGTGCTACGGCTTGCATGATGAGCTATATCTCTGGGCAGCAACGGAATTCGATGTAGTTTGCAGCCGTGGCTCGGTGGCCTGAGTGGCGGGTGGTTGCTTGGCGATGGTGGGATCGCGCGCAACTCGCGATGGCCTCTGGTCGTTCTCGACGAATGTTGTGCCGTTTTGCTGACTATTGATCAGCATGGGCCCATCGACTGCCAGCGCAGACGTCGAGCGCACCTGGGATGGCGTCGCGCGGACGACTGGCACCTCGACCGTTCTTGTGGGTGCACCTGATCCGTCGACTTGCAGCGCTCCGCGACGTCCAAGTCAGTGGCCGAGTCGGCTACGCCAACCGAAATGTGGCGAATAGTGCACTGGGAATGGAGAATTCGGTATCCAGCGGCGCCGGCTGCATCGGGCCGCCACCGCTGATGGGCATCGCGCGGGAGTTCCACGCGATGGTCGACCATCGAAGGCCTCGCGTGCTCGGCCGCAGTCATACCAAGGAAATGTCGACCGTCGGGGGGTACGGAGGATCAGCCGAGCTATGGGGGAGAGGAACTTTCGATGGTTATGGCTCTGCCGGTGCCGACTGCTCCCTAGCTGTCAGGCCAGAGAGCAGCCTTGCCAACCGGCAGCCGCTACCTTGGTCCGGCAGGGTTGAGTATTGCTGCGCCGAACGCGAACGGTGTGCTGGCGCCGAGGGCTAGCGGCGCCGTGGCTCCGTCTGCGTCGAGGAGCCTCTTCAGTCCTATTCCAATGTCTGCGGAGCCGACATGTCCCGCGTCATCACCGGTGACGACCACACGCTCCATTGGGATCCCCGCAGCCTCGGCGATCACGGGAGTGAAGTTGGGCGACACTTGATTGCAGACGAGCCGCTCAGCGGTGGTCGTGGTGCCCTTCTGTGCTGTGGTGAACGCGTCCTGATACCCGTTGACGTATGCCACACGGACCTCGGAAAGGGGAATCGGTGCGAACCGGCGATAGTTCGTGGCACCCGCGGGGGGCAAGGGATTACGGGTGCCGCCGTACTCGACCCGCAGGATGCCGGCGAACTCGGTGTGGCTGGAAAAACCGGTCGAGGCCAGATGCCACAGCGCTGGCGCGCCGGTGCCGACTCCGACGACTATCGCACTGCCGCCGTCACCGTAGCCCCACAGGTTCTGGGCCGAGTTGTCCGAGCGATCGACGGTGTCGCTCAGGCGCTCCCCGCTGACGATCGCACCGTAACCACCGCCTTGAGCGGCGAGCCAGCCCTGCATCAGGGACAACGACCACAATGTGGCCAGGCATCCGCAGTTGATGTCGAGGGGCATGCAGGTGCTTGTTGCTCCGTGCTGTCGCATGACCTCAGCCGAAAGCGACCACGAGCCGAGATACTCGCGCGACATACCTGTGGAGACAACGATTTTGAGTTCGGACGCGGGGATACCCGCATCCTGGAGCGCGACGTCGAGCGCTCGGGACGCGAGTGTCGCGGGATGGTCGTCTTCGCCGCCGACCCGGACCTGAGGCCACCCCGAGTATGTTTCGACATCACCACCAGCGGCCGCGGCCAGATCGCGGACCGACTGTGCTGCGGGCAGGTCCAGGCCAACTGCGTGGATCGCCAAGGGGTCCATCGGTAATGACCTCCTCACTGATTGAAGATTGCTTGGACGGCGTCGGCGAGCGCCTCGGATCGGGCGTGGAGCTCTTCTGCTCCGACGTTCTGCATCGGGTGCTCGAGGACGACCAACGGAATGGGTTTGTCGGTCTCGTAATATGTTGCGATTCGCTCCATCTGGGACTCGAACGGCTTCGTCAGGATGGCGATCGCCGCCGCGCCGTGCTGCTGCAGCAGAATCGAGTCGCGCACGCTGGCCGCCGAGCAGCTCCCGCAATCGGAGACACCGCAGAAGATCAGCCCGCCCTTGGATACCAGCTCGGCGAGTTCCGCGTCGTCGAGGGTGACGGACGCATTCAGCTTGAGCTTGATCTCTTCGCGGACGGGAATCCCACGCTGGCGCAGAATCGCCTGTGCGCCACGGAGAATGGCGATCGAGTTGGGCTTGTGGTTGTCCACGAACACGATCTCGCGATTCTCCGGGGTGGTGCTGACCTTGATCGCGGGTGGTTTGGGCCGCGGGATGGGGTCCACCAGGAACTCGCAACTGACATCGCCACAGCTGACGACACGTTCGCTGGGTTTGACGAAGGTGCTCACGTTTGCGATTCCTCTCAGTTGGACTTGTCGACGGGCTGGGAGACGACGTGGACATTTCCGGTCCAACGGGGGATCACAGCGGAGAATTTGCCGCCTTCCTTGCCGCATTCGATGAAGGACAGCTGGTCCTCTGTGCGGAAGGGCGCCCGCATCGAGCCGGGGACGACCTGCCAGAACTCTGGTGGATCGTGGGGTATCCGGCCCACCCGGGCCAGATCATCGGTCGGTCGCACCGCGTGCTCGAAGACGAAGCGCCGGGCCTCATCTCGTGTGAACTGTGATTCCACCAAGGCCATGTGGTCGGGTGCGATGGCAATGAGATAGCCGCTGGATTGGTAGTAGTGGGCGGTCGAGCCGTAGTGGGCGATCGCATCGGCAATCGTCCGAAGGATCTGCTCACCGGTGTCCGCGTAGTGGTTGTTGACGCTGATGGGTCCTTCGGTCGCCATGATCGTCGCCGCGGATGACTCCGCGGGCAGTCCGAACTGGGTGTGGAAGCTCGGCCACGACGTCACCGGGTGCTCTGCAATGCAGAAGGACAGGCGGCCGGGGTGCCCGATGGTCCCATGCGCCTGTAGAACACCACCGGCACGCCCGCAGAACAAGCGGACAAGCTGGGCGAACCGGCCGATTGTCGCGTTGACTCGATTGTTTGCTCCCAGGGCGTTCGCTTCGTGCTCGAACCCGAGTTCGTCGACGATCGGCCCGCTGGCGATGACCGTCGTGGAGACACCGCCGGTGGTCACCTCGCAACCGCTGATATTGAGCAGCGGGTCGACCAGTGCTAGTCCGGCCGCTCTCAAGAATCGGCCGTATTCGGGTTTGCAGCCGGCCATCACCGCTGCGGCGGCCAGATGCTCGCCGCGGATCTCGAGGTGCTGATCCTCGATGGTTCCGACCACCTCGGTGGCGGACCACCCGCACGCTTCGAGCATCGCGTCGACCAGCGTTCCGTAGGGCGGAACAACCGGTAGACCGTCGGACCATCCAGCCTCGAAGCAACGCTCGATGTCCTCGTACACATCCAAACTCATGTCCGTCACGCTACCGTCTAAAAGTCAGTAAGAATAGGTTGAAAACCAGTACAGAACTGACATTTGATCAGTAACGTAATCTGCGGATCGGTATGCCGATTCGCGTTCGCAACACGGCCTGACCAGGTCGGAGTGGGAGGTATGGGTGCCTGTAGAAGCAATTCGGAACGTCATCATCGTGGGCTCCGGCCCGGCTGGATATACAGCGGCGGTGTACACCGCGCGTGCACAACTTGAGCCCCTCGTCTTCGAAGGTTCGCAGGCGGGCGGGGCGTTGATGACTACCACCGAGGTGGAGAACTTTCCGGGCTTCGAGGAAGGCATTCTGGGCCCGGATCTGATGGCCGGAATGCGCGCGCAGGCGCAGCGCTTCGGCGCCGAACTCGTCGCAGCCGACGTGGACCAGCTGAATCTCGAGGGTGCGATCAAGTACGTCACCGTGGACGGCGAACGATATGCCGCGCGCGCCGTGATCCTCGCGATGGGTGCTGCCCCAAGATATCTGGATGTCCCTGGGGAACAGCGGCTCCTCGGGCGTGGGGTGTCCTCGTGTGCGACCTGCGACGGGTTCTTCTTCCGAGACCAGGACATCGCTGTGGTCGGCGGCGGTGACTCGGCGATGGAGGAGGCCGAATTCCTGACTCGGTTCGCACGCAGTGTGACCGTCGTTCACCGGCGAGAGGAACTGCGAGCGTCCAAGATCATGCTCGAGCGAGCACGTGCGAACGACAAGATTCGGTGGAAACTGAACGCGCAGGTCACTCAGGTGCAGGGCGACGATTCGGTACGCAGCGTGCTGCTGAAGGACGTGTCGACCGGCCTCGAGTCGAGCCTGGAGGTGACCGGACTGTTCGTTGCGGTCGGCCATGACCCGCGCTCGAACCTCGTACGCGGCCAAGTCGAGGTGGACGCCGCAGGGTATGTAGTTGCGCGCGGGCGTACATCACGAACGAATCTGGCCGGCGTGTTCGCCTGTGGCGACCTCGTCGACCACACCTATCGGCAGGCGATAACCGCGGCCGGCTCCGGCTGTACAGCGGCGCTCGATACAGAGCGCTGGCTGTCTGAAGTCTGAGGCTGAGCTCGCCCGCAGCACGGAACTGCTGGTCCCGGGTCGAGCCCCTGATTCAAGCAAGAGATCAAGAACGAAGGAGAAAAGATGTCCAACTCGACTATCACATTGACCGCGGCGAACTTCGCCGATGAGGTTCTGGCCAGCGGTCGGACCGTTCTGGTGGACTTCTGGGCACCGTGGTGTGGGCCGTGCAAGACAATCGCGCCGGTGCTGGAGGAGATTGCGGCCGAACATGCCGACAAGCTGCTGGTTGGGAAGCTTGATGTCGATGAGTTTCCTGACATCGCACGAGATCATCGGGTGATGTCGGTTCCGGTCATGATCTTGTTCCGTGACCGAGAACCGGTGAAGCAGATTGTGGGGGCGAAGGCGAAATCCGCTCTGCTGTCCGAACTTTCGGACGTTCTGGCCTGATCGAGCCGGGTCGGTGGATGGGGCGTTCGGTGCCATCCATCGACCGAATGTTCGTCCCCTTGCGTCGACGTGTCGACCCCCTGGGAAATATGGCCGTCGTTTGACCACATGACAGTAGTCGAGACTGGATTTGGGGTTCAGTACAGGGATTTTCCCGTTGCAGTACTGACAGTTAGACAGTACAGTCCGTGTGACGCAGCTCATGAAGAGCAGCGCACTGTGACCGCCCACATGTTCGGCGGAGGGCCGGTCGCAGGGGTACACCGGAGGAAGAGGTATCGAGGTGGAGCACACGCTGGAACACAGCGAACACCTGGCAGACGCAAATCCCACCGACATCGAAGCGGTCATCGTTGGCGGCGGTATGTCGGGAATCCGTACGGCGATCGAGCTCAAGCGAAAAGGTGTGCGGTTCATCCTGCTGGAGCGGTCGGACGGGCTCGGCGGCGTCTGGAACCACAATCGCTATCCCGGCATCGGTTGCGACGTGCCGTCACCGACCTATCAGTACGGATTCGCGCTGAACGATTGGTCGCGTTTGTTCGCGTCTGGACAGGAGATTCGCGAGTATCTGGAACGGGTCGCTGCCGAGAATGACATCGTGCGCCATGTCCGGTTCGGGACAGAGCTCATCGATTCCGTGTGGTCCGACAGCGAGAAGAGATGGTTGTGCGAGACGAACAAGGGTTCGATCCGTGCGCAATTTCTGATTGTTGCCACCGGTCAGAACGACCGGGCGTCCATCCCGTACATCCCCGGTACGGACAAGTTCGAAGGGGATATCTTCCATTCCCACGATTGGCCGGCCGACTTCGACGCGGAAGGGAAGCGGATTGCGGTCGTCGGCACGGGCGCATCGGCTATTCAATTCGTGCCGGAAATCCAGCCTCAGGCTGAACGGCTCGTAGTCCTGCAGCGCACGCCTTCGTGGATTGTTCCGAAGCCTGATGTCGTGCACGAGCCGCGCAGCAAATGGCGCGCCCACCTGCGACAGAGGGTCCTGCGTGCATTTATCTGGGCCCTACTGGAAGTCGTGGTGCTTACCGTCAAGTACCCGCGTCTCGCGGCACTTCCCGAACGGGCCGCGCGCAAGCATCTTGAGCAGTCGATCGCGGATCCGGGACTGCGTAAGGTTCTGACGCCCGACTACAAGGCCGGATGCAAGCGGCTCCTGCTGTCGAATGCCTGGTATCCAGCGGTTTCGGCCTCCAACGTCGATTATGTGCCGTCGGCACTGAGCGAGATTCGCGAGAACTCGGTGATCACGGCAACTGGCCGTGAGTTCGAGGTGGACGCGATCATCTGGGGCACCGGATTCAATTTCGGATCACCGGTTTTCGACCGTATCCGCGACCGGAACGGTCGGGTCCTCGCCGAACGGTTCGAAGACATGCCGCGGACCTATCGCGCGACCACGATCGTCGATTGCCCGAATTTCTTTCTCGTTGGCGGCGTCCACTCCGGCACTGCTTCGGTCTTCATCGGTTGTGAAGCGCAGGCTCGATACGTTGGATCGGCGATCCAGATCATGCAGCGACAGGGTATCGAAACGGTTGAACCCAAGCCTGACGTGGAACAAACCTGGATGGATCGCAGGGATTCCTATCTTTCGGGATTTGTCTTCACCACCGGGTGCAACACATATTATCTGAACAGCAAAGGGCATAACTTGGCGATGTGGCCCGGACAGCCGCTGGGTATGGTCAGGAAGCTGAGGAAGTTCGACATCAAGAACTACCAAGTGACTGCAACCTCGAACGTGTCCAGTTCCGAAGAAGCGTTGCGGGCGGCGGGCTAGAAGGGACACCGCAGCTCCAAGCCACGGTCGGGCGCAAGGCGCTCGGCCGTGCCTTGCCGTATATCCGGCGTTCCACCGAAAATCCGGGGTTCCGCGGACCCTTCTATTGTTGTCCGTTGGGAGTCTCGGGCCGTTTGTCGGCTTCGATACCCGCCATGCTGGCAGCGGCCAGCTCCGCCGGCGTAATCCACGAGAATTCGGGAAGCGGCGGTGCGATCCCGCAGTCGTCTGTCCCGCTCCAGTGCTAGCGGACACGTGATAATGGCTCAGGCACAAAGTTGGTGATCTTGTCGGGATGGGTGGTCAACTGAGGAGCACGAGGCGTCGCAGGAGATCGAAGTTGGCCCGGCCGAAGCATCTGCGTTTGATCGCCTTCAATCGGCAGACGGCGCCCTCGACGGCTCCGCTGCTCCATTCGAGGGTGAGTCCATTGCGGACTGCGTCGTAGTCCTTGAGCAGTCCGGCGGCGAATCCTTGAAGCTGGGAGATGTCACTGGCTTGGGCTGCAGCGATCCAGGCGTTGAGGTGCTGGCCCCGACGGTGGCGCAGCATCCCGCCGAAGTCGCTAACCAGCTGATCGACGCCGTGCAGGACCGGGCATCGGTCCAGGATCCGGGCCAGGTCGGCTTGTTCGGCCTCGGTGCGCTGGTGGGCCGGACGGATGATCCAGCCGGTGACCTGCCGGGGTTTGGGTGTCGTGATCGGCGTGGCGGTCGGCGGTGTGGTGCCGGCTCGCCAGGTGTGCAGCAGTCGGCGAACCTGGCGTTCGGCGCCTCGGTAGCCGCGCTCGCGCAGTTCGCCGGTCAGGGTTGCGGCGTTGGTGCACCCTTGCTGCCAGCGTTCGGCCAGGTAGGCGGTGTGTGGGTCGAGCGCGCTGCCGCGTTTGGGCGACTGGGTTAGCAGTTCCTCGGCGCTGCCGGCTCGGGCGTAGCGGCGCACCGTCTTGTCGTCGAGGTTGAGCGCCCTGCAGATTGCGGTGTGCCCGATTCCCTTGTTCCACAACGCGTGAACCTCGTCCCATCGTTGCCGGGTCAGCTCCGCTCGTCGGCCGTCGACGACCGGCGGGGTGGGCGCGGGTTGGGCGACAGCCTCGTTCGCGGGGCGATCATGCAGGCACTTGCGGTGGGCGCGTACCACCCGGTCGACTGCGTCGGTGAGGTTGTAGATCAGGTGGAAGCGGTCGGCGACCTGGATGGCGTCTGGCGCTCCTCGGCTGGCGCCGTCAGCGAACCCACTCGCCCGGTCGCGGCAGATCACGGTCGCACCGGGATGGACGCGCAGCCACTCGGCGAACGTGTCGTTCAATCGGTCCGGGAGCAGGTCCACTGGCCGATGGGTGTGCATGTCGACCAGGACGGCGCCATAGTTCGAGCCTCTGCGGAAAGCGAAGTCGTCGACGCCGAGTGCGGTCACCGTGCCGGGGTCGGGCACGGGCAGTGCCCGGATCAAGCGCAGCAGGGTCGTCCTGGATACCGACACGGACAAGTGGTGGGTCAGCCGCTGGCCGGGGCGGCCACCCACCGCCAACGCGATCCGCTCGAGCGTGCTGCGCAGCAGCGGAGTCCGCCGGGAATGCGCCGTGGTCAGACCGGGAACCTGCTCGGCGAACGTAGTACGCGCGCAGTCGGTGTTGCCGCAGTAGAACCGGCGCACCCGCAGACAGATCAGCGTCTCAGCTCCGCCGACTGCGGCATCGGAGAGACACCGGTGGTAGCGACTGTGCACCCGAACCGACCAGCACGTGCAGCCCGGACACGACGCGCCCTGCGCGGCGATGCTGGCGTGGATCCGTAAAGCCGCTCCGCGGCGGGTGACCTGTTCGATGTTCAGGTTGGCCAGATGCGGAAGCAGCGTCTTCAGATCAAGATCAGCGCACTCGGATCATGATCGATTACCACGCACCCGACTCCAAATCGTCAGGGCGCCACCAACTTTGTGCCTGAGCCAGGTCCCGATGTCCGTTGACACTCCAGCCTGCGGTCTTCACCGGTACGGGGTGCCGGGTTGTGGCGATGACATGTGGGTTCGGGCCAAATCTGTGTGAGGAAATTCAGTGGACGATCGGCCAAAGGAATTGGCCGCCTCATACCAGATTCGACTGTGAAGATGGGCTCGTGCTGACCGGGCCCGGCGGGCGGCTCGGCCTGCGCGCCACCGTCGCAGCGGGCACCGCTCTTCACGAGGTGTCCGGTTTTTCTTGGTCGTTGAACCACCTGCCTGAGACCTCACCCATACGCATACGCAGACAACAACTTCCAGAGAAGTGTTGAGGGGTGGCGCCGCTGCGCGGTGCCACCCCTCAACACACGTCGACACAGGCTCTAGCCGGTATGAGGGCCCACTGAGTTGGGGCCGGAGGCCTCGTTCTGCAAAGCCGCGTGGGTTGCCGGGGTGAAACTCACTTCGGTAGAGCCACATTTG
>NZ_JBHZAF010000046.1:0-18396 GCF_042754085.1 Nocardia sp. NPDC059236
GCGCTCCTCGTCCAACCTCGTTTCCCAGGCCCTTGGGGCTCCGGGTCGGTGTCCGTGTCGCTCTGACCTGGAATAAGTTACGTGTTGCTACGAACCAAAGTCAAATCGGCTGTCTACCTGCGCTTTTCCGGCACATCGGATGAGTGGCACGGACGAGTCGAAGGCCGCACGGCTCCGAATACCTCCCCATAACGCTGCCTATAGGTAAGGAGGTCTCGTGGCCGCAGCTGTTCGGGCGCGGACAGAGAGTCGCGAGGATCGGTCCGGAGTTCTGTATGCGGTGTCGCGAGCGACGGACGCCGCGCGAGCCGGCGACGTCGAGACCGCGGCGCTACTACTCCGAGAGGCCGAACGGTTGGCGGGGAGAGAAGACCACATCGCAGCCGAACCGCCTGCCCACATCACCGGAAAACGACCCCTGCGGGCCGCGTTGACAAGCATCACAGCAGCAACGATCGTCAGAGTGCGCCGTCTGACGGGGTTCTGTGCGTCATCTCGGTCTTACCCAAGGTGGTTGGCCCGGGCTCACCAGGCTCCGGGTCGGGACGAAGGAGTCTGCGTGAATTCAACGGTGGGCGAGCGTACGCCCGGCGACCAGGTGGGTGGGGCGGACGGCCTCGTCTATGTCGTGTTCATTACCGCTGCGGCGGCCATGGGTGGGTTTCTGTTCGGGTATGACAGCTCCGTCATCAACGGGGCGGTCGAGGCGATCCGGGATCGGTACGACATCGGGTCGGCGACCTTGGCGCAGGTGGTGGCCATTGCATTGATCGGGTGCGCGGTGGGGGCGGCGATCGCGGGGCGGATCGCGGACCGGATCGGGCGCATCTGGTGCATGAGGATCGCGGCGACGCTGTTCACCTGTAGTGCGATCGGGTCGGCGTTGCCGTTCGCGCTGTGGGATCTGGCGATGTGGCGTGTGATCGGTGGCATCGGGATCGGGATGGCGTCGGTGATCGGGCCCGCGTACATCGCCGAGGTGTCGCCGCCGGCGTATCGCGGGCGGCTGGCGTCGTTCCAGCAGGCGGCCATCGTGATCGGTATCGCCACTTCACAGTTGGTGAACTTCGCGATTCTGAAGATGGCGGGTAGTGAGCAGCGCGGTCACATCGCAGGACTGGAGGCCTGGCAGTGGATGCTCGGGGTGATGGTGGTGCCGGCGGCGCTGTACGGGCTGTTCTCGTTCACCATTCCGGAGTCGCCGCGGTATCTGATCTCCATCGGCAAGACCGACAAGGCCAAGGAGGTGCTGGCCCAGGTCGAGGGCGACAAGGGGAATCTGGACGCGCGGGTGGCCGAGATCGAGCAGGCCATGCACAGTGAGCACCGTTCGACGTTCAAGGATCTGCTGGGCGGCGGGTTCGGGTTCCTGCCGGTGGTGTGGATCGGTATCGGACTGTCGGTGTTCCAGCAGCTGGTCGGCATCAATGTCGTCTTCTACTACTCGGCGACGCTGTGGCAGTCGGTGGGCATCGACCCGTCCAGTTCGTTCTTCTACTCGTTCACCACCTCGATCATCAATATCGTCGGCACTGTGATCGCCATGATGCTGGTCGACCGGATCGGGCGGAAACCGCTGGCGCTCATCGGATCCACGGGCATGGCGATCTCGCTCGCACTGGAGGGCTGGGCGTTCTCCTACAAGTCCGGGTCCGGAAACAGCGTGAGCCTGCCGCACACCCAGGGCATCGTGGCGCTCATCTCCGCGCACAGCTTCGTGCTGTTCTTCGCCATGTCGTGGGGTGTCGTGGTGTGGGTGCTGCTCGGCGAGATGTTCCCCAACAGGCTGCGCGCCGCCGCGCTCGGTGTGGCCGCGTCGGCGCAGTGGATCGCCAACTGGGTCATCACCGCCAGCTTCCCCAGCCTGGCCGACTGGAACCTGTCGGGGACCTACGTCATCTACACCGCCTTCGCCATCCTCTCGATTCCCTTCGTGCTCAAGTGGGTTCCGGAGACGAAGGGCAAGGCACTGGAAGAAATGGGCTGACCCGCTATTTGAGGATCTTGGTGATCTGGCCGGCGCCGACCGTCCGGCCGCCCTCCCGGATGGCGAATTTGAGACCGATCTCCATGGCTATGGGTTGGATGAGGACCACCTCCATGGAGACGTTGTCACCCGGGAGGACCATCTCCACCTCCTTCGGCAGGGTCACCACGCCAGTGACATCCGTTGTGCGGAAGTAGAACTGGGGGCGGTAGTTGTTGAAGAAGGGGGTGTGGCGGCCACCCTCCTCCTTCGAGAGGATGTACGCCTGGCCTTCGAACTGGGTGTGGGGTGTGACCGAACCCGGCTTGATGACGCACTGGCCGCGCTCCACATCTTCGCGGCGGACGCCACGCAGGAGGAGGCCGACGTTCTCGCCGGCCTGGCCCTCGTCCAGCAGTTTCCGGAACATCTCGATGCCGGTGACGGTGGTCTTGGTGGTCTTCGGGCGGATGCCGACGATCTCCACCTCCGCGTTGACCTTCAGGACGCCGCGTTCGATACGGCCGGTGACGACGGTGCCGCGGCCGGTGATGGTGAAGACGTCCTCGATGGGCATGAGGAAGGGCTTCTCGACCTCGCGGGTGGGGGTGTCGATCCAATCGTCCACGGCGGCCAGGAGTTCGGTGATGGTGTCGCCCCACTCGCCGGTCGGGTTCTCCAGCGCCTGGTAGGCGGAGACGCGGACGATGGGGGTGTTGTCGCCGTCGAATTCGTATTCGCTGAGCAGGTCGCTCACCTCGAGTTCGACCAGTTCCAGGATCTCCTCGTCCTCGACCATGTCGCACTTGTTCAGTGCCACCACCATTTTCGGGACGCCGACCTGGCGTGCCAGGATGACGTGCTCCTTGGTCTGCGGCATCGGGCCGTCGGTGGCGGCGACCACCAGGATGGCGCCGTCCATCTGGGCGGCACCGGTGATCATGTTCTTGATGTAGTCGGCGTGGCCGGGGCAGTCGACGTGCGCGTAGTGGCGGTTCTCCGTCTGGTATTCCACGTGGGCGATGGAGATGGTGATGCCGCGCTGCCGTTCCTCGGGGGCCTTGTCGATGGCCTCGAAGGGGGTGAAGGGATTCAGGTCCGGATATTTGTTGTGCAGGACCCTGGTGATCGCCGCGGTGAGAGTGGTCTTGCCGTGGTCGATGTGGCCGATGGTACCGACATTGACGTGCGGCTTCGTCCGCTGGAACTTCGCCTTCGCCACTGGAAACCTCCTGTGCGCCCGCGCGATTCGAGAGGGCACCGGAGGGTGGGGACACCGCGAAGTCATGCCCGACGGCGGTGTCTGTTCCAGGGTATTCAGGCGCCGGCCCGCAAAGGTCGAGAACAGCCCGAACCGGGCGTACAGGACTGTTGACAGGTGGTGTTCCGCCCGGCGAGTCCCCGGGAGACGCGCCGAACCCGCCTCGGGTGAGCAGGGGAAGTAACGTGGGCGGTTATGACAGCTGTTGCAGATCGTTCGCTCGGACCGGAACTCGTACGCACCGTGGGCATCGGGCAGGCCGACGTCCTCGTCATCGGCCTCACCTCGACGGATGACGGGCCGGTCATCGCGCCCGCCGACGTCTTCGAGGATGTGCTGGACGGCGAGACCCGGGCCGCGCTGCTGACTGCGCTGCAGGCGGTCGGGGCCAAGGGGAAGGGCGAGGAGGTCACGCGGGTGCCGGCTCCGGCCGGGCTGGGCGTCGACTACGTGCTCGCGGTCGGGCTCGGGGCCGAGGACAAGCTCGACGCCGAGCAGGTCCGCAAGTCGGCCGGTGCGGCCGGGCGGGCGCTGACCGGGGTCGCGACCGCGGTCACCACCCTGTCGGGGCTCGACCTCGGCGCGGCGGCCGAGGGCTTCTACCTGGGCGCGTACCAGTTCACCACGTTCAAGTCCGCCAAGACCGCGCCCAAGGACGACGATCAGCCGGTCAAGCGCGTCGAATTCCTGGTTCCCGAACCGGGATTCGGGGAAGAGTCGCTTTTCCGGGCGCAGGCCGTCGCCGAAGCCGTCGCCACCGCGCGGGATTTCGTGAACACCCCGCCCAACGACCTGTTCCCGGCCGAATTCGCCAACCGCGCAGCGGAATTGGCCAAGGCCGCAGGCCTGCAGGTGGAGATCCTGGACGAGAAGGAACTCGAATCCCAGGGCTACGGCGGCATTCTCGGCGTCGGCAAGGGCTCCTCGCGGCCGCCGCGACTGATCCGCATCACCTACGCGGGCGGCGACCCCAAGGTGGCGCTCATCGGCAAGGGCATCACCTTCGACACCGGCGGCATCTCCATCAAGCCCGCAGCGAACATGGAGAACATGACCTCCGACATGGGCGGCGCGGCGGCGGTCATCGCCACCACGCTGCTGGCGGCGCGACTGAGCCTGCCGCTCACGGTCATCGCCACCGTGCCGATGGCCGAGAACATGCCGTCGGCCACCGCGCAGCGGCCCGGCGACGTGCTCACCCAGTTCGGCGGGACCACCGTCGAGGTCATCAACACCGATGCCGAGGGCCGGCTCATCCTGGCCGACGCGCTCGTGCGCGCGGGCCAGGACGAACCCGACTACGTCATCGACGTCGCCACCCTCACCGGTGCGCAGATGGTCGCGCTCGGCACCCGCACCCCCGGCGTCATGGGCACCGACGCCTTCCGCGACCGGGTGGCCCGCATCTCGCAGGCCGTCGGCGAGAACGCCTGGGCCATGCCGCTTCCCGCGGAACTGCGCGCCGATCTGAACTCCAAGATCGCCGACCTGCAGAACGTCGCGCCGCACCGCTGGGGCGGCATGCTGTCGGCCGGGCTGTTCCTCAAGGAGTTCGTCTCCGAGAGCGTGCAGTGGGCCCACCTGGATGTGGCCGGCCCCGCCTACAACACCGGCGGGCCGTTCGGCTACATCGGCAAGGGCGGCACCGGCGTCCCGGTCCGCACCCTCATCGCAACCCTCGAGGACATCGCCGCCGAATAGCGAACGGCGCAGTCGCACACGGACGCCCGCCCCCGCTCGATGCGGTGGCGGGCGTCGTCGTTCGGCGCGGCCGGACTCGCGCCGGACGTTCCGGGTCCCGGCGTCAGAGGTCCTGAGCCGCGCGGCGTTCGAGGATGCGGCGGCGGGCCTCGTGGTCGCGCATGCGCTGGGGGTAGCCGACTCGGCGGGCGTCGTAGACGGGGATGTTCAAGGTGGCGGACAGGCGTTGCGCGCCGCGCTCGCCGACCGCGCGGCGGGTCCACGACCCGTCGTGGGCGACCAGGAGGACCGAGACATCGGACACGGTCGTGCGCGGCTCGACGAAAGCCTCCACGCCGTAATGGCTTCGGGTCCAGGCGACGAGATGCGCCATCGCCTCGGGGTCGGCATCACCCCGGCGCGCGGTACCGCTGCGCCCGAACAGATCCAGGAAACCCATCCCCGGCTACCTCCTCTCCGGCCACGGAAAGACCGCCGGATAATTCGATAGTGCCAGTTCCCGGACCGTTCGCCAGTCCCCCGGCCAACCCCTAAGCAGCCCCACAGAATCCGTTCAGCCCCAGCTCAGCCCAGCGCCGGCTCCCGCGCCCGGGGACGACCGCAGAAACGCGATTCGGCGAGCCCGGTGGCGCACTCGGCAATTCAGGGCCGGTGAGGCGATGCCGCGCCATGCGCCGACACGAGAGACATGCGAACCGGCGTTCGCGTGCGCCGACGGCGCCCATCGACATTGCGGCGAGGCTGTCGGCATCCTGCGTGCTCTCAACCGATTCACCACTCCCCGCGAATTCATCACTCCCGCGACGCAACCGCCGCGCTCTCCGTGGACGCTCAGCCATCCGGCCGGCGGGCGGCGGTGGGTTCAGCTAGCTGTCGGCTATCACGCTCAGCGATGCCTCGACTCCCGGCCAGCGGCACCCCGAAAAGGAGTGTCGCGCGCAAACGTGATACGTCTCATGCCATTCCCGCCAATTCACGCTCACGCCAGGGAGATCTCTTGCTCACGCGGGGGATCGCGACACTGAGAGGTCGGCGCAACGGCCGCCCTGTGACACGCCGCACCCGGACGAGTGCAAGGATGGGTGGCTGGAACAAGAACCAACACGGATCTCCGGTGCCACAGAATGATCGGTGGCCGTCGGGACGACACCGCGACCCGCGGTGCCACTCCCGCGGAGAGACGAACTGTTTAACCCGACGAGCAGTCAGAGGAGTCAACGGACATGACCTTCTCCGTCCAGATGCCGGCTCTTGGTGAGAGCGTCACCGAGGGCACTGTGACCAGGTGGCTGAAGCAGGAAGGAGACACGGTCGAGGTCGACGAGCCGCTGCTCGAGGTCTCCACCGACAAGGTCGACACCGAGATCCCGTCCCCGGTCGCAGGCGTTCTCACGAAGATCGTCGCCCAGGAGGACGACGTGGTCGAGGTCGGCGGCGAGCTCGGCGTGATCGGTGAGGCCGGTTCCGCTCCGGCCCCAGCCGCCGCCCCGGCACCCGCCGCCGCCCCTGCCCCGGCGCCAGCGCCGGCCCCCGCACCCGCCCCGGCCCCGCAGCCGGTCGCCGCCGCTCCGGCGCCGGCCCCCGCAGCGCCCGCCCCGGCCGCTGCCGCCTCCGGCACCCCGGTCAAGATGCCGGAGCTCGGTGAGTCCGTCACCGAGGGCACCGTCACCCGCTGGCTGAAGCAGGTCGGCGACCAGGTCGCCGTGGACGAGCCGCTGCTCGAGGTCTCCACCGACAAGGTCGACACCGAGATCCCGTCGCCGGTCGCCGGCACCCTGCTGGAGATCTCCGCGCAGGAGGACGACGTGATCGCCGTTGGCGGTCAGCTGGGCGTCATCGGCAGCGGCGTTGCTGCGGCCGCGCCCGCTCCGGCCCCCGCGCCCGCTCCTGCGCCTGCCCCCGCTCCGGCCGCTGCGGCTCCGGCGCCCGCGCCCGCCCCGGCCCCCGCTCCGGCTCCGGCTCCGGCTCCGGCTCCCAAGCCCGCTCCGGTTCCGGCCGCGGCCACCCCGGCCGAGGAGCCCTCCACCAACGGCGGCCCCTACGTGACCCCGCTGGTGCGAAAGCTGGCCGCGGAGAACAACGTTGACCTCGCGACCCTCACCGGTTCCGGTGTCGGTGGCCGCATCCGCAAGCAGGATGTGCTCGCCGCCGCGGAGGCCAAAAAGGCTCCGGCCCCCGCCGCTGCCGCGCCCGCCGCCGCTGCTCGGGTCGCCCCGGCTGCTGCCGCGCCCGCGCCGCGTCCGTCGCTGTCGCACCTGACCGGCACGGTCCAGAAGGCCAGCCGCATCCGGCAGATCACCGCGACCAAGACCCTGGAGTCGCTGCAGACCACCGCGCAGCTCACCCAGGTGCACGAGGTCGACATGACCAAGATCGCGTCCCTGCGCAACCGCGCCAAGGCCGCGTTCAAGCAGCGTGAGGGCGTGAACATCACGTTCCTGCCGTTCTACGCCAAGGCTGTCATCGAGGCGCTGGCCGTGCACCCGAACGTGAACGCGTCCTACAACTCCGACACCAAGGAGATCACCTACCACTCGGTGGTCAACCTGGGTATCGCGGTCGACACCGAGCAGGGCCTGCTCTCGCCGGTCATCCACAACGCCAACGATCTGTCGCTGGCCGGACTCGCTCGTGCCATCGCCGATATCGCCAACCGTGCGCGCACCGGTGGCCTGAAGCCGGACGAGCTGGCCAACGGCACCTTCACCATCACCAATATCGGTTCCCAGGGCGCCCTGTTCGACACCCCGATCCTGCTGCCGCCGCAGGCCGCCATGCTGGGCACCGGCGCGATCGTCAAGCGCCCCATGGTGATCAGCGACGACGGCAGCGAGTTCATCGGCATCCGTTCGATGGCCTACCTGCCGCTCACCTACGATCACCGCCTCATCGACGGCGCCGACGCGGGTCGCTTCCTGACCACCGTCAAGCACCGGCTGGAAGAGGCCGCGTTCGAGGGTGACCTCGGGCTCTAATGCCGGATACGGGCGGCAGGATTGATCGGATGAAAGTCGTGATCGCCGGTTCGTCCGGGCTGATCGGGACGGCACTCGTCGCGGCTCTGCGCCGCGACGGGCACGAGGTCATCCGCCTCGTGCGCCGTCCCGTGCACGCCCGCGACGAATTCACCTGGGACCCCGTCCGTTCCAATCTGGACGAACGTGCGCTGCGCGGCGCCGACGCCGTGGTGAACCTCTGCGGCGCGGGTATCGGGCAGCGGCGCTGGACCGGCAGCTACAAGCAGGAGCTGCGCGACAGCCGCATCGTCCCCACCGACGTGCTGGCCGCCGCGGTCGCCGCCGCAGGAGTGCCGACGCTGGTCAATGCCAGCGGCGTGCACTACTACGGCGGCGATCCCGGCGACCGCGTCGTCACCGAGAGTTCCCCTGCCGGAAAGGGTTTCCTGGCCGGCCTGTGCGCCGACTGGGAGGCCGCCACCGAACAGGCCGCCGACGCCGGCGTGCGCACGGTGCTGCTGCGCTCGGCGGTGGTGCTGGCCCGGCACGGCGGCATGCTCGGAATGCTGTATCCCCTCTACTTTCTCGGCCTCGGCGGGCGGCTGGGCAGCGGCCGCCAGTACGTGCCGTGGATCTCCCTGGACGACGAGGTCGGCGCGATCATCTACGCGCTCACCCACGAAAGCCTTTCCGGCCCGGTCAATATGGTCGGTCCCGCACCGGTCACCAATGCGGAGTTCACCCGCGCGCTGGGCCGCGTCATGCACCGGCCGACGCCCCTGATGGTGCCCGCGTTCGCGCTGCGGCTGGCCGTGGGTGAGTTCGCCGAAGAGGCAATCCTGCACGGCCCCAGGGCGATTCCCACCGCGCTCGAGGCCGCCGGATACCCCTTCCAGCACCCCACCATCGGCGCGGCACTGTCCGCGACGCTCGGCCAGTCCGGCTGACCGGCCCGTTGCGGTGGGCGCGGCGCACGTCACAGTGGGCCCGTCGATACCGTGTGGAACGTGACCAATCATCCGTCCGACCTGCTGGTGCGGGATGCGCGCGAGAGCGATCTCCCCGAGATCCTGGTGATCCACAACAACGCCATCGCGGAGACCACCGCCATCTGGGATACCGAACTCGCCGACCTGGACGAGCGCAAGGCCTGGTTCGCGGCGCGGACCGGAGCCGGACATCCGGTGCTGGTGGCCGAGATCGACGGCAAGGTCGCGGGGTACGCCAGTTACGGGCAGTTCCGACCGAAGTCCGGCTACCGGTTCGCCGTCGAGAACTCGGTGTACGTGTCAGATATATTCCAGCGGCGCGGAGTGGCCACGGCGCTCATGCGCGAGCTGCTGGTACGGGCGAGCCGGGGCGGCGTGCACACCATGATCGCGGCGATCGAGTCGAGTAACCGCACGTCGATCGCGCTGCACGAGAAATTCGGCTTCAACATCGTCGGTCAGATGCCGGAAGTCGGGCACAAATTCGGGCGCTGGATGGACTTGACGCTGATGCAACGCGTCGTCGACGAAGGGGTAACGTCGCCATCGTGAGTGAGAGTACGGCCACCGCACCGTTACCCAGTGCGGTCTCGGCCCGCTTCGACGGCACACCCCTCGCCGTCGAGAATCTGGGCCTCATCGATTACCAGCAAGCCTGGGAACTGCAGCGGTCGATCGCCGCCGAACGCGCCGATGGCCTCGGGCAGGATCGCCTGCTCCTGCTGGAACACCCCTTCGTCTACACCGCCGGCCGCCGCACCGAGCCGCAGGACCTGCCCATGGACGGCAGCCCGGTCATCGAGGTCGACCGCGGCGGGAAGATCACCTGGCACGGTCCCGGGCAACTGGTCGGCTATCCCATTGTGCGACTGGCCGAACCGGTCGATGTGGTCGCCTATGTGCGCCGCCTGGAGGAAGCCCTCATCACAGTCTGCGCGCAGCTCGGGCTGGAAACCGGCCGGGTGGAAGGCCGTTCGGGCGTGTGGGTGCCCGCGAGCGAGTTCCTGCCCGAGCGGAAGGTCGCGGCCATCGGCGTGCGCGTCCAGCGCGGGGTCACGTTGCACGGCATCTCGCTGAACTGCAATTCCAGCCTCGACGCCTTCGATGCCATCGTGCCGTGCGGAATTCGCGATGCCGGCGTCACCACGCTGAGCCGCGAAGTCGGCCGCGAGGTGACCGTGGACGAGGTGCGGCCGCTGGTCGCCGACGCCATCGCCCGCGCCCTCGACGGCGCGCTGAAGGTGACCGACCACACCATTTCCCGCTGCGCGAAGGCCGCGCCCGAATGCCCCGAACCACTTCCGGCGGCGACCACCGATCAGCTTCCGGTGGTGACCGGAACCGTGCCCGTCAAGGCCGAATGATCATGAGCGTAGGGTGGACAAAGTGACTTCCGTCGATACCCCGACATCGAATGACCCGGCCGCACCCAACGGCCGCAAGCTGCTTCGCATCGAGGCCCGCAACGCCGAGACCCCGATCGAGCGCAAGCCCTCGTGGATCCGCACCCGCGCCACCATGGGACCCGAGTACACCGAACTCAAGGGTCTGGTGAAACGCGAAGGGCTGCACACGGTTTGCGAGGAAGCCGGGTGTCCCAACATCTTCGAGTGCTGGGAGGACCGCGAGGCCACCTTCCTCATCGGCGGTGAGCAGTGCACCCGCCGCTGCGACTTCTGCCAGATCGACACCGGCAAGCCCGCCGCCCTGGACCGGGACGAGCCGCGGCGCGTGGCCGAGAGCGTGCAGGCCATGGGGCTGCGCTACTCGACCGTCACCGGCGTCGCGCGCGACGACCTCGAGGACGGCGGCGCGTGGCTGTACGCCGAGACCGTGCGCGCCATCAAGCGGCTCAACCCGCACACCGGCGTCGAGCTGCTGATCCCGGACTTCAATGCCGTGCCCGAGCAGCTGGCCGAGGTCTTCGAGTCGCGGCCGGAGGTGCTCGCGCACAACCTGGAGACGGTGCCGCGCATCTTCAAGCGCATCCGGCCGGCCTTCCGCTACGAGCGGTCGCTGGCGGTCATCACCGCCGCGCGCGAGGCCGGTCTGGTCACCAAGTCCAACCTCATCCTGGGCATGGGCGAGACCCCGGAAGAAGTCACCCAGGGCCTGCGCGACCTGCACGAGGCGGGCTGCGACATCATCACCATCACCCAGTACCTGCGGCCCTCCCCGCGCCACCACCCGGTCGACCGGTGGGTGAAGCCGGAGGAGTTCGTGGAGCACTCCAAGGCCGCCGAGGCCATGGGCTTCGCCGGCGTGATGGCCGGTCCGCTGGTCCGCTCGTCCTACCGGGCGGGTCGCCTGTACGCCCAGGCCATGCGCCACCACGGTCGTGAGATCTCTCCGGAGATGGCCCATCTCGCCGAGGAGGGCAGCGCGGCGCAGGAGGCGACCAGCGTGCTGGCGCGCTTCGGCTCCTAGCCGATCGAATTCGTGCACTGTGGCCCGGACGCACCGTCCGGGCCACAGTCGTTTTGCGACACCTCGCCAGGTGAACGGCGGGTATCGGCGCGCCATCCAAATCGGTTCGGTCGATTCGTGGACGTGTGCGCAGCGCTGGTGGGAAGCTCGAAGGACCGCATTGATCGACCCCGGGAGCGAGCCATGGTCGAGCGAACGACGACGTCGCAAGGTGTCAACGGCAGGGTGGTCGTGGCCGAAAGGCCGGCCGATATACGGAATGTGGTGCTGGTAGGCCACAGCGGGTCCGGGAAGACCACGCTGGTGGAGGCGCTCGCCGTGGCGGCCGGGGCGGTACCCCGGGCCGGGCGGGTCGAGGACGGCACCTCCGTCTCGGACTACGACGACATCGAGCAGCGACAACACCGGTCCGTGCAACTGTCGGTGGTGCCGATGGGCTGGGACCACGTCAAGGTCAATCTTCTCGACACCCCCGGCTACGCGGATTTCGTCGGGGAACTCAGGGCCGGTCTGCGAGCGGCGGACGCGGCCCTTTTCGTGCTCTCCGCCGCCGCGGGCGTGGAGGGCGTGAGCGGGGCGACGCTGGCACTGTGGGAGGAGTGCGCGCGCGTCGGCATGCCGCGCGCCATCGTGCTCACCCATCTGGACACCGCGCGCGCGGACTTCGAGGACATGACCGAGACCTGCCGCGAGATTCTGGGCGGCGGCCGGGCGGAAAGCATGCTGCCGCTGCACCTTCCGGTGTACGGGCCCAAGGGCGCCGACGGTCATCGGCCGGTGACCGGGCTGATCGAACTGCTCACCCAGCACGTCTACGACTACGCCACCGGGGAACGCGTGGAAACGCCCGCCTCCGAGGAGCAGCGGGAGCAGCTGGAGGAGGCGCGCAACCGGCTCATCGAGGGCATCATCGCCGAGAGCGAGGACGAGACCCTCATGGACCGCTACATCGGCGGCGAGGAGATCGACCTGGCCACACTGGTCGCGGACCTCGAAAAGGCGGTGGCCCGCGGCAGTTTCCATCCGGTGCTGATCGCCGCACCACCGCCGGAGGGCGCGCGGCAGGGGCTCGGCACGGTGGAGATCCTGGATCTGATCACGCGCGGATTCCCCACGCCCGCCGAGCATCCCGTGTCCGCGACCGGGTCCGGCGGCAAGGCCGCCGCGCTGGCCTGCGATCCCGCCGCACCGCTGGCCGCCGAGGTGATCCGCACCGCCTCCGATCCCTATGTGGGCCGGTTGTCGCTGGTGCGGGTGTTCTCGGGCACACTGCACGCCGACGACACTGTGCACGTGTGCGGGCACGGACAGGGCGACACCGGTGATCACGATGCCGACGAACGCGTCGGCGGGGTGTCCGCGCCGTTCGGGAAGCAGCAGCGGCCGCTGCCGCAGGCCATCGCCGGGGACATCGTGTGCGTGAGCAAGCTGTCGCACGCCGAGACCGGGGATACGTTGTCCGCCAAGGATTTCCCGCTCATCATCGAGCCGTGGTCCATGCCCGATCCGCTGCTGCCGGTGGCCGTGAAGGCGCACAGCAAGGCCGACGAGGACAAGCTCTCGCAGGGCCTGTCGCGACTGGTCGCCGAGGATCCGACGGTGCGGCTGGAACAGAACCCCGACACCCATCAGCTGGTGCTGTGGGTGCTGGGCGAGGCGCATCGCGATGTGGCGCTGGAACGGCTGCGGTCCCGGTTCGGGGTGCACGTGGATGTCATCGACCACCGGGTGGCGCTGCGCGAGACCTTCGCCACCCAGGCGTCCGGGCGGGGGCGGCATGTGAAGCAGTCCGGCGGGCACGGGCAGTACGCCATCTGCGAGATCGAGGTGGCGCCGCTCCCCGAGGGGTCCGGGATCGAGTTCGTGGACAAGGTGGTGGGCGGAGTCGTTCCGCGCCAGTTCATTCAGTCGGTCGAGAAGGGCGTGCGCGCCCAGGCCGCGCGGGGTGTGGCGGCCGGATATCCACTCGTGGATGTCCGGGTGACGCTGTTCGACGGGAAGGCGCATTCGGTCGACTCCTCGGACGCGGCCTTCCAGATGGCCGGGGCGCTGGCCCTGCGGGAGGCGGCCGCAGCGGCGCGCATCAACCTGCTGGAGCCGATATCCGAAGTGCACGTGGTGGTTTCGGACGACTACGTGGGACCGGTGCTGGTCGATCTGTCCAGCCGCCGGGGCCGGGTGCTGGGCACCGAGCCGGTCGGGCTGGGGCGCACCGCGATTCGCGCCGAGGTGCCGGAACTCGAGCTCAGCCGCTACGCCGTGGACCTGCGTTCACTGGCGCACGGCGGGGCCACCTTCACCCGCGCGTACGCGCGGCACGAGGCCATGCCCACCCAGCTGGCGGAGTCGATGCGGGACAAGGCCGGGAGCAACGGCTGAATCCGGCCGGTCTGGCTGCCACCGATCCCACTGGGTGAGATGACGGCCGCCGCGGCGTTACCGACCGCTCGCCATCCCCATGATCCCGTCGCGAACCGGGCGCACCCGGCCATTAAGCTGGACGCCATGGCAGCAGGCAAGGGCGGTAATCCGTCGAAGGAAGCGAAGGCCGCGGCGAAGGCGGCGCGCAAACAGGCGTCGAAGGAGCGCCGCCAGCAACTCTGGCAGGCATTCCAGATGCAGCGCAAGGAAGACAAGCTGCTGCTGCCGCTGATGATCGGCGCCCTCGTCGGCGTGACCGTGCTGTTCCTGGTGATCGGCCTGATCTTCGGCATGCAGTGGTTCCTGCTGCCGATCGGTCTGCTGCTGGGCGCGCTGGCCGCGTTCATCATCTTCGGCCGCCGGGTCCAGAAGAACGTGTACGCCAAGGCCGAGGGTCAGGCCGGCGCGGCCGCCTGGGTGCTGGACAACCTGCAGGGCAAGTGGCGGGTCTCCCCTGGCGTCGCCGCCACCACCCAGCTCGACGCCGTGCACCGCGTGGTCGGCCTGCCCGGTGTCATCCTGGTCGCGGAGGGTTCGCCGCAGCGCGTGAAATCCCTGCTCGCGCAGGAGAAGAAGAAGGTCTCCCGCCTGGTCGGCGACACCCCGATCTACGACGTGGTGATCGGCAACGAGCAGGACCAGGTGCCGCTGAAGGAACTGCAGCGCTACCTGACCAAGCTCCCCCGCAATATCGACACCAAGCGCATGGACCTCATCGAGGGCCGGCTGTCCGCGCTGGCCACCCGCGGCGGCCCGGCCCTCCCCAAGGGCCCGCTGCCGAGCGGCGCCAAGATGCGCGGCGTGCAGCGCAGCATCCGCCGCCGCTGACCCACCGGAACCTTCGAGGCCCGCGTCCCCAGGACGCGGGCCTCGTTCGTTTCCGAAATGCCTTCGGCCACAAGGCCTGACGCTCTCGGGCCGACCGGGTCGTACCGGAAGATCAGCCGACGTAGCGGGAGAGGAAGCGGACGACGTCCGGGGTGACGGTGCGCCAGTACTCGTCGGCGTGCGTGCCCGGGGTGACCAGGCCGATCTCAGGGTGGGCGGTGGCGATGTAGCGGCGGCAGCCGTCGATGAAGCGGTCGCGGTCGCCGCACCACACGCCGACGGGGGCCGGGCCCGCCTTGTCGAGGTTGCGCAGCGGGTCGAGTGCCGCCCACTGATCGGCATCGATGAAGGCGTTCCGCTTGGCCATTTCGGTCCACGAGGTGAGCAACCCCGGCGACATGGCAGCAACCGCATTCAGCGGCCGGCCCTGTTCGTAGCGGCGGCGCGAGTACACCAGCGCGCCGAAGCCACCCATGGAGGTGCCGGTGCAGGCGAACGGCAGACCTCCCGGTGCGCCCAGGCGGCGCTGCGCCAGCCAGCCGGGAACCTCGTTGAGCAGCATGGACATTGGATCGTCGCCGGTGCCGTGGTCGTGCCAGTAGTTGTCGCCGCCGTCGAGGGCCACGAAACCGAAGGCCGGGGACAGCCGGGTGACGACCCCGGCGGCCAGCACGTCGCCGATATTGCCGACGGCCGAGGTGCGGGCGGTGCCGTGCAGGCCGTGCAGCAGCAGCGACACGGGCAGGTTCTCGGTGGGGACGCCGGGCGGCAGGATGGTGACCAGGTCCACGTCGCGGCGGCGGGCGGCCGAGTAGACCCGTTCCACCCGGACGACGGGGGTGATGCCGGCCGCGGTCTGCCCGATCTCCGCCGGGTCGACCGCCGCATTGCCGCCCGCGCTGACGGCCGCGCAGGCGCCGGCCAGGCCGAGCAGGCCGGTGGTCGCGAACAGGGACCGCCGGCTGATTCTCCACGCGGCATCCCGGTAGCCCTCGACCATCGATCCTCCATCAGCACAGCATCAGCTATCTGCCCGACGTCAACCTGGCGGCTGCGTCGCGGCAAATCGCCGCAACCATACCGATCGAAGGCAAACTGCGGTGAACATTTGGCAACGTCCTGCCACACACTGCACCAACAGCATCGCAGGTCACAGGCCCGGCGCAGACCGACGCGCGCGCTGTTCCGGGTTTCGAATCAACCCGCGCGGAAGTGCGCGGCGCGGGTCAGCGGCTGTAGACCAGGGCGGTGCCGGTCGCGCGATCGTGCATGCCGCGGCCGTCGCTGTCGGTGAACAGGGCAGGAATGACGAACAGCAGGATGAGCTGCCGGACCAGGGCGCGAATGAAACCGACCGGCGCGTCGGCATCAACCCGGCTGACGCGCAGCTTCAGGAAGTACTGGCCGGGCGTGAAGCCGAACAGCGTGACCGCGGCGATCCCCAGCACGAACCACACCAGCAGCGTCGGCGTCGACAGCGCCTGGGTGATGACCTCGAAGTGCGAGGGCGGTTGCTGGCCCTTCGGAATGGTCATCTTCGAGATGATGTGCTCGGCATCGGGCCGCACGATGATCGCGGCCAGGCCCATCGAGATGAACCAGTCGACGAGCAGCGCCAGCACGCGGCGGGTGAAGGGGGCGAGCGCGCCGCGTCCGGACGGCGGCAGGCCGAGTTCCTTGCCCTGGTAGTCACCGGGCGGGTTGTCTCCGGATTCGGCGTTCGGTCCGGACAGCCAGGAGCCGGTGATGCGAGCCATGCGCCCAGCTTATGCGGCGTCGGCGGGCCGGTTTCGCGCCCCTGCCGGTCGGGGTGCGAGGACGGAACCATATATGGGTGCGTCCTAGCTGTTCACCCGGTCCCGGACGGGCGCGCAATCGCTCGGCATCCGAGATTGCCAGGTGGATGCCCGGCGGTGAGGATTGTCACGATGGCCGGGCCGGAGTTGGCAAGGCCCCTAATTTTTCAGAGTCTTAACAGCCGCTTCGGGCAGGTCGGTGGCAGGATGTCCCTGCTGGTCGAGCATTGCTCGGCGACCGCTGCGGCGTCTTCGCGAACCCGGGGGCACCGCCGAACCCCCGGCCAGCAGTGCGTGTAACACTGGCGAAACACAGCCTTGATTACAGGGAAACACCGCGTCCATACCGTGTGGTCGCGACGAACCCATGCAGTCACCACTGGCTGGGAACCGATCCGTAAGGAGTACTAAGTGGCGTTCAGCACGGCCGACGAGGTCATCAAGTACATCAAGGAGGAGGAGCTCGAATACGTCGACGTTCGGTTCACCGACCTCCCCGGTGTGCAGCAGCACTTCTCGATCCCGGCGAAGGCGTTCACCGCTGATCTCGCCGAAGAGGGCCTCGCCTTCGACGGTTCGTCGGTGCGCGGCTTCCAGTCGATCGACGAGTCGGACATGCTGCTGCTGCCCGACTTCAGCACTGCCCGGATCGACCCCTTCCGCGCCGCGAAGACGCTGAACATGAACTTCTTCGTGCACGACCCGTTCACCCGCGAGGCCTACTCCCGCGACCCGCGCAACATCGCGCGTAAGGCCGAGGAGTACTTGCGTTCGACCGGCATCGCCGACACCTGCTACTTCGGTGCCGAGGCCGAGTTCTACATCTTCGACTCGATCCGCTACGACTCGGCCATGAACGGCGCCTTCTACGAGATCGACTCGATCTCGGGCTCCTGGAACACCGGCGCCGAGTACAACGCCGACGGCACCCCGAACCGTGGCTACAAGGTGCGCAACAAGGGTGGTTACTTCCCGGTTGCCCCGTACGACCACTACGTCGACCTGCGCGACAAGATCTCGACCAACCTGCAGAACGCGGGCTTCGACCTGGAGCGCGGCCACCACGAGGTCGGCACCGCCGGTCAGGCCGAGATCAACTACCGCTTCAACACCCTGCTGGGCGCCGCTGACGACCTGCAGCTGTTCAAGTACATCGTGAAGAACACCGCGTGGCAGGAGGGTAAGACCGTTACCTTCATGCCGAAGCCGCTCTTCGGCGACAACGGCTCGGGCATGCACGCCCACCAGTCGCTGTGGAAGGACGGCAAGCCGCTGTTCCACGACGAGTCCGGCTACGCGGGCCTGTCGGATCTGGCGCGTCACTACATCGGCGGCATCCTGCACCACGCCCCGTCGCTGCTGGCGTTCACCAACCCGACCGTGAACTCCTACCACCGTCTGGTGCCGGGCTACGAGGCCCCCATCAACCTGGTGTACTCGCAGCGCAACCGCTCGGCCGCGATCCGCATCCCGATCACCGGCTCGAACCCGAAGGCCAAGCGCATCGAGTTCCGCGCGCCGGACTCCTCGGGTAACCCGTACCTGGCCTTCGCCGCCATGATGATGGCCGGCCTGGACGGCATCAAGCGCAAGCTCGAGCCGATGGCCCCGGTCGACAAGGACCTCTACGAGCTCCCGCCGGAGGAGGCCAAGAACATCCCGCAGGCCCCCACCTCGCTGGCGTCGGTCATCGACCGCCTCGAGGAAGACCACGACTACCTCACCGAGGGTGGCGTGTTCACCGAGGACCTGATCGAGACCTGGATCGACATCAAGCGCACCCAGGAAATCGCGCCCGTCAACCTGCGGCCGCACCCGTACGAGTTCGAGCTGTACTTCGACGTGTAATCCTGACCTGCGCGAACGCGGTTGATTCTCGCGTTCGGTACGCAGTAGGTACGCAGTAGGCAGAAAGAAGCGGGGGGGGGCAACTTACCGGTTTGCCACCCCCCCTGGGTTTTGCGGCAAACCCCAATTATAGCCCCCGGGTTGGCCCCGCGGAGTATAGGTTCGGTGACTTATTACCACCGCCAGTAACCGCCCAAAGGCG
>NZ_JBHZAF010000046.1:18406-19281 GCF_042754085.1 Nocardia sp. NPDC059236
GCCGCCCGGTGGTTTCTGGTGGGGTGGTGTCCCGCTTGCGGCCCCGGGCCGCAATCCGCCCGGGGGGGGGCACCCCGGGCGCCCCCCCCCCCCCGCTTCTTGTATCGGCTATCGCCTATGACTGCCCTCGGGATGCGCCGGGCGATGATGAGGTCCGTTCCTTGATGACCCCGGCGATGACGAGCCGAATGGATTCATCGGTGTCGGGCCACAGGTGCCCGTAAGTGTCGAGAGTGGTCTTCGCGTTCTTGTGGCGCATTCGCGCCTGAACGACCTTGATGTTGGCCCCGTGCGCAATCAGCAGCGACGCGAGGTAGTGGCGCAGGTCCTGGAATCCGAATCCCTCGGGCAGGCCAGCGATCTCGGGCTTGATCTCGCGCATCGCCCGCTCAATCTGCCAGGGCGGCACCGGCTTGCCGAAATCATCGGACACAACGCGCTCCCCCGGCCACTGGCGCACTGAGGTTCCCCCGGGGTAGTGGACACCGATTTAGCAGGGCGAGGGTCCTGCTGGAAGGATGTCCGTTATGCCTCCTCGCAAGCGTCGGTCGTATTCGACCGAGTACAAGGTCGAGGCTGCCCATCGGGTGATCGATTCCGGCCGCACGATCGCCGATGTCGCCCGCGAACTGGGCATCGACGCCGGCATGTTGAGCGTCTGGGTGAAAGACGAACGCCGTCGCGTCGAGGCCGCCACCAGCCACGGTGACCAACCGCTGTCCGCCTCGGAGCGAGCCGAATTACAGGCTCTGCGAAGGCAGAGTTTCCGAGCAGGACAAGGACATTGCGTTCCTGAAAAAAGGTGTGCCACGAACACGGGAGGCTGCGTGAGGTAGGTCAGGCAGCGGAACGTGATGCTGTGCGAATGATGAAGG
>NZ_JBHZAF010000047.1:0-18344 GCF_042754085.1 Nocardia sp. NPDC059236
CGATCGTCGCCCACATCCGCAGCGGCGACCGGAACATGCTGGGAGCCGTGGTCTTCCTCGCGTTCTCGATCGCGACATCAGTCGTGCTCGTTCTCGATGTTCGCCCCGCCTGAGCTTGCGGCGACATACCACCCACACCAGGAACGCGCCTGTAATGCCGCTGACCGCGCTGACCAAAGCGGTCAGTGCGGGCCTCGGAAGTTCAACCGGCCGTGCCCAATCCGCGGCCCAAGCCAGTTGGGCCGACCACCTCGAGCCGAGGGTTATCAAAGGTCCTGGTTACGGCGGGTCTTGATCTGGACTCGACGATCAGTGACCCGTCCGTGTTTCTGATCTTGTATGGTGGCCAACCGATGCTCATATCGACTCGGGGGAATTATCTTGGAACACAAGGGTTTACGACGGCGCATCCTGGCCATCGCCGCAGCATCGATGGCGGCCACAGCTGCCGCTGGCGTCGCGGAAGCGAGCCCTGGCGCACCCACGGATCCGGCTATTACGATCACATTGCCCGCTCCGACCGGGCCCGATCCGGTCGGCGTCACCGAATGGCATCTCGTCGATGCCAATCGCGCCGATCCATGGGATCCCGGCCACCGACGCGAACTGATGGTGCAGATCTGGTATCCAGCCGGCGACGCCGATACCTCGCCCCTGGCACCGTGGATGGCGCCGGGCGCCCGAGAAGAGCAGCGCTTCGGCCTGACCCAGGCCGGTGTCGCTTCGGACAGTTGGGCGCTCGTGCCGAGTCATGGCCGCAGCGACGAGCAGGCCCGAGTCGGCGGGCGGTTTCCGATCCTGCTGAACTCGCCAGGATTGGACGACACCGCCGGGCTGAACACCTTTCAAGCCGAGGATCTTGCGAGCCACGGCTACGTCGTGGTCGCCGTCAACCACACTCACGAGGCATTCGCGGTTCAATTCCCCGATGGGCACACCGAACACAGTGCGGTGCCGGTGGATTCGCCGCTGAGCATCCTGTCCGACCAGTTGCTTCCGATCCGAGTCGCCGATATGCGTTTCGTTCTCGATCAGCTCGCCGCCGCGGCCGGACATTCCACCGATGCGGCTGCTGCGCTACCGCAACACCTCGCCGATGAGCTGGACCTGACGAAGGTCGGTATGTTCGGCCATTCTCTCGGAGGGTCGACCACCGCTCAAACCATGCACGACGACGCGCGCGTCGCCGCCGGCGTCAATCTGGACGGCCCCGTACTCGGCTCCGTTGCCACCGACGGTCTCGATCGGCCGCTGCTGATGCTCGCCAGCGACACCTCGCCGTGGTTCGGGCACTCGGGCTGGGAACCGTCTTGGGCAACCAACACCGGACTGAAGCTGCCCCTCCGCATCGCAGGCACCCGCCACATGTCCTTCACCGACGAACAGGTGATCGTGGCAGGAGTGGCCGCGGCGGGCCTTCTCCCCGAAGACGCGAAGAACGCCGCGATCGGCTCGATCGATCCAAGCCGCTCGATCGACCTCCAACGCTCGTCCTTGCTGGCCTACTTCGACGCCGTTTTCGGCCGCACCGATAGCAGCCTCGCGGAAACCCTCAAGCGACTCGCACAGCCCGAAATGCTTCCACATCTGTGACCCATGCTCTTTGCTGACGAATATCCTGTAACGCCGCATACCGCGCTGACCGAACCGGCCGGCGCGGCACCTCGGAAGATGAACGGGCAGGGCGCGTTACGGCCTCGAGACGCCATGATCGCCGGAGAACACAGGCAGTGCGGGACGTTCGACCGTCCCTGTCGATCTCGGGCGGCTGATCTTCAGCCCGAACGGGCCGAACATTCCTATGTGCTTGCTCCCAGCACGGTGGCCGCCATCCCGGTGATGACCGGGATGGCGTCGAACAGGTCGCCGTCGGGTCCGACCATGGTGTCGAACGTCTCGAAGCTGGTGAGGGCCAGCAGGATACGCACCTGCTGATCGGTGTCTCCCTCCGATGGGTTCCCGTCGGCGTCGGCGAAGGGAGCCGCCAATACCGCCAAGCCTTCGCGGCGCCGCTCGTCGCGGGCGCTGATAACCGTGTGGACGTCGGCGTCGAGTGCGGCCAGCGCGCGCAGCCGCCGCATGGCGGGGCGGTCGGCCTGCCAGAAGCGCGCGAAGCAGGCGATGAATTCGGCGAGCGCCGCGAGTGGTTCGGGGTTGGTGAATGCCTTGACCAGTTCGGACAGGCCGCCGGCCACGCCGAGATCGTCGCAGACCGCTTCCAGCAGGCCGGTTTTCGACCCGAACTGGTAGTAGACCGTGGCACGGGCCACGTCCGCACGCTTGGCTACCGCATCCAGCGTGAATCCGGTGTAGCTGTCGGCCTCACCCAGTACAGCCCTGGCGGCGTCGAGAACCTGCCGGCGACTCTGCTCGATCTGCGCGGTGCGCTTCCCCAGGTTGTATTGGCGTGGGCTCATGGCCTTGACAGTACCTTGCGCGCCTGATTTATTCATACGGACAGTCTAACTAAATCTCGCCAGACACCGGCGATGACGAAAAGGACAGTGGCGTGACTACTCCGGACCTTGCAGTGATGGCCGACCACCCAGATCTGGCGGGCAAGACCGCCGTCGTGACCGGCGGCTCCCGCGGAATCGGCGCGGCCACCGCCATCGCATTGGCCCGCAACGGTGTTGCGGTGACCGTGGTGGGCCGCGACCACGCCGCGCTGGACGGCGTCGCGACCGCGATCACTGCCGCAGGCGGCCGGGCCTTGACGGCCGTCGCCGATTGCACCTCGAAATCCGACCTGGACCGGGTACGCGCCCTGGTCCTGGACCAATTCGGTGAAGTCGACATCGTGATCGCCTTCGCCGGCGGCTATGGCCAACCGGTGCCGTCGATCGACGAGACCGCCGAACACTGGCGTCACGTGGTGGATTCCGATCTCACGGCTACCTTCCTGACCATCTCGGCGTTCCTGCCGGACCTGATCGCTCGCCGTGGCGCCGTCGTCACCATGGCGTCATCGTCGGCCCGACAGGCCACCCCGGCTTCGGCCGCCTACGCGGCAGCCAAAGCGGGAGTGGTGTCGATGAGTCGTCATCTGGCCAAAGAGCTTGCACCCCAAGGGGTTCGCGTCAACTGCGTGTCGCCCGCCACGATCGAGCACGAGCGGATGCGGCGCTTCATGTCCGACGAACAACGGCAGCACCTGCTGCGGGGCTTCCCGCTGGGACGGCTGGGTACCCCCGACGACGTCGCCTCCGCGGCGCTGTTCCTCGCCTCCGCCGCGTCAGCGTGGATCACCGGCGTCACGCTCGACATCGCAGGCGGCTCGGTCATGCCGTGAGTGCTTGCCCCTGATCTGAATATGCAGTACGCCCAGGAACTTTCAACGAGAACGGCTGGACATGACCATGAACAACCACAGACCGACCACGACAATCGACTTCTTCGGAATGTATCTGGCACACGACGCCTGCATGCGCGACCTGATACGCCTCACGGCCGCCGTTGCCGAGGGCCGCCTCACCGAGCCCTTCGTGCGGATCGGATGGGAGACGTTCCGACGCCAGCTCGACCGGCATCACAGCACCGAGGATGCCGCCCTGTGGCCGCTGGTGCGCGCCGCGGTCACGGATCCGGCAGACCTGGCAATCCTCGACGATATGGAGGCCGAACACGAGGGCATCGAGGAATTGCTGGCCAGAGTGGAATCCGGAATAGCCACCGCCAGCGGCGGCCTGCGGTTGCGGTCCGACGTGGACGCGCTGGCCGCGGCGCTCGATACGCACTTCACCCACGAGGAACAGCTGGCGCTGCCGCTCATCGACCGCACCGTCGGCGGGGCCGGATGGGCCGCGTTCGGCGCGGAGATGCGCAAACGCAACGGACTTCGCGCCTTGACCGAGTACCTGCCGTGGGCACTCGACGACGCGCCCGCCGACGCACAGGCCAAGATGCTCGATTTCCTGCCCTCCCCGATTCGCGCCCTCCACCACTACGTGCTGAAACCCCGCTACGCCCGTGCACGGCAAGGCTGGCAGTAACCGGGCGATGGTGGGGAACAAGGCAAATGACACAGGCTCCAACAACATCAACCGAGTTCGACCCGGCCCTGCGCAAGCTCGTGATCGTGGTGGTCCTGGGAGCGATCATGACGATCCTCGACACCACGATCACCAGCGTGGCCGTGAACACCCTTGGCGCTCAGTTCCATACGTCGCTCGCGGCGATCCAATGGGTGCTGACCGGATACACCCTGGCGCTGTCGGGCAGCATCCCGCTGTCGGGATGGGTGATCGTCCGGTTCGGCCCGAAGACGATGTGGATCGTCTCGCTGCTGCTGTTCATCACCGGATCGGTGCTGTGCGGAATGGCCTGGAACATCACCGCGCTCATCATGTTCCGGCTGCTGCAAGGCTTCGGCGCCGGCATGATCCTGCCGATCGGGCAGACGATGCTCGCCCGTGCCGCCGGACCCGCCCGGATGGGGCGCGTCATGAGCGCGGTCGCGGTGCCCGCGATGCTCGCCCCGGTGCTCGGCCCGACGGTCGGCGGTCTGATCCTCGGCCATCTGTCGTGGCGGTGGATGTTCTACATCAACGTTCCCCTGTGTGCGATCGCGGTCATCGCCGCGATCCGGCTGCTGCCGACCGACCAGGTCCGCGACCGCGACGCCAGGCTCGACCTCCTCGGATTGACGCTGCTGTCACCCGGTTTGGGCGCGCTGGTGTACGGCACCTCGCAGGCGGGCAGCGGAACGAGCCTGACCGATATCCGTGTCGTGGCCGGTGTGCTGACCGGAGTCGTTCTGATCGGCTGCTATGTCCTGCATGCGCTCCGCAGAGGCGACGCGGGGCTGGTCGACGTCCGGTTACTGCGGGATCGGAACTTCGCCGCGGTCAACGCGATGGTATTCGTCTACATCGGCGCCCTGTCCGGCCTGACCGCGTTACTGCCGCTGTATTTCCAGACCGTCGACGACAACAGCCCACTGCGCTCGGGAGCGATGGTCGCACCCCTCGGACTGGGTGCGATCGTGACCACGCTGATCACCGGCAAGCTCACCGACAAACACTCCCCGCGTCTGCTGATCCTCGCCGGACTGCCCGTGGTCCTATCCGGCATCTTCGGCCTGACCCACCTCGCGCCCGGCACCAGCGACATCCTGGTCGTGGCAGCAGTGTTCGTGATCGGCCTCGGGCACGGCATGATCATGCCCGCCGCGATGGGTGCCGGCTACCAGACCTTACGACACTCCCAAATCCCCTCGGCCACAACCGCTACCAATGTCGGCATTCGCGCGGGCAGTTCGTTCGGTGTCGCGGCGCTGCTGGTGCTGATTCAACGTAACATCGAACATCGGGCCCCCGATGTCGACGCGTTCACCAGAACGGTCCGAACCGATGAAGTCACCCGGGAATTGACCCACGCATTCACCCAAACATACTGGTGGACACTCGCTATCGGTGCCGTCGCGGTCGTCCCCGCGCTGATATTGCCGCGGCGACGCCGTCTCGTCATTGCCGATCACCGATAATCGTCGTCAGGATTCACCAGCCTAGCCAGGAACGCAAAGTAAGCGACGGCGCCCGTCTATTACGTCATCGGATGCCGGTTCGGGGGATTTCGTCGTCGACGATCCCGATGGCATGTGCGAGGTGGAGTGCGAGCTCGAGGGCCAAACGGCGCTCGCCAACCGGTCTGCCGATGGCGAGTTCCGCTTGTTCGAGGCGGTATCGGACAGTGTTGTGGTGGATGCCGAGATTCGCGGCAGTCGCACGGAAGTTGCTGTTTGCGGCGTAGAACGCCATCAGGGTTTCGCGGATGCGCCGCGTCGTGCGGTCGTTGCTCGCCAATGTGCCGAGTTCGGAGCTGACGAACTCGTGGCATCGCTCCGGGACGATCGAGCACATGGCTGCGATGTCGACGTCGCGGTAGTACGTGACCGTGGCGGTGGAAGGGGTGGTCATCTCCGACACGCGCAGTGCGTCGAGGGCTTCTCTGTGGCTGTGGCGGAACCCGTTGAGACCGTTGGCCGGATTGCCGATGGCGACCAGGACCGGCACCGAGGGCGACGGGATGCGCAGGTGATCATCCGCAGGGCTCGGCAGCCAGCACCACATGGTGCGGATGTCGACACGGACGGTCAGCCCTGGTGTCCGGGTCGCCCGGCCCAGTTCCCGGACTGCCACGTCGAGCGACGCACCCGCGTCCGCATCGTTGGTCAAGGCGCGCAACACGATTGCCGTGTGCCGTCCCGAGAGCCGGTATCCCAGTCGGTATGTCGCATTGTCCACGTCGGTGTCCGAGCCGGAGAGCACGCGGCGCACATCTTCGAGATGGGAGAGTGAGCGTTCACGCGCGAGCCGCTCGTCTTCGTTGCGGTACTCCTCGGATATCCGTTCGGTCATCAGATCGAGGCACGACAGGATGTACGAGGTGCCCGCTTTGGCGACCTCCACGGATCGGCGATCATTGGGCCCGTAGGCATAGACCGCGTCCGACCACTGTTCGGTCAACAGGTTCGCACCGATGCGGTAGCCGCGGATCACCGCGGTCAACGGCAGCCCACGCTGCACCAGCATGCGAGTGCGTTCGATGACCTCCCCCGAGGGCATGAACATCTCCACCGGCACGCCCCGGGCCAGATAGTCGAACGCGACCAGGGTGTTCGCCCGGCATGTCGAGAGCACGATGTCCTCGACGCCCGCCCGGCGAATTTCACCGACACGGTCCGCAATGAGTTGTGCGGCGTCTTCGGCGAGTGCGGGGCACCGGGGGAGCATTTCGCCGGCGACGGCTTGGACCGTCGCCTGGATCTCGTCGCCGCCCGGGACTGTATGCATGGCCAGATGGTGCCAAGAACTATCCAAATGGTCAATTATTCGAATCTACATTGACCATTTGACAGTGGTTGCCGTCACATCATGGTTGGTAGTTTCTTCAGCGAAGCGGAAAAAGGCCAGCTCACGCTCATATTCCCGGTGAATTACGGATGCGTCGAGCGGCGGATGCAGTTGTGCGATCCGTACAAGGGCCGTCCGCTCTTGTTCATGTCTATCCCAGGAGGATCCTTGAGTTCCAGATCCCGTCGAGGCAAGGTCGCGGCGGCACTTGCCGCAGCACTGATGATCGCGGTCGCGCTGACGGCGTGTTCGAAGAGTTCATCGCCGTCGCCGAGCCAAGCCGCGAAGGAGGACGCGGCGGTCAACGCCTACGTCTACACCTATCCGCTGGTGACGATGGAGGTCACGCGGCGGCAGCTGACAAACCTGCCACGCCCGAACGGGCGCACCGCGGCACCGATGAACCAGTTCGCCAATATGGCGTTTCTGCCCGATGCGTCATTCACCGCCGTGGTGCGCCCGAATGTCGACACCCTGTACTCGTCGATGTTCTACGACGTGTCGAAGGAGCCGCTGGTGGTCAGCGTTCCGGATATGGGTGATCGCTACCACCTGTTTCCGATCCTGGACATGTGGACCAATGTGCAGGCGTCGCCGGGCACCCGCACTCTCGGCGCGGGCCATGGATATCAGTTCGCGATCACCGGCCCGAGCTGGCACGGCACCCTCCCGGCAGGGGTGCACGAGTACAAGATGCCGACCGACGGCGGCTGGGTGATCGGCCGGATTCAGGTCAACGGACCCGACGACGTTCCCGCGGTCGCCGCGATCCAACGGCAGCTGACGGCCGTGCCTCTGAGTGCCTACGGCACTGCCTACACGCCACCGGACAACACCGACCTGCACCCGGACTGGCCCACCGGTCAGGAGGTCGCCGCCTACATTCATCACCTCACCCCGCAGCAGTACTGGGACCTGTACTACTCGAGCCTGTCGCACAATCAGCCGCGACCGGAGGACAAGGGCCTGCTCGACCGGTTGGCCGAAGCCGGGTGGACGCCGGACAAGAAGCTGGACCTGAGCCAACTGCCGGAGCCCGACCGCGGAGCGTGGCAGGACGCGTGGCCCAAGGCGCTGTCGAAGATCGAGATCGATCTCGTTGGTAAACCGGTCAACGGCTGGAACGTCGCACGCACGGGGATGGGCACCTACGGGACCGATTACGAGCGGCGCTCCAATATCGCGCATGGCGGGCTCGGCGCGAACCTGCCCGAGGATGCGATCTACCCGAACACCCGCACCGATGCGACTGCCGCGCAGCTGAATTCCGACCGGAACTACGTTCTGCATTTCGCCCCCGATCAGATTCCGCCGGTGCACGCGTTCTGGTCGCTGACCATGTACAACGACAAGGGTTTCTTCATCGCCAACCCCATCAATCGATATGCGGTACGTGGCGAGCAGCTGCACAAGAACCCCGACGGCTCGCTGGACATCTACATCCAGCGCGAAAATCCCGGCGCGGCAAGGGAATCCAACTGGCTGCCGGCTCCGGCGTCGGGTGACTTCAACCTGGTACTGCGCTTGTACTGGCCCGATCCGACGATCGTCGGCGGCACCTGGAACCCACCCGGAATCACGGCCACACACTGACGATCCGCCCGCGTTGACAGAAAGAGAAGGAACCATCGTGAACCGATTCGACATCACCATGACCAACATCGCCGTGCGGCGCTTGATCGAGACCACGGACAACCCGCGGCACCGATACCTGCTGCAGGCCTACGACCGGCATCGCAATCTGGAGATGGCCGGACGATGGAAGGAGATCTTCGCCCCGGATATGACTGTCGAGCATCCCGTTTACCACTTCAACGTATTCGGAATGAGCACCGTCCTCGAGGGCGCCGAGGCGGTGCAGTCCGTTTACAGCGAGTGGAGCGGCACCGGCCAGTGCATCTTCTATGCCGAGGACGAGAAGCTTGCGGTCGGCGACAACATGATCTGCTCGACCGCGGCGATCTACCAGCAGACACCCGGTGCGATCCTCGCTGCGGGCGGAGCCGACGTCGACCCGGACGCGACCTATCTCGTCAAGAACGTCGAGCACATGATCTGGCCCTACGACGACCAGGGTCGGCTGGTCGGCGAGGACGTGTGGGAGATCGACGAGTCCCAGCGCGAGATCATCCTGCTGGATCCCGCGGAGGTCCTCACCGTCGAGCGTTCGGGGGAACTGCTCGCTCCGCTCATCGAGCCGCTGCCGCCCCGCCCCTTCTGATCCGACGGACTTCCGGCTCACCGAACCCGGTGGGCGCCCGGAAGCCGAGCACATGTGACAACTTGCCTTGCGATGAGGAACTCGCCATGAAATTTCACACCCTGGCGCTGACAGCGTTTTCCGCTGTCGCGAGCGTCGCCGTCTGCGCCGCGACCGCAGCGGCAGCGCCGGACCCGACCGCTCCGGCCATCTCCTATCGCGCTGCCGCAGTGGGAGATTCGGTGGTCGTGACGCTGCAGGACGGCACTTTCGGGCTCGCTGCCGACCAACGGTCGGTGACTGTGCGCGATGGGCTCGGACAGGCGCTCGACACCCTGCCGTTGGCCGCAGAGGTCGACGGCCGACAGCTGCCGATCCGGCCGGAGATCTCGGCCGACGCGCACACCCTGACCCTGGTTCCGGATGTCACCGGGCTGGTCCGGGCATCGGTGCGGCCGGTGGCCTCGCCGGTGGAGAACCAGTTGGCGATGAACGATCTCATCAACGCGGTCAGCATCAGCACCTCGGTCGGCAGTCTGATCGGCACCGCCGTCGGGGCAGTGGCCGGCGTCGGAATCGGGCTCGCGGTCGCGGGTGCGTCGTGCCTGGTGCTCAGCCTCGGCTGCGTCGTGGCGGTGCTGCCCATCGTCACATTGGCCGGTGCGGCCGGGGGACTGACCGGGTTGGTGCTCGCGAGCGGGCCCAGTGCCGCCGTCGCCGCCTACAACTACGTCACCACTCTCAACGCGGCACCGGGCACCAGCCAGTACGGCCAGTACGCGACCGGCGCGAATCACTGAGGGTGAAGAACCAGATGCGAATCAGCACAACAGCATTCGCCACCGCCGTCGCATCGCTCGCGGTGGTCACCGTGAGCGTGGCGGCGGTTCCGGCGGCCGCGGGAACCGGCCCGGATCCGCAGTGGCGGGCGAGCGTCACCCCCGAATCCGTGATCTCGACCATCGAGGTCGGCGGCTTCGTACTGTCGTCGGATCAGCGGTCGGTGACGGTCCAGGACGGCACCGGCCGGCAGTTGGCCGATCTGCCACTGACATTCGAGCTCGACGGTCGCGAATACGCCCTCGGCCAACAGATCTCGGCGGACGGACACCGGCTGACACTCACCCCCGATCCGGCGGTCCGGGCCGCGGCGCAGCCGGTGGCCTCCCCGTTGGAGAACCAACTCGCGCTCGGCGAGCTGGCCGGGAAGATGCCGACGGCCACGCTGGCCGGAACTGTCGGCGGCACTGTTATCGGGCTGCTGGTCGGGGCGGTGATCGGCTTCGGTTCCTGCCTGGTGGTCGGCCCTGTCTGCCTGGCCACCGCGCCCGCCGCACTCGCGGCCTTCGCCGGTGCGGGCGGCCTGGCCGGGACCCTGCTGGCCGGTGGCGGCACGCTCGCGGGCGGCCTGTGGAAGTACCTCAGCACCCTGCAGGCCGCGCCGGGTGAGAGCGCCTACGCCGAGCAGGGCGGCCTGCTCGACCCGAACGGCACCGGCGTTCCGGACGCGAATCTCCGGCTGCCGAAGATCGCCCTGCCGAGCGGCTCCTCCAGCCTGTCTGCCGGACACTGATCGCCTCCGGCAGACGATGCCGCGCCCTGGCCCGGCGCTGACTGGGTCAGCCCTGCTGGGGCTCGGCGGCCGGGGCCCAGCGGTTGGCGGTGAGGGCGTAGCCGGGCAGCGCGTCGGTGGACATCTTGGATTCGTAGATGCGCTGGTAGCCGGTGCTCGCGATGCGCCAGACGCCGTCCTCGCGGCGGTAGGTGTCGTGGTAGTAGGCCGCGCCGCGGATCAGCAGGCCGTAGTCGGCGGCGATCACGGTGTCCTCCAGACACCAACTGCCGGAAGCGGTATCGCCGTCGACCGTGATTTCCGGGTGGTTGGCGACGTGCACGGTGATGATGTTCCCGCTGAGCGCGCCGCGCATGAAGTCCACGATCTGGTCGCGGCTGGTGAACTGGTCCGGCAGTCCGCCCGACGGCGATCCGTAGGACCCGACGATGTCCGCGCAGAGCGTGTCCCCGAACTCGTCCCACTGCTTCAGATCCAGCGTGCGCAGGTAGCGATACTTGAGTGCGCGAATCGATTCGAGAGCTGCAAAATCCATACCGCAATGTAGCCGAATCGGACATCTACCTAGCAAGCATTTGCTACGTTTCGGAGATGATTTCCACCCTGGTCTGGGGTACGGGCAATGTCGGCCGTGCCGCCATCCGGGCCGTCGCGGCGCATCCGGGTCTGGAGCTGACCGGCGTCCTGGTCCACAACCCGGCCAAGGTCGGCCGCGACGCCGGTGACCTGGCCGGGCTGGACACCGCGGTGGGGATCGCGGCGACCGCCGATGTCGACGCCGCGCTCGCAGCCGGACCCCGCGCCATCGTCTACGCCGCGTCCGGCGACATCCGCCCCGACGACGCCCTCGCCGACATCGAACGCGCCCTGCGCACCGGGGCCGTGGTGGTCACGCCCGCGCTCTACGCGCTCTACGACCACCGCAGTGCCCCGATCGAACTGCAGGACCGGGTATCGGCGGCCATCGCGGTGGGCGGTGGCGCCCTGTTCGTCTCCGGCATCGACCCCGGCTGGGGCAACGATGTCCTGCCGCTGCTCATGAGCGGCCTCGGCAGCAGCGTGGATGTGCTGCGCTGCCAGGAGATCTTCGACTACTCCACCTACGACCAGCCCGACTCGGTGCGCTACCTGGTCGGCATGGGCCAGCCCCTGGATTATCAGCCGCCCATGCTCGCGCCCACCATCCCGACCATGGTGTGGGGCGGGCAGATTCGGATGATCGCGCGCGGACTGGGCGTGGCGCTCACCGACATTCGCGAGGTGGTGGAGCGGCGAGCGCTGGACGAGACCGTCGAAACCGAGCGCATGGGCAAATTCGAGGCGGGCACCCAGGGCGCGGTGCGCTTCGAGGTGCAGGGCATCGTCGACGGCAGCCCGCGCATCGTCATCGAGCACATCACCCGCATCCACGCCAGCTGTGCCCCCGACTGGCCGCACCCGCCCAGCGGTGCGGGCGCGCACCGCGTGCTCATCGAGGGCCGCCCGCGCATCGAGATCACCGTGCAGGCCACCGACGAGGACGGCAATCACTCCGCGGGCGGAAACGCCACCGCCGTGGGCAGATTGGTGAACGCCATCCCGTGGCTGGCCGACGCCGAGCCCGGCCTCTACGACGCCCTCGACGTCCCGCTGCCGTTCGGCACTCTCGGAAGGAACCCATCGGCATGATCATCGACATTCCCGAGGGCAAGGACCCCATCGGCTACGTGTGGGGTGAAATGGTGCCCGGCATCGGCGTCGCGGCCTCCAACTTCTCACTCGCCGTCTACTCGCACAGCACCCTGGGACTGCGCGAATTCGAGGCCGCGCGGTTGCGCATCGCCCAGATCAACGGCTGCCTGTTCTGCCTGGACTGGCGTACCGATCGCAATGGCGAGAAGGTCGAGGAGTCCTTCGCGGACGACGTGACCGAGTGGCGCACCACCGAATCCTTCGACGACCGAACCCGGATGGCCGCCGAGTACGCCGAGCGCTACGCCCTCGACCACCACAACCTCGACGACGAGTTCTTCGAGCGGATGAAGACGCTCTACTCCGACGCCGAGATCGTCGAACTGTCCATGTGCCTCGGCTCCTGGCTGGCCTTCGGCCGCCTCAACCACGTGCTCGGCCTCGACGCCGTCTGCGTCCTGCCCGGTCACACCGCCCAGCAGTAGCGCAACGGCCGGGGTGCTGCCCGCCCCTGCTCGGCAGCACCCCGGCCGGCGGCCGCGTCAGTTCCTCCGGTTGAACACGTCGGTTCCGAAGCGCGGCAGACCCGGTGCGGCGGCATAGCCCAGATACGGCAGGCCGAATCGATCCTCGATGCTCGCCAGCAGCGAATAGTGGTTGTACGGCGTGTCACTGAAGGTGCCCGGCGTCACCGACTTGGGCGAGATGACCAGGGCGCCCACCCGGCCGCCGCCCAGGCCGGCGATACCCGGCAGGGCACTGTTCGGGCCGGGACCCTCGCCACAGCACGCCGAGGAATCCTGTTGCGGCCCATCGGATTCGTCGAAGGTGATGATCAGGATCCCGTTCTGCTGGAAGGCCGGGGCCGAGGTGATCACCGGAACCCACTCCCGCAGCCAGAGATCCGCCGACGCCAGTCCACCCGGAGCGCCCGTGACGCAGGGGGAGTCGTGCCCGTCGTCGCACAGGTCCGGGGTGATGTAGGCGAAGTTCGGCGTCGTATCCGGCTGCGCCAGATCGCTCTTCAGCGCACCGAGATCGACCACCTGCTGCTGGCAGGCGGGCGAGTCGATGATCTCGTGGAAGTACACGAACGGGTTGTGCCGGGCCGCGTACTGGCTCGCGACGGTCGCCTTCTGGGTGGTGTCCTGGCTGTTCAGGGCCGGATGGCGGCAGGGCGCGCCCATATCCTCCAGGTAGCCCTTCCAGCTGCGGCCCGCCCCGGTCAGCTGCCCGGCGAGCGTCGGCACCGACGCGGGGTACACGCAGCCCTGACCGACCGCCTGGCCGGGCGGAACCGTTCCGGCGCCCGCGAAGTCGCTGTAGATCTGGCAGTCGGCCTGCGTCTCGGCATTCGGTCCCTGACCGGACAGCTGGGCGATGTAGTTGTCCAGACTGTTGTGCCCGATGCCGTAGTACTGGCTCAGCAGCACCCCCTCCGACCGTAGGGTCTGGCTCAGATACGGTGCGGCCGACGCCGGTCCCCAGGTCTCGTCGTACCCCTTGTTCTCCAGCTGGATCACGAAGATGTGCGGCGCGCCGGGATCCGCGGTCGCATGCGGGCCGTAGCCGACAGCCAGCGCGGCGATCGTGAACACCAGCACCACGATGAGTTGGCCGAGCCGGCGCATCACAGACTCCATCCCGTCGATGCGGCCACGGCGCGCAGGGTATTCCACTGCTCGAAGTCGGCCACCACGGCCGGGGCGCACACCCCCGGCGGTGCGGGCGGCACATTCCATTGCGGCGCAGCGAGATTCGGGGCGCTGCCGAAGTCGAGCACCTCGGCGATATTGCGGGCGGCGGCGTCGCGCGGGGTGAGGGACGGCAGCCCCCATCGCCATTCGATCGCCTTGAGCACCGAGGTGTGGTCGTAGACGTCGTGGGCCACGTGCCCGCGCCGCGCCAGTGGGGAGACCACCAGGCACGGCACCCGGAACCCGCGCAGCCCCCAGTCCGGGTTGGCATCCGGCGCGACCTGCGGCGGCACGTGGTCGAAGAAGCCGCCCCACTCGTCGTAGTTGATGATCAGCAGGGTGCGCGACCAGGCCGGGCCGTTGGTGACGGCCTGATAGACCTGGTTCAGGAACGACTGTCCGGCACGGATATCGGCGTGCGGATGATCGTCGGCCGAGGTGCCGGTGTCCTCGTCGAGGAACTTGGGATCGACGAAGGAGACCGCGGGCAGCGTCCCGGCCGCGCAATCGGACAGGAAGGTCGCGAACGGGCGGGAGATGGACAGGTACTTGCTGCCCCACAGCGCCAGGAACGGTGTGTCGTAGAAGTAGTAGCGGCCTTGAATACCGGCCGCCGCCAGGCGATCCCAGATGGTCGGCAGCGTCGAGATGGTCGTCGAATTGTGAATGCGGTCCGTTTGCGCGGCATGCTGATAGAAGCGATTCGGATAGGTTTCGGCCATGATCGCCGAGAAGTAGTTGTCGCACACCGTCCACGCCGGCGCGGCATTTCCGTAGAAACCGAGATCGCCCTGCTCGTAATAGCCGATCGAGAATTCGTCGTTGGTTCCGGCGCGCAGCCAGCCGTCGCACTTTCCGTCGTTGTACTCGACGCGGCCGCCCTCGAAGGAGTGGTCGGGATCGTTGTACTGGCAGCCCTGCGTGGTCGCCAGGTGGAAGGTGTTGTGTGCCAACCCATTACGGTCGGTGAAAGTCAACCCGGCCTGCCTGCCGTTCGCTCCGGGCAGCCAGCCCAGGTAGTGGTCGAAAGAGCGGTTCTCCATCATCACCACGATGATGTGGTCGATACCGGAATCCGCGGGCGCGGGCTGTGGGGCGGCGGAGGCACGTGGGGATCCGAGGGCCGCGCCGACCGCGAGGGCTCCCGCTCCGGCGAGGACCGTTCGGCGGCTGGTGGTGGTACTTCGAAGAAATTCTGTCACGGGTTATGCATCGCGCCGGGGATTACCGGCGAGTAACCAGTGTGGCGAAATTGAATGAGAAATAGATGAACGCGTCAACTATTGGACGTGCGACCAATATAGCGCCGCATGTCCACCATCTCCTGCTCGCCCCGCATTCCGCCCCTTGCCGGGCCGTTTGCAGGGGAGTACTCTGGCTAGAGTAAGTAAATACTCTGATCAGAGTAACTGGGGGTGAGTATGGCTGGGAAGCGGGCGTTCCGCCGGGTCAATCCGCTGGCGCTGGCCGTACTCGTGCAGCTCTGGGAGCGGCCGATGCACCCGTATCAGATCTCGCAGACCCTCAAGCAGCGCGGCAAGGACGGCAGCGTGCGGATCAATTACGGCGCGCTGTACCCGGTGGTCGAATCACTGCTGAACCAGGGTTTCATCGAGGTCGTCGGCGCTGAGCAGGACGGCAACCGGCCCGCGCGGACCGTGTACCGCATCACCCCCGACGGTGTCGTCGAGATGCGGGACTGGTTGCGCGCCTGGATATCCGAACCCGAGAAGGAATACCCGCGGTTCATGGCCGCGCTGTCGTTCCTGCCCGCGCTCGGACCCGACGAGGCCGCCGCCCTGCTGCGGCGGCGAGTCACGGTGCTGGACAAGCAGATTGCCGAGATCCGCGCCGCCACCGACGCCGTTGTCTCCTGGCTGCCCGAGGTGCTGCTCATCGAGGGCAACTACGAGATGCACATGCTCACCGCCGACCGCGACTTCACCGCTGCCCTGGCCGCCCGCATCGAATCCGATGACCTGGGCGGCATCGAGGGCTGGCGCACCATGGCCGACCTGGTCGCCCGATACCCCGCCGGCCGGGTGCCCCCGGACATCGGCGACAAGCTGCTCGAGGAATGGGGGTTGCCGACACCGCCGACGTGAGCCGGGCAATCGGCCCGGTAACAACGACGGCCCGGGTGCGCCAACACCCGAGCCGTCGCCGAATCCGAACGACCGACGGCGAACCGCCGGATGCTCGAACCGCATTCCCAGCATATCCACCGGTCCCGTGGTCGTTCGCCACACCTGACGAGGAACGAACAACCATGTCCGTCACACCCATGCCCTCGGCCGCGGTCGAGGTGCACGACCTGGTCAAAACCTATCCCGGCGGCCGCCGCAAGCCCGATGTGCGGGCCCTCGACGGCCTGAGCTTCAGCATTGCCGCCGGCACCGTCTACGGCATGCTCGGCCCCAACGGGGCGGGCAAGTCCACCACCACCAAGATCTGCACCACGCTGTCGCGCGCCGATTCCGGGACCGCGCGGGTGGCCGGATTCGATGTCACCACCGACGCGGCCGCCATCCGGCATCGCATCGGCTACGTCTCACAGGGCTCGGGCGCCGACCCGCGGCAGACGCCCTTCGAGAATCTGGTCATGGCCGCGCGTCTGCACGGCCTGACCCGCCACGACGCGATGACCCGGGCCGACGGGCTGCTCGATCAGTTCCAGCTCACCGAGGCGCGAAACCGCAAGGTGTCCAAGCTCTCCGGCGGCATGCGGCGCAAACTGGACGTCGCCGTCGGACTGGTGCACACGCCGTCGGTGCTGTTCCTGGACGAGCCGACCACCGGTCTGGACCCGCAGGCCCGGGCCGAGATGTGGTCGGAGATCCGGCGATTGTCCACCGAGGCGGCCCTCACCGTGGTGCTCACCACCCACTATCTGGAGGAGGCCGACGAGCTGGCCGATCGCCTGGTCATCATCGATCACGGGCGCGCGGTCATCGAAGGCACACCGGCGCAACTGAAGTCGACCCTCGACGGGGACACCCTCACCGTCGAACTCATCGCACCGGATGTGGCCGCCGTGCGCGCGGTCGGGGAATCCATTCCGGCACTGCGGGATATCGTCGTCGAGCAGGACGGGCCCAACGGCAGGCTCATCGCCCGCACCGACGACCCCTCCGGCATCGTCGGCCGGGTCATCTCCGAATTCGACGCCGCCGCCATCGGTTTCGGTGCGGTCTCCATCTCCCGGCCCTCCCTCGACGATGTGTACCTGCACTACGCGGGCCGCTCCTACCGGGCCGACAACAACCGCGACCGGGCGGAGGTGGCGGCATGACCACGCTCACCTACGACCTGCCTGTCACTCACGAAAACCCCACGGCCGCTTGGCCGGTGGCGGCCGGGCAGATCTTCCGGCGCTGGATGGTGAACACCCTGCGGGAATCCTGGGGTGTGTTCGCGGCGCTGCTGCAGCCCATCGTGTGGATCCTGCTGTTCGGGCAGGTTTTCAAATCCGTCGGCGACATCCCGGGATTCGGGGCGGCGAACTACATCACCTTCCTGGCGCCCGGCGTGCTCATGATGACCGTGCTCTACTCGGGCGTCTGGGCGGGTACCGGATACATCGAGGACATCGACAACGGCGTGATGAATCAGCTGCTGACCGCACCGATTTCGCGCAGCGCGGTGGTGGCGGGTCAGCTCGGCGTGCAGCTCACCATCGGCCTGGTCCAGTCCGCGCTGGTCCTGCTCATCGGATTCGCCGGCGGCGCACGCTATCCCGGCGGCGTGACCGGCATCGCGCTGGCGCTGATCGCGGCCACCCTGCTGGCGGCCGTCTTCTGCGCGGGCTCGGTGGCCCTGGCCCTGATCTCCCGCAGCCAGATCGCCCTGATCGGCATGTCCCAGCTCATCATCCTGCCCCTGACCTTCCTGTCCTCGGGCATGATGGCCACCTCCCTCATGCCGGGCTGGGTTCAGGGCATCTCCAAGTTCAACCCGGTCACCTGGGCAGTCGACATCGGCCGCACCGGCCTGGCGGGCACTGCCGACGCGGGCTTCGTGGCCGCCCACCTCGGCTACCTGACCGCCCTGGCAGCGCTCGCCTTCCTCTGGGCGCTGTCGGCCTTCCGCACCTACCAGCGGACGCAGTAACAGGCCGAACACGCGAAAAGTCCGGCCTGCATGGCGATCTCGCCCGCAGGCCGGACGTCGTGCCTCTCAGGAGATTCAGGGACGAAGCCTCTGAGAGCTACGAGAGTCGTGCCTCTCTGGGGGTTCGGGGGCGAAGCCTGTGACAGCTACGAGAGTCGTGCCTCTCTGGGGGTTCGGGGGCGAAGCCTGTGACAGCTACGAGAGTCGTGCCTCTCTGGGGGTTCGGGGGCGAAGCCTGT
>NZ_JBHZAF010000047.1:18442-18934 GCF_042754085.1 Nocardia sp. NPDC059236
GTGACAGCTACGAGAGTCGTGCCTCTCAGGGGCTTCGGGGGCGAAGCCCCTGAGAGGCACGAGAGTTGGTTGGTCACCCTACTTGTCGAACAGCGCCAGATACTTGGTCTGCCCGAACATCTCGGCCGCGTCGCGCGCGGACGGGCTGCCCGCGTTCGGATCGGCCCCGGCCGCGAGCAGGGCGTGGACGATCTCGTCCGAGCCCTTGAAGACCGCGCCGGACAGCGGGGTCTGGCCCTTGTCGTTGCCGAAGTTGGGGTCCGCCTTGCGTTCCAGCAGGGCGTTCACCGCCTCCGGGTGCGAGTAGTAGGCGGCCAGCATGAGCAGCGTGTCGCCATTGTCGTTGGTCAGGTTCACCGGCACCCCGGCGTCGAGGTACGCGCCCAGGGTGGCGGCATTGACTGGAGCCCGCTGAGCAGGTCCAGCGGTTGTGGGAGTTCTGATGCACCAGAATGGGTGCAGGAGGACGAGATCACGACATGGCGCGACGAC
>NZ_JBHZAF010000048.1:0-18587 GCF_042754085.1 Nocardia sp. NPDC059236
GCGCGGTGGGTTACGCCGATCCGGCGGCCTTCCGGCGCATCTACCGCAGGCACACCGGCGAGACACCGACCGCCACCCGCACCCGCGCGGCCGAATCGACCTAATAGGAGTGCCGTCAACGGTCGTGTCACCTGGTACATGAAGCCCTGTTCAGCCAGGTAGCCACCGCGATCACTGTTCTTGTTCGGTCGCCAGCGTGAGGTAGCGGTGCAGTGATGTCTTCGGGATGCCGGTCTTGCTCGTGATTTCAACGAGGCTGTTTCCTTTTCGCCCTGGTGCCCGATCACCGACCGCGGCGCGTTCGGCGCGGCGTTCGGGTTGTTCCACTTCCAAGGAAGCCGAACAGATAGCCAACCCGGCTACCGCCCAGGACAAACGGACCTGGATGGCTTCAGGCGGCCTTACCTTGGGGCTGGGGCCAGCTTCAGAATTCCGGGGCCCCCTTGGGTTGCGGAAACCCTCAGCGCGGTTGCGGTTGGCCGAGGGTTCATCGCGAAATGCGTTGTGGAACAACGCCATCGAATTGTCCTGAATTGCTGTGCCGATCAACCACCCCCTTTCGAGGTCCCCGAGCATCGGAATGGTCCTAGGTATCGCCGCGGAGGTATCCCCGGAGTTCGGCGACGAGTTCGGTGGGCGTGAAGTTGAAGACAAACCGTGCGACCGTGAGCACCGATCCCGCGAAGACCACGATGGATGTCACAGCGGCGGCGACGATCGCCGCGAGCAACTCGGTCCAGCGCATCGACCAGCCTTCTCCCTCATGCCCGGTCCGCACGCGCGGGCGGCAGGTCTCGAAGGGGTGGCATCGTTGGCCGGGCGTAAGTCTCTTCAGGGGTTACGGTGATCACGTCGAGTTGCTGCACCAGCGTCGCTGGTATCTCCCCTCCCTCGAAGTGCTCAGGGCCGGGGACTATGACCGCTTCCGCGTCCAACCGGGTCGCTTGCGCTTTCAGGCGGGCCAACGCAGGCCGCCCGAAACTAGGGTCATAGACCACCATGTCGGCGAAGTCGTAACCGAGACGTGTTGCGAGCTTGCGGATTTGGCTCTGATCCCACAGCTGCGCGGCACCGGACACATCGGTCCGGAGATATCCCAAACACGTTGGCTTATAACGCATTACAGTCACTCTATCCTCGTGTCCGTCGAGTGCGATGTGTCCGTGAATCTCGAGATAGAACCCCGAGCAGTCCTCGCAGTCGTCTCCGGTGCTCTGAAGTTCCAGCACGCCACCAGGAAACTGGAACAGCCACGTACGTGACGTGGCCTCTACCTCGTCTGGTTCATTGGTCACAGCTGCCCCTCTGGTCGCTGGCGAAGCGATCCGGGACCGAGACGACTGCACCGGTCCCGAACGACTGATCTGACGCTAGGTGCGCGGTCGGCAGCCACTCCAGGAGTTTTCTCGAGTTTTCTAGATAAACCGGGTTCCGCCACAGAACCGGAACACTGAGCGGGACGATCGATGCGGCGTGACGACATCCGCCACGCCACCAAGCAGGAGGACTGATCATGAGCAAGCAGTTACGGCTTCTGGGCAAGAACGGCTCACCCGGCAACACCTGCCCGTCGCTGTACGAGACCGAGGACGGCTTCGTGACGCAGGGGTGGCGCACCGACACACCCGGCACGGTCGAAATCCCTCACGTGCTACTGGGTTACGCCGACCCTGGCACCTACATCGGTGCGCCACTCGTTGACAGTGGAAGGGGTACCTTCCTGGTGAGCGGTGAGCCTGTCACAGACCCGGGCATGTTGGCGCAGATGGAGATTGCGCCCAACGAGACGGCTGTGGAAGTGCCGAAGATGGAGAGGACGTTCTACGGTGAAGCTGTTACAGGGTGAGGCGTTCGACAACCTGATCCGAAGCAGTCGGCGCGAGGCGTTCCACCTGGAAGTGCAGGACGACTACAACACCGAAGACGGGATAGTGCCGTTCCGCAACTGGCAGCAGGGCCGGACCGATGACGACTACGAGTGGTTACGGGGCTGGCTGGACCTGGTTCGCGACATGACCATGCGCGGCGTCGCTGTGCGCCGTGCTCGGGTGGTCACGGTGCCACACACCACGTACACGCGGTGGCTGGTGGAGGTGTCACGTCAGAACGCCGATGCGGGCGAAGAGATCCGGTATGCGCCTCGGCACTTGGTCGATTCCAGCCGGTTGACGACGGACGACTGGTGGCTGTTGGACGATGAGACCGTGGTCTTCACGACGTTCGACGAAGATGGACGATTCGCCGGCGCTGCGGTCACCCTTGACCCGCGGATCATCGCCTACTGCCAGGGGGTTCGAGACTACGTGTGGTCGGCGGCTGTGCCGTACGCCGAGTACGTAGCGCTCCAGACACAGTGACCAGCGCTGTACACGAACAACGGCAAGCTCTCGGGCTACGGCTCCGGGAGCTTCGTCGTGATGCCGGTTTGACAGGCCGGGCACTCGCCAAACTGGCGAACTGGCCCGAGTCGAAGATCAGCAAGATCGAGTACGGCAGGCAGACACCCACGGAGGAGGATCTCCGAACCTGGTGCGAACGCACCGACAGCGGCGACCAACTGCCCGACTTGATTGCAACGCTGCGGAACATCGAAGCCGCGTATATGGAATGGCGGCGGGCGCTAGGCATCGGCATGCGTCGGCACCAGCGCAGGTTGGATCGGATCGCCCAGGCGGCTAGCCAATTGCGCTGGTATGAACCAGTACTCATACCAGGACTGTTGCAGACTCCCCGATATGTCGAGGCGGTTCTCCGCCGCATGATCAAGTTCTATGCAATCCCCAACGATCTCGACGAGGGAGTCTCGGCCCGGGTCGAACGTCAGCAGATATTGCACCAGGGCAACCGCAGGTTCTCGTTCGTGATCGCTGAACAGGCTCTACAGACCACGGTCGGAGACGACTCGGTCATGGTGGGACAGTTGGAACACCTACTCGCCGCGATGTCCCTGCCGCGCCTCATACTTGGGATCGTGCCGCAGCGGTTCGCTTTCGACGGTCCGGCTATCAACGGCTTCGTGATGTATGACAACCGGCTGGTGCTGGTCGAGACCGTGAGCGCTGAGCTGACGATCAACCAGCCGCGCGAGATCGCGCTCTACGGCAAGCTGTTCGCCCAACTAGCCGACCAAGCCGCCTACGGTGAGCCAGCACGTCATCTGATCATGACTGAGCTCGAAAAGCGTCGATAGGCGTCGCAATTCCTTTCGGCGCGTTCAAAACCGGTCGGTCAGATCCTCGTCGTCGACCAGGCGCACGGCCTCGGCGAGCCGCTGCAACCTGGCGACCACGATCTCGGTCGCTGCCCCGGTCCGATAGACGCCGTCGCACACCGCGACGACACCGCCGAGCATCGGCAGAGCGAGCAGCGCGAGCACTTCGTCAACGTCGTCCAGGCCCGGCGCTGGGTCGACCGCCCGCCGGACCGCGCGCAGCACGTCGCGCCCGTCGAACATCTCGGCCGGATCGACCTCGGCGAGGACGTCGAGGACCGCGGCGAGCAGGTGGTCAGATGCCATCGCTGACACCGTCGCGCCCGTCGAACGCCAACGGGCTGCAGCCCGGGCCGAGTTCCGGCTGATACACCCGGGCCCCGCACCGGCCGCAGGTGTGGACGAGATGACCGCGGGAGCATCCCGCGAGGCGGCACGCGGTCTATCCGAGGGTCGACCGGCTCGCTACGAGTACATGGGGTTCTGGGCCCGAGCAGAAGATCGGCGTCGGGAGAACCCACCCGCGCGGAGTCTGGACCAGCTCGTCGTTATCGATGGCGTAGCCGTCCGGGTGCAGATACCAGACGCGACGCCGGTCATTCGAACCCATGTGCGAATGATAGCCGAGCGGTCGCTTATGATCTGCGCGTGTCGGACGATCAGAAAATGTGCCAGATCTGCGGCGAACGCCCGGTCGGCGAGGGCTACATGTCGATGATGTGCCCGGAGTGCCGGGCGCGGATCGAGGAGCAGAACCGCACCCGGCCGTACCCGTTACTGCCTCCGCCGGACGACATCATCTAACGCGCGGGATGCGGCTGATAGAAGAGGATGTCCTGGGCCGCAGTCGGTCTCGCTGCTGGCTGCTTCGTCGACCGGGTGGCCGCGGAAGCGGTTCCCACGCCCGGTGAACTGCGGTTATGCGATAAATGATGCAAGCACATCATTTGGCCATTCGTCGAATCTGATGCAACACATCAGATTTCCTGTAGGGCCGCTCCTGGCTGCGGTCGAGGATATTTCGGGGCATACCGGCCGAAGCGGATCGACGCCTGTTGACTGCCGAGTCAACGGCGGGCAACCATGGTTCATGCCATCATCTGAGGAGGTCAGGCGGCTCGCGGAACTCACTGATCGGCTCGCGCAGCGGTTTCCGGCAATCAGTGTGTGGACGATCGCCACGATCGTGGACGAGGTCCACCAGGGCTTTGATGGCCAGCCGGTGCGGGAATTCGTTCCGCTGCTGGTCGAGCGGGTCGCCGCACGACAGCTCGTGTCGGCCCTCCGCTGACCCGCCACCGCGACGCCGCCGATTCCGCCAGGCCGTACTCTCGAGTCGATTATCCGAATAGTTGGCGAATTCTGGGTTGACGGTCCATGGTTCAGTGGTTGCCTCCGGGTGCCGCTCCTGCCGATGCGTGCTACCCCTGTCGATACGAGAGCAATGTCCGAGGACCCCGAACTCGCCCAGGCCCGCGCCTTCGTGCGTGAGCTGACGCAGCACGCGCAGGCGCTGGTACGCCGCCGCGAAGCCCTTCCTACCGAGGCCGCGGCGTCGCGGCACGACGCCGACCTCGCTGCCGTGCGCCGCCAGATCGCTCAGCTTCACAAGCGCTTTCCCGCTTTGGGTGCCGGAACGGCGCCTTCGGCCGTCTGACCGAACCGCGGCCCCACCCCGGTCGGCGCCACACGACAGGCGCTGGATCGGACCTGGACTTAGCATTGTGATGGGGCAGCTCAGTGGTACCCGCCCGCAGCCGCTCTCGGCCACGCCGATCTCGAGCGAGCAGTCGTCGTTGCCGCCGGATGCCGCCGGAACCCCCTCCCCGTCGGCATCATCAATCACTTTGGCGCAGAACGTGATTGCCGTGCTGATCGCGATCGACCGTGACATACTGCCCGAATCGGAATTATGGGTAGTTGACGACGCAGGGGGTCGCGCACAACCATGAACCATGGCAGCACATGACGAAGATCAGCAGATCGCGGCACTCGTCCGACGCCTTGCCGCACAGTTTCCCGCAATCAATACCGACACCGTCGAGGGCATCGTCGCCGAAATCCACCACGGCTTCGACGGCCGTCCGGTCCGCGATTTCATTCCGCTGCTCGTCGAGCGCCGCGCAGTGCGCAGGCTTCGGCAACCGGCTGATACGAGCCGCCGGTGAGTGAGGATCCCGAATCCGCCCAGGCGCTCATGTTTCTCGCGGAACTCGACTACCACGCCGAACGCCTCGTTCGCCGGCGCAGCCAGTGGCGAGACGACAAACCCAACCAGGCCATCGAGGTCGAACTCGCACAGGTCCACCAGCAGATCCACAACCTCCACCAGCGATTCCCGGGATTGCCGCAGACATCCCGATGACTTCCAGCGATCGAACAACGAAACGGGATTCGGCGCCTCGGGGTTGATGGTGTGGTCAGCAGCCGAGACGACGCCCCAACCGGGTTTGGTCTTCCACGCGGCGACCGAGGCGGGCTCGGTGATGCTTCAGGCCACCTGCGGTGTCGCGAGATGGACACGGATGTGGTCGAGCAGTTCACCGCTTCTGAGCGGTTTGGGCAGGTAGTCACACGCACCGGCCGCGTAGACGTCACCGATGGCATCGGGATTGCCATCGAGGGAGACCGCGATGATAGGAATCGGTGAACCATTCCGCAGCTGCCGGCACAGTAGCGCGCCCGGCAGGTCCGGCAGGTCCAGCTCGAGCAGCACCAAGTCCGGATTCCATCGCCGAGCGAGGTTCAGAGCGCACTGCGCGTTGCCGGCCGAAATCACCTCATGGCCGGCATTGGCCAGCACCAGTACCTCGATCTCCGCCATCGCCGGGTTACTCTCGACGACAAGGAGCTTGCTGGGCCGAACCGCAGGGGTCGGCGGCAGCGTTAATTCTGTTGCAGAGCGCGGGAATTGGCTCATGGTGGATCCTTCGCAGACCGGTCCCCGACCGTCGAATCCGTCGCGTCATGGAGCTAACGGAGGCGATCCTGCGCTCGCAATGTCGGTACGCGATCGACTGACTATGACAGTATGTCAATCCGCAATCTCTCAGCAATGTATCTGTGAACTTTTTTTCATGGCGTTCACATGACCAAGTCGATTCCTGGAATCTCATTACCGGTGATGCGCTCCGCCGATGTGCGACATCCGGCACTTCCGCGCACAGCTGGCGGGCTCAGTCGGGTGAGATGATCTCAGCCTGTTGATCCTCGGAGCGCCCGCGCTGGCCGCTCGGTCAGCGCGGCATGCGAGCGGTTCACTTGAATGCATGGCCCTGTATCGACGTGGTTGGTCATACTTTCCCGAGTCGCAGGCGGACATAGCCCACCTGATGCCACAGCAGACCGGAGGGTGTGCAGATGTTGGATCCTGGCGGTGTTCACGTATCGGTGCCAGGTCGACGCACTGTGCGCCCATCGCTACATCAGGTGTTCGGAAATCGATGGCCTGACCGCCTGAGGCCGGAAGGTCAGTTGTGCTCGGGTACTGCGATCTCCGCTGGTGAGCGATCCAATCGGAGTCCGCGCCAGGACGGGTGGCGCAGGCCGGTGGCGGTGCGTTCGCGGTAGGCGACATCGCTGACCAGATGCGGGGCGACCCAGTGTGCGGTGGCCGTGATCGACGCCGGGATCTCACCGGTGACCGGCGGCGCGGCAACGGCCAGGGCGAGGAGCTGGCGCTGCAGTGAGCGGCGGGTGGCGTCGCTGAACCCGGTCCCGACCGCCCCGAGCAGCACCAGTCGCCCCTGCTCGTCGTGGGCGGCGACGAGCAGGGACCCGAACACCTCGCTATGGGTGTGGCCGGCCAGCCAGCCGACCACCACCACCTCGGTGGACCGGCGCAGCGGGAGTTTGCGCCACGCCTGCGACCGCCCGGCCCCGTAGGTGCTGTCCACGCGCTTGCCGATCACACCCTCGATGTCGTGCTCGGCGGCGACCGCCAGCATCCGCGAGACCGGGATATCGCGGTAGGACGGCGACAGCAGGACCGGGCCATGAGGCAGGCCCAACCGCTCGAGGCGCTCACGGCGGTCCAGGTAGGTCAGCGTGCGCAGGTCCCGGCCACCGAACCCCAGCAGATCGAACACGTACAGGCACGCCGGCACCGCCCGGATCAGTGCCGGGCTCGGCCGTGTCACGCCCAGGCGGCGCCCGATACGGGAGAACCGCGGCACCCCGTCGCGGTCCGGAGCCACCAGCTCACCGTCGAGGGTCATCTCCCGCCCCGCCGCCAGCACCAGCAGGGCGTGGGAGATCTCGGGGAAGGCCGCGTTGAGGAAATTGCCGTTACGGCTGACCATGTGGCACACACCGCCGGAAATCCATGCCAGGCAGCGGATTCCGTCGTACTTCCATTCGAAGGCGTACCGGGTGTCGTCGTCGGCGGGAGCGGGCCCGGGCGTGGCGAGCATCGGCGCCGGATGGCGCACCATACCCCGAACCTACCCGCGAAAGATACCGAACGGTCGCATCAGCGTGATGCTCCGGAATCCCATACTGCTGGCGGGAATTCGTCGTGCCGTCTGTGCCGGGAACTACCGTTGTGTGCCGATCGAGCCAGTTGTGGTCATGTGGGTGCGGGTGGCTCGTCGGCGGGGTGCATGACGGCGTGCCACCACGATTCGAGTCGACTCGGCTCCGGCCAGCGCACCACTGGCTCATCGTCATCGGGACCGCTGGTGATGGTGGGTGTGGTCGTATCCGGCTTTCCCGGCCGGCGAGCGGGCCTGTCACCGCGTGGTTCGTGTGGGGTTGCTGTCATGACGCACCTCCGAATCCCTGGCCCGACGCCCGGTCTCACCGGTGCGGGCTGGATTCGCAACTCGCGGCGGCGGCGTACGCCGAGGTCGACCGCGCGCGAGGAATGCCACGAAGGCCCAGGGGCAATGCCGAGGGATCTGCGCCACCGCAAAGGGGGCCGACCTGCACCAGAGTAGGCATCCAAGGTCAACAGCAGGCTACGTCCGAGCCAATTCCCGGGGCCTACACCCAAGATCGAACCTGGCCGGCGCGTTCGAAAAACGATCGCAGGATCTCCAAGCCACAAGCGACGCATACGGTTTACCCCCGCCTGCGCCTGCCTCCCGGTAGCCCGGAACCCCAGGTTTCAGCCTCGTAGGCGAGGCGGGACTGTGGTAGTCATCGGCACTGTGCCCGTGGGCTCTGCGAGCCGGTGTCGGCCACCGTCCGAGGGTGCCGACGCGTCAGGGCGCACGACTGCGGGTGTGTCCAGCAGAACGTGCAGACGGGCGATGAAGGCGTCGATGCTGCCGTAGCGCGCAAGGACCTGCGCGAGCAGTTCGTGCACGGTCGATCCCATCAGATCGGTCATGTCACCTCGTTAAGGTTCACCGACCGGTCGGGCCGGTTCTGACGGCATTCTGCACGACAATCTCGATCACGTAGCTAATTCCGAGATGTCGCCGACCTTCCGTGCCTGGGCACTCTCGATTCGTGCCATCAGCGCGGCATTCGGGCCGCTCCAGCACAGGATCTCGATACGGTGCGGTGCGGGTGAGCCGATCGTAGAGCGCGGCGGGAATCAGGGTGCGGTTATCGCGCCGCATTCTCACATCGGATCACCCCGGCCGGGGTCAGTGGACGACTCCGGAATCGATGCCCCGCTTCGCCGACTCCGAACGGTGCACCGTGCTCGGCAGCCGGGTGGATCGGCCCGCAGACTCTTCTGATCCACACGGCCCGAGCAGCAATTGGATCGTCACGACGGAAATGGTCGCTCGAGGCGAAGTGCTGCAATGCAGATGTTCATCAGCGGCCGGGTCAGCGGCGCGGCGGTGAGGCCCACGTCGTCATCGGTGCACCGCGCCCGGTCGCCGAGTCCGCCCGCGGTGACAAGGTCTGCCATGTCGAAATCCGGCGGGCGGGCACCATTTGTCCGGCTGCACCCCCAGCCTGGGTCCATGCGGGCAGCACTGGACAACGCGCTGTGTGAGGTCACCCGGCATCTGGGCATCGACCTGCCGGGGTTGCTCGCACACGTCGTGATCGGGCCCGCGGTGCACGAGCCCCAGCCCGGGAGCCCCGGCATCGACAGCCACTTCTGACCCCTGATGCCCGGAATCCGGGCCGCAAGCCCGTGTCCTATGGGTCGACGGTCTTTTCGATGATGTTGGTGCCCAGTTCTTCGGTGAACAGCGGGTCCCGGTTGGCAGCCGCGCCGGTGATGAGGCCGTCGAACTCGCTGTTCGCGTAATCGAAGCTGTCCGCGCTGATACCTGGGCCTGCGACCTCGAGTCTGCGGGGTATGACCGGCCAGAAGCCGACCCCGTTGAGCGCGTCGGCCTCCGCGGCGGTCAGGGTAGCGCTCGAGTAGGACACGAACCGCCTGACCTGGTGGTCGATGCGTTCGGACTCGCACCTGGCCAGGGTATAGCGCAGTTGCAGGGCTCCGCGCCCGATACCGCACACCGTGAACGGAGACGAGCCCAAGCGCTCGCCGATCGCGCGGCGCAAGACCTCCAGCACACTGCGGTGGGCGGCGCCATCGAGGGTGTCGCTGGTGCCCAGCGACACCAGGATCAGGTCGGCGCCGGCGGCGCGCAGCGCTTCCCGGAACGAGTACCCCGGGCTGTCGAGTTGCCGGGCGAAGGCGCCGGGATCGGCGGCCGTCATGTCCGAGTCGCCCACCATGATGAACGGTGCTCTCAGGCCGCCGTCCTGGGCAGGAAACACCGCTGCGCTGCCGAGCTCGAGGGGCCAGTTACTGGCTGGTGCCACAGTCGTCATCGTCGAACTCCTCACGTCGTCGGGAAGAGAAGAACCGAACTTGCAACAGGCAACCCCGCAGGACCAAACCCACACGGCCACACGGGGTAGTGGTCGGCAAGCCTAAAGGGCACCACCGGCCAGCTGGTGCCACAGCCGGTGCCACAGCAAGACGTGTCGACCAAGCCATCCCCATCGACCCCGACCGACATCGACACCGACACCGCCTCGAGGCCGAATGCGGGGTCTCAACGACCATACGGCCGGGTAGGGCTACAGATATTCGCCAAGGGCCAACAGATCTCGATACCGTACGGTCCTCACCACCGCAGCCAGGGAAGGCCCATGTCCTCAACACAAGCCGTCAAGTTCACCCCCGTACACGCAGATCAGCCGGATGCCCTGACCGCGCGACTGGCACTGGACCCTGATACCACCTATTCCGTGGAATATGTCAACAGCACGCCAATCCGGGATCTGGCACGGTTTGCGTGATTGACCGGTCCTGGATTGCCAACGGGCGCTTGATGATCGATCATGTCGCCGGTGTTCTGATCTTGGGCCGATCGAGGTCCTGTTCCCGCACCTGGATGGGTTGCAGTTCGACGGCATGACCGCGGTCGGGCTTCGAGTGAACCTCGATGTGAGGACTCGCGACGACAAAGCTGCGTGTCCGGGCTGCGGAACGTTGTCCCGCCGGGTCCATAGCCGTTATCGGCGGCGGTTGTCCGACACCGCGATCACCGGCCGTGAGGTGGTGATCCGGTTGCGGGTGAGGCGGTTGTTCTGCGACAACTCCGATTGCGAGAGAAGGACTTTCGCTGAGCAGGTCCCATGGTTAGCGGCGCGGTATGCCCGGCGCACGAGCATCCTGCAACGGTTGCTGTGTGCGGTCGCGCTGGCCTTGGGTGGTCGTCCGGGGGCTCGGATGACCCGGCATCTGGCGTCCACGGTCAGCCGGATGACGTTGTTACGGCAGATCCGGGCACTGCCCGATCCGGACCGGGCGACTCCGCGGGTGCTCGGTGTCGACGATTTCGCGCTGCGTCGCGGGCATCATTACGGATCGATTCTGATCGACATCGAGACCCGGCGTCCGGTCGATGTGCTCGAAGACCGCCGTGCCGAAACCCTCGCCGCCTGGCTGCGGGCCCATCCCGGCGTCGAGGTCGTCTGCCGGGACCGCGCTGGTGCCTATGCCGAGGGCATCGCCGTCGGAGCACCCCATGCACTGCAGGTCGCGGACCGCTGGCATATCTGGCACAACCTCGGCGAAGCGGTCGAACGCGTCGTGGCCAGGCACCGTGACTGTCTGACTGCTGTCGCCGAGGACGCGATGGTCGATGCAGAGCCGGGCGGCGAGCCGGATATCGCGGCCCAGCAGGAAATCCCGGTAACCGGCACGAGTATCGAGTCGCCGGCGGAAAGGACCGACAAGTGGGCGGTGCGGGCCCGTGAACGTTATGCCGCGGTCCACGCGCTGCTCGACGACGGCGTGAGCATCCTGGCGATCGGCGCCCGGCTCGGTCTTGCCCGCGGAACCGTGCGGCGCTTCGCCCGGGCAGCCAGTGTCGAGGAGTTGCTGGTCAACAACGGCACCGGACAGCGTCCGAGCCTGTTGGAGGAGTTCAAGCCCTACTTGCATCAGCGATGGAACCAGGGCTGCACCAACGCCACCGAGCTCTTCGGCGAGATCAAAGCCCGCGGCTACCAGGGCGGAGCCAAGATCGTCATGAACTATTTACAGCCATTCCGCACAACCGGCCGCGTTCCCCGCCCAGTCCGCAAACCGCCCTCGGTTCGCCGGGCCGTCACCTGGATCATGACCGACCCCGCCAGCCTTGAGCCCGACGATCGTCAACGGCTCGAGGCAATCCTGACCGCAGGTCCCGAACTCGCATGTCTGGCCGGACATGTCCGTGTGTTCGCGACGATGATGAAGCAGCTGAGTGGCCGTGAGCTGGAGCGGTGGATGGCCGCCGTCGAGGCCGACGACTTCCCGGCCTTGCACTCGTTCGTCCGGGGCCTGCGTCGCGACCTCGATGCGGTGACCGCCGGGCTGACCCTGCCCTGGAGCAGCGGCCCGGTCGAGGGGCACGTCAACCGGATTAAGATGATCAAACGCCAGATGTTCGGGCGCGCGAAGCCGGACCTTCTTCGAAAGCGAATCCTGTTGAGCGACTAGCCAATCCAGCTAACCGAATCACGAAATTTGTGCCTGATCCATTTTTCACGTGCTGCCGACAAACTTCGGGCACCATTTCCTCCAGTCACCACGGCCAGGTGCGGACGCAGCCTCGGCAGATAGTGGGCGGTACCCCTGAGCGCTACAGGCCGCACGCCGATTGTCCTTGGGAATCGTTGTGGAGGGCGATCTTTCGCGGGCACATCGCAGAACCGAACGTCCTCCCCGGAACCCTCGCCGACAAACGGTCCTGATGGCGCTCACCCGATTCCTCGGCCATTCACCGAATTTCCGGTAGTGCAAGCTTCGAACAAGCGAAAGATGCTCCAAGCTGGGAGAATTCCACCTTCCTTGGACCGAATGCGCATTTGCAGGAGCACCGTTCTGGTGGGCAAGATCTGCGTCGTGGTACCCGTCGCTGAAAGTCGACGGGAGAGTTCGGGTGTGATCTCGAAGGCCGGGCGGTGACGCTGCTGCGCACCGCGGAACAGGTCGGGTTGATGATCCGGTTGCTGTCGGACGTGTTGATTCCGTGGCGCAAACCCGGATCGATCCACGACCCGGGCCAAACCGTGGCAGATCTGGCCGTGGCGATCGCTGTCGGCCTTGGCTACGCGCCGATCTAGCGGTATTACGTTGTGAGCCAGTTGTTTCGGCATCACGGCCTGGGACCCGGCGGTGTCTCGACTCTTCACAACCCTGACTGCTGACGCGCCCGAGGCCCCTGCAGCGATCGGCGCCGCGCGCATCGGCGCCCGGGCGGTGTGGTTGCGGCGATCGAACGAATCGATGAGACGAAAGGCGGCCTCGAGGATCCCCCGGTACCGGATCCCATGGCCGGCCGGCACGATCAATGAGCCTGTCGTTCGGCGTCTTCTGCGATCCAAGCCGCGATTTGCGCGCGGGAGGTGAATCCGAGTTTGGTGAGGATGTGCTCGACGTGGCCCTGGGCGGTGCGTTGGGAGATCACCAGTTTGGCCGCGATCTGCTTGTTGCTGAAACCTTGCGCGATGAGATCCGCGACCTGACTCTCGCGCTTGGTAAGAGCCACGGCCGGGCCCGATGCGGGCACGGTGTCGGCAGGTTTCTCGCCGAGTGCATAAGCCACGGCATCGTCCATCCCCATCGCTCGGCCTTTGCGGAATGCCGCATCGAATCCGCGGGCGCCGAGAGCGGATCGCGTTGTCCGGAGGCACTCGTCGTGATCGTCCACCATCGGCAAGATTGGCGAAGGGTTACCCATGGACCGCTGTAGTTCTTCCACGGCTCCCATCAGTACGGCTGCACGCTCGGCGTCACCGTTGGCGCCTGCAACCCAGGACAGCGTCTCGAGGCTCAGCGCGGCGATGAGCGGACTGCGCATTCGCCGGTTGACTCGCAATGCATCTTCGAGCAATTCGGCTGCCCGCGATGGTTCGCCTTGCTGCCAGGCGGCAACGCCCAGGCCCCACAAGGCGGTCGAGCGGAAGAGCGATTCGCCGCACGCTTCGGTGACGGAAAGTATCTTCCGGTGACACTCGATCGCCTGTTCCGTATTCCCGGCCAGCGCGTACACCGAACCGAGCGCGGACAGGGCAGCAGCGTAAAGGAATCCTTGCCGATTCGAGTCGAGGATCCCGACAGCGCGTTCCAAAGAGGAGGCCGCCAGAGCAAGTTCACCGCGATAGATCGCCACGCCGGCGTCGGCGTAGGCGATCAGTGCCTGGGTCATCGGGGTGGGATCCTGTTCGGCGAGCGCGTGTCCCTCCTCGAGAAGGGCCGCAGCCGCCGACGAGTCGCCCTGCATCACTGCCATGATGCAGCCGGCATGAAGCGCTCTGACACGGTCGGGTACGGATTGGTGGGCAGGGTGGTCGAGGAGCAGGTCGATCCAGCGGCGACCTTCGCTGTACAGACCTCGGAAGGTCCAGAACATGAAGAGTGCGGCGGCGGTCTGTAGTCCAGCTGCGGCTGCCTGCTCGGTGTCTTCGGCCAGGCTGTATTCGAGCGCGGCGCGCAGGTTGGGTTGTTCGCGTTCGAGCCTGGCGGTCCAGTTGGGCTGCCGGTCGCTGACCCATCCGGCCTCCGCCCCCAGCGCCAACTGCTGGTACCAGTCACGGTGCCGGCGACGTAGTTGCTGATCCTCGCCGGACTCCCGCAGCTTATGCCTGCCGTAATCGCGAACGGTCTCCAACATCCGGAACCGCACGATGCGGTGTGACTCGTCTCGGATCAGGATCGACTTGTCCACCAGAGAGGACAGCACATCGACCGGATCCTCGGGAGCCAGATCGGCGCCGCAAACCTGTTCGGCGGCATCGAGTTCGAAGCCTCCGGCGAATATCGACAGCCTGGCCCACAACCGCTGCTCGGCCGGGGTGCACAATTCGTAGCTCCAGTCGACACACCATCGCAGGGTCTGCTGCCGTGTCGGCGCGGTGCGGCTGGCACGGGTCAGCAACGCATATCGATCATCGAGCCGCGCCAGGATCTGCTCGGGCGACAACATGCGCATCCGCGCCGCGGCCATCTCGATCGCCAGCGGCAATCCATCCAACCGGGCGCAGATCCGAGCCACGGCCGCCTTGCTGTCGTCGGACAGTTCCAGACCCGGCACCACCGCGTTCGCCCGGTCGGCGAACAAAGTCACTGCGTCATAGCGGGCCACTCCCCGCGGTGACGGCTCGCGATCCGAGTCAGGGATCGCCAGCGGCGGCACCGGCAGTATCGCCTCGCCGGCGATATCGAGCGGTTCGCGGGTGGTGACCAGAATCCGCAGGTTCGGACAGCTCTGCAACCATGTCTCGACCAATTCCGCCACCGCCGCGACCAGCTGCTCGCAGTTGTCCAGCACCAGCAGCGACTTCCGTGTGGACAGGAACTCGACCAATACCTTGGGCAACGGCCGCGCCGGATCGTCGCGCAACCCCAGGGCCGCCGCCACCGCGTTGACGAGCAGGGAGGGGTCGTGGACGTCGGCCAGCTCGACCAGCCACACCCCGTCGGTGAACTCCCGGCGCGTGGTCGCCGCCGCCCGCAATGCCAGCCGGGTCTTGCCGACTCCACCGATCCCGGTCAACGTCACCAACCGGGCCGAGGACAACAGCTTCTTCACTTCTGCCAGCTCAGTGCGGCGGTCGACGAAACTAGTCAACTCGGGCGGCAAAGTACCACCACCCCGTGGAGCCGTCGTCACCGGCGGACGCCACCCCGGCGGCTCAACCGGCTTGAGGTCCGGGCGTTCACGGACCGACCCGGTATGCAACGCCATCTCGTCGACCGTGAACCCGTGGCGGCTCTGAGCCTGCCGGATCGCCTCACCCAAAGCCCCTGCTGAGGGCCGCTCGCGCGGATCCCGGTTCATCGCTGAGGCGACCACCGTGGACACGTCGTCAGGGATGCCGCTGTCGCGCAGGTCCGGCACCGGTTGAGTGGTGATCCGCAGGAACTGGGTCACCACGTTCTCCCCGCTGCGACGTTCGAAGGCCGCATGCCCGGTCAGCGCGCAGAACAGGGTAGATCCCAGCCCGTAGACGTCCGCGGCCTCGGTCGGAGCCTGCCCCTCGAGCACCTCGGGGGCCGTGAACGCCGGCGACCCGGTCACAGTGCCCGTCTCCGTTTGGAATGCACCCGCGATCCGCGCGATACCGAAATCCGTCAGCGCGGGCTCACCGTAATCGGTCAGCAGGATGTTGCCCGGTTTCACGTCCCGATGCAGAATGCCGAGGCGATGCGCGCTCTCCAGCGCTCCGGCGATCTTCACCCCGATCCACAACACGGTCTCGACCGGTAGCGGACCCTGTCCGCGGATCCGTGCGTCCAGGGAGCCGACCGGGTGATATGGCATCACCAGATAGGGTCGTCCGCCCGCAGTAGTACCCGCCTGCAGCATCGTCACGATGTTCGGATGCCCGGTCAGGCGGCCCATCGCTTGCTGCTCTCGGAAGAACCGCGCCCGGTTCTCTTCGTCCAGCTCGGCGGTGAGGATCTTCACCGCCACTGTCCGATCCAGCTCGGGCTGCGTGCAGCGGTAGACCACGCCGAAACCGCCTCGTCCGATCTCGTCGGCATCCTCGAACCCGGCTGCGGCCAATTCCTCCGTGGCCGGCTCGAACACGTCACGAACTGTCTGGAACCGATCGTCCTCGCTCATCCGCTGTACACCATCCACCGGCGGCCCGGCACCGAGCAAAACCTGTTAAATCTTCGTTAATGCACAGCGTATCCCGACCGAACGTCGGCAACCGAGCTATCGCGAAGGCACTCCAGGATTGGAAAAGGCGATTCGAACAGCCGAGTTCAGGGACCCGGGCCAGCCTGTGACCGCAGCCTGGTGACGGACTCGGTCGCTACGCACGGAGCCCGGACACGGAAACCCGCGTAGAAACCGGGCCGCCACGACAGGCACCCATCGCCTGCTACTCGCGAAGAACCGTTCTCGGTCCTCCTCCAGTTCACCGGTAAGAACCCTCACCGCCACCGTGCGGTCGGCGACAACTCAAGTGCACCGATAGAGCAAAGAGCAGAGATTGGTGTCTTTCCCCGGGCTGATCGGTCGTCATAACGAAACACATCCGCGGCCAATGCTGTCATCGCTGCCGAATGCGGCCGATTCACCTGAAAACGCCGCCAGGGCTCCCTTTCACCCCGCCGGTCGCAAAGGAGCGACATGTGCTCGGCATCGAAATCCCTGAGGAGGAACTCAATGGCCACCGGACCCGTCCCCGGACCGCCCGCCGTCTCGCCGTCTACGCCCTGGCAGCCGCATCACTGTCGATCGCGGCAAACCGCCGAGGCCTCGGCACTGGTCACGGAATCGTCCGTACGAACCGTTCCAGCAGCCATCAGCCTTCCCGGCACGAAGGTTTCGACCGAATCCGGCGTGTACAGTTCCGACCTCGACGGCTGGATCCGCCAAGCCCTCGACATCATTGCCGCACAAGGCATCCCGGGCGGCTACGACGCCAACGCAGCATCATGTGCGAATCCGGCGGCGACCACGGCATCGTCATCGGGCAGACCGAACATGTCAGGTTCAACCCCGCCAATATGGAGCCCGACGGGACACCGCACGGCACGCCACACCCGGTGATGCAACAGACTGGAAACCAGTTAGCAACGACTACAACTGAATTCATATCGATCGCCTATTTCGGACCATCCGTGCAGGTCACCGTGAGCTTGGCTTGAGTTGGCGGTCAGCGGCGGACGCGTTCATGCAGGGCGGCAGGATGTGGTCGAACGCGACCAAGGTTGGGCCGATACCACGAGCACGATGGGCAGCTCGGCGATCGGTTGCTCGGCCAGCGCCTCACTTGGAAGCTGGTCTCTTGCGGGCGCCACACCAGCAGCCGGAATACCTGCTCGGCGGAGATGCGGTACATGCACATCAGCACGCCTTCTGCCTACTCGATCACCGCGCGAGCCTCCAGCAACTCGTGTAGTTGGAGCCGTGCATCGCGTACAGCTCCGCCGACCGCTCCCAGCGGCGGAGAAAGGTCAGGCACCCGAATTCGGCGGTATGGGAGAAGGTCGCGCCCTCGAACCGGGCGGGGCCACCGGTGCATGCCGGAGACGCGGGCGTGTGACTCGCAGCTGTCGATGGCGGTGTTCTCGCACCGTCAGACAATCGTTTTCTGAAGGCAGTGAGGGCAGGCAAACACCGTGCGCTCGGACCACTGCGCGCCGAAACGGCCTATACCCATTGGTAACTGATCTTATCTGCCGACTATGCGACAGTCTGTGCCAATTCACTGTCCAGTTACTGTCTTCGAGTCAGTAGGTGAGGCAACATCTTTTGGGCGACGCTCAAGGTCGAGGGGTTCGCGGTCGGACACGGCCGCGGTGAGCGATCTTCGCAGGGGAGCTCCCCACCGCACCAACCTGATTGAAGGATTCGATGACCAACCCACAAAGAGCCTCCGTATGGCCAGCCGTACACTGGTCAACCGCCCTACCGTCAGCCGTACTATCCGCTGCCGCCGAAGAAGCGCGAGATCTGGCCCTGGGTACTGATCGCGATGGTGGTCCTGATGTTTGGTGGGTGCCTCGCCGTCATCGGCACAGCCCGTATGAAGGTCAGCGAGGCAGTCGACGCCGCAGCGACGTCGATTCAATCGGCGACCAACAACCCGGACCCCAACCTGGGCAAAACAGGAAAGTCCAAAACGGTCCTGTACGAGATGCTTTCGCCGTCGGGGCCCGCGATCAGCGTCACCTACTTCGGCAGCGACAACAGCGAACAGTAGGAGACCCGGGCGACGCTGCCGTGGTCGAAGCAGGTCGTGAACGACTCGACGATCGCCATCGTCGGCATCACGGCCCAGAACGGCGGCACAGGTGACATCACCTGCCGAATCACTGTGGACGGCAAGGCGAAGACCGAGCTCTAAGCCTCGATCCACCGACGGTCTTGTGTCCGTTGGTGCCTGATGAACGAGAAAAGTGCCCTTCGAGCTGGGATGATCGCTGTTGTCTAGGCAGTGA
>NZ_JBHZAF010000049.1:0-14693 GCF_042754085.1 Nocardia sp. NPDC059236
GGTGCAGCTCGGGGTGCGGCTGCTGGACGTCCCCATCTCGCAGGAGGCGATCCTCGCGGCGCGCGAGGTGATGATGGAGCACACCCGCTCGGCGGCCCGTGAGCTGAGCCGGCTGTTCAAGAGCGAGGTGTGGGACCCCTACCGGGAGGTGGAGTCGGACCCGGAGCGGCTGGAGCGGATGAAGTCGCTCTCCGCCCATATGCAGCCGATGGTGCTCCAGGCCCTGCTGACGGCCTTCCAGCGCTCGCTGAAGGAGGAGCTGCGGGCCGTCTTCCCGCTGGACCCCGCGCCCGGCAAGGGGCACGGGGAACTGCGCGAGCGACCACGAACGACCCGCAGCCCGCGAACGACAGCCAGGGGCACCCCCTGACCGGAAGAGGTCCGCGGCCCCTCAGTCGCTGAAGGTCTCACCAAGGGCGGCTTTCTCCGCAAGGAGCGAAGGCACCGCGAACCGCTCCCCGTAGCGCTCCTCCAACTGGCGGGCGCGGGCCACGAACCCGGGCAGCCCGCCCTCGTACCCGTTGATGTACTGGACAACACCGCCGGTCCAGGCGGGGTAACCGATGCCGAGGATCGAGCCGATATTGGCGTCGGCAGTCGAGCGGAGCACACCCTCGTCGAAACACTTCACCGTTTCGAGCGCTTCGGCGAAGAGCATGCGCTCCTTGATGTCCTCGAACGGAATCTCGTAACCAGGCTTGCGGAAGTGCTCGTACAGGCCCTGCCACAGTCCGGCACGTTTGCCGTCCGTGTACTCGTAGAAGCCGGCACCGGCGGAGCGACCGCCGCGGCCGAATTCATCGATCAGTCGGTCCACGACGACTTCCGAGCCGCTCGTGGGCCATTCTTCGCCGGCGGCGAGCACGGCGGCCTTGGTCTCCTCGCGCGCCTTACGGGCCAAGGTGAGGGTGAGCTCGTCCTGGAGCTGTAAGGGCGGCGCCGGATATCCGGCCTGCGCACCGGCCTGCTCGATCGATGCCGGTTCCACACCCTCGCCGACCATGGCGATCGCCTCCGCGACGAACTGCATGATCACTCGGCTGGTGAAGAACCCGCGGCGGTCGTTGACCACGATCGGGGTCTTCCCGATCGCCTGGGCGAGGTCGATCGTCTTGGCCAGGGTGGCGTCGCTGGTCTTCTCGCCCACGATGACTTCCAGCAGGGCCATCTTGTCGACCGGCGAGAAGAAGTGCATGCCGATGAAATCCTCGGGCCGCGTGACGCTTTCGGCCAGCCCGGTGATCGGCAGCGTCGAGGTGTTCGAGCCCAGGAGCGCGTCACCCGCGACCACCGGCTCGATCTCACGGAAGACCTTGTCCTTGATCGACGGGTCCTCGAAGACCGCCTCGATCACCAGATCCGCACCGGCCGCGTCGCCGTACACGCCGGTCGGGTGGATCCGGGCCAACAGTTCGTCACCCTTCTCCCGGGTGATCTGCCCACGGGAGACCGACTTCTCGACGAGCTTGACCGAGTAGTCCTTGCCGCGGTTCGCGGCTTCGACGCTCATGTCCTTGAGCACCACCTCGATGCCCGCCTTGGCGCAGACGTAGGCGATGCCGGCGCCCATCATGCCCGCACCGAGAACCGCGACCTTGGAGAAGGACTGCTTCGGGTAGCCCTCCGGCCGCGATCCACCGGACTTGATGTGCTGAATGTCGAAGAAGAACGCCTGAATCATGTTCTTCGCGACCTGGCCGGTGGCCAGCTCGGTGAGGTAGCGCGACTCGATCGTCGAGGCGACGTCGAATCCGACCTGGCTGCCCTCGACCGCGGCCGCCGTAATGGCGCGCGGCGCGGGCAGATTCGCCCCCTTGATCTGCTTGCGCAGGCCAGCGGTCACCAACGGCAGAGTCGCGGCGAAGCTCGCGTTCGCGGGAGTTCCACCGGGTATCTTGTATCCCTTGACGTCCCAGGGCTGCACCGGAGCCGGGTTGTCCAGGATCCACTTGCGAGCGGAGGCGAGGAGCTCCTCCGGGCTGTCGACGACCTCGTCTATCAGTCCCACTTCCAGCGCCTTGGCAGGGCTCAGTCGCGGACCCTGCAGCAGGACGCTGGTCAGTGCCTTGTGCACGCCCAGCATCCGCACGGTGCGCACGATGCCACCGCCGCCGGGCAGCAGGCCCAGGCCCACCTCGGGCAGGCCGATCTGAATGCGGCTGTCCGACAGCGCGATTCGGTGATGGGTAGCCAGGGCAATCTCGAGTCCGCCACCGAGCGCGGCGCCGTTGATCGCGGCGACGACCGGCTTGCCGAAGGTCTCCAGCCGACGCAGCTGGGCCTTGATCGCTTCGGTGTTGGCGAAGAACTCGGCGGCGTTCTCCTTGCTCGTCGCGATCAGGTCGTTCAGATCGCCGCCGGCGAAGAAGGTCTTCTTCGCCGAGGTCAGGATCACGCCGGTGATCGAGTCCTTCTCCGCCTCGAGGCGCTCGAGGACAGCGCTCATCGACGCCACGTGGCGGTCATTCATGGTGTTGGCGGACTGGGCCGGGTCGTCCATGGTCAGCACGACGATGCCGTCGGCTCCGGACTCCCAGCGAATCGTGTTGTCGCTCATGGTGTGGTCGGTCTTCCTTTTCCTGCTGAGAGTCACACTCGTTCGATGAGGGTCGCGATGCCCATGCCGCCGCCGATGCACAGCGTGATCACGGCGCGGCGCAGCTCACGCCGTTCGAGCTCGTCCACCATCGTTCCGAGGATCATCGCGCCGGTCGCGCCGAGCGGGTGGCCCATGGCGATGGCACCGCCGTTGACGTTGAGCTTCTCGTCCGGGATGCCCAAGTCCTTCTGGTACTTCAGGGCGACGGCCGCGAAAGCCTCGTTGATTTCGAACAGGTCGATGTCGTCGACAGTCAATCCGGTGTTCGCCAGCAGCTTTCGCGTCGCCGGGGTGGGGCCGGTAAGCATGATCGTGTTGTCCGCGCCGGAGGTGGCGGCGGATACGACTCGCGCCCGCGGAACGAGCCCGAAGTCCTTGCCCGCCTTTTCACTTCCGAGCAGCACCAGCGCCGCGCCATCGACGATGCCGGACGAGTTGCCGCCGTGGTGGACGTGGTTGATCTTCTCGACCCAGTGGTACTTCTGCAGTGCGACGGCGTCGAAGCCCATGTCGCCCATGGCCGCAAACGACGGGCGCAGTCGGCTGAGGTCCTCGACGGTGGTCCCCGGTCGCATGTGCTCGTCACGGTCGAGGACCGTCACACCGTTCTGGTCCAGCACCGGGATGACCGAGTTTCCGAAGTAGCCGTTGGCCCATGCATTGGCCGCCAGGTCCTGTGAACGCACCGCATACGCATCGACCGTCTCGCGGGAGAAGCCCTCCATGGTGGCGATGAGATCGGCGCCGATGCCCTGGGCCACGAAGTAGGTGTCGTAGGCGATGGCCGGGTCGTTCATCATGGCTCCGCCGTCGGAGCCCATGGCCACCCGCGACATCGACTCCACGCCGCCGCCGATCACCAGCTGCTCGAAGCCGGACCGCACCTTCTGGGCGGCGACATTGACGGCTTCCAGACCCGATCCGCAGAAACGGTTGAGCTGGAATCCGGACACCGTCTCAGGCAGTCCGGCGACCACCGCCGCGGTACGCGCGATACATCCGCCCTGGTCACCGAGCGGGCTGACGACACCCAGCACGATGTCCTCGATCCCCGCAGGGTCGAGGCCGGGGTGCCGCTTGCGCAGTTCGTCGATCAGGCCGACCAACAGCGAAACCGGCTTGATTCCGTGCAGCGAACCGCTTTCCTTGCCACGGCCGCGTGGCGTGCGGATGGCGTCGTAAATGAATGCCTCGGCAGTCACACAAACATTCCTTTCTGTCGCAGAGTCAGTAACGACCCCACAGTCTCCACTTCACTATCTACAACTACTGACAATAAGTCAATAATGACCACCGACAGCTCCCCCGCCTCGGTTGATAGCTTCAGTGGATCAAATATTCAGGTTGGGGCGACGGGTAGTGAACACCCAGTCGCCGGACGCAAGCAGTTCGCGAAACCGGCTGCGGCTCAGTGGATTTCCAAGTGCTTGCGAAGGTCTGTCTTCAGAATCTTGCCGCTGGCATTGCGTGGCAACGCCTCGAGGACCGTCAGGCGCCGCGGGCACTTGTACACCGCCAGCCGCTCGCGGCACCACTGCTCCACTTCGGCAGCCGTCGGGGGATTGTCCGGGTCACCTGCCACCACCACGGCCAGCGGTACCTCGCCCCACTTCTCGTCCGGCACACCGATTACCGCTACATCGGCGACCTTCGGGTGGTCGGCGATCGTGTTCTCGACCTCGGCGCAGTAGATGTTCTCGCCACCGGAGATAATCATGTCCTTGAGCCGGTCGACCACATAGAAATAGCCGTCCTCGTCCTGCCGGACGAGGTCGCCGGAGTGGAACCAGCCGCCATGGAACGCCGCTTCGGTCGCGGCCGGATTGCTCCAGTATTGGCGCATCACTGTGGGCCCGCGGTACACGATCTCGCCCACTTCACCAACCGGGACATCGTTCATCTCCGCGTCGACGACGCGGGCCTCCACGTTCAGCATCGGTGTGCCCACCGACCCGATCTTCCGCAGCGCATCCTCGCCCATCAGAACCGTTGTCACCGGGCTGGTTTCCGTCATGCCGAACATGCTGTAGAACATGGTGCCCGGGAACGCGTCCATCATCTTGTGGAGCAGCGCCGGCGTCGCGGGCGCGGCACCCCAGGCGGCAGCCCGCAGAGCCGAGAGGTCATGCTCACCGATATCGGTTCTGTCGCAGATCAGCTGCCATTGCGCCGGTACGAAGTTGCACACGTTGATCCGTTCGCGTGCCAGCAGTTCAATCGTGTCCCCAGCGCTGAATGCACTCATCCGCGAGATCACCGTTTTGTCGCCGCGAAACAGCGGCGGCAGGATGCCGGCCACACCAGCGATATGGAACAGCGGGGTCGCGGCGAGCCAGACCTCGCAGTCGCGTGGGTACGAAAGATGGACGAGCAGGCTCATGGTGTGGATCAACAGGTTGTAGTGCGTGAGTACCGCACCCTTCGGCCGCCCGGTAGTACCCGAGGTGTACATGATCAAGGCGGGAGTCTGCTCGTCCACCTCGATGCGCACCTCGGCCGCGGACGAAGTGTCGAGGACGTGATCGTAACTTTCCCAACCAGTTTCGGATTGCCCACTGCCACCGATGACAATGCGATGCCGCAGGGCGGGCACCTGTTCCCGCGCCTTGTCCACGACAGGTGCGAGCACATCGTCGACGACGATCACCGAGACACCGCTGTCATTGAGGATGTACGCCATCTCGTCGGCGACCAAACGGAAATTCACTGGAACCGTGATTGCGCCGACTCGGGCGGACGCCAGGTACGCCTCGACGGTCTCGATATTGTTGAGTGTGAGCACCGCAATCCGGTCGCCCGGCCGAACGCCGCGCTCCAATAGCGCGTTGGCAAGGCGGTTGACGCGATCATCGAGCGCCGCGTACGTGCGGTCCGTACCTTCGAATCGGTAGGCGACGCGGTCCGGGATCTTCCTGGCATGCCGGGCAACTACATCGCTGATCGTGATTCGCTGCTGAGCCATGAGTGACATGGGTTTTCGTTTCTCCTCACCGTCTGACGCGGCCGTTCGAGAACTATTTGGAATTGAGTGGTCGGCGGCGCCCGAGCGAGCTGCTCAGTCGACCCACTCCTCGAGGGCAGCCCGCACAATGTGTTCCGGTGCTTCCCAATTGAGCATGTGCCCCCCATCAGCGAGGTAGTCGATTCGCGCATCCTGTGCGCGCGCCACGATCAACTCGGCATGCCATGACGGGGTGGTTCGATCCGCCGTGCCGGTCAGGACGTACAGCGGCACGTCGATGTCAGGCAAGACATCCTGGACCGATTCCTTGCGGAGCATGGTGACCGCCGGTCCCAGGGCGGAAGGAATCGCGGCCATCGACAGACGGGACGCTTCGACGACTGCGGGAGACGCCCCGGGACCGAGGCTCTGTGCAGCCAGGATGGAGCCGATCCTCCGGCCGCTCGCCAGACGCTGGGCGAGACCCCACTGAATCAGCGGGCCCTGCACGAGCGCACTCGGCGCACCCTTGGAGGAGTTTCCGGTTATGGGACTCACCAGCACGGCCCGGCTGATTCGCTTACGAAACGCTGGGTCCGTGAGCAGCCCGAGGGCCACGAAGTTTCCCATCGAATGACAGACAAGGGTCGCGTCTCGCAGATCGTGGTAGTCGGCAACTGCTCGCAGATCGCCCCGGAACTGGCTCGCGCCTATTCCATCAGTTCCGCAGGTGGAGCGCCCGTGGCCGCGCTGGTCGTACGCGACAACACGGCGGCCGCTACCGACCAACGCCGGTTGAACCAGCGAATAGCTCTCGGCCGGAACACCGAATCCATGCACCAGCAGCACATCAGCGCCAGCTCCGGCGTCCACTACCCGCAACTTCGTGCCGTCGGGTCGGGCGATCATGCCTTCGGTTCCAGGCAACTGGCGGAGGAGGTCCGGGACCAGAGGCCCTGCGATCTTCGTTGAGCGGTCAGGGTTCCGGTTCATACGTGTGCTCCCTTCGAACAACCGCCTTCGACAACGAAGGCCGGCGCCAGCAGCATAACTGACAATTGGTCAGTATCTGAAGAGTTTCGAGACCGGCAAATGGTCGCCATCAACTTCAGAATTGAGCGAATCGCTGCAGTTCAACGGGTCGAACCGAGCTTCGATCCGCGCCGCCGACCACCCATACGAAACGCCCGGCCCTTCCCCGCCGCCGCCGTACATTGCCCCCGTCCAGCCGTATAAGTGCGACAATGCCGCTACTGCCTTTCTGCCAGTAGACGCTGCCTTCCGGGTAACATCGGAGGCGTGCCCCCGACCAGTGCCACCGACTCATCCAAGTCTCGTCGCGTCCGTATGGATGGCGAGGAACGCCGCCGCCAGATCATCGAGATTGCGCAACGCCTGTTTTCCCAGCGGCCCTACTCGGAGGTGTCGACCGCCGAAATCGCGGACGCGGTCGGGATCGGACGACCCAACTTGCACTACCACTTCCGCACCAAGCGAGACCTGTATGTGGAGGTGGTCCGCAACTTCGCGCGGCTGCCACCGCCCCCGCGCGTACACAAGCGTCGTGGCACGCTCGAAGACAAGATCCGCCACACGCTCGATGGATGGCTGGATGTGGTGTGGGAAAACCGTGGCACATTCATGACCATCTTCGAGGCCGGACCGATCAACAATGATCGGGAAATCGAGGACATCCTCGAGGACGGGCGTGAGGCATGGGCCGCCCGTATGGCGGAACTGCTCGAATTGCCCGGCGGCGCAACGCGACCCGCCCGCGCCATCATCCGCAGCTTTCAGTCCATGGCCGAGACGGCGGTGGACGAATGGCTCCGGCGCGACCGACTCACGCGGGACGACGTGCTGCTTCTACTCACCAAGGCACTTCTCGCCTTGGCTCAGGACGTCGCGCCGAGTGTGCTGAACCCTGCGAGCACCGGCCGAGCGAAATAGTCATTTCCACTGATATTTCCTTGCGCCACGCACATCGATGAGCAGCCGCGCGTGCCCGTTCCCCTCGGAGCGGGCACTCCGGCGGTCCCCGATAGCCGCCTACCGCGTGGCGCCCACCGACAGTTCAGCGCCCGAACGCTCGGATGCGTAGGTGACCGTGTAGTTCTCCACGTCGAACTGACGCAGGCTCTTCACCTGGTTCCGCATGGATCCCGGCCAGGCCGCGGTGTTGATGCCGTCGTCGTTGACGTAGAAACTCGTGCAACCACCGGCGTTCCACACCGATCCAGCCAATTGGGCGTCCTTGAAACGGTTCCACTCGTCCTCGGCCTCCTGGCGCACCTCGACGGTCTCGATCCCTCGTTCCCGCATCGTCGCGATCGCCGACGCGATGTAGCGCGCCTGCGCTTCGGTGGTGAGCGGCACCGAAGCGGAACCAGTGTTCGCGCCGGCGACCATGAAGGCGTTGGGGCACCCGGCCATTGTCGTGCCGCGGTAGGTGCGTGGCGTGCCCGCGAACTTCTCGGCGAGAATGCGGCCGTCTCGGCCGCGCACCCGCTCCAGCACCTGCTGACCGAATTTGAAGCCGGTGGCGAAGATAATCGTGTCCGCCTTGAACTCGCGCCCATCGGAGGTGACGACCGAATTCTCGTGGATCTCAGCCATCCCCGAGTCGACGAAGTCGACATTCTCGGCAGCTACTGCGGGATAAAACTCGCTGGACAACAGCATTCGCTTGCACCCGACCTGATAGTCCGGAGTCAGTTTGGCCCGCAACTCGGGATCAGCGACCTGTTTGCGAAGGTGCCAGCGCGCGACCCGCTCGAGCAGAAAGGCGTACTGGGGCTTCATCGTTGTCACAACGAGCACCTCCGACATGCCCAGCAGGGCGGCTCGCAGGACTCGCTGCCTGAACAGCGCCAAGCGGCTACTGACCTTGGCGTGGACGACATCGGGCTTGGGCACGATCCATGCGGGAGTGCGCTGCAAGAGTACGAGTCGTTCGACCTTCGGCTGGATCTGCGGAACGATCTGGATAGCGGAGGCACCGGTGCCCACCACTGCGATGCGCCTGCCGGTCGGGTCGAAGTCGACAGGCCAATCCGTCGAGTGGAACATTTCGCCGGTGAACCGCTCCGCGCCGGGAATGGTTGGGACAGTCTTGGTTTCGAACACGCCAGTCGCCAAGATCAGAAAGCGGGCGTGGAAAGTGCCGTTCGTGGTCGTGCACACCCACCGCCGCATGACATCGTCCCAAGCTGCGTCGACCAGTTCGGTATTGAGTCGAACATGCTTGACGATGTCGTGGTCGGCCGCCACCTGCTGGAGGTAGTCACGGATCTCATTGCCGCGTGCGAAGAGACGACTCCAGTTCGCAGGTTGCATCCCATAGCTGTAAGCAGGCGACGGCACGTCGCACGCGACGCCCGGGTAGCGATTCTGGTGCCACACTCCGCCGAGTTCGCTGCCCCGGTCCAGGATAACGATCTTGTCCAAGCCCTGCTGCTTCAGCGCGATCGCTGTGCGGATGCCGGACAAGCCTCCACCGACGACTACTGCTTGCACCTCGTCGACCGGAGCTCCCGCCCCTTGCTCCGACCCGGCATTCGCATTCATATCCGTACGCCTCCTTGCGCAGATCCGACGGTTGTTCTCAGTCGGATCCGATGTCTAGCGAGATCTGCCTCACACAAGGTACTGACATGATGACAGTAATGCAAATGGAGCTCTCCGCTCCACCTATACGCCCCCTCACCCGTGAGATAATCGCAGCTAGATACCCATGGACTCTCGCCAATCCGCCTCACCAGGCACGACAGGACGGGGCTACACGAGTCGAAACCGAAGGAAAAATCCCACCAATAGCCAGTTGGAACCAGTTGTTCTACTGACATCGTGACAGTATGATCCGAGCAGGTCCTAACCAATGGAGGTTTCGTTGTCCGTGATCCTGACGGAGGAGCAGCGCGCTTTCGCCACCGCGCTCCGGGAGTTCTGTGAGCGAGAGGCCGGCACCCGGGAGCAACTGACCGCACTGTCCGACGAGCGTCTCCGTGGTCACAACCGCGATCTCTACGAGAAGCTCGCGAAGCTCGGTTACGTCGGTGTCAGCGTCCCGGAGGCATATGGCGGTGGTGGCGGCGGTGCCGTGGAACTCTGCCTGATGATCGAGGAAGTCAACCGGGGGCTGCTTCCCGTCGCCGGACTCGGCGTCAGCATGATCGTTTCCGGCCCCTACGACCGATTCGGCACGGAAGCCCAGAAGCAGGAAATCCTCGGCGGAATCTGCGCGGGACGAGTGGAAGCCATCGCGATGAGCGAGCCCGAGGCCGGGTCCGACGTCGCAAACCTGTCCACTCGCGCCGTCCTCATCGATGACCACTACGTCATCAACGGCCAGAAGATGTGGACCACCGCAGCACACGTCGCGGACCACCTGCTCGTCGTGTGCCGCACCGACCCCAAGAGCGACAAGCACGAGGGCCTGAGCATGATCAGCGTCCCGACGGACACTCCGGGACTGACGATCCGCGGCATCGAAACCATGGGTGGGAGCGAGGTGAACGAGGTCTTCTTTACCGATGTCACCGTCCCCGCCGATCGGCTGCTGGGCACGCCCGGTAATGGCTGGCGGCAGTTGATGGCCGGCCTCAACCACGAACGCCTGCTCTGCGCGGCCCAGGGCGTAGGCCGCGCCCAGCGCGCATTCGACGACGTGCTCGCATATGTGAAGCAGCGCAAGCAGTTCGGCCAGACGATCGGCAGTTTCCAGGCGGTCCGCCACCGGCTCGCCGATCTGGCCACCGCGATCGAAACCACCCGCCACTTCGTTTACGGCATCGCCCGCCTGGTTGATGAGAACCCTGGCAAGACCTACCCGCGGGAAGCGTCGATGGCGAAGCTGCAGGCCGCCGAGCTCGCCAAGCGCACCACCCTGGAAGCCATGCAGATGATGGGTGGCGCGGGCTACGCGGTCGAGTTCGGCATGGAAAGCCAGTTCCGCCAGGCGATGGCCATCACGATCGGCGGCGGCGTCGCCGAAGTCCAGCGCGACATCATCGCCAAAACCTACGGGCTGTGAGGGGTTTCAGCAATGCAAAAGGCTGACCAGCCTCTGCTCGGTGGTGCCGTGGTCACCGGCGCCGGCAGTGGCCTCGGCAGGGCGATCGCGCTGCGGCTGCTGGAGGAAGGCTACGGCGTTGTAGTGGCGGACGTGAACGTCGAATCGGGTTACGGGACCATGCGTCTCGCCGAGGAGGCCGGATACGCGGACGTCATCCATTTCGAGCAGACCGATGTGATCGACGAAGCCGATCTCGAGCGCGCGATCCAAGCCGCTGTGTCGCGGTTCGGCCGACTTGCGGTGATGGTGAACAACGCTGGGATCGCTGGCGCGTTCGGTCCGCTCACCGAGATAACAGCCCAGGACTGGGACTTCACTCACGCGGTGCTGTTGCGGGCGGTCTTCCTCGGCACCAAGCACGCCGCCCGTGCGTTCCTTGCCCAGGGCGAGCCAGGAGTCGTTGTCAATATCGCGTCCGCCGCCGGTTACACCGCAGGCTTGGCGACCCATGCGTATTCTGCGGCCAAGTCGGCGGTTATCGCCCTAACCCGGACCACTGCTCTCGAGCTTGCCCCGCACCGTATCCGAGTGGTGGCGATCAGTCCCGGGGTCATTCCGACGCCGATCTCCGGCCGTGTGGACGACCAGTTCGAGGCGGCTCTCGACAATGCTCAGCCCTGGCCCGAGCACGGAACAGCCGAGCAGGTCTCCGGTGTCGTGGCCTTTGCCGTCGGTAGGGATGCGGAGTTCATCACCGGTGCGTCGATCGTCGTCGATGGCGGTCTGCTGACTCACGGGCCAGGCCCGGAACTCCTTACCTCCCTTGGACTTCAGACGCCACGAGTGGCCGGCATCAGGTACGCCTCCTCGGACAAAGGCGCAACCACCGAGATCCGCGGGCGCTGAGGCCCGCACAACAGACCCGCGCCACTAAGTCTCTCGCGTGGCGCGCCGTGCCGTCATCGCGCGCCAACCGTCATCAGCGCGATGGCGGCACACCCATCTTCGGACCCTTGCCCCTGCTCTCAGCCCCGCATGATCACTGGAGGCCGAAATCAGCGAATTGCCGACGAAAACCGTTCCACCCGAGGCACACGCGAGGAAGCCGCGAGCAGACGCCGCACGCAATCGCCGCCGAATCCTGGACGCTGCCGACAGGCTCCTCGCGCGGCACGGTGGCGGTGTGACCCTCGACGATGTCGCCGACGAGGCGGGGGTCGGGGTCGGCACAGCGTATCGACATTTCGGCAACAAGCACGATCTGATCGCCGAAGTACTATCCGGGTATCTCGACCAGATCAGGGAGATCATTCGCCAGTCGGACCGAGACCCGGATCCGTGGCGTGGCTTGGTACGGATGCTCGAGAGGACCTGTGAGCTAATTGCCGGAAACCGCGCCTTCGTCGGAGCCATGACCGGATCGGGGAAGGACTCAACGGTTTTCGATCAGTACGAGGCGAGTATCAACTTCGCACTCGACAATCTGCTCGTACGAGCCCGCAGCATCGGTGCACTGCGGACAGAGATCACCAGCGCCGACATCTGGGGCACCATCTCGATGGTGAACAGCATCGCGGGGTTCACTCATCAAGTGGCCCCGAACAATTGGCGTCGACACTTGGCGCTCATCCTCAATGGAATTCGCAGCGATTCGACGCCCGCACTTCCCATTCCGAAGCCATCGTTGACTACCGAGCAGATCAGGCAGGCACGGGCCGCGCCAGCGCAGGAACGGCGGCGGTAGGAGTCAGACCTGCAGCAGTCTGTCGAGCTCAGCCAACCGGCGCTCGACCTGACGCAGGTAGCTGTCGAACTCGGTTTCGCCACGTGCCACGGCCGAGGCGAAGGCCGCCAGTGCGGTACCCATGATCGCAGCCGCCAGTGTCAGCACCGCCGGATCATCGATCCGCTGACCGAGTCGGCGCGCGATTCCTTCCTCTAATGACTCGGTGGTTCGGCGAAAGGTATCGAAGAACGCGTTCTGCAGGCCCGGCGTCCGAACGATCAACGTGAATCGCGCGCAGATGCCTTCGGATCGGGATTCGTACAGGTCGACCACGACGGCCCGAGCAGCTTCAATCACGCGAAGCTCAGCCGGGGCTTCGGCAACCGCGTCGGGAATCGAGTGATCGACCAGGCCGTCCAGGACTATCTGCTCCTTGCTCGCGAAATACCGGGATACGGTGCGGCTCGAGACGTTGGCCGCTTCGCCGATCTGATCGATGGTCGTCTCCGCGAATCCCTGCGCAAAGAACAGACGCAGCGCATTCTGCTCGATCAAGGCGCGGGTAGACAGCTTCTTCCGCTCGCGGAGCCCATACTTCCTCACCGGCACCTCCTTGTGTGAGACGGGCCGCGCGATTGCGGGATCGATTTCTAAATGCCGCATCCAGCCGGAGCGAAACCGAATCTGCCGCCACCGCAGGGGGTAACCGCGGTGGCGGCAGGCGCGCCACTATGTGGGTAGGCAAGGGTCGTCGTCGACCCCGTGGCGCGAGCTTCGGGGGGGTGTGCCGTCACCGCGCTGGCGGCTGAAATTCAGATCGTGATGACGACACACCGCACGCCACGGTTGCAGGCCGTGGCGCGAGCTCGTTGACACTCCGTGCGACGACTTCTCGTGCACGGCAAGAGCTCTGTGACGGGGCCAGCCGGGCATCCGTCGCCAACGATCTTCCCCGACAGTCGAGCCGGAAGGTTGTCGCAAGTTGGAACACCCTCGAAAAGCCCTCGTGTTCATCCTGTTCCGAAGGTCGCCAGCCCCAACTCAATTGCAGGTCCCGAGAAGCCAGCTACCCCAGACCGTGTCTGCCGGTCCCAATACGCTACGGGCACGGCGGCCAGGAAAGGATGCGGTGATTCGCCGTCGGAACCCGGCCGGTGCAGTCAGTTTGGAGCCTGCCGATGCGTCCGCATCCGGCCGACCGCGAGGTTAGGGGTTGCCCCCGCCCTGGAGGTCCGGGCGCTCGAACACCGATTCAAGGGTATCCCCGCGGATGTACCGGACCAATACGCGCCCAGCTGCCTGTGACAGAGCAGCCTTCAATTCCAAGCCCCACCGCTCCCAGAAGCCTCTTGCCGCCCACAGTCCCTGCCCGTTGAGCGATCACCTACTGGCCATTCTCTTAAAGCCAGGTCCAACGCCTTACCGCCAAATTATCCAGTGCCGAACAACTTCGCGTAATGCCGGGACTTCGCGGTCACCGCAGCAACGTACATCGTCAGCGACCACTACCTGCGCGTGCGTGACTTGTTCGCTGGGTACGACCCCAGCATCGGCTTGATGAAGATCGTGGCAGATGCGCAGCATCGCGTCGATGGATCGCTCCTCCGATCGCCGACATCTTGTGGGAGCGCAACGAGACACACTGTTGCGCGACCAGACGGCGGCCATGCACATGCGTAACGTCATCGTGCAAGTGTGGAATCAGGCTCAGGCTCGCGGGGCGAGGCTCAGGATCTCCTCGATCACACAACCCGGAATCAGCAGCGCCACAACCGAACCCGGCCAGAACAAGACAACCGCCGACGACTCCGAAGCCGAGGGCTCAGCCAACGAGATCGATTTGGATTAGGGACCAGCACGGTCATCGCGGGAGCGGTGAGGTCAGCGAGTCGGACGTGACCGTGGCGACGCCGATGGTGGCCCAATAGGTGCAACTGCGTCTGTGATGACTCGGTGCTCGTAGTGGGTCCGGCCAGTTTCGATTCCTCTACTCATCGAGGGCACGGTCCTCACCCCATATATCGGGTGGCGTCTTGGAGAGTGCCGTCACCACGGGGAACTTCGGGCAAGGCCGCGGTGACGGCACCTCGCGCCACTGCGACGGAATGTGACGCGAGCTTTCACAAGGGTGTGCCGTCACCGCGCGCGAAGTGGAGGTCGGCAGCGCGGTGACGACACGACGCGCCACCGGAACGGGGGTTGGGTAATGGTGGCGCGGGCTTCCGGATATTCAGAGCGCCTTGAGTTCCTCGGTGACCGCACCGACGGATTTCTTGGCGTCGCCGAAGAGCATGGAGGTGTGGTCGGCGTAGAACAGGGGGTTGTCGATGCCGGCGAAGCCGGAGTTCATCGACCGCTTGAGCACGATCACGCTCTTGGCCTGGTCGACGTTGAGCACCGGCATGCCGTAGAT
>NZ_JBHZAF010000050.1:0-12541 GCF_042754085.1 Nocardia sp. NPDC059236
ACCGATAGCGATGCTGACGGAGTGGGCGCAGGTACACGGAGAAGAACTCGTCGACTTCCAGGAATCGACAGCCGCGAACCAGACACACTAGGTTCCAGACAGCCCACACCTGCGTCTCGCGCACGAACGTTCACGAGACACCCAGATGCCGTCGATTGCCGGATCCAACGCCCTCAACTCGGCATGTGCGGATGGTTGAGATGTCATGTGGCTGAGGCCATGTAGGCGGCCAGGATGTAGTTCGGGTGCCGGTCGAGGTTGGTGCGGGCGCGGTCGTAGCGCATCGTGGTGCGGGGGTCGGCGTGGCGGGCGGCGATCTGGACATCGCGCAGGTCCACGCCGGCGTCGAGCATGGTGGTGACGAAGGTGTGGCGCAGCATGTGCGGGTGCAGTTTCGGTAGCCGCACTACCGATATCTCGGCCCGGCGTCGCAGGCCGCGGGTCGCGCAGTGACGGTCCTTGCGCCGGCCGCGCAGGTTCAGCAGGATCGGGCCACGGACCCGGTCGGCGACGGCGCGGTCGATCGCTCGGCCGACCGCGGGCGGCAGCGGCACGAGCGCGATCTTCGACCCCTTGCCGACCGTGCGGAGCACGCGGTGGCCGCGCTCTTCCCCGAGATCGCCGTTATCGCAGCGGCATGTCTCGCTGATCCGCAACCCGAGCAATCCGAGCATGGCCACGAGCGCGCAGTCTGGTGGGTTGTCCGAGTCGCGGGCCGCGGACAGCAGGGCTTCGAATTGCAGGTGTGAAAGTCCCAGTGTCGGTGACTCGTTCGATACCCGTGGCCGGCGCACGTACTCCGCCGGGGAGCGGTCCAGGACGCCGTCGATGACGCAGGTGCGGTAGAACCCGGCGACCACGGCCAGGCGGCGGGCGACGGTGGCGGGTTTGAAGCGGCGGACTTCCTGCATCCATCGCGTGTACCGTTCGACCTCGGTTCTCGCCACCGTGAGCGGAGTGAGCTGGTGGTCGGTGCACCAGTAGAAGTACAGGCGCAGATCGGATTTCGTGTGGATTCTCGACGCCGCGGAGAAGCGGGCGAGGTAAGCCAGGGCGGCCAGCCGGAGGACGAGGTCGTCACCAGCGAAGGTGACATCGAGGTCGGGAGAGGTAGCCATCCTTCACGATGCCGCGGTCCCGGCGAACCGCCAGAGCAGAACGCGCGGGACGCGGCAAGAGCGGACGCATCCCGGGAACCGATCTATCGGAGGTCCTCGGCTGTCCCATCGATCGCAGGCCCGCACCCCGCAGGCAGGTGCGAGGCGATCAACGCAACTGCCTCTGCGGCCGTCTCGGTGACCCCAACGATTCTTGGCCCGGTCGGCATATTGGGTGTACGCAAGACTTCATACTGGCCGGTGCCCTTACGGACGACGCAGGGGACATCCAGTGAAAACGGGTAGCGAGTGCACCTGCTCAGGTGAAGGATCGTGACACTTGTGAACGGAAACAACACCCGTAGCTGTGGGTGAGCACAGACGGCCTCGATCAGACCCTTGTCCAGGAAGCGGTAGTACTCGTGGTTTCGTAGGAGATCCCATTGAGCCGCAACCGTGATGCCTTCATCCGAAGACCCGGTGGATGAGTGTGCGCTGTCCGAAACCACGAACGTCATTGTCTCCGTTCCAGGTTTCTGTGTCACCTGTTGTCATCCGTGAACGAATGCACTCAACTCGGCATTACCGTGCACTGTCGGCGGTCGGGCAGCCGTCCGAGATGCCCGCGGCCCATTGATCTTCCGAGGTGCCGCGCTGGCCGGTTCGGTCAGCGCGGTATGCGGCAATGTAGGACGTTGGGTGCCGATCAATCAACTGCCGGGTGATCCCACCGTTGTGGTCCTTCTCGGTACGCGTCCATATCGCATCATGACGTGCACTCCCACCCCTCCCTGAATAGAAGAATGGCCCTGACCATAGAAAATGGTCAGGGCCTTCTCTTGTGTCTCAACCACACAGTCAGGGTGACAGGAATGGAACCCGTGGTGAGTCGATGATGGGGTCGCTGCCGGAGCAACCCGACAAGGCCAGTCTCGACTCATCGTCCCGACGCTACTGCTGGACGAGGCAGGGGCACGGACCCGCGGGTCAGTTGTCGTTGTGGAACAACAGCCTTCCGATCATGTCGCCGATGGCGTGGCCGGAGCCCGCGGCGCTACCCGAGCCGTACCCGCTGATGTCGGAGTTCTGCTGGGTGCCGTTGTTGATCGGCTGCAGCTGCACATCGGCACCCGCGGTGCCAGCGTTGGTCATGATGGCGGCGGCGATAGCGGCGGTCCCCAGCGTCATATGGACGAGTGTGTTCTTGACGTTCATGGTTACCTTTCCGTTTCCGCACCCATGAGAAGTGCGCTGAGACGACCGCGAATGCCCCGGCGGCTCAGGGAAACCGGGGCACTTGCAGGGCCAGTTGCTACTACCGGGCCGACAGGCTGCTGAGGAGGCCGCCGATCACCGGAATGGAACTCGCGCTACCGGTTCCGCCGCCGGTGGGCTGGGTGCAACTCGACCCGGCCGGAGCGGACTGCACCACGGTGACTGCCAATGGCCCTCCAAAGGGGGTGCCGTAGCCGCCCTGGCTGTATGGGGCCATCATGAGCTGCCACTGCCCTGCCGCAGGTGGCGTCCACTGCACAGTCACGTCCTGGCCGGCGACGTACTTCACCGGGGCGGAGACGGTTGTCGACAGTCCGCTGCCGGCAGACGGTGTTTCCACCAGTGCCCACTCGTTCAGAGCGGTCTCGACGGCAGGCATTTGCGCCCACAGTGCCGCAGCATCTGCCGCAGGCAGGGTGACAGCATAGGTGGTGCCAACGCAGTAGGCCGGCGACGTCGTAATGGTCATCTGTGCGGATGCAGTCGCGGCCATGACGAGAGTGGCCGCCCCAACCGCTGCGACCGAAGCGATACCGACGCTCGAACGAGCAAGGACCGACATTTTCATACTTCACTCCCCAGTTGTCGAAAGTCCCCATGTACCAAGGGGACTGGCGCAGCGTATCGGAAGTGACTGACATCTATTTCAGAGTGATGTTGCACGGGGTGGGGGATGCGAAACCAGCCGTCCGCGCCAGGCGTGAGCTCCCTCGATCCTTCCTTCAAAGTCGCCTTCGGCCAACCAAGTTCAACACGCTCAACTCGGCATGTGCGGACACAGGAACGGCCCAAGTTGTCTCGGGCCGTTGATCTTCCACAGGAGCGCGCTGGCCGGTTCGAACCGCTCGCCACGCGGCATGACGGCGCGTTCGGGAGCTGCCTGGCGGCCGGGCTATGGCGGCGGACTGGCCTGTTGCTCCATTCTCGAGTGGTTTCAAGCAGTTTCCTGACTCAGAGGCACCGAAAGTGGAGCAAAAGGCCAGATCCGACCTCCGTCACATGGTCGCTGGTTCGATCCAGCTAGAACCACAGGAAGCGGCCGGTCATCGCAGGTGTTGCGATGACCGGCCGTTTTCGTGCCATTTGCGTGCGCACTGGAGTCGATGAAGAAGATCGACCTCGCCGATAGGCCGAAAACCATTGCTGCGTAACGGCGTTCGATTCACTTTGTGTGCCTGGGGGGCCGTCGACCACTGCACCCGTACCGTCCACCGACCCACTGTCCCGACTGGTCGGTCAGAGTTGCGTGTGCCCGGAGCCGGTGAGGATGATCAGCGGCATCATCAGAGCGCCGAGAATATCGTTTCCGGTGCACTGGGCCGAGGCACTGGAGCTGCCGGTCGGCTGGCTGCCGCAGTTCTGCACCGTCATGGACTTGGTCGAGGAGCCCTGCGTGGCGGTGAGGCTATAGACGCCTTCGGGAAGCTTCGAGCGATAGACGTACTGGATGATCCCGGTGCCGGCCGTGGATCCGGCTTGCGGGGTGAAGGTGCCGACGTTCTGCCCGTCCAAGGTGACCGTGACCGGTGCCAGGGCGTCCGCGCCGCTGGTGGTCACCAATATCGTGCAGGTATTGCCTGCCCCTTCACATCCGCCGATGCCGGTGTCGACCTGTGTCAGATTCACATTGTCGACCGTGGCTGACGCCGATGCCGCCGCGACGACCGGTATCGCCAGCATGGCCACCGTGACGGCGGCCCAACTCATTTGCCTCATCTGTACTTTCCCGTTGGAGTAGTCGTTGCCGGCACCTGAGTGCCGCTCCGACGGTAACCGCGTAGTGAGGCCCCGCGCGTACAAATTGAAAAGACCATACTTCAATATGTCCCTGCGCTTCGCATGTGCGTCATAGTGGCTTCTTCATGCGCCGCGAGCGCCTGGACGCCGGGAGCGGCTTCCATGGAGTCGGCTCTGGGCGTGGTGCCCTCGAAGAGGCCGGTGGTCCCGTCGGTGGCGTAGCGCTGGGCGGTGGTGACGTTCACCGGCTGCGGCGCGCCGCAGGCCAGTTCGCCGACCAGATACCGAAGAAGACGAATTGTCGAGGGAGCGACGGTGCGTTCGGCTCGGCCTCGGATCGGCGCGGCCGGTTGACCTTCGCCCGCCCGTTGTAGCCGGTTCGGTCAGCGCGGGATGCGGCATGTGCGTGCATTGGCTGACTGACGTCTGGGCGGTCCGAACGGCCTTGCAAGACGCGGTGGCATGCCTGAAAAAGTCTCGCCATCAGTCCTTTTGCCCAAGGGATTCGGGGCACACCAGGTTTTCGAAACGTCTTCGGTTCACAATCGGGCGGGATTACCGTGCCTCACGACCCGGAGTTGCCAGGTCGCGAGCAGGAGTTCGAAGAATGAAGTTGAACAGTCGCAGGGTGCGCCGGATCGCTTGCGGAGCACAGGGATTGGCGGCTGTGGCCGCGACGGCCATCCTCCTGGCGCCCTCGGCGGGCGCCTCGGTCACCTCGATCGCATACGAGCCCGGCACCATGGACGGCAAACCGATTACGGTCGGCCAGAACCACTGGTTCGCCGTATACACCACCGAACTCGGCAGCGGCAGCCCCAACGTGCAGGTGTACGACAACGGGCAGTGCATCGGCTCGACGATCGTGGGGGCCAACCAACAGAATCCGCTGCAGAACTACAGCTACATCTACTGGCAGCCCACCACCCTCGGCTCCCACTCGCTCGTGGCGAAAGAGGGCGGCAGCTCACAGTCCACCACCGTGACCGTGGTCGCCGCGCCCGCCGGCACCACACTCGACCCCCAACCGACCAATCCGAGCTGCACCACAGCGGGCGGCGCGTCCACCGGCAGCTCCGGCTCCTGAGCTTCGCCCTTCGGGTAGGAGACGTATCGCCGATCGGCCGGGGTATCGCGCCGCGGTGATCACCGAGGATCGCGGCGCGCCACCGTCCGCTCGTGCGGTCCGGCTCGTCGAAGATCCGAAGCCGTCGTCCGATGCGTCCAGATGATCCGGCCAATGCCCTCAAACTCGGCAATAGCGGATGCTCTGCACCGTACCTGGTTCCTACCACCAGCCGCTCCGCGCTGGCCGGTTCGATCAGCGCGGTATGCGGCTTCTAGAAAAGAGTGGGTAGGGCCGGGTCTGAGGTCACGGGCGGTTTTCGCTGAGTGGACCTGACGGACCAGCATGCGAACCGCGCGGTCCTGGTCGACGGGCCGGACATCATGATCCGGGCGGTCGGCACCCGCCCCGCGAGGCTGGAGGTGTCCGGTGATCGCAACTGCGCCACCTGCCGGCTGCAACGAATCAACTGCGGATCAATCGGCCGACTCATCAACAACGCGCAGGTTGACGACCTGTGTAGGTGTCGGCGAGAAGCGCACGATTGGAGCGGCAGAACGCGCACGTCGGTTGCGGCAGAACGCGCACAAACCCGGCAAGCGTTCAGCCGTGCAGGGGACCGATGTAGGTGCCCGGGTGGGTCGCGCCTTGGGGCCATACCGTGATCGAGCCCAGGGCGGTGGGCCAGGCGGCATGCAGTTGGGTGGTGGAATCGGGTGGGGTGACGATGATTTCGGTGGGGGTATCGGTGCCGGTTACGTAGGTCAGGGTGCTCTTGGCCTGACCGCCCGGGGGCAGGTGGACCGGTTGGCCCTGTTCGGTGGTTCGGGGCAGCGAGGCGCGGCCATTGTCGCCCACCGCAGCCAGGTCGACTCCCGGGAAGCCTTGCAGAACACAGGATTCCTGGGACAGGTTCGTCAGCACGATACTTGCGGTGCGCTGACTGGCGGTGGGCTGTCCGAGCTCGGGCTGCACGGTGAGGCCCAGACGTGAGGCCCCGCACCACGGCTCTTCCGCCTGCGCCTGTCCCGCCGCCATGCAGGGGACTACCGCCCCGGCCACCACCAGCACTGCCGAAGCCACTGCCCTGAAACGCATTTGCCGATCCTTCCGCGTCATCGTGATCGACAGTGATCTTGCGGAAGGAACCTTATGGACGACTAATGATCCGCTGAACGCTGCCATCCTCGGTGGAGGCGGCGCCCGACTCCGCTCAGATCACCGACCGGATGGCGCCGCCGCTCACCCGGATGGTCGCGCCACTGATGTAGTCGGCGTAGCCGCTGGCCAGAGAGGCCACGGCACCGGCGATTTCCGCGGGTCAGCCGAAACAGCCGGCGTCATTGGGTACGAGTTGCCGCCGCGTCGGCGCGCCAACTCCGCACCGACGCCACCGAACGCCTCGGGCGGGCCCCGCGCTCAGGTAGCGCGGCCGGCCGTATCGAACGCGAAGTCACCACCGCCGCCGACGGAGCCGACCTGCTCATCCTAGTTATCTCGCTCTGCCCGACATCGCCGGAGAGCATGACGATGTCGCTGCGATAGCCGGGTTGTGCGAGTGGAACGCGCGACCATGATCACCTCCAGTTCGCGCACTGCAACGAAAGCCGCAGAGCCGCATGCGGTTCTGCGGTTCTGCGGTTCTGTGGAGCTAAGGGGAATCGAACCCCTGATCTTTTCGGTACCGCCGAGGGTGACTACCGTGCCCAACCGCCGACTGTCAACGACAAGCCAGAAAGGTGTGATGATCAGGTACTACGTCAACTCTTGACGATCTTCGGCAACCGAACATGGATTCGATTGTTCAAGGCGCTCACCTGATTTGATGTGACTTAGTTGGACGCTCTGATAGCTCCTTTGCCCGGCGTGTTGTCATGCATGTCAACAGCACGCCAATCCGGACGTCGCCGAGTTGGCCGCCGAACTCGACCGGGTCGACGGAGGATGCGGACCGGCTTCCCTTGCGGGGGAGACATTTTCGGTGCGGTGACCTGCTGATCTGGCGCCGGGGAGTGGTTGCGGCTGCCAGTCATCTTTTTCGTCGGATTGCGGTATGCGTCCTCTACAGGTGTGTAGTCTCCCTGGCGGAGGGAGTGCAAATGATGAGTAAAGTCGCATCTTCTTGTGGCGCAGGGGGTTCAGCGGTCGGCCGCCGGCAACTGCGCTCGGTTCTGATCGCGGCAACGGCCGCACTGTGCCTCACCGGCACCCCGGCAGCGGTTGGCAATGCGGATCCGATCCCGATTCCGCAGAACGACCCGTTCTACACCCCGCCGTCGGGCTGGGAATCGACGGCGCCGGGCACCATCCTGAATTCGCGGCCGGTCGAGGTGGCCTCGATGCGGCCGGAGGCGGAGGACGCCGATGCCTGGCAGTTGCTGTATCGAACGACAGATAACGCGGGCCGGCCCATGACGACCGTGACGACGGTGCTGCGCCCGCGAACCGGGCAGGTCAAGGGCTTGATCACCTATCAGGTTGCCGAGGATGCCTCAGCCCCGCAGTGCGCTCCCTCGTACGTGCTCCGGCAGGGAGCGGTCCCGCTGGACCACAAGTACGACGCCTCCTTGGATTTCTTGCAGATCGACCAGATGTTGTCGTCCGGTCACGCGATTTCCGTACCCGACTGGGAGGGGTCGAACGGGGCGACGATCGTCCCGAAGCAGCCGGGTTACACCGCGCTCGACGGCGTGCGCGCGGCCGAGGCATTCACGCCGCTCGGCCTGTCCGGGACCGATACTCCGGTTGCTGCGGCGGGCTATTCCGGCGGGTCGTTGGCCAGCGGTTGGATCTCGCAGCTGCAGCCGACCTACGCTCCCGAAGTACGACTGGTCGGTGTTGCCCGGGGCGGTGGGGCGGGTGGGCCGTCAGAGCCTATCGGCCCTTATCTGCAGTCGCTCGACGGCGGTCCGTTCTCCGGTTTCCTGCTGTCGCTCCTGCCGGGCATGATGCGCGCCGATCCACGTCTGGCGGCAGCTTTCGACACGTATCTGACGCCTGCCGGGAAAGCGTTGATGGCCGCGGGTGACAACGAATGCTCGGTGCCGCTCGTGGAGAAGTATCCGTTCCTGCACATGGACGACTACCTGACGATCCCCTTCTCGCAAGTGTTCGAGCAGGTACAGGCGTTCTTCGACGAGACGGACTACGGCATCACGGCGCCGACCGTGCCGACATTCCTCTATCACGCCGTGAACGACGAGATCGTCCACATCGCATGGGTCGACCAGGCGGTGGCGAATTGGTGCGCATCGGGGGCGCCGATCACCTATACGCGGGACCAGATGAGCGAGCACCCCAGTCTCGCAGTCGCTGCAACTGCTGCGGCCCTGCGGTGGATCGATGACCGTCTGGCGGGGCAGCCCGCGCCGGACGACTGCTCGATACGCACGGTGCCGTCGATGGCGCTCGGCGGCGCGTAGCCGCGCGACGCTCCTGCCGATCCGGGCTCGGTAGCGCGGCCTACTTTGTGCTGCGCGGCTGACCGGTTGCCTGGGGAGCGCCGGCCGTAGGGGCGCGGCAGACTGGTCGAATGCACACGCTGGCGCAATACGCCGGGCTCGCCGATCGCGCGACCAGACACCCCCTTCGATCACGGAGTGCCCTCAACTCGGCAGTAGCGGACGTTCCGCCGGCCTCGGATCGGCACGGCCAGTTGATCTTCCGATGCCCCGCGCCGACCGGTTCGGTCAGCGCGGGCATGGCCTGAGCGGACGCTTATTCTTCCAGCTTTGAGGGTGTAGTCCCGTCTTCCTACGTGCCAGGATCGACGATGACTTTGTCTGTGTCGTTGATGAGTTCGTCGTCGTCCTTGGCCTGAGCCCTTCGGGGTTGTGCCGCGGCCGCCTGAGGTTCCTCGTCCGTAGGTGTCTGATCTGATGACATCATGCACCTATTCTTGCGGAGAACATCACGTCCTGAGTGGTGGTCGATTCCTTTGAGGGTCAAGTCATCTGACTTGCGACCTGAGTCGATTCCTATCATCCGAAACACCGCATTCGGCATTGCAGCGCGCACGTATGACGGCGCGGCAGCAAGTGAGTCCGCTCCATGCCGCGCTGCCGAATTTGCCTATAAGGACTCAAGAGCGGCGGCGCTTCGCGCCGCTGCCACGCTACGCCGCACCCCGCCGTGCTCGTCCCGCGCTGCGGGAGCGTCGGCGCGTCGGCGGCACACGCGCCGCCGCGAATCCCATTGAAGGACAACAAACGATGCCTGACAGTAACGAACCCGCAGTGCGCTACTTCGCATTGATCGATGACGAGAGAGGCTACCCCGATAGCTCGCGCGCGCGTCGGATTACCGGGCTTGTGCGCCGGACCGCCACCCGGCCAGTGCCGACCGACGAAGCGCTTGGCAGGGACTTCAAGTGGGGTCCTACCGAGTATCTCCGACGCTACAAGCCCGGAACGGACGAGCCTCACGAGGAGATCTCCGCTGAGTCAGCCGAGCGATTGATAGAGAGTTGGCGCGCCTCGTGGGCGAGCCGCGAGGCCGAACGGGCCGAACGCGCATGCCCCGAGTCAAACCCACCCGTCGACGATGCACAAACCTGATCGGATCGGGGTGCGGACAAACCGGCCGGGCATGGGAGCCGTTCGCGGCTCAGCTGTCCCGAGTCCCGTCGACCGATCGGCCGGCACCCACCTCACCACGGAGCTCCAGACGCTGTACCCGGTCCATGTCCCAGTTCTCGCAGCGGCAAGAGCCGCCCGATCAGCGGCAGATGAGTACGTTCGCGTTCAGCTACCAACCGCCTGCGACCAACCACTCCGTGCCCACCCAGCGCAGTGTGGGGTGGGCCAGGACACGGTCCAGCAGTCCCAGGTTGAAGTCGCCCGGCACACCGAAAACGTCGGTGACGCCGCATTCGGCGAGCCGATCGAGAAGATGGTCAGCGATCGTATAGGTCTGATGCATTTATGAACCGTGGCTTTCGCGTACTGCCCGGAAGACTCGGCACTGGGAGGTGGCCGATGCCCGCACCGCCCCGGTCGTATCGCGTAGAGTCCCCTGCACGCTGGCCAGTTGATGGTCGATTCGCCCGTCGGCTTCCAACAGCGTGGACGCGGGTGCTGCGTGTCCTGCCGACCAGATGACCGACAGATCCAAGCTGATCATGCGAGTCAGTGGAGACTCGGTCCGCATCCCGGCATCCAAGAGGAACGCGTCGAAGAACATGATGTCGGTCAACCGTCCGCAGATCTCGGCAGTTCGGTACTCCGAGTCTGTGGCGTCCGGCACCGCCCACAGCGCGACGCGCCCCTGCCCGTCATAGAAGTCGTCGTAGCTCAGCGGATAATCCACTGCCCGCAGGTTCAGTCCTTTCAAGAACGGTGCCCATTCGGTCACCCAGGGCAAACGGTCGCAGTCGTCGAAGGAGATCGGCTGCGTGCCTTGGCCTTCGAGGCCGTTCATCATCTGAGGGTCTACGAACCACGCCAAGGCGGTCAACACCAGGGCGCCTTCCTGTTCGACGGTGACCTCACACAATCCGCAGCTGCGGCCGGCCGGCAGCACCCGCGCCGCCAACTGCAGCGCGCCTGGCTTGGTGGGCGCGGTGAACACGGCGTGGATACTGCGCAATGTGCGGCCCGGCAATTGCGCGAATCCCGCCAGCGCGGCGACCGCTGCGGAGTAGCCCCCGAAACCTATTCCCTGATAGCACAATTCGGGCGGCATGATCGACCGGAACCCGGAACCTTCCGCCTCGAGGCGCACGTCCCCGAGCGGGTAGGAATCTGCAACGACGTCGTCATAGTGAACCGCCCATCAGTAGCGTATGAGAAGGTCGAAATGCCTCAATCAAGCTTGCCCTCCTCGATGGTGTGCGCGACCTGTTGGCTGCGGAGGTCTTCCTCACGTTCGAACCGCGCCTTGTCCAGGTCGTCGGCCAGTTGATCGTCGTTGCGCATGAGCCACTCCAGGTCCGCATTCGCCGAATCGATCACGCCGAGCTTCCGCAATCCGTCCTGCAGGGAGTCGCCCCACAGTCCGATGTCGTGGATACAGGGCACGACGCGCGAGTATGGCAGCCCGGTGAAGTACTGCTGTGCCTCCGACCCCTCGACATGCTTTCGACACGCCTTGACGAATACAACCACCGCCGAAGACATTCCGCCCTGGGCTATCTCACCCCGGCCGGATACGCTGCAACCCGCATCCACCGATAACCTGCTCTCACACGCGGTGGACCGAATCACGGGGTCCCATCAAACAGACAGCTGACGACGAACCCGATCGTCGCGCGGTCCTCCTGCGTCAGCCCGGTCACCATCGTGACCATGAATCACCTACCCCATCGAATCCAGCAGGACCACCCTACGATGCGGCACTCATATCCGGCACTCGGCATTACCGTGCAGTGCCGACGGCCGCGCGCTACCAGAGATGATCTGTGCCCGTTGGTCTTCGAGGTCGCCGCGTGGCCGATTCGAACCGCGCGCCATGCGGCAAGAGAGTGCATCCGAGACCGCTGGTAGAGCGCTCTCGGATACCTCTGCTCTGACGCCCGGTCAGGCCGATTCCACCCGAAAGACTGCGATCCGATCCGCTGCGGCCGCAACCGAATCCGCCGTGGCTTCCGCCGCGAGACCGCTCCTGACGAACAGCTGCGCTACACGCGCTGAACTGTTCGCGACATGCTCACGAAGCAACGGCCGGCGCTCCTCCACAGACAACTCCACCAGGCGAACTGTAGTGGCACGTCGTCCCCGGCTTAGCGTCACGGTCTGGGCGTTGCGCGCGTTGGCCACCCATGCCGCTTGCGGGTAGGCCTGAATGATGTAGCGCTGTCCGTTGATAGGCACGACGGCGATCGGCGTGGTGCGCGGCTGTCCGCTCTTGCGTCCCGGTGCGGTGAGCAGTTGCATCGGCCCGAAGGCTATCCCTGCCCTCTGTAGCGCCACGATGGCTTTGTTGAACCGTTTGACCTTGCGTTTGAGATCGACCGCTGCCTGATCCACTTCGCCTGTCCTCCCCGTCCAGTCCTGAATCCCGGGCCTACTCCATGGCTGGATACACGCCAGCCGAAGATGTTGTCGGAAAGCAACTTACGGACGTTACCGACCTGCCAAATGCCCTCAACTCGTCATGAGCGTGCACTGCTGGCGGTGTCGTACGGCGCTCTGCCTGTTGATCTTCCGATGCCCGCGCTGGCCGGTTCGGTCAGCGCGGTATGCGGCATGAGGCTGTGTGCTGACCAGGTTCGGTGGGTGCAGTCAGAGCTGTAGTTCGGCGAGGACTGGGTTGGCCGCGAGTTGCGGATACTCCTTAGCCTCGATCCACCGACGGTCTTGTGTCCGTTGGTGCCTGATGAACGAGAAAAGTGCCCTTCGAGCTGGGATGATCGCTGTTGTCTAGGCAG
>NZ_JBHZAF010000051.1:0-11787 GCF_042754085.1 Nocardia sp. NPDC059236
CGACCAGCCGGACCGCCTTGGCCCTGGTCGCTTCGTCGTACTTCGCAGGCATGATGCGCCCATCCTTCCCAAGAAAGAAGGTGAGCACCAAACCCAATGCCATTAACTTACGGCGTTTGCGCTGGTGGGCGTGGTGACGGCAGCCCGTCGGACCGCGGCGCGAGAGTTGCTGTGTAGCAAATTGTTTCGGGGTAGGGTGCTGGTTCGTGGTGGAGGTGGCGGGCCGGTTGACCGACCGGATCGGGCTGGGTGTGCTGACCCGGGTAGTGCATCCGGATCTGGTCGACGAGGTGCTGGTTACGACCGGTCGGGTCGAGAAGCGGCGGCGGCTGTTGCCGGCGCGGGTGGTGGTCTACTTCGTGCTGGCGATGACGTTGTTCTTCGACGACGCCTACGAAGAGGTGCTGCGCAAACTCGTTGACGGGCTTCGGTTTCTGCGGTCGTGGGATGCTGACTGGCAGGTGCCGACGTCGCCGGCGTTGTGCAAGGCCCGGGCCCGCCTCGGTGAGGAACCGGTCCGGGAGCTGTATCGGCGGGTCGCGGTCCCGCTGGCCGGCGCGGGCACCGCGGGCGCATGGTTGGCGGGGCGGCGGGTGATGGCCGTCGACGGTGTTCAGATGGACATTCCCGACACACCGGACAACGAGGAAGTGTTCGGGCGCGGGAAGACCCATCAGAGCTTGGAGGATCCGTATCCGAAGGTGAAGGTCGTCGGGTTGGCCGAGTGCGCCACCCACGCGATCGTCGATGCCGAGATCGGTGCGGTCACCACCGACGAGCGGGAGATCACCCGTCCGCTGCTGGCCGCGTTCGAGCCGGGAATGCTGGTCCTCGCCGATCGCGGGTTCTTCAGTCACGAGTTCTGGCGTGAGGCCGCCGACACCGGCGCGGATCTGTTGTGGCGGGTGCAGTCCGGACTGAAACTGCATGTCGTGCAAGACCTTCCGGACGGATCGTATCTGTCGCGGTTGATGACCGATGTCGAGCGCCAGCGAATCCGCCGCCACCGCGCCCGCGGCCTGGACACCGTCCCCGAGGGCGTGCAGGTCCGGGTGGTCGAGTACGAGATCGCCAACCGCGACAGCGACGCCCCCGGCCCGATCCGGCTGATCACCACTCTGCTCGATCCCGACGAGGCGACCGCAGCCGAGCTGGCGGCCACCTACCACCGCCGGTGGGAGTTCGAGACCAGCCTCGCCGAGATCGAAACCCGCCAGCGGGGCAGCTACCGACTGCTGCGCTCGCAGAGCCCCGCCATGGTGCGCCAGGAGATCTGGGGTCTTCTGACGACCCACTACGCCGTCCGTGAACTCATGCATCACGCCGCCGATCTCGGTGAAAACGATCCCTTACGGCTGTCGTTCGTCCGCGCTCTCCGCGTTGTCCGGCGACACGTCACCGGGCAAGCGGGTTTTTCCCCCTGACCGGCTCGCCACCGGCATCGCAAGGGCTGTCGCCGAGATCCTCGAACGACCCAACCCGCCACGGCGCCAACGCAGCTACCCCCGGGTCCTCAAACGCGCCGGACGCCACAAGTTCAAACGAAAAACACTGGCGCACAAGAACATCAACCATCACCAGCCGCCCGAGATCCGGCTACACCAGCGCGTAAGTTAACGGCATTGGCACCAAACCCGGGGTGATTCACAGTGCCGAATGCCGATGCCTATGGTTGTGTTCGAGTTTGAAGTCGCCGATCACCACGCGGGCTTCCAGCAGGCTCGTCCAGTGGTTGCGGTTGAGACACTCACTGCGTAACCGGCGGTTGAACGACTCGATGAACCCGTTGTTCCACGGCGTCCCGGGCGGAATGTAGACGATCCCCACCCGATCCGTGCAAAACTGTTGCAACGCATAGGAAATCATTTCCGGCCCGTTGTCCATCCGCAGTATTTTCGGCGGGCCGCCGCGGGTAGAGAACACCTTCTCCAGTTCGGCGACGAGTTTCTCGGCGGTAATCGAGCGCTCCACCAGGTGCAGCAGCGACTCACGGGTGTGCTCGTCGATCATCGACGCGATCTTCACCGCTCTCCCGTCGACGGTGGAATCGAACTGAAAATCCAACGCCCACACCACCTTCGGTGCATCCGCATCGACCGCGGGCACCGACGAGCACCCGGCCCGCTTGCGTGGGGAGTGCTCGCGCACTTGCAAGCCCTCCTCGCGCCAGAGCCGGTGCACCTTCTTCTTGTTCACTTGTGAGCCCTCATCGAACCGCAGCGCCGCCCACGCGCGCCGGAACCCGTGTCCTTGGTGTTTCGTGGCGTAGGAACGCAGCCAGACCCGCAAACCGGCGTCCGGATCTTGCAGGGTCTGCGCGGCCGGCAGCCGTCGATACGTCGACCGGTGGAGCCCAACAACCTTGCACGCCAACCGTTCCGACATGCACTTGACGTCTTTGAGCATGTCCACGGCGCGGCGCTTGGCCGCTGGGCTCAGAATTTTCCAGTCATGATCGATGCCGGGTCGCGCCACTGGCCGGACGGACCTGACTCGGAATTTTCCTGACCGCACACACGCGTGTCTTTCGAAGGACCCGTCGATCCGTTTGGCCGGTGGTGCGCCCGTTTCTATTGCCGAACCACACCATCCTGTACGGGGGTTGTGACCTGATAGGAGCCTGCCGCGCCCACTGCGCGGTTCCCTGACTGGCCTGTCCAACCCCTGGCTTCGCCTCGACCAGGCGCGCAGGACGACGACACGAAGGACAGCCCGGAATTCATGACATCCCTGGTCCAGCAATCGGTGCTTGTCGGAGTCGACACCCACGCCGACACCCACCATGTTGCGATCGTCAACGAGCACGGCAAGCAGCTCGCCGACCGCGAATTTCCCACCACGGCAATCGGTTACGCGGCCATTGAGGAGTGGATCCGATCCCATGGTGACGTGATGCGGGTCGGGATCGAAGGCACCGGCTCCTATGGAGTGGAACTCGCCCGCTATCTGCGCCGGCGGGGATTCGATGTCGTCGAGGTCCCTCGGCCGACTCGGAAGTTGCGGCGTGCACGCGGCAAGACAGATGCGATCGATGCCTACGCGGCTGCGCGCCAGCTGCTGGATGGCTCCGAGGTCACCGCACCGAAGAATCGCGACGGCGCGATCGAGTCCGTCCGCGCTCTGCGAGTGGCCCGCAACAATGCCGTCAAAGCCTCGACCACCGCGCTCAACACCCTGCGATCGCTGGTCACGACCAGTCCGGAAACCCTTCGCGCGCAACTACGTTCACTGTCGCGCGCTCAGCTGCTCGCTACCTGCGCGGCGTTCGATCCCGCACCGCATACCCTCGGCGATCCGATGCAGGCCACCAAATTGGCCCTGCGCTCACTCGCCCAACGTGTCCTCGACGCCCAGGCCCACGCCGACCAGCTCAAGAAGCATCTGGCCGCGTTGCTCGACCAGGTAGCACCCCGCACCATGGACGTCTTCGCGCTCGGACCGGATACCGCAGCGGCCCTCATTATTTCGATCGGTGACAACCCGCAACGGCTGGTCTCGGAGGCTGCGTTCGCCCGCCTCTGCGGCGTCGCGCCGATCCCGGCGTCATCCGGAAAAACGAACCGGCACCGCCTTCACCGCGGCGGAGACCGACAAGCCAACCAGGCCCTGCACACCGCCGTCATCGTCCGGCTGCGATACCACGAAAACACCAGGACCTACGCGGCCCGCCGCCGCACCGAAGGCAAGACGACACCCGAAATCATCCGCTGTCTCAAGCGATTTCTCGCCCGCGAAGTCTTCCGCGCCTTGCGCGCCGACTACCGGGCCATGGCCAGCTCAGCTTGATCCTTGACATCTATAGGAGCGTCCTTGGCGATCTCCCGCAGCGCGTCCTTCTCCAGCTCCGCATCGGCCAAAAGCCGCTTGAGCCGGGCGTTCTGCTCACGCAGCTCCTTGAGTTCTTTCGCCGCGTCGGTGTCCACACCACCGTACTGGCGGCGCCAGTTGTACATCGTCGCCGCCGAGATCCCCAGCTCCGCGGCGATCTCTTCCCCAGACATACCCGCCGCCGCCAACTCGTCGGCACGGCGCAGCTTCCGCACGATCTCCTCCGCGGAATGCCGCTTACGTCCAGCCATGATCCCCATCGTCCCTTCCAGCCCTGATCAGGGCCAACAGGACTCTAATGCCGGGCGGCCTCATTCACCGGGGACAGGCCAAGTTCAGCTGGACTGAAGCGATATCAGTGGGAACTCATCGCCTTTCAGCGGCCGCATCCGGAATCGCGGTGGGTTCGCGGCCGGAGTCCAGGTGGCTGGTGTCAAACGGCGCGTTTGACGTAGCGGGTGGCCAGCGCATGCCATTGTTCGAGCCGGTTGAAACAGCGTTCATGATGTTGACCACCTCGACGAGCCGCAGGCCGAAGAGCCGCGGCGCAAATCGAAGGTCACCGCCGCGTTGGCGAGTTCGCCTGTCGTCGAGATCAACTCACCGGGCGACCATGAGTAGAAGTAGCGGCTTGCGCCGCCTCCTGGAAGTCGGCGATGGCCCCGCCGTAGTCCCTCGCCCAGTTCGTCAGGACCTCGATGGGCTCGACGAGGGTCTGGCCGAGGTCGGTGAGGCTGTACTCGACCCGCCGTGGCGCTTCGGCATGGCGTTCGACCAGACCGTACTGCTGGAGTCGGCGCAGTGTCTGGGTGAGGACCTTGCGCGAGATGCCGCCGATAAGGTCGACCAGATCACCGTGCCGGCGAGGCTGATGGCTGAGTCCGAAGAGCACGAGCACGGCCCATTTGTCAGAGATGATTTCGACCGCCAGTCGTGTGGGGCAGTCGGCGAGGAAGACCGGTCCAGCCGTGTTCTGCATGAAAGTCGAAGGTACCAGGAGGTAACCGACGGCTCCGTAACGTCTTCCGCGAGTAACGAATCCAGCGTCAGATGCGGAGGAATCACCATGCCACGAGTCGTCGTGTTCGACGAGTTCGGCGGGCCGGATGTCATGCACGTCATCGAGGAGCCCGTCGTCGAGCCCGCAGCCGGCGAAGTGCGGGTCAGGATCGAAGCGTTCGCCGTCAACCCGCTCGACCAGATGATGCGTTCGGGCACCTCGCCCGCAATAGTCCCCTTGCCGCACGCTCGCCTCGGCGTCGAGGGAACCGGCCGCATCGACGCGGTGGGACCCAAGGTCACTGGGCTGGAGATCGGCGATCCGGTCATCCTCACCGCGATTCCGGACGCGAGTGTCAAGGGTAGCTACGCCGAATACACCACGATCCCCGCGAGCCGGGTCGCCGCCCGGCCTGCCGGGCTCGGAATCACGGAAGCGGCGGCGATATGGGTCGCGTACTCCACCGCCTACGGCGCGCTCGTCGAGAAGGCTGGGATGCGTGCCGGCGACCACGTCCTCATCACTGCCGCGTCCGGCGGTGTCGGCCGGGCGGCAACGCAGATCGCCAATCAGATCGGCGCCGTGCCTATCGCTATCACCCGGCACACCGCGAAGAAGGACGAGTTGATCGCCGCCGGCGCCGCCGCCGTCATCGCCACCGACCACATGGACGTGGTCGAAGCCGTCCGCCACCAGACCGGCGGTACCGGCGCCGACATTGTCCTCGACGTAGTCATGGGCCCCGGCCAGCAGGATCTGCTGAAGGCGGCCCGCCCCGGCGGAACACTGGTCGCCGCGGGCTTCCTGGACCCTCGGCCCACACCCTTCCCGACAAGCACGCCGCTCACGATCTTCGGCTACCGGAGCTTCGAGCACACCCTCGACGCCGTGGTGGTGAAGCGCATGGCGGCCTTCTTGAACGCCGGGGTACGCCTCGGCGCACTGTGGCCCGCCATCGACAAGGTGTTCGCCCTCGACGACGTCGTCGAGGCACACCGCCACCTCGAGAAGGGACTCCACGCCGGGAAGAAGATCGTCGTCACGATCTAGCTTCTCCTCTAGCGGCCGACCCACGCCTGCTTGATTTCACTCTCCGTGAAGAACTTTCGGTATCGCCGCAGAGTGATCGGCCGCGCAGGGACTACTTCACCCGGGTGATCAAGTGCATGGAAACGCCAAACAAGCCTGGTCCAGGCACGAAACGGAGAGGAGGACACAGCCGGACGGCTCAGGAACTCATCGACTATTGGTTACCGAGTTCGGGCATGGCACCGACCGGGCTGCCGGCCAGGTCGGACAGGCTCCATCGCAGTACCGATTCCACCTGCCGGCGCGGTGTGGTGTTCCCGAACTCGACACACAACCGTGCGACGGTCCGCTCGAACATTCCGGCATCGATCGTCCGCGTCGGCTCCAGCTCACCAATCATGATCACGGCTACAGGCTCCTGCGCGGTCCTGGTCCCACAGCAGAGCAGAAAGCCTCCTGACCGGATGCCTTGGTCACCGTGTAGGTCGCAGAAACACCCGAGCAGAGATACCGGACATACCGCACGTTAACTTCACGGCCGTACGGTTGGTGCCGAACCCGGCGGCAGAGGGAAGCGGTGGCGTCGATGATCAAGGTTTTTCTGGTCGACGATCACGAGATCGTCCGGCGCGGTATCGCCGACCTGCTCGGCGGTGATCCCGAACTGACCGTGATCGGCGAGGCGGGCGATGTCTCCACCGCCCTGGCCCGGATCCCGGCGCTGCGGCCCGATGTCGCTGTCCTGGATGTGCGGCTGCCCGACGGCAACGGCATCGAACTGTGCCGGGAACTGCTCTCGCGACTGGATGGCTTGCGGTGTCTGATGCTGACCTCGTTCACCGACGAGCACGCCATGATGGATGCCATCCTGGCCGGCGCCAGCGGCTATGTCGTCAAAGACATCAAGGGCATGGAACTCGCCGCTGCGATCAAGTCGGTCGGCGCAGGCCAAGCACTGCTGGACAACCGCGCCGCCGCCGCCTTGATGAACGAACTACGCCACCGCATCGACAAACACGACGATCCCTTGAACGGTTTGTCGCAGCAGGAACGGACCCTGCTCGACCTGCTCGCCGAGGGCCTGACCAACCGTCAGATCGCCGAGCGAATGTTCCTGGCGGAAAAGACGGTCAAGAACTACGTCTCCCGGCTCCTGACCAAACTCGGCATGCAACGCCGGACCCAAGCAGCGGTCTACGCCTCCCACCTCCGCGACACCACCGACCGACGCACCCAGCCCGGTGACTGACACCTCCACACCCTCATCACCGATGAGCTACGCCCTGCCTGACCGACTCGTTCGGCCTCTCCGCAAAACGATGCCCGCGCGGTGGTCGGCCTCGCTGTCGGCGGTGCCGGATCACGACTGATCCCGGGTCGTCAGGTGGCCGGGCGTCTGGAAAGGCGTTCTCGGTCACCGTTTTCATGGTGGTGAGTCGTCTCCTCGCGATTCAGGGCACGCGATCGCTGATCGGGTCTGGGACTTATTTGAATCGCTTCTTATCCCCCGGTGATGAGGGAGACCAGCAGGGCTAGGGCGCACACTCCCATGATCATGACGATCGCCCAGCCCATGATGTTCGCGTGTCGGCTGTTGACGTGCTCGCCCATGATCGAGCGGTTCCTGCCGATCAACATGATCAGTGCCATCAATGGTGGGGCGAGGACGCCGTTGACGGCAGCGGCGTAGTACAGCATCCGAAACGGGGGGATTCCGACGAAGTTCAGGCCAACTCCGACCAACGTGGCCAGCGCGATCACGATATAGAAGGCACGGGCCTCGCGGAAGGTGTAGCTGAGACCCGCTTTCCAACCCATCGCTTCGGACAACGCGTACGAGGCCGAACCCGTCAGGGTGGGGACGGCGAGGAAGCCAACCCCGATGATCCCGACCGCGAACAGGAGGAAGGTGAAGTCGCCGGCGAGCGGTCGCAGTGAGGCGGCGGCCTGCTGGGGTGTGTCGACAGCGAAGATGCCGGCCTGATGCAGGGTCGACGCGCACGTGAGGACGATGAAGAACTGCACCACGTTGGAGAAGCCCATGCCCACCAGCGTGTCGGTTCGCATGTCACGGATGTCCCCGTCCTGGATCTCCGGAATGCCCTTGCCGTAGAACTTCATCCGGCCACGGGCGAAGTCCTCCTCGGCCTCTTGATCGGCCTGCCAGAAAAAGCAGTAGGGGGTGATCGTGGTCCCCAGAACGGCAACGAGGTTGAGCACGTAGTCGGGCGACCATTCGACATGAGGGATGATCGCGCTCAGCGTGACAGTGGGCCACCACGGATGATGAACAACGAAGGCCGCCACGACGTAGGCCAGCAGACTCAGGCACGCGTACTTCAAGAACCGGGCGTATGCCGGATACGGCACGAAGATCTGCAGCGCCAGTGAGATGCCCACGATCACGGCCAGCCAGCACAGGAACGGGATGTGAACCAACATCTGCCCGGTGGCCGCCATCGCGCCCAGGTCCGCGCCCACGTTGATCGTGTTGGCGATCATGAGCAGCGACACCGCGACGAATAGCACCCGGCGGGAATAGTGTTCGTGCAGTACGGCCGCCAGACCACGTCCGGTGACCATGCCGATCCGGCCACAGATCTCCTGGATCACCACCATGAACGGATACGCCCAGGCGGCCAGCCACAGCTGGGAATAGCCGAACTGCGCACCGGTCTGACTGTAGGTCTGGATGCCGGACGGATCGTCGTCCGAGGACCCGGTCACGAAGCCTGGTCCCAGAAGCCGCCATGTCGCCCTCACCCGCGTTCGTAGCTGGAACTCTGGTGTGGTGCTCATCGGTTTCTCCGTGTGGTCGGCGCTGTCATCGGGGGCGACGACGGGCGTAGGCTACCCAACCCGGCCCAGCATCTCTCCGACCGGGACCAAGTTCTTGAATCGGGGCGGCGGTAGTCAACAGCGGTTCGCCGTCGCCAGGTCTGGCCAGGTGGACCCGGTTGTGGTTACGGTTGCCCGGCGGCACCGGGTCCAGGGGCCGTCCGACAAGCCGTACTCTTATTCCGGGCCGGGCCCGATGCCGCTGCGGCGCGGAAGGGGGCGCCGTTGTCGTCAACGCGCAGTACCCCGTGGCGGGTTCTGTTCAACCACTCCAGCTCTGGATGGCGGCGGTGAGCTGGTGGTCGCCCAACCGCATACAGACCCCGCACAGGATGAGGGCCACCGCCGTCGCGGCGAAATAGGGTCTCCCTCATCCTTGATTCGTGTCTCGTGCGCCCATTCGAAAAACGATGGCGGACGAACACGTGGCACCCCGGCCTGACCGACCATGTTTCGCATGCACGAGGCGTTCGGAAGCCCGTTCGTCAACCAGGAAGTAGTTCCTGTACTGCGGTTGTCGTAGGGTTCGGATGTGCGGTACTCGGCGGGACATGCGGCAATACGAGATGTCCTGAGGCAGTTTGCCGCTGCCGCAGCGGGATTCGGTCTGGGCGCGGCGGCCGGGGCGAGCGCGCTCGGGAAGGGCAGCGCGGGTGCGTACGTGGCGGCTGTGGTGGGCGCCTTTCTGATGATTGCCATCCAGATGTTGCTGCGCCCGGCTGCTAGTTCGTCAGCGCCGGACTGGCATCTGCCTCGCTCTCGGAATCGTTTGCATCGCCAGTGATTCCGGCCGTCTTGCGCCGTCTTAGCCATTTCCACCCTTTTCTGGTCAGGGCAGCCGTCAGCACGGTCCCGAATATCCCCGCGAGGCCGTGCGACGGTGGGATACCTCCGCACTGGAGTGTCAGGTAGCCTCCACCGACCACAGCAACGAGCAGCCCTAGCGTTAAGCGGAGGTCGGCCATGACCTGCTTGTGACGGCCGAGTGCCGCGTCGCTCGACAGGACACTGGCGCGCCAGCGGTCGAAGACGTCTTTCCAGGACTCTGGTGTGGATTCCGACCGTGGGCCGACTCCCGGGTCGGGCACAGGTTTCCGTGAATCGGGCCGCGGACGAGTCGGCGAGGGCTTACCCGCTCCACGGCGGGATCCCGGCCTTTCGGAGCGTGCGGTCATGGTGTCGTCCGCGTGGGGTGCATGTCGTCGTGCCACGACGAAGACCATGACAACCCGGTTCTCCACCAGCCGATTTCGTGGTGCTGCGCTGCCGAGTCCGCTGGTGAGTCACGCAGAAGGTGGATCACGCAGACACCTGCTTGCGGCGGATCGGAGCTGCACCGAGGTTCTTCCACGCGCGCTGACGCAGCCGGTACATGCGCCCTTCCAAGGCCTTTTCGGTGATTCCCATGTCTTCCGCGATATCGGCGCGGGGCCTGTCGGCCAGGATGCCCATGCAGATGAACCGTTCCTCGAGCGTCGCCGTCTTCAGGATCCGGTGCAGCCGGAACCGGTCCGAGACCACGTCGTAGGGATCGGGCCTGTGTTCGTAGTCGAAGACCTCGGCCTCGATTCCCGCCAAGCCCTCACGGATCTGGCGCACACGGGCCTTATGCCAGCTCCGGTAGGAGTCGCGGAACTGGATCGCGCACGCGGTGATGAAGTACGTGCCGAGCGTGGCGGACCGTTGCGGATCCCACCGGCCCTTGCGGAGCTGCTCGACCATGAACGGCACGGCGAGGGCGAGGGTGTCGATGACGAGCTCTTCGCGGTGTTCGGCGCTGTTGTGCAGGGTGGTGTAGTCGTCGGGACTGACCGACATCGGGGGCAGGGCTGTGTGGACACGAAGGATCGACAGGTCGCGCACCATGGCGCGCAGAACCCGCCAGCCGTAGAGCCAGAGCTGGTGTTCGAGCGACACCCGCAGCTGGCCCTTGAAGCCGGCGGCCGCCACGGCCGTAACCAGCTCGGCGTCGTTGCTGAACCCCAGTGCCGGCCCAAAAGTGACCGGCTCCTCCCTCGTATGCATAGAAATCTCCAAGTTACGAGCCCGCGTGCGCGGGATGCTTACCCCCGGCCTGCCAACCGGCTCCTGCTCCGGGGTTTTTCCGCTGGCGTTGTATGGGACCGTCCGGCGACTACCCACGCTCTTTTTGGAAGATCTTTTGGACAGGCCGAGCTTCAACTTGGCTCGCAGCTGCCCACCGTTCGGTTTTCTGGCGGGCATTGGTGAGTTCTCCATGGCGAGATCGTCACCCCGCCGGGTCCGGATCATGTGACACGCTGCGTCCCTTCCCTTTCGGGCGGTTCGGTGGGAGAGGCTCTCGGACGCCAGGACGCCTGTCCCTAAGACGATCGGTTCCGGGACTCGTTGCGGCAGGGAGGAAGTCCCGCAGGTGTGTACAGGTTTCGAGTTATAGCCGGACGGTAGAAGCACAGCATCCACCTCACGCTGAGCGCGACCAACGCGGAAGAGGTGCACTTGGTGCATTTCGGTGCACTTGGTGCAATTGATGGAAGTCGTTCGCACACCTCGTCCCGACGACGGCGTGACCCTCCGAAAACCTGTCCGTTTGGGGTAACACCCCAGTCCGACAGCCGTTCGGAAAACGATCCTCGGGCCACCGTCGGTCTCGGCAGCGCTGCCCCGGCACACCGACCTCGGGCGCCATGCGGCAGACTGTCGCCCGCTCGAGGTCACGGTCGCGGCCAGCCTGTTCGGGCTGTGCGACAGCCTCGCTGCCGCCCTCATCCAGCCCGCATAACTCCGAGGACCGATTGCTCCTGTCCGGGGTAGGACCCTGGGCGGCCGGGCCGCCGAGAAGGTGACCCCGATCGGCCGAACCGTCGAGCCGAGGGTGTTGCGGTCAAGCCGCTACACGGACTGCGACGCCGAAAGCAACACGGATTGATACACGGAATGTGCACCGCGCCAAAGCATTCCCGTCAGCAGGACGCCTGGTACGGGAAGCACGGCGTCAAAACAACGATGCCCGACATTGTCGAGTGCGATCGGGCGGGCCGGGCGCATGAGGTTGTTAAGGATCTTGAAAGCTGGCCTGGATACTTTCGCTTCGCGTCGGACGGAAGATGTTC
>NZ_JBHZAF010000052.1:0-9405 GCF_042754085.1 Nocardia sp. NPDC059236
TGCCTAGACAACAGCGATCATCCCAGCTCGAAGGGCACTTTTCTCGTTCATCAGGCACCAACGGACACAAGACCGTCGGTGGATCGAGGCTAAGGCTACGAGTCGCCCAGATCTCAGGGCGACCGGCACGCGCACGACGACGAAACGTGAGGTTGCTGCTTTCACCAGTCTCCAAAATGCCACCGATGTGGTCGACATCGAGATGAAGTGATGGTTCGCACCAACAAATTTGAACAGCCGGTCCAGTGCCGTACCGGTCGACACCGGACCGGCTGTTCACCGCTGCGGGCAGGGCGGGAAGCCGCAGCAGCACCACGTGCGGCGCACACACGTGGAGTTCGATGGTCTTTGGGCCTGATCAAACGTCGTCAGGTCGGTGTCGCTCCAGCAGCCCAGCCCGTCCGACGATTCGATGGGCACGGTCGACGACGGGTTTATCGATCATCTGACCGTCCAGATCGACGGCGCCAGCCTGCCCAACGGCCGCGAGCACACGGTGGGCCCATTCGATATCGGGATCGCTCGGGCTCAGCGCGGCATTCACTTCGTGTACCTGTTGCGGATGAATGCAGAGCTTGCCGGTCATTCCCAATCTCCGGGCGAACCGCGCGTCTTCGGCAACACGCCCTTGTTCCCGCAGCGCGGTGGTGACCCCGTCCACAGGTCCGGGCAGACCGGCGATGCGGGAGGCTGCGACAAGTTCGGAACGTGGCAACTGGAGGGTGCTGGGATCAGGTTCCGCATCGATATCGAGCGCGTAATCGAGCGATCCGAACGCGAGCCGCAATACTCCCGGTGTTGCCGCAATGTTCAATGCACGCCGTACACCAAGTGCCGTCTCGACCAACGCGATGAGAGCCACATTACCCGGCATGATGTCGCGGATATGCGCCATTACATCGGGATCGTCCGCCTTCGGTACCATAATCGCCAGCAAGCCAGGTGTTTCCGACAAACTCGCGAGGTCGTCGGCAAACCATGCTGTGCTCGCTCCATTGATTCGAACGCAGGCCCTGCCGCCCTGCATCAGCCATTGCTGTACGTCATTGCGAGCCCGGTCCTTCATGCCGGGAGCTACCGCGTCTTCGAGATCACAAACGACAACATCGGCGCCGCTGGCACCGGCTTTGCTGAATCGTTCCGGTCGGTCTCCGGGGACGAACAGCCAGGACCGGGCAGCTTCGAGAATGTGACTGTCCGGGTTCATCGCAGCCGGACCGTGCCCGTCATGGCTCCCGCGGTGGACGTAGTGTTCACGCCCAGGTCCCAGGTATCTTCAGGTCCTGGGCTACCGTGCACGAGCATCGCTTGCCCAGCGAATACTGGTCGGCGCGCGCGAAACTCGAACGATTCGACAGTGCGCTGGGCCGCAAACCTGCGCGGCAGCTCGAGCAGCAGCAATGCCAGTAGAGGGCCGTGCACCACCAAGCTCGGAAAGCCTTCTAGCAGCCGGGTATAGGGCTCGTCGTAATGGATGCGATGCGCATTTGCCGTCAGCGCGCTGAAACGAAACAACAGGACAGGGTCTGCTGTGAGTTCGAGTTGCCAGGGAGCATCGGACCAGGGAGCAGACTCGCTGGGCACAAACTGGTCCGTGTGGGCAACCGGGGGCGTGTCTTCGGAGCGATAGACCAGGTCCGACTCCTCCATGAGGCGCACTTCGCCGTCCACCGACAGCTCGTGTCGAACAGTGACGAACAACAGTTCAGACTTACTGCCCTGCTTGACCACGGCATCGTGCAGTTTCGAAGTCTTCGTCACCTTCTCACCGACCACGATGGGATCGAAAAATGTCAGTCGGCCACCTGCAAACATCCGCCTCCGACTGGGGATCGGCGGTAGGAATTCACCATTTCGTGGGTGACCGTCCGCGCCGAGCTCGGCCTCCGGCGGGTGGTCGAGAAAGTACAGCCAGTGCCACAGAGGCGGCAATTCGCGCTCCAGTCGTGCAGGCCAGGACTGATCCAGCAGCGCCGCGAGAGAGCTGGCCGGCCCCGGCGTTATCTGCTCGCTACGGGTCTGAACGGGTGGCTGCCAACCAGCGATGTGGTCGATCAAACTCATCCGCGTGCCTCCAACACCCGATCCCGGCGAAGCGCATCCAATTCGGTTGGAGAAATGCCGAGCAGTTCCTCGAGGACCTCGCCGGTCTGGTCACCTATCCCGGGTGCCGGGCGGACAGGCACACTTTCGGATTGGCCGAAACGAACAGGCGACCCGGGAGCCATCACCGCCCCGACCCCCGGCTGATCGATCTCTGCCATTATCGGGTTCTCTCTTAGTTCAGTCAGGTGCTCACCGACGAGATCGGAGAACCTCCGGTAGGGCGACCACAACACCGACGTCGCTGCCAGGACCTTTTCGATATCGGCCAAATCTCGATCCTCGAACCAGGGACGAATCAAACCCGAGAGGACCTCGCGGTAGCGAAACCGCTCGCCATCCACCGTGAAGTCGGCATTCAAAGCGTGGGATACGGCGGCAACAGTCTTGGTCGTACCGGTTGCAGCCAGCAGATCCTGCCAGTGCCGGAGTGTCAGCGCCATAACCATCACGTGACGGTCGTCTTTCGTACGGAAGTCGCAGCCGAACCCGCCGTAAAAATAGTTACCGACGGGTTCCCGGCGAACGCCGTTTACCTGCGCCTCAGCGAGCAAGCCGAGGTTACCGGCCGTCGCGAGTGCTACATCGTACAGCGCAACCTGCACCAGTTCCCCTGAACCTGTCGATCGCCGTCGACGTTCAGCAGCCAGGATCCCGATTGCGGCGTACAGACCGCACGCGACATCCCATGCGGGCAGAACATGGTTGACCGGACCCGAATGCCCTTCGGGCCCGGTCACCATCGGAAATCCGATAGCGGCGTTCACGGTGTAGTCGACCGCCGAGGCGCCATCGTGGTGGCCTTGGATCTGAACCTGAATAAGGTCCGGGCGGCTCTCGCGAAGTTGCTCGTAGTCGAGCCACTTCAGATTGCCGGCATTGGTCAGCAGAATCCCGCCGTTCGGGCCGGACTCTGTGATGAGCCGCGTGATCAGGTCACGACCTTCGGGGGATCGGAAGTCCACAGTCACCGACCGTTTGCCCTTGTTCAGGCCGGTCCAGTACAGGCTCGTTCCATTCGGCGCCAACGGCCATCGACCGATGTCGGCAGCACCACCGAGCGGGTCTATGCGAATGACGTCGGCACCGAGCTGGGCCAGCGTCATCCCGCCCAGCGGTGTGGCCACAAAGCTCGACACTTCGATGACCCGTAGGCCGTCGAGAATGCCTCGACCAGGGCGGTCCACGATCATGTTTCTCCCTGTCTGGATCGCGTCGGTTACAGGTAACGGCGGAGCAGGACTGTCGCTACACACGCTGGCTTCTCACTGCCGTCGAGCTCGATTGTCACCGTCAGCCGAATGTGGATGCCGCCGGCGATGTCGGTGACCTCATCGATGACGCCGTGCGCTCGGACTCGGCTACCCACCGGGACAGGTGCAGGGAAGCGCACCTTGTCGGAGCCGTAGTTCACGCCCATGGCGAACCCGTCGATCATCACGAGCCGTGGGAGCAGGAACGGAATGAGCGACAGCGTCAGGAAGCCGTGCGCGATTGTCCCGCCGAATGAGCTTTCCTTCGCCGCACGTTCGACGTCGACATGGATCCACTGATGATCATCGGTGGCTTCGGCGAACTTGTTCACTCGCTCCTGAGTGATGGATACCCATTCGGTCGGACCGAGGAATACCCCTACCAGAGAACGAACACCTTCTGCACCGATAGCGATAGCCGGGATGACGGTCGTGTCGACCTCGCTCGGCGAACTTCCGAAGCTGTCACTCATGACTTTGGCCCACCTGCAACATGGAAGACTTCTCCTGAAATGTATCCGGCATACGGCTACTGCCTCTCGAAGATGGCGGCGAGCCCTTGCCCCCCACCGATGCACATCGTTTCGAGCCCGTATCGGGCTTCGCGACGAGCCATCTCTCGGGTCAGCGTTGCCAAGATCCGACCGCCTGTGGCACCAACCGGATGACCGAGCGAGATTCCTGACCCATTGACATTGAGTCGATCGAAATCCGTTGGTGTAAAGCCCCACTCGCGAGTGCAGGCCAGTACCTGCGCAGCGAAAGCCTCGTTGAGTTCGATCAGGTCGATGTCCTTCAGGGTGAGCCCAGCACGGTCGAGCGATTTCGCCACCGCGGGGACCGGCCCGATACCCATCGTGGCCGGTGACACCCCGCCAGTCGCCCAGGAGACGAGCTTGGCGATCGGCGTCAGTCCGAGTTCCTTTGCCTTGTCGGGGTGAGTGACAATGCAGACCGCCGCGCCGTCGTTCTGCCCACTGGCATTACCTGCCGTGACGGTCGCGTCGGGGTCTTCACTGATCCGGATCGGGCGGAGCGCCGCCAGTTTCGCCTCCGAGGACTCCGGACGGATGTGTTCGTCGCGGTCCACGACGATGTCACCCTTGCGGCCGGAAATAGTAACCGGAACGATTTCGTCGTCGAACCGGCCCTCAGCCGCAGCTGAGGCCGCGCGGTGATGGCTGCGGACGGCGAAGTCGTCCTGTTCGTGTCGGGAAATCCGGTATTCGCGCCGGAGGTTCTCCGCCGTTTCCAGCATTCCGCCGGCAACCGGGTGATTCACGCCGCCAGCGGTGACCCGGCCCCGGGCCAGAGCGTCATCCAGCGCGACGGCGGGCCGCCCGTGCACACCCCAACGGAGTGAAGTGGAGTAGAACGGCGCATTGCTCATGGATTCGGCCCCACCTGCGATGACAACCTCGGAAACTCCCTGCTGCACCTGCATTGCCGCATAGAGCACTGCCTGCAGGCCAGACCCACAACGACGATCGATCTGCAGTCCTGTCGTGGTCACCGGAAGTCCAGCATCCAATGCGGCAACACGGCCGATTGCGGGTGCGTCCATCGTCGGGTAGCAGTTGCCGAGCAGCACTTCATCGACCGCTTCGGGCGGCAGCCCGGTGCGGTCGAGAAGTGCGCGGATCACACTGCTCGCGAGAGTGTGGGCCGGGATGTCTCGAAATGCCCCTCCGAAGCCACCAACGGGGGTTCGTAGTGGTTCACAGATAACGGCCTCTCGCACAGGTCTCCTCCTGATGAATGGGCTACTGCCAGATCCGATTCCGCGGCGGCCACGATTGCGGACCCGAGGGCAGCACCGGCAGACACGCGCAGCCGCTTGACGGCTGGTAAGAGATACCTTACCTTAACGATCGTTCGAGTGATTGAGACGTGAGTCACTTGTCGGCTCGGTGCGGCAAGTGACTCGACCGGCTGGAGGTGTCAATAGCCAACGGGGGCCGAGGGCCGGCTGATCGGCTGCTCCACAAAGTACGGGCGCCCCAGACCGACCGCGCAAGCGGTCGGGTCAGTCCGACCGCGGCCGACCTACAAGTCCACTGCACGTTCCAACCCTCAATTGATCCTCGACTCGAGATTTCGACCCGAAAGTTCGAGTGATCAGCCCTACGGATACGACACTGGAATTCCCTGTATATGAGAGAAACTTCAGACACAAACAGTGCTCCGGGCATCGACGCGGAGCCGGTTCCGATCGACGGAAACTCGAAATCCAACACATGGCAGGGCTGGCGGCGTTGGATCAGCTGGTTCACTCAGGCGAGCATTCGACGTCGAGTGCTCGCGATCGCCCTCATCCCGAGCGCCGCCCTCCTCATAACAGGAGTCGCCAGTACATCAGTGTTGGTCCGAGACTCCGCCGACGCGCGTGAATGGGCCGACTGGCTGGGCAGTCAAACCGATCCGATCCTCCAGCTGATGACCAGTCTTCAGAACGAGCGGACTGCAAGCCTTCGCGCAATAGCCGGCGACAATACCGCGCTCTCCGGCATTTCCACGCAACGCAAGGCAACGGACACCGCGTTGAACGTGATAGGCGCATCGACCGCAACATATAAGCGCATCAACCCTGCAGTCACCGAAAAAGTCCTGCCTGCCTACATCGACTTCGTATCCCACCTTCCGACAATTCGACAAAGCGTCGATATTCAACACACGACAGCCGACGAGATCTTCGACTTCTACTCCAAAGGCGCAAGTCTCGTGATCGACAACCTGACATTGGCCGCCCGAGCGACGCCGGACAACGGTGCGGCAATGGAGGAGATGAGTGCAGCCGGACTGCTGGAAGCAGCCGAAATGCACTCGCGCGCGGTCGGTTTGATCTCCCACGCGTTGGAAGACGGGCCGCTGGACGAAGCCGCCCGTTTGAAGCTTGCCCAGCTCGTCGGTGCCTGCCGATACGGACTCGACGGGCTGTCACGACGAGTGCCGCCGTCGGTGCTCGACCGATACCGCTCACTGACCACCGGCCCGGAATGGCGTACTGCAGTGTCTGTCGAGGACGGACTTTCACAACCTGGCGGGCGGACCGTTTCATTGGACGAGTGGCTTTCGGTTGAAAATTCCATCGACTCCCAGTTGATGGCCTTGTGGAGTACGCAATACCGATATGCGGAGAATGTCGCGACCGATGCTGCAAATAGACTGCTCGAAAGGTCGGCGCTAGCCGGAGCTGCGACGGTAGCACTAGCAGCAGCTGCCATTCTGGCAGGTATTATGTTGGCGAATCGGCTCGTGCGTCGCCTCCAAGCACTGAGAACGAAGACCCTCACACTGGCCCACAAACAACTTCCGTCGATTATTCAGCGCATGCAGCGTGGCGAGACGGTCGACGTGGAAGTCGAAATGCCAGTCGTCGATCACAGCTCCGACGAGATCGGGCAGGTCGCTCAGGCGTTCAATTCAGCGCAGCGGACAGCAGTCGACGCGGCCGACGCTGAATCGAAGACCCGGCGAGGAGTCAATCGAGTCTTCACCGATATCGCGTATCGAAGTCAGATAATTATCCACCGTCAGCTATCACTGCTCGATCGAGCGGAGGGAAAGCAGAACGACCCGGAGCATCTCGAACTTCTCTTCGAGCTGGATCATCTGACAACCCGCGCGCGGCGAAACGCCGAGAACTTGGTCATCCTCAGCGGTGGCAAGATAGGACGCAAATGGCGAGACCCGGTACAGCTCGAGGACATGGTCCGCAGTGCGATCTCCGAAACTCAGGATTTCACGCGAGTAAGCGCGGTGCGAATACCGGTCATCCGCATTCTGGGGTCGGCGGTCGCAGATGTGATCCATCTGCTGGCAGAACTCGTCGACAACGCGACTTCATTCTCGCCACCTCAGGCTCCGGTATCGGTCCACGGAAATCTCGTCGGAAAGGGTGTTGTCGTCGAGATCGACGATCAAGGTTTGGGGATCGGCTTCGAGGACCGAGCACTGTTGAACGAAGCGTTGAGGAATCCACCCGACTTCCAAGAGATGGCACTGGCCGGGCACCGTAACCTCGGAATATTCGTAATCGGTCAGCTGGCCCAGAAGCATGGGATCACAGTGAGCCTGGCGGAATCACCTTATGGTGGCACGAAAGCAATCGTGCTGATTCCGTCCAGCCTCCTCGATTCCAAGGTGGGTTCTTCCCCAGATTTCGCTTCCGACCAACGTGCGATGACCGAGGTCGCCTACGAGCCGGCAAGGGATCCGGTGCCGGCGGTCAACTCCGACTTCACCGGCCTGAGCCCTATCTGGACGGCGAGCATTGAGTCTGAACCTATATCTGAAGTCATCGTGCCCGCGTTCGCCCCGCAACACGTGTCGAGCCCCGTCATAGAGCCGACCCCCAAGCGGCGTGATCGTGCTGCGCTGCCCCGACGTGAGCGTCAGGCACAACTCGCACCGCAATTACAATTCGAGGGGGCAACACCGGAAAACACACAGCCCTCGCGAAAAATGCGCAACCCGGACGAAGCCCACAACGCGATGGCTTCCTTCCAGCGAGGTACGAAGCATGCTCGCGGAGCACGCGAATAGAATCGACAAGATGTCAATTGATTGAGTTATGAAAGATACCATAGTGGACAAAATGAATATACTTGGTCTCGACTGGCTTCTCGAGGATCTCGTAAAACGCCTGACATGCTCAGAGGGCGCGGTAGTGCTATCAGTTGATGGACTGCTGCTGGCCCGGACGGAAAATCTACATCGGGAAAACGGCGAGCATCTCGCGGCGATGGCGTCAGCGCTCGGAAGCCTTGCCCGAAGCGTCGGTACGCAGTTCAATAAAGGCGCGCTCCAGCAGGTGGTTGTCGAACTGGATGAGGGATACCTTGTCCTGACCGAGGCGGGCGCGGGCGCTTGCCTCGCCTTGCTCGTCTCGGCCACCGGCGACCTGGGTATGGTCGCGTATGAGATGAACATGGTCGTTCAGCAGGTTGGCGCGTATTTGTCGGCCGGCCCGCGAGGAGCCGCAGAGCAGCAGATCCACCACATGCGATGAAATTCGACGAGGAGGACTCCGGGTTCGCGGCGGACCCTGGACCGCTGGTTCGACCATTTGCCGTGACCCGAGGACGTGTTGGCCGTGACGCGCATGAACTGGACATGATCACCTTGATTATTGCGGTCCGCCCCGAGAGCGACGCAGTGCTCATGGACAAGGAGTACGGCCAAATTCTGCGGATGTGTCAGGGGCGACCGCTGACGATCGCAGAGATCGCTGCTGAAATGAACTTGCTGCTGGCCGCGATAAAGGTTCTGGTCAGCGACCTCATTGGTTCGGGCCACCTCATCTATCGCTCGCCGATGCTGACTACAACCATGCCGGACGTCAAAATTCTACAGGCGGTACTCGATGGTGTTCGCAAACTATGATCTGCATTCGAGAGGAGATCTCGCGGGTGCCACGGCGGTCAAGATTCTGATCGCGGGAGGATTCGGGGCAGGAAAGACAACATTCGTCAAGTCGGTGAGTGAGATAACACCGCTGCGTACAGAGGAGCAGCTAACCGAACTCGGGGTAGGAGTTGACAGCCTTGCCGGCGTAGAACAGAAGACGACAACGACCGTTGCCCTCGATTTCGGACGAATTACGATAAATTCCGACATCGTACTCTATCTGTTCGGAACACCGGGACAGGACCGATTTTGGTTCATGTGGAAGGAGCTTTCGTTCGGCGCTCTGGGGGCAATCGTCATCGCGGATACTCGACGACTGGAGTACTGTTTCCCTTCCATAGACTTCTTCGAGTCGAGAAACATACCGTTCATGGTTGCCGTAAACTGCTTCGACGGCGCTGATAATTACGAAGTCGACGAGGTGCGAACGGCACTGAACATCGAGACTTATGCCCCTGTCCTACTATGCGACGTGCGTCGCCGGGAATCCTCGAAGCAGGTATTGGTTTGCCTGCTCCAGCACCTCACAGCCCTTGCGACCACGGGCTAAGCCTTGATCCACAGATGAGGTTTCTGCGCTGTCCGGGCGCCTGCGGCGCGCGGACAGCGGGGTTTTGGGTGGCCGGTAGCTGCTGGTCTG
>NZ_JBHZAF010000053.1:0-6642 GCF_042754085.1 Nocardia sp. NPDC059236
CTGCCTAGACAACAGCGATCATCCCAGCTCGAAGGGCACTTTTCTCGTTCATCAGGCACCAACGGACACAAGACCGTCGGTGGATCGAGGCTAAGAACCGACACCGACAAGTGTCGGAAAAGTCGATACGGATTCTATTCCGACGCCCGTGTGGACGATCGGGTGTGTCGGGCACGGGTGTACCCCAAACCGACAGCGCCGCAGGCAGTCAGAAGGGTCGCGCCGGCTGGTTCGGTCAGCGCGGTATGCGGCATGAGCGGATATTCGGTCGTGTGCCTGTTCGCATGTCTTTAGGGTCAGGGCCTGAATGGAATTCGCAGTCGCATCGAAAGGTTGTGTGACAGTTGACGGTTCTGCAGTGGAGCGAGGTCAAGAACTTCTTCGACCCCGACCTGATGGGTACGCTGCCGGACGTGTACGTGCCGGGCACATCGGTCGAGGATTGGCAGGCGGTGTTCGACCTGGTTCGCTCGAAGGGGTGGGCATGGGAGTACTTCGAGGGTTTGGACAAGCGGCCGCTGCCATCTGCCGCGCAGGTCTTTTCGCACCCTGCCGATGCGGAGACCATGATGCTGCGTGTCTGGCCTGTACCCGACGTACAGGTGATCTTTCGTCCCTGGTCTCCCGACGAGATGGACTTCGATGTCGACCTTCGCGAGTTACAGGGCCAGGTCGGGGTGGACACTCTGTGCGATTTCCTGTGCACGATCGGCCGGCGGTTGGGCAAGCCTGTGTCGATGTGCTCAGAGTTCAGCACCACCTCCACCCGTTTCCCGGTACTCGGTTTCGACCCCGCCGTCGACCGCGTGGTGCTGCTAGCAGATCCAAAGCTCGACTGACGTCTTCCGTGCTCGAACCGGGCGCGAGCACATGAATCTGCGCACTGCAACCAACACCCGCAATTCGGCAATAGCGGACGTTCCGCCGGCCTCGGATCGCCATGGCCAGTTGATCTTCCGATGCCCGGCGCTGGTCGGTTCGGTCTGCGCGGTATGCGGCAAGAGAGTGCGTTCAGCGAGCAGGACTACGGTTCGCGAACACCAGTGACTGTCAACTGTTTCCGATGATGGTCATAGTGCTGCCTCGGATACTGATAGAGCTCCGCAAGGGACATGGACCCCTGGAAGTACGGATCCCAAAGACTCGGATAGTGCATCTCGCGCGTGAACTTCGCTGCATTCTCCCGCCGTAGGGAACGCTGCAACGAAGCGATGACCCGATCCATCTTCGCGCCCATCCTGCGCCGGTTGTACGCACGTGTCGCCAGGCGCGAGCCATAGAAGTTGATCACGTCGAACGGGCCGGTCACCGCGTTCAGGAATCGTGCGTTCGCGCGGCTGGCACCAGCGGGCAGGCGGCCGAATACGCGCACGAGGATCAGGAGCTTCTGAACGATCATGTAGCCGAAGACCATGTGGAACAACAGCTCTTCGTTGGTCCAACGGGTGCCATTCGTCGGGGCTGTCCACTCTTCGGCACCGGTGGTATCGAGCAGGTGGTGAAAGTCGATTCTCACTCGCTCCAGGTCGGCAGCAAGACCCTCGCGGTCGACGTTCGGTTGTGACATGTCTCCACCTCGATTCGAGCGCCGAACACGCCCATACGACGATGGTCGCGCGCGTGCGCCCAGAGTCAAGACTCTAGACTGGAATGCCCCGCATTCGGCAGTAGCGGACGTTCTGCGCCGCAGCGGGTTCCGACGGCCGGCGCCCCGCGCTGGCCGGTTCGGTCAGCGCGGTATGCGGCATAGCGTGCGTTCGGACAAAGGTCGGCGGCGGGGCGTCGGTTACGTGGATCGGCGCTGCTGAGCTCTCTGGAGTGAGCGCGTTTGGGGTGCCGGTGCATCGGCAAGGTCGGTGGAGTTGGCCAATGCGGCGTACAGCCAGTGATGGGTGGGTCCCACGGTGACGCGAGTTCCGAGGAGCTGCCCTGTTAGAGCCCAGTAACGATGAATCCGGTGGTCGGCGTCGGTTGCGTCGATCAGCAATTGCTGGCGGAAACGCGGGGAATCGAGTTCTCCTCGTGCGCTGGCGTGGGCGTTGACAAATCGATCGAGTTCAACGCTGGCGTGCGGCTGCACCCCTTCCACGACCAGAGGCACCACGTCCGTTAATAGGTCGCCAACCTCGGTATACAGTCTTCGACGGTCGCGGATCAATTCCGGCTGGTTCCGCCAGTATTGTTGCCGCACAGTTCTGTTCATGTCAGGGTCTGCGACGAGAGCCGCCAACTCGGCGTACGCGACAATCTCATCGACGGATGGATCAGCGGGCGGCTCAGGAACATTCCAGTACAACCACATGTCGAGATCGCACCGAGGTACAGGTGCGAGAATGCGCCGCCAGAACCGCACGAGGCAATCGTGAACCGCGCCACCGTCCTGCACGGCGGCCAGCAACGCGAGTCGCTCGGCCCGCTGCGCCGGGGCGACCGCCTCGATGGCGTGCAGCGAGGCCCGCCGCCATGCCAGCGATCTGAATTCGATATCGAGCCGCGCGCTTTCGGCAGCGATGACCTCGGCCATCGACCGCTCTTGTTGCAGCACGTCGATGATCGAGTTCAGCCCGATGCCGAGCGCGCGCAACCGCCGCACCAGCAGCAGTCGTTCGGTGGCGCTGTCGGCGTCGAACATCCGATGCCCGCCCGCGCTGCGCTGGGATTCCAGAATGCCTTCGTCGCAGTAGAAGCGGATTGTTCGCACCGTGAACCCGGTGCTGCGCGCTAACTCTCCGATACTCACCGGCACGCCGGATTGTGTGTTGTCCGTCACAACCTCTTGAACCTCCACCCCGCTGGAGTTTTTAGCGTACTGGCACTGCCATCCGACCCTGACATTTCGACATCGAAGATCGTCGACAGAAGATGGTGCGCAACCCCACGGAGTGCAGTTGAAACGACTCGTCCTGCCGCGGCTCGGTGAGGTGATCAACCACTGATCCGAGTCGAGTATGGAGATTGTGCCGCCGCACTCAGGTCGGTCGAACGATGAACGGAAGGTTTGATGGAGACAGCATTCGATGTGGCCGGGCTGGTCGGCTATCGCTATCGCGTCGATGACTACTACGAGGTCGGTCGGGAGAAGATCCGCGAATACGCGCGAGCTGTCCAGGACTGCCATCCAGCGCACTGGAGCGAGTCCGCTGCCAACGAGCTCGGGTACGCCGGGCTGGTCGCGCCGACCACGTTCGCCTCGATCGTGGCCATGCGGGCCAATCGTGCTCTGCTCGAGAACATCCTGACCGGCTACGACATGTTCGTGCACACCGACCAGGTCTTCGAGATGTACAAGCCTGTTCTGGCCGGTGACCGATTGATCAGTGATGTCGAACTGTCCTCGGTTCGCCGTGTCGCAGGCAAGGACCTGCTCACCATCACCAATACATTCACCGACCGGTCCGGCCAGATCGTGCAGATCATGCAGACCACGGTCGTCGGCATCACCAGCGATGACGTCGATGCCGACATCAGCACTGCCATCGAGGGCGTGGTCATGAGCGGCTTGGAAACCGCGCCGTCGCCTATTGCCTCGGCGCCACACGCCGGACACACAATGACCGATCAGCCTGCACGGACCACCCTCCGACATTCGCACGTCTCGCGAACACGTGTGCCGCACACAGCAATCCGTTTCGAGGACATCGCTGTCGGTGACGAGCTACCGGCCCGGGCCGTCCGACTGACGCGGGGCGACCTGGTGAACTACGCGGGAGTTGCCGGTGATGTGAATCCGATCCACTGGAACGAGGAAGTCGCTTCATTGGCCGGCCTTCCCGATGTGATCGCGCACGGCATGCTGACCATGGGCCTCGGGGCGGGGTTTGTCACCGACTGGCTCGGCGACCCCGGTGCCATCATCCGGTACGGAGCCCGGCTGTCGAACTACACCGTCGTCGGAGCCGTCTCGGCCGGGGATGTGGAGTTCAGCGGCCGGATCAAATCGATCGACCCGGAAACCAGAACCGCCACAGTCGTCCTCATCGCGAAATCCGCCGGGCGCAAGATCTTCGGCCTGGCCACCACGGACATCCGCCTCAAATAGAGGGGCGACTTCATGACGGCACGCTCGGCGATCGGATGCGTACCGAGCGGCGCTCATCGGAATTACGGTGCGTTCGGCCGGCGCCGGATGGGGCGCGGCCAGTTGATCTTCCGTCGCCCCGCGCTGGCCGGTTCGGTCAGCGCGGTATGCGACAGAAGAGGACGTTGGTTGATCAGCTTGTGGCCGACGCGATTTACTTGCCAGATAGAAACGCGGCCAGGCGGCCCATGTCGGTGAACTCGGGCGCTCGACCGCGTAGCGGCGCGTAGAGACTGTCGATGCGGTTGTGCTGATCGGTTTGTCAGTGACCGGCGCGAACCAGTTCGTCATCGACCAACCGGAGACGTCGGGCCAGATCCGAGACGAACACCCGTTCCGGATCGGCGGCGTCGCGCATCTGCCGCCATTCCTCCAGGCGCGGATACATCGCTCGAATCATTTCCGGCGTAGTGCGTGACTCCTTGGCGAAGTAGAGGCGGCCACCGGCGTCGAGCACTCGTCGATCGAGGTCGGCACAGAACTCGCTCAGCCCTGCCTTCAACGGGAAATCGAGGCTCAGCATGAACCCCGGGTGCGGCCACGACAGCGGGGCCCGACTGCTCGGCCCCATGCGCTTGAAGACGTTGAGGAAGGATCGATGGCCCGAGTGAGCGATGGCGCGCACAGCCTCGGCCAGTTGGTCTTCGGCGCCGTAGGGCATCGAGAACTGATACTGCAGAAACCCGCGCCGACCGTAGCCGCGGTTCCACTCCCCGAGCAGGTCCAGGGGATGAAGGAACTGCGTGATGTTCTGGATCAGGCCCCGGCCCTGCTTCGCGAACGTGCGGTGAGTGACCTCGCCGCCGATCCGGGTAGTCAGGTCGTTGACCATGCCATTGGGAAAGACATCAGGAACGGTAAACAGCTGCGGCGCATTGAAATGCAGCGGATTCTTGCGCAGTTTGGCTGGTAGCTGATCGACGGTGGCCAGGTTGCCGCGGCTGAACCCCGCACGACCGAGTTTCGCGCCGGTGCTGATCGTGTCGGGCACCGCCACCGAGTACTCGTAGCCGTCGTCGGAGCCGCCGGTCAGGAGCTCCATCGTTTCGTCGAGACTATTGGTGCGGTCGCTGTCGACGAAGAAGTACGCGGTTTCGGTGTGCTTCATCCGGATTCGGGCACGCACAATAATGCCGGTAAGGCCCATCCCGCCCACGGTTGCCCAGAAGAGGTCTGCGTCAACGCCATCAGGTTCGATCGTGTGTACCGAGCCGTCAGCGGTCAGCAGGTCCATCGACAGCACGTGGTTGCCGAAACTGCCCTGGGAGTGGTGGTTCTTGCCATGAATATCCGAAGCAATCGCGCCACCGATGGTGACCTGCCGCGTGCCCGGTAGTACCGGAACCCACAGGCCGCGAGGCAGAGCGGCCCGCATCAACATGTCCAAGCTGACGCCGGCATCGACATCGACGACACCGCTATCCGGATCAATCGTGTGGATGCGGTCGAACGCGGTCATGTCGACAACGAGACCACCACCGTTCTGTGCCGGGTCCCCGTAGCTGCGCCCCAACCCTCGGGCGATAACACCACGCGGTCCCGCCTCACGGACTGCCTTCGCAACCGAGTCGATGTCCGGAGTGGAAAGCACCTGCGCGACAGTCGGTGCCGTGCGGCTCCAGCCAGCCAGCGGACGTTGATCGATCACCGATCCCCCTCTTGTGAAATGCACGTCCGCCACCGTAGCCGCTGATTACCGATCCTCGACACCAACCGGCTTCACCTGCCCGTTCGCCAGATGGCCTGAGCCACACCAGTAGCTGATCACCTTCGTCGAGTGCCACACCTGAGAATCGACCAGATTCTATGGCCCACAGACCATCGTGTAATCGGCAATAGCGGACGTTCTGCGCCACACCAGGTTCCGGGCGCCGACGCCACTTGAGGGTGCGACAACACCGCCATCTACCGCTGCGAGTCACACTTTTCGGCGCACGTCGGAGTGTGGTGCTGGGTTGTGGGCGGACGGGTCAACGTCGGTGATGGTGGCGGGCGCGACGGGCTTTCAAGGCATCCGTACCCGCCACGTACAGCCAGCGACTACTTGTTCCGGCGCGCCCGACCCAGAAGCGCAAGGGCCACGCTCAGAACTACGGCCGCCTGCGCCAAATAGATAGCGGTGTGGTCGACCCTATCGAACCGAGCCACACCGACCACAATGCTTGCCAGGAGCAGTCCGACCACCCCAGCGACGCCGATCCAGAACTTCCAACCCTGATTTTTCACGGGTCCCCTCCTTGCCAAGACCATCGGCGCACTGCGCACCGCAGCTAGTGGTACCACCATCCGATCAACAGTCGCCAACGAAATCCGCGCCTACAGGCGGACACAGGCATTGCAGTGTCCGGTAACGATCGTTTTCCGAACAGCCCGGCCTGAGCGGGAATCGGCAGGAATTTGGTTCGAGTGTTCAGCCCGCGGTTACCACTGCTGTGCGGGTCCACCGTTGCACGGGATGACCTGAACGACGCTCGTGAGGGTTCTGCCCTCGAGGGTTTGGCCGTCCAGACACATGGCTCCGTCGAGGCCATTGTGGAGAGTGTTGCCGGGGCCGGTGAACCACT
>NZ_JBHZAF010000054.1:0-5970 GCF_042754085.1 Nocardia sp. NPDC059236
GAGCCGACATCGAGGTGCCAAACCATCCCGTCGATATGGACTCTTGGGGAAGATCAGCCTGTTATCCCCGGGGTACCTTTTATCCGTTGAGCGACGGCGCTTCCACAAGCCACCGCCGGATCACTAGTCCCGACTTTCGTCCCTGCTCGACCCGTCAGTCTCACAGTCAAGCTCCCTTGTGCACTTACACTCACCACCTGATGACCAACCAGGCTGAGGGAACCTTTGGGCGCCTCCGTTACTCTTTAGGAGGCAACCGCCCCAGTTAAACTACCCACCAGACACTGTCCCCGATCCGGATCACGGACCCAGGTTAGACATCCAGCACGACCAGAGTGGTATTTCAACAACGACTCCACGAACACTGGCGTGCCCGCTTCACAGTCTCCCACCTATCCTACACAAGCCGAACCGAACACCAATATCAAGCTGTAGTAAAGGTCCCGGGGTCTTTCCGTCCTGCTGCGCGAAACGAGCATCTTTACTCGTACTGCAATTTCACCGGGCCTATGGTTGAGACAGTCAAGAAGTCGTTACGCCATTCGTGCAGGTCGGAACTTACCCGACAAGGAATTTCGCTACCTTAGGATGGTTATAGTTACCACCGCCGTTTACTGGCGCTTAAGTTCTCAGCTTCACCAGGACGAATCCTGACTAACCGGTCCCCTTAACGTTCCAGCACCGGGCAGGCGTCAGTCCGTATACATCGCCTTACGGCTTCGCACGGACCTGTGTTTTTAGTAAACAGTCGCTTCTCGCTGGTCTCTGCGGCCACCCCCAGCTCAAGAGGCATGCTCCATCACCAGGTGTGGCCCCCCTTCTCCCGAAGTTACGGGGGCATTTTGCCGAGTTCCTTAACCATAGTTCACCCGAACGCCTCGGTATTCTCTACCAGACCACCTGAGTCGGTTTAGGGTACGGGCCGCCACACAACTCGCTAGAGGCTTTTCTCGACAGCACAGGATCACCCACTTCACCACAAACGGCTCGGCATCAGGTCTCACCCTTAAACGGTGCACGGATTTCCCTGCACACCGGGCTACACCCTTACCCCGGGACAACCATCGCCCGGGCTGGACTACCTCACTGCGTCACCCCATCACTCACCTACTACAAGCTCGGACCGTCGGCTCCACCACACCCCTTCACCCGAAGGATCCAGAGGGGCTTCACGGACTTAGCATCACCTGATTCGATGTTTGACGCTGCATAGCGGGTACCGGAATATCAACCGGTTCTCCATCGACTACGCCTGTCGGCCTCGCCTTAGGTCCCGACTTACCCTGGGCAGATCAGCTTGACCCAGGAACCCTTAGTCAATCGGCGCACACGTTTCTCACGCATGTATCGCTACTCATGCCTGCATTCTCACTCGTGAACCGTCCACAACTCGCTTCCACGGCTGCTTCACCCGGCACACGACGCTCCCCTACCCACCCCAACAGGCGTTAGCCCTCACGTTGGAGTGACACGACTTCGGCGGTGTACTTGAGCCCCGCTACATTATCGGCGCGGAATCACTTGACCAGTGAGCTATTACGCACTCTTTCAAGGATGGCTGCTTCTAAGCCAACCTCCTGGTTGTCTCTGCGACTCCACATCCTTTCCCACTTAGCACACGCTTAGGGGCCTTAGTCGATGCTCTGGGCTGTTTCCCTCTCGACCATGGAGCTTATCCCCCACAGTCTCACTGCCGCGCTCTCACTTACCGGCATTCGGAGTTTGGCTAAGGTCAGTAACCCGGTAGGGCCCATCGCCTATCCAGTGCTCTACCTCCGGCAAGAAACACACGACGCTGCACCTAAATGCATTTCGGGGAGAACCAGCTATCACGGAGTTTGATTGGCCTTTCACCCCTAACCACAGGTCATCCCCCAGGTTTTCAACCCTGGTGGGTTCGGGCCTCCACACGGTCTTACCCGCGCTTCACCCTGCCCATGGCTAGATCACTCCGCTTCGGGTCTTGAACACGCTACTCAAACGCCCTCTTCGGACTCGCTTTCGCTACGGCTCCCCCACACGGGTTAACCTCGCAACATGCCGCAAACTCGCAGGCTCATTCTTCAAAAGGCACGCAGTCACGACGTTACGTGCAAACACGCAACGCGACGCTCCCACGGCTTGTAGGCACACGGTTTCAGGTACTCTTTCACTCCGCTCCCGCGGTACTTTTCACCATTCCCTCACGGTACTATCCGCTATCGGTCACCAGGGAATATTTAGGCTTGACGGGTGGTCCCGCCAGATTCACACAGGATTTCTCGGGCCCCATGCTACTTGGGAACAACACAAGCGAGCCGTACAGATTTCAGCTACGGGGGTCTTACCCTCTACGCCAGGCCTTTCGCATGCCCTTCGCCTATCCATACGGTTTCTAACTCACCCAGCCGCCGGCAGACGACTGAAGCGCAGTCCCACAACCCCGCATGCGCAACCCCTGCCGGGTCTCACACACATACGGTTTAGCCTCATCCGGTTTCGCTCACCACTACTCCCGGAATCACGGTTGTTTTCTCTTCCTACGGGTACTGAGATGTTTCACTTCCCCGCGTTCCCTCCACACCGCCTATACATTCAGCGGCAGGTGACAGCCCATGACGACTGCCGGGTTCCCCCATTCGGACACCCCCGGATCACAGCTCGGTTGACAGCTCCCCGGGGCCTATCGCGGCCTCCCACGTCCTTCATCGGTTCCTGGTGCCAAGGCATCCACCGTGCGCCCTTAAAAACTTGGCCACAGATGCTCGCGTCCACTGTGCAGTTCTCAAACAACAACCAGCCACCCACCACCCCCGACACACATCGGAGTTCACTGGGACCGGCACCGAAGGACAGCCACAACGGCCATACCCTCAGACACCCAACAGCGCGCCCAACCCAGCCAGCACGAACCACCACGTTCCACACCCCCGAAGAGGCAGTACTAGCAGCAGCCCAACCAGCCAGGCTGAATAGTCAACGTTCCACCCATGAGCAACCCACCGTCAGACATTCGCTGACGCAGTAGGCCTCTGGACCACCGAACGGTGGCCAAAGATGCTCCTTAGAAAGGAGGTGATCCAGCCGCACCTTCCGGTACGGCTACCTTGTTACGACTTCGTCCCAATCGCCAGTCCCACCTTCGACGATTCCCTCCCCACAAAGGGGGTTGGGCCACCGGCTTCGGGTGTTACCGACTTTCGTGACGTGACGGGCGGTGTGTACAAGGCCCGGGAACGTATTCACCGCAGCAATGCTGATCTGCGATTACTAGCGACTCCGACTTCATGGGGTCGAGTTGCAGACCCCAATCCGAACTGAGACCGGCTTTTTGAGATTCGCTCCACCTCACGGCATCGCAGCTCATTGTACCGGCCATTGTAGCACGTGTGCAGCCCAAGACATAAGGGGCATGATGACTTGACGTCGTCCCCACCTTCCTCCGAGTTGACCCCGGCAGTCTCCCGTGAGTCCCCAACCTCCGAAGAGTTGCTGGCAACACAGGACAAGGGTTGCGCTCGTTGCGGGACTTAACCCAACATCTCACGACACGAGCTGACGACAGCCATGCACCACCTGTACACCGACCCAAAGGGGGACACTGTCTCCAGCGCTTTCCGGTGTATGTCAAGCCTTGGTAAGGTTCTTCGCGTTGCGTCGAATTAAGCCACATGCTCCGCCGCTTGTGCGGGCCCCCGTCAATTCCTTTGAGTTTTAGCCTTGCGGCCGTACTCCCCAGGCGGGGCACTTAATGCGTTAGCTGCGGCACGGACGACGTGGAATGCCGCCCACACCTAGTGCCCAACGTTTACGGCGTGGACTACCAGGGTATCTAATCCTGTTCGCTCCCCACGCTTTCGCTCCTCAGCGTCAGTATCGGCCCAGAGATCCGCCTTCGCCACCGGTGTTCCTCCTGATATCTGCGCATTTCACCGCTACACCAGGAATTCCAATCTCCCCTGCCGAACTCCAGCCTGCCCGTATCGAATGCAGACCCGGGGTTAAGCCCCGGGCTTTCACATCCGACGCGACAAGCCGCCTACGAGCTCTTTACGCCCAATAATTCCGGACAACGCTCGCACCCTACGTATTACCGCGGCTGCTGGCACGTAGTTAGCCGGTGCTTCTTCTGCAGGTACCGTCACTTGCGCTTCTTCCCTGCTGAAAGAGGTTTACAACCCGAAGGCCGTCATCCCTCACGCGGCGTCGCTGCATCAGGCTTGCGCCCATTGTGCAATATTCCCCACTGCTGCCTCCCGTAGGAGTCTGGGCCGTGTCTCAGTCCCAGTGTGGCCGGTCACCCTCTCAGGTCGGCTACCCGTCGTCGCCTTGGTAGGCCATCACCCCACCAACAAGCTGATAGGCCGCGGGCTCATCCTGCACCGCCGGAGCTTTCCACCACCAGACCATGCGGCCGGTGGTCATATCCGGTATTAGACCCCGTTTCCAGGGCTTGTCCCAGAGTGCAGGGCAGATTGCCCACGTGTTACTCACCCGTTCGCCACTAATCCCCTCCCGAAAGAGGTTCATCGTTCGACTTGCATGTGTTAAGCACGCCGCCAGCGTTCGTCCTGAGCCAGGATCAAACTCTCCGTGAATGCTTTCGCTTCGCGGAAGAGCGGGACCAGAAGAGGAATAATCTCCCGATCCACAGCGTCCTCGCTGTATGCCCTCTTCAATCGAGAGCTGTTCAAAGGAACCTCAACCCGTCGACAACCGTCGACAGGCCGGGGTATCAACATATCTGGCGTTGACTTTTGGCACGCTGTTGAGTTCTCAAGGAACGGACGCTTCCTTCGAAACCATCTCACTGGTTTCTCCGGACGTTTGCCCTTTCGGTGTCTCCGACTCTATCAGATCCGTTTTCCGGCCCGTTTCCGTGCCGTCCTCCGAATCAGATTCCCCTGTCGGCGGGGCGCCTTCCGGCTGACCGCTACTTTAGGCCCTTTCCCCGCCCGGCTCCAAATTGAGCCGACCCGCAAAAGCAATTCGGCATGCCGAACAGACCCCTGCGAAGGGAGATGGTCTTACGTAGTGGTTTCCGCCGGAGTGGCGGTAGGAGTCGCCAGGAACCGTGACCGGCTGCTGACAACTCGGTGAACCTTACGGATCACGTGTCGCGCTGTCAACCGGAGCCGAGCCGAACGCAACTGCGCCCGGCAGGGCGTCAGTCGAGGTCGGTGAGGCGCCCGCCGGCGTCCGGCTGGGCGTGTTCGACGCGGCGGAGGAGTCGGGTGAGGAGTTCGCCGAGTTGTACGCGCTCCTCGGTGGAGAGGTCCTGGAGGAGGTCCTCCTCGAAGACCGACGCCATACGCATGACCTCGAGCCACTTCTCGCGTCCGGTGTCGGTAAGGCCGATGATCACGCGGACCCGGTTGTCGGGGTCCCGTTCGCGGGTGACCAGGTCCTGGGTGAGCATCCGGTCGATGCGGTGGGTCATCGCCGCGGGGGTGAGGCCGAGCCGCTTGGCGATGGTGCCGGGCCAGAGTTGGTAGGGACTGCCCGCCATGACGAGCTCCTTGAGGACCTCCCACTCCGGACTGCTGAGGCCGAGCGTTCCGAGCTGGCGGCCGTAGGCCACGTTCATCCGGCGGTCCAGCCTGCTCAGGGCGTTGACCACCTTCTCCACCTGCGGGTCGAGGTCGCGGTACTCCCGCTGGTAGATGGCGATCTGCTCGTCGAGCGTCGGTTGTCGGTCCGGCATGTGTGCAGTATCGCACGGCAACTCATTCGCTCTAAACGCTTGCCCTGTGTACTCTTTAGTGTCGAACTTTAGCTTCGAAGTCTTCGTCCCTGTACTCATGGGACCTCGTACCTGTACCCCTTACCCCTTCTCGACCTAGGTAGGTGAGTGTGACCACGGCTGTGTCCACGGCGACGGCCGCTGCGCTGCGACGGATCCAGCTCGGCAACGCGCTGGCAGCTTTCGGCAACGGCTTCACGGTGCCGTTCCTCTTCGTGTACGTCGCGCGGGTGCGGGAGCTCGGTGAC
>NZ_JBHZAF010000055.1:0-3121 GCF_042754085.1 Nocardia sp. NPDC059236
GAGCCGACATCGAGGTGCCAAACCATCCCGTCGATATGGACTCTTGGGGAAGATCAGCCTGTTATCCCCGGGGTACCTTTTATCCGTTGAGCGACACCGCTTCCACTTGCCGGTGCCGGATCACTAGTCCCGACTTTCGTCCCTGCTCGACCTGTCGGTCTCACAGTCAAGCTCCCTTGTGCACTTGCACTCGACACCTGATTGCCAACCAGGCTGAGGGAACCTTTGGGCGCCTCCGTTACATTTTGGGAGGCAACCGCCCCAGTTAAACTACCCACCAGGCACTGTCCCTGAACCCGATCAGGGTCCGAGGTTAGAGGTCCAATACGATCAGAGTGGTATTTCAACGATGACTCCACGAATACTGGCGTACCCGCTTCACAGTCTCCCACCTATCCTACACAAACCGTACCGAACACCAATACCAAGCTATAGTGAAGGTCCCGGGGTCTTTTCGTCCTGCCGCGCGTAACGAGCATCTTTACTCGTACTGCAATTTCGCCGAGTCTGTGGTTGAGACAGCTGAGAAGTCGTTACGCCATTCGTGCAGGTCGGAACTTACCCGACAAGGAATTTCGCTACCTTAGGATGGTTATAGTTACCACCGCCGTTTACCGGGGCTTAAATTCTCAGCTTCGCCCCAAAGGGCTAACCGGTCCTCTTAACCTTCCGGCACCGGGCAGGCGTCAGTCCGTATACATCGTCTTACGACTTCGCACGGACCTGTGTTTTTAGTAAACAGTCGCTTCTCACTGGTCTCTGCGACCCAGCACAGCTCCCACCGCAAGGGTGTTCACCAGACCGGGCCCTCCTTCTCCCGAAGTTACGGAGGTATTTTGCCGAGTTCCTTAACCACAGTTATCTCGATCGCCTTAGTATTCTCTACCTGACCACCTGTGTCGGTTTGGGGTACGGGCCGTGTACCAACTCACTAGAGGCTTTTCTCGGCAGCATAGGATCACTGAATTCGCCTCAATCGGCTACGCATCACCTCTCAGGCTCATGAGACACGGATTTGCCTATGTCTCGCCCTACAGGCTTACACCAGGTATTCCATCACCTGGCCCAGCTACCTTCCTGCGTCACCCCATCGCTTGACTACTACAGCAGGGGTCCCATGCAGCCACTTCTCTTCACCCGAAGGTGATAGGTCCGCTTTTGGATGGTTAGCACCACTGATTCGCCATTGGGCGCGGATACACGGGTACGGGAATATCAACCCGTTGTCCATCGACTACGCCTGTCGGCCTCGCCTTAGGTCCCGACTCACCCTGGGCGGATTAACCTGGCCCAGGAACCCTTGGTCATTCGGCGGACGAGTTTCTCACTCGTCTTTCGCTACTCATGCCTGCATTCTCACTCGCGCAGCCTCCACGGCTGGATCACTCCGCCGCTTCCCTGGCTACACGACGCTCCCCTACCCATCCAGACTCCTGGCTCGAAAGCGGGATAATGTCTGAATGCCGCGGCTTCGGCGGTGTACTTGAGCCCCGCTACATTGTCGGCGCAGAATCACTTGACCAGTGAGCTATTACGCACTCTTTCAAGGGTGGCTGCTTCTAAGCCAACCTCCTGGTTGTCTTCGCGACTCCACATCCTTTTCCACTTAGTACACGCTTAGGGGCCTTAGCCGGCGATCTGGGCTGTTTCCCTCTCGACTATGAAGCTTATCCCCCACAGTCTCACTGCCGCGCTCTCACTCACCGGCATTCGGAGTTTGGCTGACTTCGGTAAGCTTGTGGGCCCCCTAGGCCATCCAGTAGCTCTACCTCCGGCGAGAAACACGCGACGCTGCACCTAAATGCATTTCGGGGAGAACCAGCTATCACGGAGTTTGATTGGCCTTTCACCCCTACCCACAGCTCATCCCCTCAGTTTTCAACCTAAGTGGGTTCGGGCCTCCACGACGTCTTACCGTCGCTTCACCCTGGCCATGGGTAGATCACTCCGCTTCGGGTCCATAGTGTGCGACTCAAACGCCCTATTCGGACTCGCTTTCGCTACGGCTCCCCCACACGGGTTAACCTCGCCACACACCGATGACTCGCAGGCTCATTCTTCAAAAGGCACGCCATCACCTTATAAGGGCTCTGACGGATTGTAAGCGCACGGTTTCAGGTACTATTTCACTCCCCTCCCGGGGTACTTTTCACCTTTCCCTCACGGTACTAGTCCGCTATCGGTCACCAGGTAGTATTCAGGCTTATCGGGTGGTCCCGACAGATTCACAGCAGATTTCACGGGCCCGCTGCTACTCGGGAGTCATCCACACAAGCCGAGATGTTTTCGTCTACCGGACTCTCACCGTCTACGGTTGGCCGTCCCAGACCAATTCGACTAACAACTCGGTTTCTGACTTGTGCCTAGTTCGGCAGAACTAGGAAGAATGATCCCACAACCCCCAGAACGCAACGCCTGCCGGCTATCACACGCTCTAGGTTTAGCCTCTTCCGCTTTCGCTCGCCACTACTCACGGAATCACATGTTGTTTTCTCTTCCTGTGGGTACTGAGATGTTTCACTTCCCCACGTTCCCTCCACACACCCTATATATTCAGGTGCGGGTGACACGACATCACTCGTGCCGGGTTTCCCCATTCGGAAATCCTCGGATCTCAGCTCGTTTGACAGCTCCCCGAGGCTTATCGCAGCCTACTACGTCCTTCATCGGCTCCTGGTGCCAAGGCATCCACCGTACGCTCTTACACACTTACTAACAAAGATGCTCGCGTCCACTGTGCAGTTCTCAAACAACACACAAAACCTTCTCGCTACTGCGGCACCAGCCAGGAAGAACTCCCGCGGTATGACCACGAAGAAGATTTCGTCGTTTTTTGCCTGGAAAGAACGTCTGTTCTTTCAGGACCCAACAGTGTGTCGATATATTCACCGCGATCCCGGACATGGCCGGCATCTTGGTGCGATGAAGCTTGTCAGCGTTCCACCCATGAGCTTCCGCGGTCCCACGATTGGGGACTCAAACGGTCTCTGACACAACCCGATTCGACTCTTCGAATGGTTTGTGTAGAAGTGCTCCTTAGAAAGGAGGTGATCCAGCCGCACCTTCCGGTACGGCTACCTTGTTACGACTTCGTCCCAATCGCCAATCCCACCTTCGACGG
>NZ_JBHZAF010000056.1:0-3473 GCF_042754085.1 Nocardia sp. NPDC059236
AACCCGATCAGCGTCTGCCCCGACGACAGCTTGGCGATCTCGCTGTCGTTCGGCGCGGCGACCTTCACGACCACGTCGGCGCTGTACGGATCACCTATCTCCGCACCAGCCTCCACATATGCGGAGTCCGGGATCGACGCTCCCAAGCCCGCCTCTGACTCGACAACAACGGCCACCCCTTGTTGCACAAGGCTCGGGATGGCTTTGGGCACCAAGGCAACTCGGCGTTCTCCGGCATCGATCTCACGAACGACGCCGACTCTCGTCCGGCTCGGAGTGCCGTCTCCAGCACTCTTCACTGTCTCCACTCGTTCAGGTCCTCACTGGTAATCACGGCCAGGCACCACCCCGGTTGGGCCAGATACTTCAGGACGCTGTGCGGCTTCGGATGTACCGAAATGAAACAGCCTGTACAACGACCTGCTCGCGTCTGGTGGAGCGGCATCCCAAGAGTTATTGTATTGAATACTCACTCTATTAATAGCGTGTCGTCACCACCACGCGGAAACCAGGAGGAACTGATGTCGGAGCGAGTCACCATCGACATTGTCGATGGGGTCGCGGACGTCCGGCTGAACCGACCCAACAAGCGAAACGCCCTGGATCTGGCAATGTTCGGCGGACTGGTTCGCGCCGGAGACGATCTCAAACGGCAACGCGGACTCCGCGCGGTCGTGCTCTCCGGAGAGGGACAGGACTTCTGCGCCGGACTCGACTTCCGGGTCTTCGAGTCGATGCGTGACGACGAGGGATGGGCAGGAGCGATCGAGCTTCCGCCGGGGTCGGGACCTGCCAAGGCGGCCGGCCAGCGAGCCGCACACATCTGGACCGAGCTTCCGGTGCCCGTTATCGCCGCAATCAGCGGTCATGCACTCGGAGGCGGATTGCAGATCGCCCTCGGCGCGGACATCCGGATGGTGGCGCCCGATGCGAAATTGTCCGTCATGGAGATCAAGTGGGGTCTTGTACCGGACATGACGGGAACCCAGCTGCTGCCCGAGCTGGTCGGGCGCGATGTGGCCAAGGAGCTCACGTTCTCCGGGCGGATACTCAGTGGCACCGAGGCATTCGAGCTCGGCCTCGCCACCCGGGTCTGCGCCGATCCGCGCGGATCGGCGCTCGAGCTTGCGCATTCGATCGCCGATCGCAATCCCGAAGCGATCACCGCCGCCAAACGTCTGCTGGATCTGGCTGGCAGGGTTGATCTCGAAACCGGTTTCGCCGCAGAACAGGCCGAGATCGGCGCGCTGGTTGGCAGCGCGAATCAGGTCGAGGCGGTCAACGCGGAGTTCGAAGCACGCCGTCCGCGGTTCGCCGATCGGACCGAACACACCAGGTAGGACGAGCCGCACCGGAACCCGTGTAGCGGCTCACAGGAAGTGAGAGGGCAGTCGAAATGACCGCAGAACTTGTCGAATACGAGCGGTCACCGATGGGTAGTGGAGCGCCCAGTGGTCACAGAACCCGAGCCTGGCGTGATTTCCGTCGGCGATGCGCCCTGACCGCGGCCACCGAGGTGTTCGTCGCGCGGGGCTACCACGCCGCCACCATGTCGGAGATCGCCGAACGCGCTGGATTCAGCAAACCTGTTCTGTACAAACAGTTTTCGAGCAAGCTCGAACTGTACTTGGCGGTGTTGCAGCAACATATCGACACTCTCACCGAGAACGTGCGTCACGCGCTGCACTCCGCTGCCCCGAGCCGGGACCGCGTCCACACCGCGGTGAAGGCGTACTTCGACTTCATCGACAGCGAAGCTCAGGGCTTCCGGCTGGTTTTCGACTCCGACGCTTTGGCCGAACCCTCGGTGCAGTGGCGATTGGGACGGGCCGCCGACGCGTGCGTCGAGGCGATCACCGGGGCGATCGCGCAGGATGCCGCGATGAACACCACGCAGGCGCGCCTGCTGGCCGCAGGGCTCGTCGGAGCCAGCCAGTTCGCGGCGCGGTACTGGCTCGACACCGGCCGGACCAGCTCGAAAGCCGATGCCGTCGAGTCCGTAGTCGCTCTCTGCTGGGGTGGCCTGTCTCGGATCCCGCTGAGCCGGATCGAGCCGATCACCCTCCCGCCTGAAGGGGATTGACGCGTTGGTTACCGCCGGACAACTTCGGCGCTCGGCGAGAACACGCGGGTCGCAGCCGAAAAGGCGTGCAGCCGCTCCGCGAGTCTGGTGGAGGGCATCGCACTTCCGCGACGTCCTCGCGCGATGATCCGAAGGCAGTTGGCTACATGCCTGCTGTCTGTGGGCCACGAATCAACCGGGCGAGGCCACAGCGTCAGCGGACAAACCGCTGACGCTGTGCACCGAACACGGACTCACACAGCTGATCGCCGACGCCGGGCCACAGATAGCCACAGTTGTTGAAGCGGGTCGGTGAAGACTGGCGGCTGCTGAACAAGCAGGTGTCGGATCCCGAGCTCCGCAAGTCCCTCACGCCCGATTACAAAGCCGGATGTAAGCGACTCCTCCTCTCCAGCGACTACTACCCCGCAGTCGCAAGCTCCAACGTCGACGGAAGTGGCCGCGAAGCTGGACCAGCGTGGACGCTATGTCACTGCAACGGGATGTCCGCAGTCAGCCGGTCGACGAGAAAGGCGAGGATCTCGTCGCGGGCGGCGGCGGTCGGCTCCCCCGCCGTATCGATCAGATGCGCGGTGACCACACTGTGCGGGCAGCCGACGATCTGCGAGAAGAACGGCGGCGGAGAGGGATTCGCCGCGTCGGCGGGCAGCACTCGCGGCTCGAAACGCGGACCCAGCGCTGCGGAGTAGGCGGCGAAGCGCTGCGCGGTGCAGAAGCGGTCGCCCTCGAAGCGATAGGCGCGCACCACGAGATCATCGCGATCGAGTCGCTCCCGCACGGCCGCGAGCTCACCGGGCGAAATCTCTAGTCCACCAGGCTCATCCAGTGGCAGCGACGGCTGGCACAGCACCGGCGCCAGCATCGCGGGCTCGAGCATCATGGTGAGCGCGAAATTCCCGGTGAAGCACATACCCAGCGCGCCGACGCCGAGACCGCCGCATTCGCGATGGGCCAGGGCTGCCAGCGCACGCAGCCACACCGCGACCGGGCTGGACTTGCCCGCGCCGAAGGCCCGGAATTCCGCGCTGACACAGGCGCGTTTGAAGACTTCCACGCCGGCCTCGGCCTCCGGATAGGCACCGTCGCGGCCGAACAGTGACGGCAGGTAGACGGTCAGCCCAGCGTCGCGCACCCAGCGGGCGAAGCGAGCCACATCGGGACTGATGCCGGGCATTTCCGCCATGACGATGACCGCCGGTCCGTTCCCGCTGACGTACACCGTGCGGGCTACTCCGTCGAGCGTGATCGACCGGGGTGCGAAATCGGCGAGGTCGTCGTCGAGAGGATCCTGCGGGAGAGATTGCTGCACACCCAAACCCTGCCGCAGCAGGTCAGAACACCACCATTGGCAAGATCGCCACCCTTCGGTCTAATCTCGCCACATGATTAC
>NZ_JBHZAF010000057.1:0-3312 GCF_042754085.1 Nocardia sp. NPDC059236
CGACCAGCCGGACCGCCTTGGCCCTGGTCGCTTCGTCGTACTTCGCAGGCATGATGCGCCCATCCTTCCCAAGAAAGAAGGTGAGCACCAAACCCGGGGTGATTCAAGGGGCCGAAGGTGGTGGAGTCGATCTCGGGCAGTGCGGCCTCGATCCACCGCATCAGAGCGGCGGCGCTTGAGATCACCACCGTCGCGCACCGGTGTGCGGGTCGGCGTTGTGCACCGCCACCACCGGCGGCGCGAAGGGAGCTTGGGCGAGGGTGGAGCGTGTGAGCACAGCCTCATATCCGCTGGCAGACCATGCGCCGTGCGCGACCATGAATCCGCCGTCGGGTGAGGTCACAACTGGCAGCACATGCCACCGGGTACCCGAGTCGCCGAAAGCAGTGAAATAGTTCTCTTCCCAGCTGATTTCGATGCCACCGCTGGTGCGGATATGAAGCCTTTGGGTGGCGTGTTCGACGGAGATCAACGCCATCGGCGTCACAGTCTGAGCTAGCGTACTGACCGTGAGGGCATCGAAACGCGAGATTGGTGTGCCGGGCTCGGGGGAGGCGGCGAAGCATGCTCGGTAGCCGACGACCAGTACTTCGGTCGACGGCGGGGCAGGCACGGCAGTCTCGTAGCCGGGCATCACGCGCAGGCGGGCGAGGTAGCGGCTCGGATCGGGATTCACGGAGACACCGCCGGCGGGAGGATGAACAGCGCGACGGGCGTGCGTCTGCGTGGGGGCGAGACGGAGCGGGTTTGGATCAACGGGGACCTCCATTTCTTGGGTCGCCACGACAACCGCGGCGGCCGGGTGAGGTTCACCCCGGATGGTGGACACCGATTTAGCGGGACCGAGGTCCAGCTGGAAGGATGTCCATCATGCCTCCTCGCAAGCGTCGGTCGTTCACGGCCGAGTACAAGGTCGAGGCTGCGCACCGGGTGATCGACACTGGTCGCACGATCGCCGAGGTCGCCCGGGAGCTGGGTCTCAACGAGGGCCTTCTGAGCAATTGGGTCAAGGACGAACGCCGCCGCAGCGAGGCCGCCGCAGCACACGGTGACACGCCCCTGGATCCGGCCGAACGCGCCGAACTACTGGCCTTACGGCGGCGAGTTGCCGAGCAGGACAAAGACATTGCGTTCCTGAAAAAAGGTGTGCCACGAACACGGGAGGCTGCGTGAGGTAGGTCAGGCAGCGGAACGTGATGCTGTGCGAATGATGAAGGGGTAGTGGCCCTTCGGAGTCGCCCGTCGGGTGGGAGGCTTCAAACCACCTCATGCTGCGTTGGCTGAAGACCTTGTGAACATGAACGGAGGTCAAGTTCGGTGAGCTTGGCTCTTCGGTGCTGTACGAGTAGATGGAGGAATTTCTGGACCTCCGGAGTCGCCTTGCGGGAGGAGGCTTCAAACCACCTACCGGGGCCTTGGCTGAAGACCGTGGTCTTGAACGGTGTAGGAAAAGGCGCGGCTGTGACCGTGTCAGGTGTGGGCCGGAAAGATGAGCGATGGGCGAATTGCCCTCTGCCGACTGAAGCGTCGAAAGCTAATCAGACGACACCGAAACCAGGGCTTGGTCTTTGCTCTGGGATGAGCCTGGAGGCTACCCGTTTACTGTCCAGGTGGTGTCCGGCGTACAGGCAGCATGAGTCCGGTCCGGGCTCTCGTATGGAACATGTGAAGGCGCGTACTGATACTGCCATCGGGAAATCGGTGGCGAGAGGGAGAACTCCAAGCGGCAGAATCCGCAAGGATTTGAGTACCGTTGCGGGACGCGCTGGCGGACTCACCCGTAGTAGCTGTGAAGTCCCTGCGTATCGCAGTGGGGGCGGAGCCAAGGGGTGGGGTCGTCCGGGCTGATGAATGTGATCAACCGTAAGGAAGGAGTCGCATGAATGAGCCGAAGTTGCTGGGCAAGTCGCACGATATACCGAAAATGCTGGTGTGGAATGCGTGGTTGAAGGTCAAGGAGAACGGAGGAGCGGCCGGGGTCGATGGCGTGACGATCGAACAGTTCGAAGAAAGGGTGCAAGACAACCTTTATCGGCTGTGGAATCGTATGTCGTCGGGATCGTATTTTCCTGGTCCGGTCCGCGCGGTGGAAATACCGAAGAAAGGAGGAACGAGAGTCCTCGGCATCCCGAATGTGGTCGACCGGGTGGCGCAGACAGTGGCGGTATTGGCATTGGAGCCGGAGGTGGAGAAGGTGTTCCACGACAACTCGTACGGATACCGTCCGGGACGGTCACCTTTGGACGCGGTCGCGGCATGCCGGAATCGGTGCCGGGAGAAGGACTGGGTCCTAGACCTTGATGTGAAGGCTTTCTTCGACTCGGTCTCATGGGATCTGACCATGAAGGCAGTTGCACGACATACGGATCGGAAATGGGTCTTGCTCTATGTCGAGCGATGGCTCAAAGCTCCGATGCGGATGCCCGATGGCGCCGTTATCGAAAGGACTCAGGGAACGCCGCAAGGCGGCCCAATTTCACCATTGCTCGCCAATTTGTTTCTGCATTACGGCTTCGATCTGTGGATTTCCCGTGAATATCCGGGAGTCAGGTTCGAGCGGTTCGCGGACGATGCGGTGATCCACTGTGTGACCGAACGTCAAGCTCAGAAGGTGCGGGACGCGATCGGGAGTCGGTTCGCCGACATCGGATTGAGCCTGCACCCCGAGAAGACGAAAATAGTGTACTGCAAGGACAGTCGGCGGCGACGGGATCACCCGGTGGTGTCGTTCACGTTCTGCGGCTACGCGTTTCGTCCCCGGCGGGCCTTCAATAAGGCCGAGGGAAGGGCGTTCACGAGGTTCCTGCCGGCGGTCGATCCCGGCAAGTTGAAGGATATGAGCCGAAAAGTGGCCTCGTGGAAGATACATCGGCGCACAACTCTGACCCTCAATGACCTCGCACGTGGCGTGAACCCGGCTCTCCGGGGCTGGCTCAACTATTTCACGGTGTTCTATCCGAGCATGGTGATTCCGTTGTGCTGGCGTATCGATCGCCACCTGATGCACTGGGCGAGAAGGAAGTATAAGCGGCTGGAACGCGGTGACAGACGTGCGCGTGAATGGCTTTGCGGTGTCCGGGAACGGGCTCCTCGCCTATTCGCGCACTGGCAATTGCGTTACACGACCTGGTAATTGGACGGCACGAGCCGGATGAACCGAGAGGTTCACGTCCGGATCTGTGAGGGCCGGAGGGTGAGATTCCCTCCGGCTACTCGGCGTCGTGGTGAGCGATGAGGAAAAGGCGCTCGATCGAGGGTGTCAGGTGGGGATCAGGAAGACGAACGCGAGTGAATCGCTGACGACGTGTCGAA
>NZ_JBHZAF010000058.1:0-2976 GCF_042754085.1 Nocardia sp. NPDC059236
ACGTCGCGAACGCCTCGGCCGCGGCGTTCGCTGGCGGCTACGGGCACGGCCGCCGCAAGACCCAATCCTTCTGGGTCCACTTCTGGCTGTTCTGGTTCACCTTGGGAATCGGGAACATCCTCTACGCCAAGTACGTGATGGACTGGAACAAGAAGCACGGGTACTGAAGACGGCACTGCCGCGATAGAACAAACGGCCGCCCCCGTCGCTACCGGGGGCGGCCGTGCTGTATTCATCCTGCGGCTGGACAACGCCGAAACGCAACCGCCCCAGCCATTCCCCGGCTAGGGCGGTTGCGTCATTTGCGGGTCGCGTCGAGGTCACTCACGCGTCGACAGGTAGTCGCGCACTGGCGGTGATCTCGTTCGCTGCCTGCGCTAGCGCGACGATGGCGGGGTGCTCCGGCTGTCCGGCAATCGCGCCGAGTTCTTCGGCGATGTCTTGGATCCTGGCGCACAGGTCGCGGGCTTTTACCCAATCCAGGCTCTGGGTCTCGGTCACAATCCCTCCTCCGGGTCTTTCAGCTAGCTCGGCTCATCCCGGGCAAGCAGGTATGGAAAGACCCCCGGTGCAAGTGGTAGGACTCCAGTAGGTTTGCGGCGCAACTGAAGACACACGCCCGGGGGGCTTCCGTGAAGCAACGCGGGAATTGGGTTACCGGCGCTGCGTCATGACGTCCTCGATGCTGTCGCTACACACACCTCCCTTCGAGGCCCGAGCGTCGGAGTGGTCTTGGGGTTCGGGCGCCAGCGCTTCGTCCAACTCATAGCGAGGGACTCGGGTGCGCCAGTGATAGCACTCGGCCGGATCTACCGTCTGCAGGTCCGCGAAGGCTGTTACGCGCCGCGGGTTTCCGCCCACATGCGCCACGCTAGGAGTAATCACAACCGCGCAATCGACTCGGCGGAGAAGCCGGTACAGCATCCCCATTCGATCCTGATGCGAGTTGTCCACCGTGAGCACCCGCACAACTCGCAGGCCCAGCGCGTGGGCTCGCTGGCGGGCGTAGAACTCCGCCCAGTCCAGATCCGCTTTCGTGGTCAGCAGCGGACGGAAGATGTAGATCACGGCCTTGTCCGGTGGCGCGAGAGCCCTTGCCTCTTCGAGCGCTTCCGCCAGCAGGTCCGGGCCCGGCTCTGATGGTTCCGTCATGGTCCGCCCCCCTTCGGTCGTCTTGTTGGGTGGCACCCAGCGCCGAGGCGTCCGGCGCTCCCGGCGCTGGGGTTACCGGAAACGCTATGGCCGTGTCGGGTGCCAGCGGGGTGCCATTGGGTGCCAGCGGGGTGCCATTCGACCTACAGTTGACAGACGACCACCAGCCGCAGGGGAGCGCGCACATGATCGTCGTCACTACTTGGACTGCGCGAGATTGCCGCGCACTGCGAAAAGCACTCGGAATGAAGCAAACCGAGCTCGCCGACGATCTACTTGCCGGCCTTCGGACCTATAAGCGCTGGGAGAACGGCGGCACGATCGGCGAAGGCGGGCATGCCGCCCTGAGTGCGCGGCTCGCGAAATTGTCGCCCTCGCAAGCCGAAGCGTTTCGGCGCTTCCGGAATGGAGATGAGCCAGAACCGGCCGAAGTGCAGTCCGAGCCGCGGCGGCTCGATGCGGGACGGCCAGACGCTGCCACGATCGCGTCGGTGCGCACGACCCTGTGGGCCGCAATGGAACTCGATGACAAGCTCGGCTCACCCGCCGCGCTCGGTCTCGTCACTGCGCAAAAGGCACTCACCGCGGCCATGCTCCGCGATTGCGGCCCCGAACTGCAGCCCGCCCTGCTGAGCCTGTACGCCGAGTGGCATGGCCTCGCGGGCGCCCTGGCAGCTGACGACGGCGACCACGCGACCGCCGCGCAGTGCTACGAGGATGCTCGCGAATACGCCCACGACGCCGAGGATGACGACCTCGCCGCCTACATGCTGTGCCACATGTCGCAACTCGCGATATGGCAAGGGCGCCGGCGGATCGCCATGGACCACGCCACCGCGGCGCGGTCGTGGGTCACGCAGAGCGCGGACCGCCGCCTGCGCGCGTATGTGGGAATTCGATTCGCGGACGCCGCGGGCCGCATAGGTCAGCGCATGGCCGCGCTATCCGCCCTCGACGACGCCGCGCACGCCCTCGACGGCCTCACCCTGTCGTGCCATCCGAGCGAGAGCCGCGCCTATTTCGTCGGACCCGGCTTGCTCGAGTCTTTCAGCGGCCTGGTTCATACACAGCTCGGCGACCCTGCGCGCGGCGCGGAAGCATCACGCCACGCGGTCGGCCTGATTCCGGAGACCTTCGTTCGCGACCGCGCGCTGACGCTGCTGGAACTCGCCGACCCGCTCGGCCGGATGGGCGAGATCGAAGAGGCCGCAGCCGTCGTCGGCCACGCTGCCGAGATGACCGCGCAGAATCGTTCCCCGCGACTGGCCGACTCGATCCGATCCGCGCGAGCCCAGCTGTTGCCGTGGGCAGCGACGGCCCCCGTGATCGCGCTCGACGAGCAGCTCGTCGCGCGCGATATCGTGAGCAGGTGAGCGACCCCCGCATAGCTGCAGCACTGGCGACCCTCGAGCGCGCCAAGGCGCGGCTGATCGCGACCGGCGAGACGCGGACTATCCACGGTGGCGGCCGTGCGCCCGCCCGAAGCGATCGGTTCAATCGCGCGAGCGCGGAGATTCACGCAGCCAAGCAGGCGCGTAACCGGCTGCTGGTCGAGATCCTCGGCACCGACACGGACACGGTGCCGGTCGTGGTCGCGGAAGAGTTCGGTCTGACCGGGCGCGAGGCTATCCAGATCCTCGACACGGCCCGCGGAGGAACACGGCGATTGCAGCGGTTCCTGTTCGGGGACGACTGGCGAGCGCGCTGATCAGTACCGGTCGCCGAACTAACTGTGCCGTCTAGCTGCCCCTGACCTGGTCACAGGCGTCGGCGCTGGTCAGACCGGAAATATTACAATTGGTGCACTGCCGACCCTCTGCCCCG
>NZ_JBHZAF010000059.1:0-2563 GCF_042754085.1 Nocardia sp. NPDC059236
GCCATGTCCTTGACGTTCGCCGGGCTGATCATCTTGAGCGGGTTCGCGGCCCGGCGGATCTTGCCCGTCGCCACCGTCGTGAACGGAATGCCCTCGGCCGGGGCGACGCGGGCCTCCAGCCCGTGCGGGGTGCCGATCCACAGGACGTCGAGCGTTCCGCCGTCCGCGGCCAGCCGCGCCTGCAACGTCCTGATCGCGGTCAGGGCCGGATAGGTGTGTCCGCCGGTGCCTCCCCCCGTGACGAGGAGCCGGAAGGAGCGTGGAAGGGAAGGGTTCTCGGTCACGCCGCGCACCCTACTGGGCCGCCGCCCCGCCAGGGACCCGCGGCCCGTGCAACTCCGTCCCGTCGCGGGCGAGTCCGGCCCCGCCGCAGGACTCCGCCGCACGGTCCGTCACGTCGTCCGCCCCGTCGAGGCGGCTGCGTGGCAGGCGTGCACCATGCCGAGAATCCGCTGCAGTCGGCCTGCCATGGGCCGGCCCGTCCCGATATCAGGGGAAGCGCGGTGGCGAAGGGATACGACCGCCCACAGCGGGCATCTACCCTCCGAACAAGGACAGTTGCTCTGCGTGCCCACTGGAGGGCGGATGACACCCAGGACTCCTCCCAGGCATATCGCCTGCATCATGGACGGCAACGGCCGCTGGGCACAGCACCGCGGACTGGAGCGCACCCACGGCCACATGGCCGCCAGGGCTTCCTTCGAAGCGATCCTGGACAGCGCGCTGGAGGAGAAGGTCGAGTGGCTGTCGCTGTTCGCCTTCTCCACGGAGAACTGGTCACGCCCGGCTGAAGAGGTCGGCTTCCTGGTGCGCTTCCTCGCCCAGCATGTGATCGGTCGGGAGGCCCAGCGCATGCACAAGCGCGGGGTACGGCTGCGGCTGCTGGGCGGTGAGGACCCCCGCCTGCCCGCAGAGGCGGTCAACAGGCTGCGCGAAGCCGAGGAGCTCACCCGCGACAACACCACTCTCCAGCTGAGCCTGGCGTTCAACTACGGAGGCCGCCAGGACCTGTGCGAGGCCGCACGCTCCCTGGCCGCCCGGGAGGTCCCGGCCGAGCAGATCACCACCGAGGTCCTCGCCCGGCACATGCAGTTGCCCGAACTCCCTGACGTGGACCTGCTGCTGCGCACCGGGGGCGAGTACCGGCTGTCGAACTTCCTGCTGTGGCACAGCGCCTACGCCGAGCTCGTCTTCCTCGACGTACTGTGGCCCGACTTCCGTGCCTCGCACTTCCGGCACGCCATGGAGCTCTTCCACCAGCGCCGGCGCCGCTTCGGCAATCTGGGGGCGACGGACGCGGCCGACGCGTACGACAGGGTCGGCGGGGCCGAGACAGCCGACACGGTCGGCGCCACCGAGGCCGTGGCGGTCGGCGGCCGTGTCTCCCCGCCCACGGCGATCGCCTCCCAGCTGGGCACCACCCTGCGGGACGGGCTGCGGGAGACGGCCCGGTTCGCCCTGCATCAGCTCACCGCCGAATCGACGAAGCCCGAACGTGCGAGCCGGCTGTCGTGACCGCGCCCGGTCCGCCGCTGCTGCGTCAGCTGCTGACCCGGGCCACTCCCTGGCAGCGCACACTGCACCTGGCCGGGATCCCCCACGGCCGACTGCGCGGCGACTACACCGCGGCAGCACATGTGGTGGCCCGCCGGTACCCCGGCGCCTATGCTCCCGTTCGCCTCCTGGTCCCACCGGCCTGGCAGCCCCACCTGTTCACCGTGGGCGCCCTGGGCATCCATGCCGACTGCCTGGCGGATGCGCCGGTGCGATCCGGCGGCCTTCCACGCCTGGGCGGAGCAGGTCCGGCGGGGGCTGGCCACCGGCAGCGCCGAACAGCCCTTCCTGCGGGCCTTTCTGCACACGGTGCAGGTGCGGCCCCTCGACCCCGCCGACGTCCACGACTGTCTGGCGGGGCAGGCCTGCCGACTGGGGCTGACGGGTTACGCGACCGAGCAGGACCACCACGACAACGTCGACCGCAGCAACATGCCGGCCACCCGCCTGCTGCTCGCCGCCTGCCGCGTCCCGCGCCATCCACGCAACGAGACCGCGTCGAGACTGGCCCTCGACGCCGCCCAGCGCTGGGACGATCTCGCCGACCTGGCCGAGGACCTGCGAGACGGCTTCCTCCCCCTCCCCGAGACCGACCTGCGGCGAGGCCCGCGCCGCCTTCGAGGCCGCCCGTGCCGCCCTGGACGACGCCGACCCGGAAGTCCAGTTCCTCTACCGTCCGCTTCTGATGTGCCTCTTCCAGGGCTTGAAGGGCGTCGAGCGGCAGGGCGCCGGCCTGCTCCGCCCCGGCACCCTCTGGCACTTCCGCCTCTCGCCCACCGAGCTGATCGGTGACACCCTGCGCACCTTCCACCACCGCCTCCGCCTCACCTGACCGGGGCAGCGCGAAGGTCTACCAGCACGCGGCGCGATACGCCGCGCGCCCCCGCGGCGAGTGGAACGGGGCGGCCCGACAGGCCGACCCCCCGGATCAGGGAACCCCGGATACGACTCAGGGAACCCGGGGGCAGGAAGTGCCCGGAGCCGGACTTGAACCGCAACAGGACGAAGC
>NZ_JBHZAF010000060.1:0-2155 GCF_042754085.1 Nocardia sp. NPDC059236
GGTGCGGCCAAGCCGATGATGTCGAACGGCAAGCCGATCGAGATGGAGACCGCCGACCCGGACAACGACACCTTCGGTGTGGGTAGGTTCGAGGACTTCTCGTGGAAGGACATCCTCGATGTCACTACGTGTACCGAGTGTGGTCGTTGTCAGTCGCAGTGCCCGGCCTGGAATACCGGTAAGCCGTTGTCGCCGAAGTTGTTGATCATGTCGCTGCGTGATCATGGTTACGCGAAGGCTCCGTACCTGCTCGCGGGTGGCCGTAAGGACATGGGTGGCGAGGAGATCGGTCTGGTCGACGCCGAGGGCAAGCCGGACGAGCGTGCGTTGGCGCGGGTCTCGGAGGCGGCGCGGGCGGAGGCGGAGCGTCCGCTGGTCGGTGGTGAGGATGTCAACGGGATCATCGATCCCGAGGTGTTGTGGTCGTGCACGACCTGTGGTGCGTGTGTGGAGCAGTGCCCGGTGGATATCGAGCATGTCGATCACATCATCGATATGCGTCGCTACCAGGTGCTGATCGAGTCGGAGTTCCCCTCCGAGCTGGCGGGGTTGTTCAAGAATCTGGAGAACAAGGGCAACCCGTGGGGTCAGAACGCCAAGGACCGGCTGAACTGGATTTCGGAGGTGGACTTCGAGATCCCGGTGTTCGGTCGCGACGCGGATTCCTTCGACGGGTATGAGTATCTGTTCTGGGTCGGCTGCGCGGGTGCGTATGAGGATCGGGCGAAGAAGACCACCAAGGCCGTCGCGGAGTTGTTGGCGACTGCGGGTGTGAAGTTCATGGTGCTGGGTCAGGAGGAGACCTGTACCGGTGACTCGGCGCGTCGTGCGGGTAACGAGTTCTTGTTCCAGCAGTTGGCGATGCAGAACATCGAGTTGTTGAACTCGGTGTTCGACGGTGTGGAGCAGGCCAAGAAGAAGATCGTGGTCACGTGTGCGCACTGTTTCAACGCGCTCAACAACGAGTACCCGCAGGTCGGTGGCTCCTATGAGGTGGTGCATCACACGCAGTTGCTGAACCGTCTGGTGCGGGGCAAGGCGTTGGTGCCGGTGTCGCCGGTGGCGCAGAACGTGACCTATCACGACCCGTGCTATCTGGGCCGGCACAACAAGATCTACAACGCGCCGCGTGAGTTGATGGAGGCCTCGGGTTCGACGTTGGTCGAGATGCCGCGTCACGCCGAGCGTTCCATGTGCTGTGGCGCGGGTGGTGCGCGGATGTGGATGGAAGAGCAGCTCGGTAAGCGCATCAACATCGACCGGGTCGATGAGGCCCTGGACACGCTCGAGGGTGGTAACGAGCCGTCGATGATCGCGACGGGTTGCCCGTTCTGCCGGGTGATGCTGACCGATGGTGTGACCGCCCGCAAGGACGGCGGCGAGGTCGGCCAGGGTGTCGAGGTCGTGGATGTGGCGCAGTTGATGCTGCAGTCCATCAACCGTGTCGAGGCCGCGACGCTGACCGAGAACCTGAAGGTTGTGCAGGCACCGAAGGTCGAAGAGCCCGAACCGGTTTCGGTGCCCGAGCCCGTGCAGGCCGAAGCCGCGGTGGCGGCGGCTCCCACCGAGGCTGCGCCGAAGGCTGCTGCGGCCGGTGTCGGTCTGGGTATGAAGGGTGGCGCGAAGGCCCCCGGTGGTAAGGGTCTGGCCATGAAGGGCGGACTCAAGGCCCCGGGCACGAAGGCCGCCGCTCCCGCCGCTGCTCCGGCCGAGGCTGCTCCTGCCGCCGAGGCCGCGTCCGAGGCGTCCGCGGCTCCGGCGCCGGTCAAGGGCCTGGGCATGAAGGGCGGCGCGAAGGCTCCCGGCAAGGGTTTGCAGATGAAGGGCGGCCTGAAGGCGCCGGGTGCGAAGGCTCCCGCTGCCGAATCCGCTTCCGCCGCTGCGGCTCCCGCCGCAGCCGCTGCCGCCGAGGTCGTTGCGGAGACGCCGGCGGTTCCGGCTGCCAAGCCGGGCGGGCTGGCCATGAAGGGCGGGCTCAAGGCTCCCGGTGGCAAGGGTCTGCAGATGAAGGGCGCCGCCAAGGCGCCGGGCGCCAAGCCCGCCACCGAGGCTGCGGTCACGTCGGCTCCGGCCGCCGAGGCCAAGCCGTCCATCGCGCCCAAGGGTCTGGCCATGAAGTCCGGCCTCAAGCGCCCCGGCCCGAAGGCTCCCGGCG
>NZ_JBHZAF010000061.1:0-831 GCF_042754085.1 Nocardia sp. NPDC059236
GGGTCACAACTGTTCGAGCACAGCGGCGAGGACGGGAGACGACGTCACGGCACGAGCCTGCTGAGCGAAGTCACCCTCAGGAAGAGAGCACGCTTTGGTCTCCCGGTTGCGGACCGGACTGCTGTCCGCGTTTCCCTTCCTCGCCATGGGCATCGTCGGTGCCGTCGACCTGACGGCCGGGCCCAAGATCGGGCTGCAGCCGATGATGGCGCTGGGGCCCGCCTTCGCCGGCCTGACCGGTGGCAAGCGGCGCACCGCACTGGTCGGCGCGCTGGCGATGGCGCTGTCGATCGCGCTGAGCCTCTACAACGAACAGTTCGGCGAGCGGCGCGGCAACGCGACGCTGATCTCCGTTGCGGGCGTGTCCATCGCGGCGCTGCTGGCGACCGCGATGCGGCAGAAGCGCGAGGCCGAACTGGCCAACGTGCGTTCCATCGCGGAGGCCGCGCAGCGGGTGCTGCTGCGCCCGGTGCCGCGCAGCGCCGGGCAGCTGCGGGTCGCCGTCTCCTACACCTCGGCCGTCGCCGAGGCACGGATCGGTGGTGACCTGTACGAGGTGGTCACCTCCCCGAACGGCGTCCGCGTCATCATCGGTGACGTCCAGGGCAAGGGCCTGGAGGCGGTGGAGACGGCGGCAGTGGTGGTGGGCGCCTTCCGCGAGGCCGCCTACGACGAACCGGACCTGCCGGCCGTCGGCGCACGCCTGGAGCGCGCCCTGGACCGGCATCTGCTGGGAGAGAAGTTCGTGACGGCGGTGCTCGCCGAGGTGCCGCACGGCAAGCACTCCCCCAGTGCGACACTGCTGAATTTCGGGCACCCGGCGCCACTGGC
>NZ_JBHZAF010000061.1:841-1923 GCF_042754085.1 Nocardia sp. NPDC059236
CTTCGCCGAGCCGCCGCAGCGCTCCCTGCCGCTGGGTCTGGGCCTGCACGGGAGCGAATCGCCGCGCCCGCACGAGGTGCGGTTCGCCCCGGGAGACCAACTGCTGCTGTACACCGACGGCGTCACCGAGGCCCGCGACCCGGACAACCTCTTCTACCCGCTCGACCACCGGGCCCATCTGCTCAAGGACCCCGACCCGGAAGCCGCGCTGGAGGCCGTACGGCAGGACATCCAGGAGCATGTGCGCTCCCCGCTGCACGACGACGCGGCCATGCTGCTGCTGCGCTACCGGAACCCGGCCCCGCCGCCACCGGCTGCAGCGGAAGCATGAGGCTGCCCCGGCGCCGGAGCGGTGTGGGACGCCATGCACCGTTCCGAGCGGCGGCGTTCGGGGAGCGTCAGGACGCTGTCATGAGGTGCCCGTCGCGGCGGGCCAGAACCTTGTCGAAGCTGACGACCGCGCCGCCGTGCCCCGGCCGGTTGCGGAACCGTACGTGGTCGGCCAGTGACTCGATCAGGTACAGGCCCCGTCCGCTCTCCGCCTCGTTCGGACACCGGGCCGGGCTGTAGCCGGCAGGGAAACCCGGCCCGGTGTCCGCCACCTCGATACGGCAACGGTTGCCCTCCAGATACGCGGAGACCCGGTACGCACCGACCATGTCACCCGCAGTGCTGCCGTGCTCGATCGCGTTCGCGCACGCCTCGGACAGAGCGAGGCACATGTCGTAGGCCACGTCCGGATCGGCTCCGGCCGAGGCCATCGAGCTCAGCAGGAGCTGCCGCGCGAGCGGCACACTGGCGGCTTCGCGCCGTAGCCGGAGAGACCACCACAGGCTGCTCATGCTCACCCTCCATGCGGCTCGACACAGGATTACCTATTGCCTGCGCGTTCCAGCACTACGCGGTGCCGTCACGATGACCCCCGTACGGCGGAAGAGGGCAGCTCCATGTGCAGCTCGGGGGCACTGCGTGCGGGTGCGGCGGAAGCGCGACGCGGGGTGCGCGCCCCCTGGATGACGGAGGGCACCGGCCAACCTGACGTGGTGCGCCAGTACGGCGGTCGAGTGCTGGTGGAGCAGTTG
>NZ_JBHZAF010000062.1:0-470 GCF_042754085.1 Nocardia sp. NPDC059236
GAACGTCCTGGTCATCGGTTCGGATGCGCGCACTGACGGCAACGACCGGCTGGGCGGTGGCCGCAAGGACGACATAGGGCGCTCCGACACAGCCTTCCTGCTCCACGTATACGGCGACAGCGAACACGCTGTCGCCGTCTCCTTTCCCCGGGACGCACTGGTGGACGTTCCGCCCTGCAAACTGCCCGACGGCAACTGGAGCCGCACCCGGCACAACGCGATGTTCAACGCGGCCTTCTCGGTCGGACAGACCAAGGAGGGCAACCCCGCCTGCACTCAGAACACGGTCGAGAAGCTGACCGGGCTGCGGGTGGACCACACCGTCGTCGTCGACTTCAAAGGCTTCTCCGCGGTGACCGAAGCCGTGGGCGGTGTGCCGGTCTGTGTGCCCAAGGACGTCTACCAGAACGACCTGAACCCCAACCGGCGTTCCCGCGGCAAGCTCCTCTTCCACGCCGGCGAGCAGACGG
>NZ_JBHZAF010000062.1:480-1126 GCF_042754085.1 Nocardia sp. NPDC059236
ACTACGTACGTATCCGGCACGGCATAGGGGATGGATCCGACATAGGCCGCATCAAGCGCCAGCAGGCTTTCGTCGGCTCCCTGATGAAGAAGATCAAGCAGCAGGGCTTCAGCCCGACAACTCTGCTCCCCCTCGCAAACGCCGCCACCAAGTCCATGACGGTGGATGAAGCTCTGGGCACGCCGAAGAAGATGGTCGACTTCGCCATGTCCCTCAAGGGGATCGACCTGGACAACACCCGATTCGTCACCGTCCCATGGCGCTACCAGGGCAACAGAGTCGCCATCGTGCAGCCGGACGCGAACCAACTGTGGGCGGACATCAAAGCCGATCGCACGCTGAGCGGAGCCGACGCCAGTGGCGGACCGCCCGAAGGGCAGAAAGACTCCGCGCGCCCCTCCCCGGACTCCGACTCGGTCCAAGGTGACGGCATCAGCGTCTCGGTCTACAACGGCACCACCACGTCCGGTCTCGCCGCAGCCGCAGCCGATGTGCTGCGTGAGCATCACTTCTCGGTGACCGGCAGCGGAAATGCCGCCACCCAGAACCACACCGGAACCGTCATCACCTATGGGCCGGGAGAGCGTTCCCACGCGGCCCAACTGGCCAAGCTCTTCCCCGGCGCAACAACCGAGCCGGGCACAGG
>NZ_JBHZAF010000062.1:1136-1807 GCF_042754085.1 Nocardia sp. NPDC059236
TGGAGCGGGTGGCAAGGAGCGGAACGACAAGGGACGCTCAGCAGCGGACAACCCTTGCGACGACCTCTCCTACGGGTGAGCCCTCGGGCGCTTGAGCCGCTGCCGGCGGCAGGAAGTGACCCTCTGGACGCCTGCCCGCCTGCTCCGCGCACACTCACGGCACACTCACGCAGCCGAGTGCAAGTTCCTCGGACACGTCTCCCGGACGGCTCCACCGGTTCACTCCGCACTTGGGCCCGCCGAATCCCCGAACTCCGGACTGCCGAAGCCAGGTGCCTCGTAACCAGGGCTGAAGCCGAGTGACGAGCGCGGCGCTGCCGTCCGCGCGTTCGACCGGTCCGGCTGCTCACCGCCGACCTCAAGCAGCCGAGAACGAAGGCAGGGCAGCACGGCGCGCTCCAAGAGCGCCGTCCGCCAGGCGGCGTGCGCCTCCTCCACCCTGCGCTCCCCTGTCAGGTTCGGCCGCGAACCGTCCCGGAGACGGGAGCTGGGCCGAGAATGGCTGCGCGCGGCGACGAAGACCGTGCCGAGGCCGAGAGCCCCCGTAACAGCTGCGACGCCGGCGCCCGACCAGCCGGTCAGCACCAGAGAGGTGCCGACATCCTGCTGGGAGTCGATGAGCATCAGCAGGTGGCCGAGCAGCAGGAAGATCACAGCTGCCGCACCGGAGA
>NZ_JBHZAF010000063.1:0-883 GCF_042754085.1 Nocardia sp. NPDC059236
AGCAGTACGTATGCCTCTGCCAGGCACCCCCGACTACCCACCAGGGTTGCTCGACATCACGATGGATCAGCTCCGCACCCTGCTGGCCGTCTACGAGGAGGGCACGGCCCTGGGCGCCGCCAGGCGGCTGGGGCGGGAGCAGTCCAGTATTCAGAAGCAACTGGACACGATGAACCGCAAATTGGGCGACCATTGCGGAGAGCCGCTGCTGCGCAAGCGCGGGCGCGGCGAGCGGGTGCATTTCACCCGCACCGGCGAGGAGCTCGCCCGGCTTGCACAGGGAACGCTCGACGGGTGGCGCGAAGGGCTGGACACCGCCCGCAGACGCCGTGGCCGCAGTCTGCGCGTCGGCTCCACCCGCTACACGCTCGGCTACCTGCTGAACGCTGTCGAACAGGTCAACGACCGGTTCACTCGGGAAGGGGTGGAGCTGACCATGGCGCACGTCCGCAGCGGAACACTGCTGCAGAAGCTGCGCTCCCCCGGCGGCCGCTCGTGGTGTCCACCGACGGGCTGATACCCGACGTGCTGCGCGGCTGGTTCGGTCCCGAGTACCGCCGCCGGATGCGGATAGCGGCCGAGATCGACTCGGCCCACTACGGTTTCGAACTCCTCAGCTCCCGCGTGCTATACGGCAGCATGCTCGTCACCCAGGGCATCGGGGAGGCGATAGCGGAGGGCAGGCTTCCCGAGGCACAAGGGCTGCGCACCCTGCCGCTGGTGGACGACGTCGGAACGAGCCAGCGGGTGCTCGTCGGCGCCTTCCGCCGCAGCGAGCCGGAGAACCGCGATCCCGACCACCCTGTCAGCCTGCTGTGGGAGGAACTGGCCCGCAGGCACGCCCGTATCCGGGCCGAGGAACGGGCCTCGGCCAGGAACGCGT
>NZ_JBHZAF010000063.1:893-1804 GCF_042754085.1 Nocardia sp. NPDC059236
TCGCCCCGTCGCCCCGTCGCCCCGTCGCCCCGTCGCCCCGTCGCGGTACGTGCGCCCCGACGGGGCGCGGGGGACGGCCGGTCAGCCTTCGGCGGTCTCGGCTCCCCGCGCTCCCTCCGCCGTCCCAGCGGCGTCGGCCTCCGTCTCAGCTGCTTCGGCCTCCGCCGCGACCAGCACCACATCGAGCGTGCGCGGCCCGTGTACGCCCTCCACCCGGTCGAGTTCGATGTCGCTGGTGGCCGACGGACCGGAGATCCAGGTCTGCGGCCGGGCGGGATCCAAACGTTCGAGGGCCTGCGGTACGGAGTCGACGACCTGCTCCGGCACCCGCACCACACAGATGTGGTGGTCCGGGACGAGGGTGATGCGGCGCCGCCCCTGGTCCTCGGACGCGTCCAGCACCAGGGTGCCCGTCTCGGCCACGGCGACCGCGCACCCCGTCACCACGCTTCCCACCGCGTCCAGGTCGAGCGGGGTGAGCGCCGCCGAGTCCGTTACGCGCTCGACGTCTTCGGGCAGCCACTTGGCGGGCACCCCGGCAGGCGTCACCACGCTGCGCGATCCCCGCCGTGCCAGCAGATCCGCGATCGTCTGCGGCAGGTCGGCCGGGGTGCAGTGCAATACGTGCGCCCGGTAGTCCACCAGATGGGCGGCGAGCAGCCGCGCCGTCTCTCGCGCGGAGCGCTCGCCGTGCACCCGCAGATGGTCGCGGGCGACCGGAGCCTGATCGGGCCGCTCTGTGCGAGGTACGTCCGCCAGCGCGCGGCGGATCCGGCCGAGCACTGTCTCCCGGCCGCTCATCGCGTGCCCTCCTGCGGCCCCGCCCCGCCGGACCTGCCGGACTTGCTGGGTCCGCCGGACCTGCCGGACTCGCCGGACCTGCCGGACCTGCCGGATCCGCTGGACCCGCC
>NZ_JBHZAF010000064.1:0-1783 GCF_042754085.1 Nocardia sp. NPDC059236
CGTCGTGGTGAGCGATGAGGAAAAGGCGCTCGATCGAGGGTGTCAGGTGGGGATCAGGAAGACGAACGCGAGTGAATCGCTGACGACGTGTCGAAATGGAAACAGGTGACATCGAAACCGGGGCGTCTTTTTGGCACCGGGATGAGTCTGGCGGGTGTCCCGATTTCTGGCCAGGCGGTGTCCGGCATGGAGGCGACGTGAGCCTGATCTGCGGCTTTCGCATGGAACGTGGGAAGGCATGTCCCGATACGGATTTCGCTTCGGCGGGGTCGACAGGGAGCGCGCCGGGCAGCCGAAACTGTGAGGCGTTGAGTACCGATGCGGGACGTGCCGGCGGACCGGCGCGTAGTAGTGGTGAAGCCGCTGTAATGGTGGTGGAGCGAAGGGGCCGGACCATTCGGGTTGGTGAAGCAGTCAACCGGCAAGTGCCGGGAGGAGCTGGATGAGTCAGCCGAGGTCGTCGTTGAAGTCGTTCGAGATTTCGAAATGGGCTGTGCAGGAAGCGTTTAGCAGAGTGCGGGCCAATAAGGGTGCTGCCGGGGTTGATGGGCAGTCGATTGCCGAGTTCGAGGCCGACCTGAGGAACAACCTCTATAAGGTGTGGAATCGGATGTCATCGGGGACGTATTTCCCGCCGCCTGTTCGGGCGGTGGAGATCCCGAAAACCGGTGGCGGGGTTCGTGTTCTGGGTGTGCCGACGGTCGCGGACAGGGTCGCGCAGACGGTGGTGGCCATGGAGTTGGAAAAACGGGTGGAACCGATGTTCCATCCGGACTCCTATGGGTATCGGCAGAATCGCTCGGCGCTGGACGCGGTCGGAGCATGCCGACAGCGGTGCTGGGGGTCCGGTGGATGGGTCCTGGACCTGGACATCCGGAAGTTCTTCGACACTGTAGATCACGAACTGATGGTCAAGGCGGTCCGGGCCAACACCGACCAGGACTGGGTGGTGTTGTATGTGCGGCGGTGGCTTTCGGCTCCGCTGCAACGCCCGGACGGGACGCTGGAGACACGAGACCGGGGGACCCCTCAGGGGTCCGCGGTATCGCCGATTCTGGCGAACCTGTTCATGCATTACGCGTTCGATGCGTGGATGTCCCGGAGGTTTCCGGGGATCATGTTCGAACGATATGTGGACGACGTCATCGTGCACTGCGCCAGCGAAAAGCAGGCACTGATGCTGAGGACCGCGATCGGGGAACGATTCACCGAGGTCGGGTTGGAGCTGCACCCGGAGAAGACGAAAGTCGTGTACTGCAAGGACTATGAGCGGGCCGGTGCCTATGAGCACACGTCGTTCACGTTCCTGGGGTATGAGTTCCGGGCGCGGACAGCGCGGGATAAACACGGGCGGTTGTTCAACTCGTTCATGCCCGCGATCAGCCGCGATGCGGAGAAACGAATCAACCGGCAGGTCCGTAGCTGGCACTTGCATCGACACACGGACTGGACGGTGGGTCAGATGGCCCGATGGATCAATCCGATCGTGCGGGGCTGGTTGCAGTATTACGGCCGGTTCTATCGGTCGAAACTGTATGCGCTGTGCAAACGCATCAACACCTATCTGGTGCGGTGGGCTCGCAAGAAATATCGGCGGTTACACGGATTCAAGAAAGTCAACGCCTGGTGGAAAGCGTTGGGGCACAGGTATCCCCGGCTGTTCGCCCACTGGGAATACACTCGTGGTTTCATGGCGACTGGATGGTAGGAGCCGTGTAATGGGAGACTGTTAAGCACGGTTCTGTGAGAGCCCGGGGGTGCGATTCCCCCGGGCCACTCGACC
>NZ_JBHZAF010000065.1:0-1674 GCF_042754085.1 Nocardia sp. NPDC059236
ACTCCAGGCCGTTGATGTCCGCCACGAGGCAGCCCTCCTTCGAGCGGCGCTGCGCGGTCTTCGAGGCCGAGTCTGCTGGTCGCCGCATCCGGCTTCGACAGCAATGTTCCGGATGACTGTGGCGAGGTGGTGGGTGTCGTTGGGGAGCATCAACCCACCTGTCGTGGGCGTGGCGGCTCCTGTTAGGCGCGGGAGAGGTCGGTGCCTTCGGGAGCTTGGTAGCAGGGTGAGACGAGGGTGACGTCCATCTGTGGCTTGAGGTCACCTGAGCGTGTCTTCAGCGCCCTAATCGCCACGTGGTGCCGCGAGGTGGTGTGGACTGCCTTGATTTCCGGGTTGCGGGCCCTGCTGTTCATCGGCCCGTCCTTGGTAATACGCCACCCCATGCCGGGCAGTCGGGTGCGCAGGTTGTCCATGGCGGTGTCGAAGCCGTCCGCGTCCGCTTCCCACAGCGCCCAGGGGGTCCACTCTGTAGTAGGTGGTGAAGTCCGGGTCGATGCCGGAACAGGGTATGGCGGCGGCAGGGAGGTGACTTGGGGTGCCGGGGATGCCCATGGCATCCACCAGCCTGGACGACATCCGGTTGACCTCGTCCTCCGCCTGGCGCACCGCGCGCACCTCTGGCGTGTAGCCGAGCCTCCGGCGCACCTTCGAGGGCTTGGCAACCCGCCCGCGGCCAGTGTTGAACATGCTCGAGCATCCCCTGCCTCGCCGCCGCCCGGGCACTTCACCCGGTGACCCTCGCCAGACACCAGCCCTGAGCCCGACTGAAGCAGACCCTCCCACCAGACGGGCCAAGTGAGCCCTCGGACCATTTCCTACGGCGTCAGGACACGGCTTTGAGGGCCTGCCGGCGCTTCTCGTCGTCCTTGCGGCGGCGCTTCTCGGCGAGCTGGTCCTGGTAGGCCGCAACCGCCTGCCGGTACCGCTCGGCGAACCCGGGGGAGTTGAGCCGTGCGCTCTTGGGCATCGCCTTGACTGCCGCGATCGCATCCTCGGGGGAGAGGTAGGCAGCCAGCATCGGGTTGAGCTGGTAGATGCCCGGCTTGTGCTTGGTCACCAGCTGCGCCAGGTCCAGGTCCCGCAACGCGGAGTTCACCGCCGCCCGGCTGAGCCCCAGCATCTGCGCGAGCGTGACCTGATCGATCTCGATCCGGCCGCCCGGCTCGCTGTGGGCACGCATCTTCAGCAGCACCCGGTAGGCCGCCGGCAGCAGGTCCAGATCCGCGACGATCCCCTCCGCGTTGACGGCAGCGAAATGCAGACCGCTCACTGTCCGGCCTCCTTCTCCTTCTGCTGTGCCCGCTCCAGGCGGCGGCGGGCCCGTTCGTCGGCCCTGTGCTGACGCAGCTCCTCGATGGCTTCCCGCATCTTCTCCAGTGAGGGGAAGCGCACCAGGCTGGGCAAGGTCTCGTCCTGGCGGATCTTCTTGATGGTCTCGTGCTGCTCGATCTGACGATACTCGGGCTCGATGCCCTCGGTCCCCGGGATGAACTCCGCAACCCGGTACGCATAGGGCGGATTGAACTGGTACACCCCGCGCTTCACCCGGAAGACGATGCCGTGGGACATGATCTCCCCCAGCGACTCCGTGACCTTGGTACGGGACACGTCCAGGACCGTCGCCATCTCCCCTTGTGTCAGCGGGATCCGACCGCCGGCCTTCTGGCAGGC
>NZ_JBHZAF010000066.1:0-1666 GCF_042754085.1 Nocardia sp. NPDC059236
GTCGCCGGGGCGGCGGGGGCGGCCGCCGCGACCGGATGGCCGGGGCGGGATTCGGCACGGCTCGCGTACCGCAGAACTTTCGATGCGGCCACGGCCGCCTCCTGTGCTGTCGGGTCGGGCGCCGCCGGGGTAGCGGCCTGGGCGGCGTCGTCGTAGCGGACGACGACCGGGACTGCGGTACCGAAACTGACGCCGTCGGTGCCGTCACCGGCCGGGTCGACAGTGACGGGGATCCGCTGACGAGTGCCGCTGTCGTCGTCGATGACGATCAGCTGCAGCGGCTCGAGGTGGAACTCCTCGATCCACAGCGACCACGGCGCGTCGTCGTAGAACTTGCGGCGCACGTCCTCGGTGGTCACACCGGCAGCGACCTTGCGCACCTTCGGGTTTGGCATGAGCTGCCCTTTCATGTGGACGGTGATACGGGTGCCGCCGGTGTACGGCGTCGACGCGGCGACCCCGTACAGGGCGCCGACGTCCTGGAGGGAGGCCAGGGTTCCGATCGCCGGATCGGCGATGCCGAGCAGCGCGAGACCGGTCAGCACGAACGGGTGCGTGTGGCCGAGCGCGCACTGGTAGTCGAACTCGGCCTCGACCGAGCGTTGCGGGTACGCCGACGCAATCACGGTGTGCCCGTTGGCATCCGGCGTCGCCAACCAGCCCGGCATACCGACCAAGTCGCCGATCAGGGTCGCGCCGTCGACGACCGCGAGATGATCGACCCACCCGAGAGCGGGCTCGCCGTCGAACCGAGGATCGGTGTGCCCCAGCTTGATCCGCGGCCGGTGCACGGCCGGGCAATCGGTCGCCGCGACCGCGTACGCGAGGTCGTCGGGGGTGAACGTGTGCCGCCCGGTCGAGGCGTCCCACGTGCCGACCCTCATCAGCTCGACTTGCGGCAGGTGCGACAGCGCCGGGGCGGCGGGCACCGGTAGCGGGGCCGTCAAAACAGGGCCTCCTGTCCAGCGGGTACTGGGCGGGCCCGGCGCGCGGCGACCGGCGCGGTCGGTGCCGGCGCGGGCTCGGTGGCCGGGGCGGGCGCGGCGTCGGCCGGTTTGGACGGGAAGCCGAGACGCTGGCGGACGGTCTGCTCGATGAGGATGTCCGGCGACAACAGGCCCGCGTCGACGAGGGTTTTCAGCGCGGCCGCGGTCGCGTCCTCGTTGCGGCCGATCTCGTCGAATACCAGGCGCGGCGCGGGCTCGTCCGGCCCGAAATTCACGTCGACGAGATCCTCGATCACATGCAGATTGGTGACGTCGCGGATGAATTCCGCCTCAGCCTGCACGGCGTCGATGAAAGTGTTCTGCTGCACCGACGCCAGCGCATACGACCCGCCTCCGGCCAGGTTCAGGAAGTGCGCCAGACCCGAGATCGCGATCATCGTGTCGTGGTAGGTGACTGCCGCGCGGATGTCGGGCAGGTTGCCTTGCACGCCGAGCAGCTGCAGCGTTGCGCCGTAGGGCAGGCCAACGCCGCCATGCTCGCTGCCGCGGTAGGCCTGCGCCATATCGGCGAGCTTGGCGACGTCGGCGTCTGTCGCGCCCTCGGCCGCGGTCGCGACCGGCACACCAACGCCGTTACGGCGGGCGGCGACGGCCTCGATACGCAGGAACTCGTCCTTCAGCAGCCAATGCTTGTAGGACGGGCGCAGCAGCGACTTACC
>NZ_JBHZAF010000067.1:0-1653 GCF_042754085.1 Nocardia sp. NPDC059236
GACCCAATGCCGGGAAGTTTGGCTGCTGGAGTCGTTGTCAAGCTGTGTCGGCGAAGTCGAGGTAACAGGGCGGGAAGTTCAGGTCCAGCGCCGTGTCCGGTCGGTGGCTGTGGTGATGGTAAAGGTGATCTCGGCGTTGGTGATCGGGCTGTCTTTCCTGGTGGGGTTGTAGGCATAGTTGGAAATGGGGCGTTTGACCCGGCGCGGCTGGATCCGGGTTCTGCGGTGGGGCGGGACCAGGTCGCGGGGATGCAGGATGGCGCCGAAGATCACGGCGGTCCGTTTGCTGCGGCGTGCTGTGGTCCCTATCGCCGCGATCACTGTGTGGCGGGCGGTCCGGATGACCACGGTGAAGGAGATGCGGGCCGGATCGATCCCAGCATGCGAGGCGGCGTTGGCGGCGATGCGTCGGGCGGCCTGGTAGACGACCAACAGTCCGAACAGCTCCTGGCGGACCCCGTCGACGCTGCCCGAGCGCAGGACCCGGTTGGGTCCGCGCAGGCTGACCTTGAGGCCGAAGTAGGCCGTTTCTGCCTCCCATCTGCGGTGATACAGCTCGGCGAGTTCAGCGGCGGGGTAACGCTGGTGATCAAGCAGGGTGGTGATCAGTCTCAGGCTGGTGGTTGTGGATCTGCCGTCGGTGGCGCGGACGCTCACCTCGGCCTCGATCACGCGGATTGTGACACCATCGACCTGGGGCGGTGGTGTGCGCCGGTGACGGCTCCAGCGTCGCAGCCGGTCGCGCTCGTTGGTGCCGGTGGACATCGACAGGTAGGTGCCGTCGGGCAGCCGGTCCAGCACCGGCGGCTGCAGATCGGCGCTGATCCGCCACAACAGCTGCGCCCCGGTGGCCGCGGCGGCTCTGGTCAGTGTGTGGCCTTTGCTGCCCCGGTCGGCCAACAGCAGCATCCCGGGTGCCAGTGCCCGGCACAGCAGCCCGCACTGGGCTTCCTCGCTCTGGGTAAACGGGCCGATCACCGCGTCGATCAACGCCCTGGTCCCGCACTCCACCAGCGCGGACAGCCGCATCAGCGGGAACCCGCCGGTCCCGTTGGCTCCCGAGTGCCGGCCGCAGTATGCGCGGTTGGCCGCGCTGTCGGCGACGTGGACGCTGGTGCCGTCCCAGGCCACCGTCCGCAGTCCCCGCCACCACGACCCGGCCGTGCCTCGGGACGCGACCGTCCCCTTGAGCTGGTCGAACAAGGTGGCCAGCGGCGCCGATCCGACCCTGCGGCGGGCGTGGCGCAACGCCGCCGCCGACGGGTCGACATCCGGTACGCCCGGGGCGGCCACCAGCGTCGCCCACACGCCCCGATATCCGCACTCGCCGAACAGCGCCATAGCCAGCACGAAATAGACCACCACCCGCGAGGGCAGCTTGCGGACTCGCGATTGCACCCGCCCGGTGGCGGCCAGCGCCGCGTCCACCAACGACGGCGTGATGATCTGCGTCAACTCACCCAAATGCCCAGCAGCGAAGGCAATTCCGCCACCACGAGCGCATACGGGCGTGACAGACTGAACCAACGGGGCTCCTCGTAGCAACGGTGTCTTGGTCGACGTCCGTCCTACGCGGAGCCCCGCCCTGTTACCTCGACTTCGCCGACACAGCTTGACAACGACTCCAGCAGCCAAACTTCCCGGCATTGGGTC
>NZ_JBHZAF010000068.1:0-1634 GCF_042754085.1 Nocardia sp. NPDC059236
GATCTCGAGAATGTCGCGATAATCCTGTGGCAACTCCGAGACCAGCACCCCGGGACCCCGCGGCGGCACCAGCATCACACCGATCGGCGACCCAGCCACCCGCTCCCGCTCCCGCTCCGGCTGTTGCGGCTCGTCGCCTGCGGCCACGCCCGCCGAATCGGCCGGCGATCCATCCGCGGGATCGGTTACCACACCCAAGATTTCGCCCATCGTCTCCCGCGTGATCCGCAGACGCGACAACTCCTGCTCCACCCCGTCGAGTTGCTCGCTCAACTCCGTGATCCGCTGACACAACTCCTTGGCCCGCGCCACCCCCGCAGCCTCACGCCGCTCGAGCTCCTCCCGCCACGACACCATCGCCGCCCTCCATCAGCCGGCCCCCATCCCGACGATAGAAGCCAGCCCACCAGCACAACAGCCCCAACCCATTTCACCAGCTCACAGCCTGATCAACAGTCACTCAGCCGGAGCCGCACCCCCTGGTAGCTGTCGACGGATCCGCAGTTCATCGACAAGGTCCGTGACGTGGTCGGGTTGTACCTGGACCCGCCGACGGCGGCGCTGGTGTTGTGTGTGGACGAGAAATCGCAGATGCAAGCCCTGGACCGGTCGGCGCCGATGCTGCCGACGATGCCCGCAGTGCCCGCACGCCGCACCCACGACTACGTCCGGCACGGCACCACCAGCTTGTTCGCCGCCCTGGACGTGGCCACCGGCCAAGTCATCGGCCAGCACCACCGCCGGCACCGTCACCAGGAGTTCCTGCGGTTCCTCGAGACCATCGACACCAGCACCCCCGCAGACCTGGATCTCCACCTGATCTGCGACAACTGTGAGGATGATCGAGTGCCGTCCCGGGCTGTGGTCTGACCCGTGCGACAACTGGCTGTGGTGCCTTTCCGTAGATCTGTCGGCCTCAGCCCGGAACGGTGCTTGCTGCCGCTGGACCGGCGGGGCGTGTCCCGATAGGGGCCTTGCCGTGAACAGGGCACCATCACAGTTCTGACCGCCTCCACCGGCCCGGCGACGGCCATCCGTTCCCGAGTTAGATCAGGAGACAGACGACTGTGCCCAGCATGCCCCACCCGGCCTTGCCCAGCCAAGATGACAACGCCACCGGTGAGGTCGTTCTCGGCGTGGACACGCACAAGGATCTGCATGTCGCGGCGGTGATCACGCCCCTGGGTGCCCTGCTGGGCAGCCGTGCGTTCTCCGCGACCAGGGCCGGCTACGAGCAGCTGTTGACGTGGGCACGCGCGTTCGGCCCGCTGCAGCGGGCTGGGGTCGAGTGCACTGGCTCCTACGGCGCGGCACTGGCTCGGCACTTGCGCACAGAAGGCGTGCAGGTGATCGAGGTCAACCAGCCGGACAAGGCCACTCGCCGCCGACGCGGCAAGACCGACGCTATCGACGCGGAAACAGCCGCCCGCGCAGTACTCTCAGGCCAGGCGACCGGCATCATGAAGACCGGTGACGGGCCTGTGGAAATGCTGCGAATGTTCAAGCTGGCCAAGGCATCCGCTATCAAGGCCCGGACACAGACGATCAACCAACTCAAGGCCGTACTCATCGCCGCCGACCCGGCGCTACGCGAGGCACTGACAGGTCTGAGCAACCCCACACTCTTCCGTCGC
>NZ_JBHZAF010000069.1:0-1609 GCF_042754085.1 Nocardia sp. NPDC059236
CTGCCGCGCAAGGAGGACCTGGACACCGAGGGGCTGGGCCTCTCGGAGTCGGAGCTGGACTTCGTCCTGGCGGTCGACAAGGACGTCTGGCGCGACGAAGCGGCACTGATCCCCGAGCATCTGAACACCTTCGGCGACCACACGCCGCGCGCTCTGTGGGACGAGTACCGCGCCCTTGTACAGCGCCTGAAGTGACGCCGCGCCCCCTGCTTGAGGGAGCAGGGGGGCAAGCGCAGCACCGGCCACCGGGCCGCACCCGCGACGGACCACGCCGCGGGTGCGGGGTGCGTCCGTCGCGCGGATGCGGCGCCTACACCAGTACGCCCTCGGCGCCGGCGTGGGCCTCGATGCGGGCCGTCATCAGTGCGGTGACCGCCTCGTCGCCGCGAGAGGTGGCGACCGCGAGCGCGTTGCCGGCGAGGGTGCGCGCCCGCGCGTGGAGGGAGGCCACATGCGCGGCGTCGGCCCGCAGGGCCGAGGGCTCGGCACGCAGCGGTGCCCGCCCGCCGGACAGGCGAGCCGCGTGGGCGGCGAGCTGCTGCGCGGCGGCATCCAGCGAAGCGCTCGGCGTCAGCGCCCGCAGCTCGTCCGTCACCGTCAGCAGCGCGGTCAGGTGCCCCGCCAGACGGATGTCCAGCTCTTCCTCGCGGGTGCGGCGCGGCAGTCCGGCGTGGGTGCTGTCGGCCACGGTGTGGACCGACTTGGTGCGGATCGGTTCGTACATGGATGGCCTCCTGATGCTTTCCGGAGACCATCCTAACTTAGACATCGTCTAAAGTTGGCCCGCATTCATCGGGCAGCTCCATGTGCTCACGAACGGTTACGGCTGACTGTAACCGTCCAGGAAATGACCGATCCTGGTTACGGCGTCGCGCAGTTCGGTGACACCGGGCAGGTTGACGATCCGGAAGTGATCGGGCTCCGGCCAGTTGAACCCGGTCCCGTGCACAATCATGATCTTCTCCGCGCGCAACAGGTCGATCACCATCTGCCGGTCGTCCTTGATCTTGTAGACCTTCGGATCCAGCCGCGGGAAAGCGTAGATCGCACCCTTGGGCCGCACACAGGTGACACCCGGAATCCGGGTCAGCAGTTCGTAGGCCGCGTCACGCTGCTCGCACAGCCGGCCACCCGGCAGCACCAGGTCCTCGATCGACTGCCGCCCGCCCAGCGCCGCGGCCACCGCGTGCTGGGCCGGCACGTTCGCGCACAGCCGCATGTTGGCGAGGATCGTCAGTCCCTCGATATAGCTCGCGGCGTGCGCCTTGGGACCGCAGACCGCGAGCCAGCCGCTGCGGTAGCCGGCGACCCGGTACGACTTGGACAGGCCGTTGAAGGTGAGCGTCAGCAGGTCGGGCGCGACCAGCGTGGTCGGGGTGTGCGTGGCGCCGTCGTAGAGGATCTTGTCGTAGATCTCGTCGGAGCACACGGTCAGCTGGTGACGGCGGGCGATGTCGGTGAGCTCGCGCAGGACCTCCTCGCCGTAGACCGCGCCGGTGGGGTTGTTCGGGTTGATGATCACCAGCGCCTTGGTGCGGTCGGTGATCTTGCGCTCGATGTCCGCCGGATCGGGCATCCAGTCGGACTGCTCGTCACAGCGGTAGTGCAC
>NZ_JBHZAF010000070.1:0-782 GCF_042754085.1 Nocardia sp. NPDC059236
GGTGTGGACGGCCGGGGTCAAGCCCCACCCCTTGCTCGCCCGCACCGGGTTGCCCGTCACCGCGCGCGGCAAGCTCCGATGCGAGCCCACACTGCGCGTCCAGGGGACCGCACACGCCTGGTCGGCGGGGGACGCCGCGGCGGTCCCCGACCTCGCGGCGGAACCGGCCGCGGAACGGGTCGCGGAACCGGCCCAGGACCGGGCCCGGGGCGCGGCGCCGGCGGACGGCGCGGAACGGCCGCTGTGCGCCCCCAACGCGCAGCACGCCGTCCGCCAGGCACGCCGCCTCGCCGACAACCTCGCAGCGGTGTGCGAAGGCCGGGAACCCACCCCCTACCGCCACTCCTACGCGGGGTCCGTCGCCTCCCTCGGACTGCACAAAGGCGTCGCGCACGTGTACGGACGGAAACTCAAGGGATACCCTGCCTGGTTCATGCACCGCGCCTATCACCTCAGCCGGGTGCCGACCTTCAACCGGAAGGCACGCGTGCTGGCGGAATGGGTGCTCTCCGGCCTGTTCAAGAGAGAGATCGTCTCTCTCGGCTCGCTGGAGCACCCCCGTGCCGAGTTCGAACTCGCGGCAGGCACCGTACGGCGCCCCGACAAGAACTGAGGGGTTCCACCGGCGCGGTGGGCCACACTGGACATGTGACCATGGGTGGGCCCGCGTCTGCGAAGCGTGACCCCGAAGCGGCCCGAGCAACCCGAGCGAACACAGCGAACCACACAAGGAATCGGACGACGTGAACTTCACGCGCTGGAGCGCCCGACTGCCCGGCACA
>NZ_JBHZAF010000070.1:792-1528 GCF_042754085.1 Nocardia sp. NPDC059236
CGGCGACGGCAACGGCAGCGACAGCGGCGAACAAGCGGCCGGGACAGCCTGCCCGGCAACCGCCGACCCCGCAGTCGCCGATCCCACGGTCCCCGACCAGGCGACGGCCCCCGGCCGGTCCACGCAGTCGGCGTCCGGGCGGTCGACGCACGCGCGTCACGAGGACGCTCGAAAGCGCCCTGCCGGTCCCGAGGGCCTTGAGGGGCCCGAGGACACGGAGACTCCCACCGTCCCCGCCGCACGCAACCGCCCGCCCGCCGAGACCGACCCCGAGACCCACCCCGCACTGGTGGCCGTCGTGCACGGCCCCGAGCACCGCATCGCCTTCGTCAATGAGGCCTACAGCCACGTCTTCGGCCCCCGCCCCACCGGCGCTGCGGCCCGGGAGGCGCTGCCCGAGCTGGTGGAGCTGGGCCTGCTCCCGCTGATGGACCAGGTGCGGCGCAGCGGGCGGCCCCGCACGGTCAAGTCCCGCCGGGTGTCCCCGCAGCAGGGCGCGCCGGGCAACAGGCGACGTCCGGGCTACTACACCTTCACCTGCACCCCCATCACCACATCGGGTGACAGCGGCGTGCTGATCTTCGCCGCCGACGTCACCGACCAGGTGCAGGCGGTGGAACGGCTGCGCGCCAGCGAGCGCCGCCAGCGGGAGGCCGCCGTCACCCTCCAGCGCAGTCTGCTGCCCCAGGAGTTGGAACAGCCCGACGACCTGCGGGTCGCAGCCACCTACCAACCG
>NZ_JBHZAF010000071.1:0-1494 GCF_042754085.1 Nocardia sp. NPDC059236
GTGTTCGATGATCGCAATCTCGTGTCGCTGGCAGGTCTGGTGCCGGTGATGCGGCTGGCCGAACAGACCGGGCTGGGTGAGTTGCTGACCGGGAAGGTGGCGATCGCCGAGCCTCGGATCAAGTCCGGGTCGGCGAACCCTGGCCCGAAACTGGTGACACTGATCGCTGGGATGTGTGCGGGCGCGGACAGCATCGACGATGTCGATGTGCTGCGCAGCGGCGGTATGAGCGCGGTGTTCGACCGGGTGTATGCGCCGTCGACGGTCGGAACCCTGTTGCGGGAGTTCAGCTTCGGGCATGCGCGTCAGCTCGAATCGGTGCTGCGCACGCACCTGTCGCGGTTGTGTGCGCGGGCCGATCTGCTCCCCGGCGCCGGCCAGCGGGCGTTCGTCGATATCGATTCGTTGCTGCGGCCGGTCTATGGCTATGCCAAGCAGGGCGCGTCCTACGGGTTCACCAAGATTTCGGGCAAACAGGTTCTGCGCAAAGGGCTTTCACCACTGGTGACCACGATCAGCACCGACCTGGCTGCGCCGGTGATCGCGGGAATGCGGTTGCGCGCCGGGAAAGCGGGATCGGCCAAAGGGGCCGGGCGGATGGTCGCCCAAGCCGTCACCACCGCCCGCGCGGCCGGGGTGACCGGTGAGATCCTGGTGCGCGGGGATTCTGCTTTCGGTGGTCGTGCCGTGATCAGCGCGTGTCACCGCCTCGGAGCCCGGTTCTCGCTGGTGCTGACGAAGAACCGCGCCGTGGCGCGGGCGATCGCGTTGATCCCCGGCAATGCGTGGACACCGGTGAAATACCCGGGCGCGGTCCGCGACCCCGACAGCGGTGAATGGATCTCCGACGCCGAGGTCGCCGAAATCCCTTATACCGCTTTTGCTTCCAAGCCCGACCAGGTCACTGCCCGGCTTATCGTGCGCCGCGTCAAAGACGCCGCCCGCCAGGACGAACTGTTCCCGGTCTGGCGGTATCACCCGTTCTTCACCGATTCCACCGAACCCACCGTCGACGCCGACCTCACCCATCGCCGCCACGCCATCATCGAGACCGTGTTCGCCGACCTGATAGACGGCCCACTGGCGCACATGCCGTCCGGGCGCTTCGGCGCGAACTCGGCCTGGGTGCTGTGCGCGGCGATCGCGCACAACCTGCTGCGCGCCGCCGGCGCGCTCGCCGACCCGCGACTGGGCAGAGCACGCGGAACCACGTTGCGCCGCAAGATCATCGCCGTTCCCGCTCGTTTCACCCGCCCTCAGCGAAAACCTGTCCTGCACCTGCCCGCCCACTGGCCCTGGGCCAGGGCCTGGCACCAACTCTGGCACGCCACCACCGCCACACTCTCGACCGCCTGAACCCCGCCCAACCGCCCCTACGACCAGGAACAACAGTGGAAAGGCTGGGCAGACCAGCAGCTACCGGCCACCCAAAACCCCGCTGTCCGCGCGCCGCAGGCGCCCGGACAGCGCAGAAACCTCATCTGTGGATCAAGG
>NZ_JBHZAF010000072.1:0-987 GCF_042754085.1 Nocardia sp. NPDC059236
GTCCACCACCAGGTCGCGGCCCTCGGTCTCCGACTCCCACACCGAACGGCCAGCGCCCCACTGCTCGCGGGAAAGACGCTGAACAACCCGCCGCACCGTCGGCCGGACATCCCGCACGAAGACGCCCTTCCCCTTGCGCGGCTCGGTCAGCCCCTCATCGACCAAGACGCCGAGCGCTTGCCGGGCAGTCATCCGAGCGACCCCGTACTCGGCCATGAGCGCGTTTTCGCCAGGAATCCGGTCACCCGGCGCGTACTCGCCTCCCCGGATGGCACGGCGCAGATCGCCCGCGATACGACGGAACTTCACCTCGCGGGCCTGGTTGTCGGCAGCCACGGCGCCCCTCCTTTCCTCTCTAGACAGGGTATGGCGTGTTTCGCTGACGGGTGCGACCGAACGGCATGGTGGGCCATCGCCCGAGGTCACAGCCGTTGCCTGCGCGCCGGAGAGGTGGGCGGAAGTGTGTGTATCATCCCTGCCCGCGTTCGGCCGTCCTTAGCAGCGGCGCGGCCGACCGCACTGCGCCGGTAGTGACAATGCAGCACACCCGCCTTCCGGGCGGGAGGTCCAGGTTCAAGTCCTGGCCGGCGCTCTACCCCACTTCCTCACCACGCGGGGGCTCCGTATGTTCCATGGTTCGATTCCGGCGCCCCTCCGCTCGATCATCTACGAGCACGCCGGGGCCTGGCCCGAGACCGACATCTACATCGGCTGCTCGGGCAACTTCACCATCGAACGCGTCCTGCACTCCAGGTTCGGCCACGCGCGGCCGGTCCACGGCAACGACATCACCGCCTACTCCTGCGCCCTGGGCTGGTACCTCGCCGGGGAGGAGCTGCCGTACACGCTGCGCCCTGAGTACGAGGACACGCTGGGCTGGCTCGCCCCGTACATGGAGGACCGCGCCGACCGCCTCGCCACCCTCATGCTCGGCACCCGGTTCCTCCAGTACGTCGGAAAGGAGGGCACGTACTACCGACGGATGCT
>NZ_JBHZAF010000072.1:997-1479 GCF_042754085.1 Nocardia sp. NPDC059236
AAGACCGCCACGAAGGTCCGGAACCTGGAGACCCGCCTCGGCTCGTTCTTCGCCGGCGACGTCCTGGACTACCTCCGCGACGAGGTACCCGACGAGGCGCCCGTCGTCATGTTCCCGCCCTTCTACGCGTCGGACTACCAGGCGCAGTTCGCGCCGATCGACGCCGCGTTCTCCTGGCCCGAGCCGTCGTTCAACGAGCTGACCGAGGACGGCAAGGAAGAGATCATCCGCCTGGTGCAGGACCGGCCGCACTGGGTGCTGGGCCTGCACATCGAACGCCCGGAGCTGCGGCACCGGCTCGCCGGCGTCGTCCAGACCGCGAACCGCGGCCTGCCGATCTACGTGTACGCCGCCGCCGGTCCGCGCCGCATCGTCCGCCCCCGCCAGCCCGTCGAGCCGATCCCCATGCCGAAGATCGGAGTGGGGGAGGAGCTGGGCGACAAGATGACGCTGCACGTCCTCACCGGCGGCCAGTTCGCCGG
>NZ_JBHZAF010000073.1:0-1475 GCF_042754085.1 Nocardia sp. NPDC059236
GACCCGCTCTCTCCGGCTGCGCAGGAAAGTGCCCAGCTCACGGCGTTGACCTGGATTCTTCGACATGGTGGGTGGCACTCCTGGTTCCAGAACGAACGGGCTCTGTATACCAGGGTGGGCCCTCCGCAGACTGATGCCGAAGCGGGGCGGCGGCGCCCCGCGAGGAAGCGAGAGGGAAGGCATCATGACGGGAATCGACGGCAAGGTCGTGGCGATCACGGGAGCCGGCAGCGGTATCGGTGAGGCCACCGCTCTGCTGCTGGCCGAACGGGGCGCCCGGCTCGTGCTGGGCGCCCGCAGGTCCGAGCGCCTCGGGGACCTGGTGACCCGGATCGAGAAGGCGGGCGGCAGCGCCGTGCAGCTCCGCACGGACGTCACCCGGCGTGCTGATCTGCAGGCCCTGGTCGCCCTGGCCGCGGAGCGCTTCGGCCGGCTCGACGTACTGATCAGCAACGCGGGGATCGGGACGGTCTCCCCGCTGGACGATCTGCGCGTCGACGAATGGGACCGGATGGTGGACGTCAACATCAAGGGTGTGCTGCACGGTATCGGCGCCGCACTGCCGGTCTTCCGCGCGCAGGGCTCCGGACACTTCATCACCACCGCGTCCACGGCGGCGTTCCGCGTCGTTCCCGCCATGGCCGTCTACGCGGGCACGAAGATTGCGGTGCGCGCCATCTGCGAGGGGCTGCGGCAGGAAGCCGGCGACGCGCTGCGGGTGACGACGGTCTCGCCGGGCATGGTGGACACCGAGTTCGCCGAAGCGTCGACGAACCCACACATCCGTGCCGAGATCTCGCAGGCCCGGGACCGGATCGCCATCCCACCCGAGGCCGTCGCCCGGGCCCTGGCGTTCGCCGTCGAGCAGCCGCACACCGTCGATGTGAACGAGATCGTCGTCCGTCCCACCGCCCAGAGCTGACCCGGGACCTGTCCGGCGCGGCTTCGGTTTAGGCTCGGCGGATGGCGAAGTACTTCGACGTGCACCCCGACAACCCGCAGCGGCGCACCATCAGCACCGTGGTCGACAGCGTCCGGGCCGACGCGCTCATCGCGTATCCGACGGACTCCTGTTTCGCTCTGGGGTGCCGGCTGGGCAGCCGCGACGGCATGTCCCGCATCCGTTCCATCCGCAACCTCGACGAGAGGCACCACTTCACTCTCGTGTGCCAGAACTTCGCGCAGCTCGGCCAGTTCGTGCACGTCGACAACGACGTGTTCCGCGCGATCAAGGCGGCCACCCCGGGCCGCTACACCTTCATCCTCCCCGCGACGAAGGAGGTGCCCCGCAAGCTGCAGCACCCGAAGAAGAAGACGGTCGGAGTCCGCATCCCCGACCACGTCGTGGCCCAGGCGCTGCTGTCCGAACTCGGCGAGCCGCTGCTGTCCAGCACCCTTCTGCTGCCGGACGAGGAGGAGCCGATGACCCAGGGCTGGGAGATCAAGGAACGGCTCGACCATGTGGTGGACGCCGT
>NZ_JBHZAF010000074.1:0-1431 GCF_042754085.1 Nocardia sp. NPDC059236
GCTGCCGGTGTTCAAGAACCGGCACCGATCGCTGCTGGAGTTGCTGGAAGCTTCCAGGGAGCTGGGTGATCGCGAGTATCTGGTGTCGGCGCGGACCCGCTACACCTTCGCCGAGCATTACGCGGCCGCGGGTGCGTTGGCTGCCGCGCTGGCCGAGCGTTACGGCGTCGGGAAGGGCGATCGTGTCGGCATCCTGGCCGCCAATGCCCCCGAGTGGGTGCTGGCGTTCTGGGCGGCGCAAAGGTTGGGTGCGGTCCCGGTCGGTTACAACGCGTGGTGGGTGCCGCGTGAGATCGCCTACGGTCTCGAGCACTCCGCCCCGAAGGTCGTGATCGCCGACGCCAAACGGGCCGCGCTGGCCACCGAGACCGGCACCGATGTTCCGGTGCTGACCATGGAGTCCGATCTGCCCGCGTTGATGGCGGAGTTCGCCGGCGGCAATCCGAGTGTGGAGGTGGGCGAGGATGATCCGGCGATCATCCTCTACACCTCCGGGACGACGGGCCGGCCGAAGGGTGTGGTGCACACCCAGCAGAACATGGTCGCGGTCGCGGACTATCACCGGTTCATGGACGCGTTGGCGGCCGGTTTCCGTGGGCAGGTGTGGGATGGTTCCCCGGCGGGTCGCCGTTATCTGGCGACGATGCCGTTGTTCCACATCGCGAGCCTGCACAATCTGTCGGTCCCGCGGCTGGCGACCGGTGATGCGGTGGTGTTCCCGACCTCGGGTGAGTTCGATGCCGAGTCGCTGTTGAAGCTGGTCGAGACCGAGAAGGTCACCAACTGGGCGGCGGTGCCGACGTTGGCCAGTCGTATTCTGGGCGTGGATATCTCGCGCTTCGATCTGTCGTCGCTGACGGCGTTCTCGCTCAATTCCGCGCCGTCGTCTCCGGCGTTGGTGCAGCGGCTGCGGGAGCGGTTCCCGGTCGCGTTGCAGGGTTTGACCACCAGTTACGGGTGCACCGAGTCCGGTACCGCCGCGACGGTGGCGACTCCGCCGGAGCTGGCGGCCGACAATGAGACTGTGGGCCGTGCGGTGGTCGGTGTCTCGGTCGAGGTGCGCGACCCCGACGGCAAGCCGGTGCCCGATGGCGAGGAGGGTGAGGTCTGTATCCGCAGTCCCTATGTGATGCTCGGGTATTGGGACAACGAGGAGGCCACCCGGGCCGCGATCGATGAGAACCGGTGGTTGCGGACCGGTGACTACGGCACGCTGCGTGATGGCAAGCTCTATATTTCCGGGCGTCGTTCGGATCTGATCTTGCGGGGTGGGGAGAACGTGTACCCGCAGGAGATCGAGAACGTCCTCGACGAGCATCCGCTGGTGCGGGAGTCGGCGGTGATCGGTGTGCCGCACGAGGATCTGGGTCAGGAGGTCGCCGCGATCGTGGTGGTCGACGATCCGGAGTCGTTGTCGGAGGACGAGTTGCG
>NZ_JBHZAF010000075.1:0-250 GCF_042754085.1 Nocardia sp. NPDC059236
GTCCTGCTCCTCGCAGGAGACGAACCGGTCGCCGGAGTTGGCGGATTCGGTGACCTTGCCCATCGGCTGGTCGGTGAAGATGTCGTGCAATCCGTCGTAGGCCATGCGGTCGCGCAGGGTGACGTCGTCGTACTTAATGCTCTGGCCGGACTTCCCGAGCATATGCGGAGCGCTGGCCAGTCCGAACGAACCGACCTCGTCGGCGCCGGCCTCGAGGAGCAGCCTCTTGGTTCGCTCGGTGTCCCACGCC
>NZ_JBHZAF010000075.1:259-1408 GCF_042754085.1 Nocardia sp. NPDC059236
GTCCGAGCCGTGCGGTCGTGAGTTCAGCTCTGATGGTTGTCGGGATAGGCGGTGACGGCGAGGAAGCGAATCGGTAACTGCACCAACTCGTTCGGGCCGTGCAGGCCCTCGCCGTCGAGGAGCAGCGCGTCACCGGGGCGCAGACGGTACTCGCCCTCACCGTGTCCGTAGACCATCTCGCCCTCGAGCATGTACAGCAGCTCGGTGCCCGGATGTTGGAACAGCGGGAACACCTCGCTGGCGTTGGTCAGGGTCACCAGCACGGGTTCGAGCCGCTTGTGCTGGCCGCGCAGCGCGCCGAGCATCTCGTAGTGGTGTCCGACCCGGGTACCGCGCCCGACGATCTCGGCGCCCTGCCCGGCCGAGGTGAACACCGCGTCCCGCGCCGTGTCCGCGCCACGAAACAGGGAGGTCACCGGCACGTCCAAGCCGGCCGCTAGTCGTGCGAGCGTCGACAGACTGCACGAGGTCTGCGCGTTCTCGATCTTCGACAGCATCGCCTTCGAGATGCCGATCTTCGTCGCCATGTCGCCGACCGACAGTCCACTCGACAGCCGTAGCTTGCGGACCTGCGCCGCGATGACCCGTTCGAGGTCGACGCCGGTCGGCCTGTCCGCCGGGACCTCACGCTGCACGGTGTCGTGGTGCACGGGACGCTGCGGGCTGGCCATCCACCCAGCCTACCAGTGGGTTTCCCCGCAGTGGACCCGGCGCTCTGGAAGCAGTCAACCAGGAAGCGATGAGTTCGCGTCGCTTGCGCAGTCCAACTTGCAGTGGGACATCGTCGCAAGGAGCGTGTCGCGGACACCCCTATTGGACAGAGAGTTCGTCGCCACCCTGGTCAAGGGCTCAGACAAGGGCGGCTGGACGTACCTGGTGTGGCCGGAGTGGAGAGGTCGCCGGACCGGACTCGACCCGCAGTCCCAGCCCGCCCGGGCCAACCCGTCATCGAGGCGGGTAATGGCTGACCCGCATCGCCCGGTTGCGGTGCGAATCATCGATGCCGACATTGCCATCGCCGGCACCCGCGACGGCCGGGTGGTGCGACGCCTGGAGCGTTACCAGCTGATCACGGCACTGACCGATCCCCGCCGCTACCGCGCCGCCCTGGTCGAGCTCTACCACCAGCGGTGGTGTGCGACGTGGTTG
>NZ_JBHZAF010000076.1:0-501 GCF_042754085.1 Nocardia sp. NPDC059236
GTCTGCAAGGGCTCCGGACGGGCGACCAGTTCGCGCACGATGCAGGTCCGCATCCCCGCGGGCGTCACCGACGGGCAGCGCATCCGGCTGCGCGGCAAGGGCGCCCCGGGCGAGCGGGGCGGACCCAACGGTGATCTGTACGTGGTCGTGCACGTCGACAAGCACCCGGTCTTCGGGCGCAAGGGCGACAATCTCACGGTCACCGTGCCGGTCACCTTCCCCGAGGCCGCACTCGGTGGTGAAGTGAAGGTCCCCACGCTCGGCGGTCCACCCGTCACCCTCAAGGTCCCGGCGGGTACGCCGTCCGGACGCACCATGCGGGCCCGGGGCAAGGGGGCTGTCCGCAAGGACGGAACCCGCGGCGACCTACTGGTGACAGTGGAGGTCGCGGTGCCCAAGAATTTGGACGACAAGGCGAAGGACTCCCTGGAGTCCTACCGGGACGCGACGGCGGGTGAGGATCCGCGGGCCGCGTTGTTCAAGGCAGCGAAGGGAGACTGA
>NZ_JBHZAF010000076.1:510-1379 GCF_042754085.1 Nocardia sp. NPDC059236
GCGTACGAGCTGACGGACGAATCTCCTGTCTACGTCATCTCGGTCGCCGCCCAGCTCTCGGGGCTGCACCCGCAGACCCTGCGGCAGTACGACCGGCTGGGCCTGGTCTCGCCCGACCGCACACCCGGGCGGGGCCGCCGCTACTCGGCGCGGGACATCGAGCAGTTGCGCGAGGTGCAGCGGCTCAGCCAGGACGAGGGCATCAACCTCGCCGGGATCAAGCGCATCATCGAACTGGAGAACCAGGTCGCGGCGCTGCAGCAGCGGGTTGCCGAGCTGTCCGCCGCGGTCGAGGGCGCCGCGGCGGCGATGCAGCAGCGCGAGGCGCAGGTGCATGCCTCGTATCGGCGCGATCTGGTGCCGTACGAGGATGTGCGCTCCTCCAGCGCCCTGGTCGTCTGGCGCCCCAAACCGAGGGAGTAACCCCTCGGAACCTCGGTTGTGGGCAGCTTTCACCCGCTTGCGGGCACTCGGTCCGCCCGAGGTGCCCCCACGCCCTGCGGAACAGCTGCCCACAACAGGCTCACTTATTGAAGCCGTAAGAGAGAAGTTTCTTGGCGTCGGTCGTGCGTTTGGCCGCGGAGGATGAGGCCAAAACGGTGCCGATCACCGTTTTGCCGCCGCGCTTGGCGGCGAACACCAGGCAGTACTTGGCCTCGGGACCCGAGCCGGTCTTGACGCCGAGTGCGCCCGAGTAGCTGCCCAGCAGCGGATTGGTGTTCCGCCAGTTCATGTACCGGTAGCCGCCGCTCTTGGTGACCGTCTTCTGCTTGGTGGAGCGGGTCTTCACGATCGAGCGGAAGGTGGAATTGCGCATCGCGTCGCGGGTGAGCTTCGTCAGGTCGCGCGGGGTGGAGTAGTTGCGGCCC
>NZ_JBHZAF010000077.1:0-1378 GCF_042754085.1 Nocardia sp. NPDC059236
AAACTGCACTGCGTTCCCTCGGGAGCGACCTGGTTGCTGAATTCGAGTTGGAACGTGTCTCAGCTCGCCACACGAAGCTCAACGTGAAGGGTGACGCATAGTGGCAGACCTTAAGAATATCAGCCTGACGATTGAGGCTGATAGGGCGGCCAGCGAGCTTGCCCAAAATTTCCCGGCCAGGGATCACATGGATTTCGCCCGCCTCGGATTCTCCTACGCGATTCGTGAAGGTATGAATCTCGAACGGGATGAATATTTCGGAACTCGGGGTGGGAGTAACTACAGTTCCGCAGGCATCGATGACGGAGGAATAATGGCACAGGCAGTTGCCATCTTCTACCCGACAGATGAGGTATCTTCAGAGCCCTACAGGGCAATCGAGACTCTCATGAGTAAGGGCCTCGTGCTTCTAAGGGAACACTTTGAGCAGGGAATGATTGGCAGTATCGGAGATCTGATGCCTGAGCAATCCAGCTAGAGGTAGCGAGGGAGTCGCATGCGATTGGACCGATAGTGCTACGGGCAGACAGCGATGCCCATACCCGGGTTACGACTTTGGGTCCGGCGACTCCCCGTGTTCCAGGAAGGCGGTCACGCCGTCCGCGCGGGCTTGGATGCCAGCCGTAATGCGGCGTACGAGACGCGGGATGGTGAGATCGGGGAGCTGGTCGGCAGGGTGGACGTCGTAGCCGCGGAGCTCGTCGGCTTGCAGGGTGATCTGCTGACGGTAGTCCTCGCCGAGGCGGCCGCCGTCGAAGAAGTAGAGGACCTTGTCTCCCTCGCGCGGGTTTGGGGCCCAGTCCACGATGAGCGGGCGGCCGATGGGGGGCTTGATGCCCAGTTCCTCGTGGACTTCGCGCTCGCAGGCTTGCAGGGGGGACTCGCCTTCCTCGACGTATCCGCCGGGGATCTCACGGTAGTCCTTGTATGACGGCTCGACGAGCAGGACTCGGTCGGCGTCGTCGAAGAAGGGGGCGCCGGCTGTTATGCGCGGGGTGGCCATTGTCGCCTCGTGCTCGTTCTCGCTCACGGGATCGACTCTAGCCACCGACGACGCGAAGCCTGCGGGCTAGGTCCGCCACGGGCTGGGATGGGCGCCCCCGGGTGCCGCGGATCCAGCCGACGACCAGTTCGCGGCTCAGGTAGTGGTGGCGCACCTGTTCGGGGGCGACCTGCTCGGCTTACAACAGAGTGGCCAGGGCTTCGTCGGTATGGTTCCAGGCGCTGAGGGCTCGGGCGACTTCGAGGCTGTGCCTCACACGGCGTTCTACGGGCAGGTTGCTGGTGTCGATGTGTTGCCCGAGGTCAGCGGCTATCGGTATGTCGCCGAGCTCTCCGGCGGTGGCGACGCAGTGGATGGCCACGTTGGTCGGGCCGA
>NZ_JBHZAF010000078.1:0-1375 GCF_042754085.1 Nocardia sp. NPDC059236
CCGCGACGAGATCCTCGCCTTTCTCGTCGACCGGCTGACTGCGGACATCCCGTTGCAGTGACATAGCGTCCACGCTGGTCCAGCTTCGCGGCCACCTCACGCTGGCCGAACTCTTGACGGAGATCCGCGGATACGTCCAGCGCGACACAGAGGCCATTCCGATGCTCGGGAGCCTCGGGAGGAGGTGGTTCAGGGGTAGTTGAATTCGGCAGTCAGGGATAGACATTCGGGCCGCCGTCAGACATCATCACGCAGCACCGGTAACCCAATACCGCGTTGCTCCACAGGAAGACCCCGGGCTGGTGTCTTCAGTTGCGCCGCACACCTACTGAAGTCCCACCTGGCACCGGGGGTCTTTCCATGTCCCGGACCGACCCGTCCTGGCCGGGTCAGCGATCGCGGTCGGGCCATCGGCGGTGTGTGAGCCGAGTGAGATCCAGAGCGGCTGCCAACACGTCCAGAACTGTCCGCTCGTGTTCGGCCGTGCCACGTACTTTCCGTAGCCGCAGGACCTGTATCCCGCGCAAGGTGACGCCGTATCCGGAGGGCTCGGATTCGTCGCCACGATAGTGCACGATCTGGTAGTCGCGTGCATCGATCAACATGGAATACCAGGGGTCGGCAGGTTTGCCGGCCCGCTGGGACTCTTCGGACTCCGAGTCGGGTGGGGTCCATTGCCGGCAATCGCATTGCGGGTCATCGCAGGGTGTGATGCGCGCGGCGATGGCATTGGATCGGTAGGTCGGCATGCGGCCGGCCAGCATCGGGCAGGCGCGGGTGGAGTAGGCGGCGCATTCGGGATTTATCTCGACACCCGGGCCGACACCTCGGACCCAGTCCTGCGGGCGCACGAACACCACGACCTGTTGGCTGGGCCCGTGCCCGCTGCCGAGGTCTTCGCCGCAGACCTGACACAGGCGCAATCCCAGCACCAGGGCGTAGCGTTCGGGGTCGATCGCGCCCCAGACCGGGGAGGTCCGGCCGCGGTGACACAGCGTCAGAAAGGGAATGGCCAAGCCCTGTGCGGTCGGCGCGTCGTGCAGACGAGCGGGAATCGACGGTCGTGGCGAATTCGATGACGGCGCTGAGGAATTCACGGATCACTCCTGATTGTCGGAGGCGGATGCGCGGCCCAGCGGGCTAACGAAAGTCGTGATCGCTGGCCGTGGGATGAGCGGAGAGGGCGACGGTGATCGATTGCGTTGGCCGAGAGGCGGACTCGACTCGTACGTGTACAACCGCGGTGATCGCGTCGTGTGTGGGAGGTTGGGCGAGCCAGGTGAATCCCCCCGGTTTTGATGCACACCGGTTTATCTGTCTCCAGCCGGTTGCTCGGCGTGGAGTGCATAGTAGTCGGCTTCGAACTCGACCGGTG
>NZ_JBHZAF010000079.1:0-1347 GCF_042754085.1 Nocardia sp. NPDC059236
CGCTGCGGAGGGATCTCGGGCAGCGCGGGCGAGACGAGCGTCAGTGTCCGCACCAGGTCGGGCCGCACGGCCGCCACCCGGGTCGTCACCGCGCCGCCCAGCGAGTTGCCCAGCAGGTGCACCGGGGCGTGGCCGCAGGAGTCCAGATAGCGGATGACGGCGCGGGCGTGCCCGGAGACCGAGTAGTCGCCGTTGTCGGGCGGCGGGGAGTCACCGAAACCGGGCAGGTCGATCGCCTCGCCGCGCACATCGGGAGCGAGCTGCCGCATCAGCGCTGACCAGTTCAGGGAGGAGCCCCCCAGACCGTGCACGTACAGCGCGGCCGGACGGCTGTCCTTCTCCGGGGCCTCGCCGTCGTCCCGCCGGCCCCGCACGGCCAGCGTCAGTCCGGGCAGCGAGACCGTCCGCAACGTCTCCTGCTCCCCGACGCGGGACCGCGTGAGCGAGGGATGCGGGGCAGCGGTACGGGCCGCGGAGGCGGGGGCTCCCGGCTGCTCGGTGGAGGACATGGAGCAATGTTACGAGACGATCACACGCGCCCTCACGTGTTCACCATCACAAGAAGAAGCACACTGGTGTACAGGGGAGGTACGGGCACTCGCCCGTCGCGACCACCACCGGGGAACGCCGGAGAGCATGCGCAGGGAAGCAGGAGGCATGCGGCGTGCGCCCCCGGTGACCCGCTCGTAGTCTCGTAAGTAGGGCCCGCGCACTCGGGCCCCGCCTGGAAAGGGGAGCCGGCATGCCTGTCGATCCGACCGATCCGGAAACCATCGACCCCTATGACGCCTACGACGCCTATGACGCCTATGAGGAGGAACCGGAAGGACCCGGAACCCCTGAGGCCCCCGAGGCGGACGCGGCGGAACAGCAGGCCGACCTGCTGGTGCAACGCGACGACCCGCTGACCGGACACAGCTACCACGAGGTCGATCCGGCCGACGCGGCGGAGCAGGCCCGCGTGGTGGAGCTGAACGAGGACGAGTACCGCTGACGCGTACCGATCCAGTACCGATAAGAGGACGAGTGCCGCCGAAGCGCCGTCGGATCCGGTACACCGGAGGGAACGGAAGCGGACACCGGAGCGAAAATTTCGTGGGCCGGGAAGCTACCACCCCCGTTACCGAAAAGTACGATGGCGGCGCAGCGCAGCTCGCGCTCAGAAACATTCAGGGAGGCGGCGTGACAGCCATCGAGCAGACCGAGGCGCGCCCGCGTGGCACGCGTCTGCCCCGACGGGCGCGACGTAACCAACTGCTGGGCGCGGCTCAGGAGGTCTTCGTCGCGCAGGGCTACCACGCGGCGGCGATGGACGACCGCGCCGCCCGTGCCGGCGTCAGCAAGCCG
>NZ_JBHZAF010000080.1:0-1341 GCF_042754085.1 Nocardia sp. NPDC059236
TGAATCCCCCCGGTTTTGATGCACACCGGTTTATCTGTCTCCAGCCGGTTGCTCGGCGTGGAGTGCATAGTAGTCGGCTTCGAACTCGACCGGTGGTTTGCGGCCGAGCCGGTGCATGAGCCGGGACTGGTTGAACCATCGGACCCAGTCGGCGGTGAGCAACTCGACGTCGGCGAGCCGGTTCAGAGGGCCGCGCCGAAACGGTGAATCATCGCGGACCGCTTCGGTCTTGTAAAGCCCAATCGTGGTCTCCGCCAGCGCATTATCGTATGCGTCGCCCACCGATCCGATCGACGCGACCATGCCCGAGAGCAACAGCGTTTCCCCGAGCCGCAGCGACGTGTATTGCGACCCCGCATCGGAATGGTGAATGGTGTTGCCCGCCAACGGATGTCCTTCCCGATGCCGTAACGCCGCGGCCTGACGGATCGCGGAGTTGACGAACGCGGCTTGTTTGCTGGTCGAACATTCCCAGCCCAGGATCCGCCCGGCGTAGGCGTCGATCACGAACGCCGTGTAGACGAACGCGCCCGTGACCAGGCGAACGTAGGTGAAATCGGCGACGAGCAGCATGTTCGGTGCCGGAACCCGGAACTGGCGATCGACGAGGTCCGGTGCCCGCGAGGCGGCCGGATCCGGTTCGGTGGTGCGGATCTTCTTGCGCCGCACCACCCCTTTCCAGCCGTTGGCCCGCATGAGCCGTTCGACGGTGCAGCGGGCGACCGGGATCTTCTGCCGTTGCAGGTGCGCCCACATCTTCTCGGCCCCGTACAACGACTCCGGCGCGCGGCGGCCCTGTTCGTCGGGTTCGTAGTAGCCGGCGAGGATCTCGGTGACCGTGGTGTCCCACAATGCCCGTTTCGACGGTGCTCGTCGCGCCCAGGCGTGGAAGGTTCTCGGGGCGATCTTGCATCCGTGCGCGGTCAGCGCACGGCAGATCGGAGCGACCCCGAACCGAGCCTTGTGCTCGGCGATGAACGCGCAGATTACCGGTGTCGCGGGTCGCTCTCCCGCGCGAAGAAACTCGTTGCGGCCTTGAGGATTTCGATGGTCTGTTCCAGCTCGGCGATCTTGCGTTTCTGCTCGCGGATCACCCGTGCCGACTCGGTCGTCGTCCCTTCGGCCTCACCCGCGTCGACCGCGGCCTGCCTGATCCATTTCCGCAGGGTCTCGGCGGTCATACCCAGCCGGGCCGAGACCGCCTTGATCGCGGCCCACTCACTGTCGTAGTCGTCGCGGTGATCGACGACCAGCCGGACCGCCTTGGCCCTGGTCGCTTCGTCGTACTTCGCAGGCATGATGCGCCCATCCTTCCCAAGAAAGAAGGTGAGCACCAAACCC
>NZ_JBHZAF010000081.1:0-1298 GCF_042754085.1 Nocardia sp. NPDC059236
CTCCGAGCTGGACGAGTACGCGGTCGAGCAGGCACTGCAGATCGCGGATTCGGACGAGGTCGACGACGCGGAGATCACCGTGCTCACCGTCGGCCCGGAGGACGCCAAGGACGCCCTGCGCAAGGCGCTGTCCATGGGCGCGGACAAGGCGGTGCACGTCGAGGACGACGACCTGCACGGCACCGACGCGCTCGGCACCTCCTACGTCCTGGCCAAGGCCATCGAGAAGACCGGATACGACCTGGTCGTGTGCGGTATGGCCTCCACCGACGGCACGATGGGCGTGCTGCCCGCGATGCTCGCCGAGCGGCTGGGCGTGCCGCAGGTGACGCTGCTGTCGGAGGTCTCCGTCACCGACCAGTCGGGCGAGGCGCGTTACCCCTCCTTCAAGGGCATCATGGCCGCCAAGAAGAAGCCCGTCGAGTCGCTGGACCTCGACGACCTGGACATCGAGGCCGAAGAGGTCGGCCTGGAGGGCGCCTGGACCAAGGTCGAGGACGTGGCCGAGCGCCCGGCGCGCACCGCGGGCACCGTCGTCAAGGACGAGGGCGACGGCGGCAAGCAGCTGGCCGCCTTCCTCGCGGAGCGCAAGTTCGTCTAAGGCAGCCCGGCGCGCCGCGGTTCCCCGCGCGCCCGGTCGCGCACCTTCCCTCCGACCTCCCTTTGATCTTCCGCAGGAGAGCACCCCATGGCTGAAGTCCTTGTCTACGTCGATCACGTGGACGGCGCCGTCCGCAAGCCCACCCTCGAACTGCTGACCCTCGCCCGCCGGCTGGGCGACCCGGTCGCCGTGCACCTCGGCCCGAAAGCCGAGGACGCCGCCAAGACGCTCGGCGAGTACGGCGCCACCCGTGTACTGGCCGCCGACGCGCCGGAGTTCGCCGACTACCTCGTCGTCCCCAAGGTGGACGCGCTGCAGGCCGCCTACGAGTCCGTCTCGCCCGCCGCAGTGCTGGTCCCCTCCTCCGCCGAGGGCAAGGAGATCGCCGCACGTCTCGCGGTGCGCCTCGGCTCCGGCATCGTCACCGACGCCGTCGACCTGGAGGCCGGTGACGAGGGCCCGGTGACCACGCAGTCGGTCTTCGCCGCCGCGTTCACCACCAAGTCCCGGATCACCAAGGGCACCCCGGTCATCACCGTCAAGCCGAACTCGGCCACCCCGGAGGCCTCCTCCGCCGCCGGTACGGTCGAGCAGCTGTCGGTGAGCTTCGGCGAAGCGGCCACCGGCACCAAGGTCACCTCGCGTACCCCGCGCGAGTCCACCGGCCGCCCCGAGCTGACCGAGGCCGCCATCGTGG
>NZ_JBHZAF010000082.1:0-344 GCF_042754085.1 Nocardia sp. NPDC059236
CGTCCACCGCGGTGCTCCCCTGCCGGAGCTCGACGGTGATGGCTGAGCCGGGAGCGTGCTTCGTCGCGTTGGTGATGGCCTCCTGGACGACGCGGTGGAGGGCCCGGTCGACGAGTGGGGGCAGTCGGGACGGGTCGCTCTCCGCTCCCTCACCTGCTTTTCCCTCACCTGCCTTCCCAGCACCTGCTTCCCCTGCAGCTTCTTCCTCGGTCACCTCCTGCGCTGTGTGGTGGCGAAGGCAGATGTCGACGCCCGAGGCGGCGGTGCGGGCCACCAGATCGGGGACGGTCTCGGAGACGGTCGGCGGCTCTTGGTGGAGCTCTGTCGTGTCCTGGCGGAGGAGG
>NZ_JBHZAF010000082.1:431-1293 GCF_042754085.1 Nocardia sp. NPDC059236
CATGTCGCCCGCGATACGGGAGCGTTCGCGCAGCCGGGTGCGTTCGGCCACCAGCTGCTGTTCGCGTTCCATCCGGGCGGCCAGCTCCCAGCCGGCGCTGTGCAGTTCGTACTGCTGACGGCGGAAGCGGCCCAGCAGCCAGGGGAGGACGGCGGCGAACAGGACGGTGCTGACCAGGGTGAACCAGGCCCACAGGTCGGCGCCCGGCAGTGTCAGGGCGAGCACGAGTCCGGCCGCGCAGAGGAGGGCGGCGGCGACGAGCGACGGGCGTACGTCCTGGGTGCGGCGGCCGAGCAGAAAGCTGAGGGCGACCAGGCTCGGGGCGAAGGTGCTGGTGAACAGCTCCGGGGTGGCGGTCAGACCGAGTACGGCCGGAACGGTCGCGGCCGCGAGCGGGGCCCGGCGGCTCATGGCTGCCGCGGCGGCCAGCAGGGGAGCCGCCACCACGCGGAGCCAGACCGGGACGTCGGTGAGGAAGGGAAGGGGGTAGGCCATGAACAGGAACAGCGCCAGGTCGGCCAGGGCCTCACGGACGCGTCGGCGGCGCAGACCCTCTCCCAGCCGGCCCTTGAGCCGGTCGCGGAAGCGGCCGTGGACGCCGTCCGGGCGGCCGGCACCGGGCCCTGCGGCGGGGCCTCCGGCCGCTCGTCGGGTGCGGGCGCGTGCGGAGGAGTTCACGGCCGTCACGGTACGCGGCGGATTCGCGGCGGACATCTGTCGAAAGTGCAGGGTGGCCGACGACTATCGTGCGCTGCCCGCCGCCTGTGGCGCTCCGTACGTTCCGGAGCATGAATGACGCGATAGTGCACGCGGTCGAGGGATTCGTCAGCACACCCTGGGTGTATGTGGCGCTGTTCGGAAT
>NZ_JBHZAF010000083.1:0-1275 GCF_042754085.1 Nocardia sp. NPDC059236
CAACGGTGTGTCGGTGCACCTGTCGGGACCGAACTGCGCGGCCAGCCCGTCCGTCACCCGGAAGACGCCCCCCAGGGTGCCGACGTCCTCGCCGAAGACGTGCACATCCGGATCGTCGGCCATGGCGTCCCGCAGGGCGCGGCCCAGAGCCTGCCCCATGGTGGCGGGCTTGCGGTCCACCGGCTGTGCCGCGGGCTGCCGTGTGGCTGTGCTCATCGGGTCTCCTCCCCCGCTGCGAGCTCGGCACGCAGCCGAGCCGCCTGGTCGCGCAGCTGCGGTGTCGGCTCCGCGTAGACGTGCGCGAACAGCTGGGTCGGGTCCAGGGACGGGTCCTGGTGCATCCGCTCGCGCAGCTTCGCCGCCTGCTGCTCGGCCGCCTCCTCGGCTTCCCGTACGGTCGCCTCGTCCAGCAGTCCGCGGCCGCGCAGCTCCTGCTCCAACAGCGTCACCGGATCGTGCGCCCGCCACGCCTCGACCTCGTCATCGGTGCGGTAGCGGGTCGCGTCGTCGGCGTTCGTGTGCGCCTCCAGCCGGTAGGTGACCGCCTCCACCAGGGTGGGGCCGCCTCCCGCGCGGGCGCGGTCCAGCGCCTCGCACAGCACCTCGTGCACCGCCACCGCGTCGTTGCCGTCCACCAGCCGTCCCGGCATGCCGTAGCCGACCGCCTTGTGCGCCAGGGAGGGCGCCGCGGTCTGCTTGGCCAGCGGCACGGAGATCGCGAAGCCGTTGTTCTGCACCAGGAAGACGGCCGGTGCCTGCCAGACGGCGGCGAAGTTGAGCGCCTCGTGGAAGTCGCCCTCGCTGGTGCCGCCGTCGCCGACCAGCGCGAGCGCCGCCACCTCGTCCCCCTTGAGCCGGGCCGCGTGGGCCAGCCCGACCGCGTGCGGCAGCTGGGTGGCCAGCGGGGTGCACAGCGGCGCGACCCGCGTACCGGGCGAGTCGTAGCCGTGGTGCCAGTCGCCGCGCAGCAGGGACAGCACCTCCACGGGGTCCAGACCGCGTGCCACGGCGGCGAGGGTGTCGCGGTAGCTGGGGAAGAGCCAGTCGTGCTCGCGCAGCGCGAGCGCCGCGGCGACCTGGCACGCCTCCTGGCCCCGCGACGAGGGATAGACCGCCAGGCGGCCCTGCCGGGTCAGCGCGGTGGCCTGCTCGTTGAACCGCCGCCCGCGCACCACGGCCGCGTACAGCCGGCGCAGCAGCTCCGCGTCGGGGCCCGAGCCCTCCCGCCGGCCCGCCGCCCGGGTCCCCAGGACGCGGTACGGCTCGGTGTCGGGC
>NZ_JBHZAF010000084.1:0-1270 GCF_042754085.1 Nocardia sp. NPDC059236
AGCCGGAGGCGAGGGCGTTGGGGGAGTTCTTCACAGGTTTTTCACCGGAGGGGGCGGTGGGTTGGGCTCGGGGGGCGGTGCCGTCCTTCCCGTCGGAGGCGGCGTTGCCGCTTTCACCGCCGCCGTCACCGTCGCTGCCGCCGCGGTTGGCGAAGGCTATGGCGGCGATGAGGAGGACGACCACGGCGACGACCGTCACCAGGCTCCGCCCGGGGCGGGTGGGTGGGCGGTTGGCGCCGCCTTCGCTGCCTGGTAGGCGTGTTCGAGTCGTTGTCCGTGCGCCATCACGGGCGCCGGGCACGCCTTCGCTGGTGCGAGTACGCGCGTCGTACTCGTCGCCGCCGCCGATGTTCATGCCGGCCTGGCCCCCTCGACCTCTGTCGCTCAACTGCCGTCACTGCATTGTCCCCTCAGATGACGGTAGCGGGGTCACACCGCGCATGTGCCGTGTGCAAGCCAGGTGAACGGCAGCATTTCGAACGCCGCGCCGGTGCGCCGTCCGTGTCCTTGCCGCTCGTGGCGCGAGGGCGCGCACGTTGCGGGCGGCTTCCGCGCACTGGTGCGCCCCCGGTGCTCCGGATGACCGGGCGGAATCTGAGTACCTGCACCCATGTGCAGGGGGCCGCGGGGCGGCACGCTGCGGGTATGACTGATGTGACTCCTTCCGTTCAGAGACCCACCACCGCGGCGTTCTTCGTGCAGTCGGCGATTGCTTTCGGGGTGTCGCTGGTGGCGCTGCTCGTCGGGATCGTGCGGCTGCCCGTCGGCCCGTGGGAGCGCGGGTATCTCGGGCTCGGGCTCGTTTTCGTGGTGTCCTCCGCGTTCACGCTGGCCAAGTGCGTACGGGACCGGCAGGAGGTGTCGGAGGTGACGAACAGGGTGGACAAGGCGCGGATCGACAAGCTGCTGACCGAGGTCGATCCGTTCGGCCAGAGCAAGGGGTGAGTGCGCGGGGCACGGCGGCGTGAGCCCGGTGGCGCGGCTCCGGTCGTCCCGGTCGATCCCGGTGGTCGGCCCAGGCCCGTCCGGTGGACTGTCAGGCGCGCTTGCGTGCCAGGGTGACGCCGTCGCGCAGGGGCAGCATGACGGACTCCATGCGGGCGTCGGCCGTGACCGTGTCGTTGATCTTGCGGATGGCGACGTCCGCCTCGTCCTGCGCGGCCGGGTCCACGACGCGGCCCGCGCGCAACACGTTGTCCAGCACGATCAGCCCGCCGGGCCGCAGTCGGGGTACCAGCGCCTCGTAGTACGCCGGGTAGCCGACCTTGTC
>NZ_JBHZAF010000085.1:0-507 GCF_042754085.1 Nocardia sp. NPDC059236
GCCCTGAGTGGACACGGCCAGCCTCCCGGGCGAGAAGATCATGACCGCTTCTGCCCGTTCCCCGCACCGCCGGAAACTCTTCTGACCAGCCGATTCGGCAACTGTGGCGGAAACAAGGCGCCCGTTGGGGGCGGCAACCTGCCCGTTCGGCGCCCGCCCCCCTCTTCGGACCGTACGGGCACACGGTGGCTCGCACCTGTCGTCAAGAGCACGGGTCGGCATTCCGGCCACCGCACCTTGGCGGCGCTCCCTGGGCGGGCAGGCGGTTGGCCGGCCCGGACCAACTCGGCGCAGGACGCACCCGCCCGTTCCCCTCGCCCGGACGGCATGCCGGTCGGATTGTCGCGTGGTGACGGGCCAACCGTGTCCAGGTACCGCCCATCGGGGACGCCCGGTACCTCTGGACGAGTGAAAGATCGGCAAAGCAGAACGGATCGTCGGCCCGGAGCGCGTCTGACGGAGTTTGCTACGGCCCTGACGGGCTTTCCTCTGACCCCAACAGAGAGT
>NZ_JBHZAF010000085.1:517-1269 GCF_042754085.1 Nocardia sp. NPDC059236
AGGCCCCGCAGCGTCAGGCCTCCACGACCAACACCTACGAGGTGCGGTCCGGCGACACCCTCTCCGAGGTGGCGCAGAACCACGGCACCAGCTGGCACGAACTGGCCGAGCGGAACGGGCTCGCCGACCCCGACCTGATCTATCCCGGACAGCGTCTGACCGTCGGGGAGGCCACACCTCCGTCCGCACCGACCACTCCGGACACGGCGGCCCCGCCCAGCGCCGAACAGGACTCCGCACCACAGGCCCAGGAGGCGCCACCGGCCCAGGAACCGGCCCCGCAGCCGCAGCAGGCACCACAGAGCAGCCGCTCCGCGGGCCAGGCGGCCCCGGGCGCCTCCATGGCGGAGAGCGCCGCGAAGGCGGAGATCATCCGCCGGGAGTCCAGCGGCAACCCCAACGCGCAGAACGGCAAGTACCACGGGCTGTTCCAGACCGACCAGCCGTGGGGGAGAGGCACGGTCGCCGAACAGCACGCCGGTGCCGAGCGCTACGTCCAGGAGAGGTACGGCTCCTGGGAGGCGGCGCTCGCCTTCCACAACGCGCACGGCTGGTACTGACCGGTCATACGGTCCCCCGGTCCGCCCCACCTTCACGGCGGGCCGGGGACGGCGTCAGAAATCCCCTCGGCGCCCTCCCGGAGGCGTGCTAGCCTCCGCGCGAGGGTGCTCGACGGGGCACCGGCCCGAGCGAAGGGGGAGATGAGTCGATGGTTGCCGTGGAGATCGCCGCGACACGCGGTGCCCGGACAG
>NZ_JBHZAF010000086.1:0-1263 GCF_042754085.1 Nocardia sp. NPDC059236
GTCCTGGCTCCAGCCCCTGGGGTTGGCCCACGCCCTCTTCGAGGTCGCCCACCACGCGCTGGCCACCGCCCCCGACCCCACCGACCGCCCGGCCGTCGCCCGGACCCTTGCCAAGACCCGCACGGAGACCGTCGTCGGCACCCTCGACTGGACCCGGGGCCCCACCCCCAACATCGCCCTGATCCCGCTGGCAGGAGGCCAGTGGCACCAGGGTGCGTTCGGCCCCCGCCTCACGCTGGTCGACAACACCCGGGCCCCCGAGGTTCCGCTGACCGGCGATCTCACCCCGGCGTACTGAGGCCCACGAGCCGACCCGTGTCACGCTGTGTCCACGAGTGGATGCGAGGCGCCGATCGCGCGGAACCGCCCCGGTCGTCGGCCGCCGCCCGAGTTGTCGCCCGGGCGCACCCGGCCCACCATCGGGGGAGGGGCGGCGAAGGAGGACGGCGGTGACGGAGCTGAGGACGGCGCACACGCACGGCGCGTGGCCCGCGCTGCGGGTGGCGGACTGGACCGGGACCCGCGACACCCTCCATATGTGGACCCAGATCATCGGCAAGATCCGGCTGGCACACGCGCCACTGGTCAACCACTGGTGGCAGGTGACGCTCTACGTCACCCCGCGCGGCCTCACCACCTCGACGATCCCGTACGCGACAGGCGCTTTCGACATCGAGTTCGACTTCGTCGAGCACCGGCTCCGCATCCGCACCAGCGACCGCACCGTGCGCCAGGTGGCCCTGGAGCCCAAACCCGTCGCCCGGTTCTACGGCGAGGTGACACAGGCGCTGCACGAGCTGGGTATCGACACGCCCATCCAGGACCGGCCCAACGAGGTGGAGCAGGCGATCCCCTTCCCGGAGGACACCGTCCACGCCTCCTACGACCCGCACGCCGCCCATCTGTTCTGGCGCCAACTCCTGCAGGCCGACCGGGTACTGGGCGGGTTCCGGTCCCGCTTCGTCGGCAAGGTCAGCCCGGTGCACTTCTTCTGGGGCGCCATGGACCTGGCCTGCACCAGGTTCTCCGGCCGCCGGGCGCCGACCCACCCGGGCGGTGCGCCGCACTGCGGGGACTGGGTGATGGTGGAGGGCTACTCCCGGGAGCTGAGCAGCTGCGGATTCTGGCCCGGTGGCGGCGAGGAGGGCGCCTTCTACGCCTACGCCTATCCCGAACCGGCCGGCTTCCGGGACCACCCCGTCCTCCCCGACAGCGCCTACTACAGCGAGCAGAACGGTCAGTTCCTGCTGCCGTACGAAGCGG
>NZ_JBHZAF010000087.1:0-1256 GCF_042754085.1 Nocardia sp. NPDC059236
GCCGGATGACGTTGCTGCGCCAGATCCGGGCCTTGCCCGATCCTCAGCCCCCGGTCCCGCGGGTGCTGGGCGTGGACTTATCCCGAGCCGGTGATTATCCCGTTGTCTTGCATGGTTGACACGAGAGTTGCTGTGGCGGTGTGTGATTGATTCTGGTCGCTGGTTCTTGGCTCGGGGTAATTCCGGGGGTCGCACTCTTTGGTTGCGGGAGCAGGGTGCTTCCGTGTCGGAGAGGAGCGACGATGGGAACGACTGGGTGGATGGCTGGCGAGGGCCCGCTGGTGGAGTTCGCTGCCGGATTCGAGCAGGAGCTGCTCGCGCGTGGGCACAAGCCCGGTGCGATTGCCAAGCATCTCGGCCTGATGGGTCAGCTGAACCGATGGATGACCAGCACGGATCTGGCGGCAGGCGATCCGCATTCGCCACCCGCACCGGGCGCCGACTCAGCGACGACGCAGTTCAAGCACGTCTCAACCTCTACAAGGACATCGCCCGCCAGCGATGTCCGTCGTTGGAAGGCAAGCGACTCTCACCCCACACCCTTCGCCACACCTGCACGATGAATCTACTGCACAGCGGCGTCGATTCCGCCGTCATCGCGCTCTGGCTCGGCCACACCGACCCCCGATCCACCGCCGCCTACCTCCACGCCGACATGGCGATCAAGGAACGAGCCCTGGCCCGCACCACACCACCGACCACCAAACCCGGCCGCTACCGGCCCCCGGACGACCTACTCGCCTTCCTGGAGAGCCTCTGAATATCCCGACATCCGCGACAACAGCTACCGGAGAACCACTGCCACACAAGCAATCCCGCCATATTGACCCACGACATCGGGATAATCACCGGCTCGGGATAAGTCGACGCTCAATACTCGGGGAACCGGCCGTTGCGGCGCCGGGATGCGCAGCAGCACCCGCACCGCGGTGTCGCGGGACATGCGAATCGGCAAGGCCGCGAGCACCCGGATCGCGGCCCGCCCGGCCAACTCCCTCACTTGGCCAGTCAGCCGGGCAGTGCGGCGCTGATAGCGTTCGAGCACTCCCGGAACCTGCTCTCGAAACGTCTTGCAGCACTGCGGTGTCGAGCACATCAGCCGCCGGACACGCACCCGCACGAACACCAGCCGACCATCCAGCGGCAGGTCCACGACCGTCCGGTCGTGATAGCTGTGAACTCGCATCGACTCGGCACCACACCGCGAACACGCCGCCGGGAGCGACGCCGTCCTGGCCTGCACCACCACCCGCTCA
>NZ_JBHZAF010000088.1:0-1258 GCF_042754085.1 Nocardia sp. NPDC059236
GGGCGCCGTGTGTCGCTGACAGGCCCGCCATCTGATCGCGGCTTGTCACCAGGACGGTGCACGTCGGACTCCCTGGGATGAGCGGCGCCACCTGATCACTGTCACGGGCGTTGTCCAGCACGATCAGCATCCGTCGCTGCGCTACCAGACTGCGGAACAGAGCGAGCTGGGAACTGGGTTCTGCTGGGATCTCTTTCTGATCCGCGATAAGCGCGTCAAGGAAGCCCCGCACTGCCTCGTGCGGAGCCACCGGTTGGTCACTGGGGTCGAAGCCGCGCCGCTGGCCGCAGAGCTGCCCGTCTGGGAACCGGTCGATGTGCTGGTGAGCCCAGTGCAGCGCCAGCCATGTCTTCCCTATGCCACCGGTACCGCCGATAGCGGAGATCACGACGGGCGAGCCCTCTTGCACATTGGCTTCAAGAGCGTTACTGAGCGACGCGAGTTCAGCCTGCCGTCCAATGAATGTGGGGGGCGCCGCGGGCAACTCTCGAGGAACTAGCGGGTCCCGACGCGTGGTGTGGATGTGAACGGCGTCAATGTTCCGAGCCTGCACCACAGGACCGTTAACTGTGCTGCCGCTGACACTGTTACGGGTCTCGGCTGCTCCTGTCCTGGCATCCAACGTGTCCTGTGGCAGCTCATTCATACGGACGAGTGTGCCATTCAGAGCTAGAAGCCCAGAGACACATCGCTGGGGCCCCGTTGGTTGTTCTGGCCGCTTCCGTTTGGTGAGACGGGTTTCAGGAGCCGGTCGCAACGGCACCGCCGGGGAGCGCGGTAAACGCAACTACCCGAGGTCGGGCGTAAGCCCTGGCCCTGCTCACCGCCGCATCATCCCTCGGAGCTGATCTGCACCTCATAGACGATCTCGGCATGGGCCGCTGGGACGATGATGTCGGCGGTCTCGACCGGGCGGCCGTCGTCTCTGTAGTAGGTGCGCTGGATGCGGGTGACCAGTGATCCACGTTGCAGGCCGAGGAGTTGGGCCTCTTCTGCTGTGGCGTGGCCGGGCTCAGGTTGTTCGACCGCGTGACTGATGTGGATCCCGATCGCGGCCATACGTTCCACGACACCACGGCCGGCATGCGGACCACCCTCGGGAAGCACAACGATCGTGCCGCCTGTCAGGGCGTAGGGCTCCCAACTGGTCGAGAGCTGCACCGGCTTGCTGTCCGACAGGAACTCGTATCGGGTACGGACGCAGAGGTCGCCCTCACCGATACCGAGGCGAGCCGCGATGTCCGGCGGAGCTGGCACC
>NZ_JBHZAF010000089.1:0-1246 GCF_042754085.1 Nocardia sp. NPDC059236
CGATGCCGCACAGGGCGCGCAGACTCGGCACGGCGCTGTCGGCGGCGCCCTCCTGCGCCTCGTAACGCGCCTCGCACGAGCTGCGGCGGGTGGTGTGCTGCTCCGGGGCGTTGAGGACGACGGCGGGCTCCTCGGCCAGCCGGTGGGAGCTGCGCAGCAGCGCCGCGAGGGTGCCCGACACCGTGACGGCGGCGTCCGCGCAGGGCACGTACTCGCGCTCGTGCGCCAGATGGGCCGGCAGCCACCGCACATCGTTCTGCCAGGGCCGGACGCCGGGCAGATACTCGTGCGCGTCCCACACCAGCTTCACCGGCCGCCCCTCGGCCGCCGCACGGATCTTGGCGCGGGCTCCCACGCCCAGCATCCGGAAGTCGTGGGCGTGGATGATGTCGGGCCGCAACTCGTCCACCACCCGGCCGTAGGCCAGCTCGAAGTCGTAGAGGCTCGGCCACAGCCTGCGCCAGCAGCGCTCCTTGAGGGTGCGCTGCCACCAGGCCACTGCCGCGCGATCCAGCAGTGTGCCGGTGCCGCGCAGCGCGGTCCTGCGGTCGAGCTGCCGGGTACGGAAACCGACCCAGCGCTGGACGAGCCGGGCCGCGGCGCGCGGCAGCGCGAGCCGGGCGGCGGCGTACGGCCGGACGAGCCGGGCGGCGGCACGGGGGAGCGCCACGGGGGACGGGCGGCGGCTGCGGGCGAGGGCTCCGGTGGCGGCGGCTCCCGCGGTCAGCGCGGCGCGCCGGGTGCGCAGTTCGTCGCGCCACGCCTTGACCCGCTGCACCCGGTAGGGCGCGGTGCCCGGCCGGTAGGCCAGCGGCCGGGTCAGCAGCGGGCGGCGCGCCGTGCGGGGCGGGTGCGCCAGCGGGGTGGGTACCGGCAGCAGCCGTACCTGGGCCGGGCCGATGCGCCAGGAGGCGGGCCGCCCGTCGGGGGACCGGCCCAGCAGCGTCACCTCCCACCCGGCCTCGGCGGCCGAGCGGGCGGTCTTCTGCACCCGGGAGTCACCGACCACCCCGTTGCACACCAGCATCACGATCCGGCCCCGCCGCCCGGCGGGCCGCTCCGGTGCCGGGGTGTCGCTCGTCCCGGGGCCGCTGTCGAACTCCACGGCTTCCCCTCTCTGTTGTCGGCTGCCGCTCTCTGTCGTCGGCTGCCGGCCGCTGCGGCCTCAGCGCAGGAAGCCGTCCAGTACATCGGCCGTGTAGGTGCCGTCGTGGTAGGTGCGCACGTACTCGGCGGACTCCTGCGC
>NZ_JBHZAF010000090.1:0-720 GCF_042754085.1 Nocardia sp. NPDC059236
GTCCTGCCGCGCACACCACCACGGGTACGGCGATGGCGGGCACGGTCCACCACGGGATGCCGCTCCACACCGCAGGCAGGCCGACTCCGAAACAGGTCACGCTGATGGTGATGAGCAACCAGGTGCCGTACGGCCTCCAGGTGAAGGGCTCAGGGGCACCGGGCCTGACCAGTCGCGCCGTACCGAAGGCGAAGAGCTGGGCCGCGAAGAGCCCGGCGAACACGCCGACGGCGGCGTTCATCTGGAGCTCGTCACGGGGCGCCTCCGAGGTGTTCTGCCGTACACCGTCCTTGCTGAGCGCCACGATGTCGCGGCGCCAGGCGGTGGCCGCGACCCGGTCGCCGGGTTCGAGCCGGGCCAGGAGCGGGCCGGGGTCGCCGAAGGAGACGGTTCCCCGCCAGGAGCCGTCCTGGTCCTTGAGGGTCGCTTCGTAGGAGGAGCTTCGCCCGGCGGACTTGTTCACCGTCTTCTCCACGGTCAGGCGCCAGGTGCTCAGACAGTCCGTCTGCCCCCGCTGCATCGCCCGGGAGGAGCACGACTCGGCCGCGCGGTAGTCCTGGTAGCGCTCGCTGTCGGAGGGCAGCCACCAGCTGAACGCCAAGTAGCAGCCCGCTGCCGATACCAGGGACAGCAGAATCAGCAGCACGCCCGCGAACCGGGACCGGCCCGGCGACCGACGACGACCGGTACGGCCCTCGCTCGGCGGCTCGCCCTTGCTGT
>NZ_JBHZAF010000090.1:728-1227 GCF_042754085.1 Nocardia sp. NPDC059236
ACGGCAGCCTGGGCGGGACAGCGGTTGCCGTGTCCCGGCAAGCACGCAGCCGCGACGGGGACGGCGTGGCGTGCCTTCCCGCCTCGGCTCCTACTGCTTGCCGGTGCCGACGGGGTCCACCGTGACCTTCTGGTCCGCACCCACCTGGACCGGGAGGCTGATGCTGACCGACAGGTTCTTGGAGTGGGTCTCGTTGGGCGGGGTGACGACCATGCTGCTGACGTACGCCCCGGTGCCGCCGGTGTTGTTCGGCGGGTAGTGGAGCGTGAAGCGGGTCGTCTCGCCGGACTGGAGGGCGACGGCCGGAGCGGCGAGGTTGCTGCGCTTCGCGCTGAGGGGCTTGGCGGCGTCCTGGGAGCGGAGGTCGACGCCGGGGAAGCCCTTGAGCGTGCAGGCGTCGCCGCCGGTGTTCTTGAGGCTGACGACGAGGTCGCCCTCGCCCATACCGTGCGAGGAGCTGAAGTCGAGGTTCGCCGTCTTGCAGTGGCCGGTGGTGATC
>NZ_JBHZAF010000091.1:0-1213 GCF_042754085.1 Nocardia sp. NPDC059236
CCGTCAGATGGGCGCCCGGGTGCGCGTCCAGCACGGCACGTACCGAGGCCTCCCGCACATCCGTGACGACGACCCGCGCGCCGTCCTCCAGCAGGTGCGCGACCAGGTGCTTGCCGACCTTGCCGACGCCCGCGACGCCCACCAGCCGGCCGCGCAGCGTGGGAGCGCCCCACAGCCGCTGCGCGCCGGCCCGCATGCCCTGGAAGACACCGAAGGCGGTCAGCACCGAGGAGTCACCCGCGCCACCGTTCTCCGGCGAGCGACCCGTCGTCCAGCGGCACTCCTGGGCCACCACGTCCATGTCCTGCACATAGGTGCCCACGTCGCAGGCGGTCACGTAGCGGCCGCCCAGGGAGGCGACGAAGCGGCCGTAGGCGCGCAGCAGGGCTTCGGTCTTGATCTGCTCGGGGTCGCCGATGATCACGGCCTTGCCGCCGCCGTGGTCGAGGCCGGCCAGCGCGTTCTTGTACGACATCCCGCGTGCGAGGTTCAGCGCGTCGAGCACCGCGGCCTGCTCCGGGTCGGCCGAGCCGGTGTACGCGTGGAAGCGGGTACCGCCCAGCGCGGGGCCGAGCGCGGTGGAGTGCAGCGCGATGACGGCCTTCAGGCCGCTGGGCCGGTCCTGGCAGAGCACGACCTGCTCGTGGCCGCCCTGCTCGGAGCGGAAGAGGGTGCTGACGACCGGGTCCCCGGCGGGGAGGCCGGCGGGAACGCTTGCAGAAGGTGATACCTCGATCACGGTAGTGACTCCTGGAATCGCGTCGTAGCCCTCGGCGGACACGCCGCTTGTGGCAGTCGAAGCCCGGGAGGGCCGGTCGCCAAGCAGCGTACGACCTACGCGTCGCGGGCACGTTGCGGTCCCACGATCGGGGTAGTCAACTGTCTTCCAGGCTCGCTCATGAGACCGGTTCGTGGAGGCGTGAGGCTTGGAGGCAATGCGTGGCTGAGAAAGCGTCGGTCGTCGTCCCGTACGCGGCGTATCTGCGGGTCTACGAACCGTTGGCGGCCTTCCCCGAGCCGGAGCGCTCGCACTGGATCGCATATGCGAAGGAGGAGCGCTTCCCCACCGCGCAGGACGAAATCCGCCGTGCCCTGGCCGACTTGGTGCCGGTGCCCCCCGTGGTGGTGCCGGTGCGGGAGAGCGCCGAGGCGTTCGTGACGGAGGTGGACGGCGTGACGTGCGTCTGTCCCTGGCGCACCCGGCTGCGCAGTT
>NZ_JBHZAF010000092.1:0-559 GCF_042754085.1 Nocardia sp. NPDC059236
GGTCCGCGGCGCGGGGCTGCTGCTGGGTATCGTGCTCACCGAGCCGGTCGCGCCGCGCGCGCAGCAGGCGGCGCAGGACGCGGGGTTCCTGGTGAACGCGGTCGCCGGGGACGTCCTCCGGCTCGCTCCGCCGTTGATCGTCGGCGAGGCCGACGCGGAAGCGCTCGTGCGGGCGCTGCCCGCCGTCCTCGACGCGGCGGCGGCCGACGCCACGGCCGGCAGACAGCGATGAGCCGAAGCAGATGAACCAGAGGGGTACGCGCACGATGACCGAGGAGCAGCACGGGGGACAGGCCGTCCCGCAGACGCGGACGGCCCGTCATCGCCGTATCGTCGACATCCTGAGCAGGCAGCCGGTCCGCTCGCAGAGCCAGCTCGCCAAGCTCCTGGCCGACGACGGGCTCACGGTCACCCAGGCCACCCTCTCCCGGGACCTCGACGAACTGGGCGCCGTCAAGATCCGCAACACCGGGGGCGAACTGATCTACGCGGTCCCCGCCGAGGGCGGGGACCCCACCCCTCGGGCGCCGCTGGGCGAGTCCGCCACCGAGGCCCGGAT
>NZ_JBHZAF010000092.1:569-1208 GCF_042754085.1 Nocardia sp. NPDC059236
GGCCATCGACCAGGCGGGGGTGCACGAGATCATCGGCACCATCGCGGGGGACGACACGCTGCTGCTGATCAGCCGGGCGCCGGACGGCGGGCAGGCACTGGCCGACCATCTGCTGGCACTGGCGCAGAAGGAACGCTGAGCGCGCGCGAGGGGTGCACAAGACCTGTCCCGCGCGGTTCGCGGGCACTACCCTCACGGACAGCCAGTAGGGCACCACCCCCCACCCAGGTTGCATGCTGGCGCGGGCGCCCCCCATCTCCCACGGCCCCCTCGCAGCCGGGTGACGACGTGACCGCTGCTTGCAGGAGGATCAGGGTGAGAGTTCGCAAACGCCCGGCGCTGGTCGGCACGCTCGTGCTGGCCGCCTCGCTCGCGTTATCCACGGCGTCCGCCGAAGACAGGACCGGGCCGCGACAGGCGGACGTGTCCCTCACGAAGGTCGCCGAGGCCAAGAACCCCATCGACGGAACGGCCGGTCCCGACGGCACCGTCTGGATCGCCGAACGGTCGGGCACGGTACGGGTCCTGGACGACAAGGGACTCGGCGACCCCGTCGTCGACATCACTGAGGAGACCACCGAGGACGGTGAGCGAGGCCTTCTCGGCATCGCCTTCGATCCCGGTTTCGAGCATCTGTAC
>NZ_JBHZAF010000093.1:0-1197 GCF_042754085.1 Nocardia sp. NPDC059236
CCCGCCCTGTTACCTCGACTTCGCCGACACAGCTTGACAACGACTCCAGCAGCCAAACTTCCCGGCATTGGGTCAAGACCGACGCTCGTGATGCCCTGCATCTGGCGCGGTTGCTGCGTCTGGGTGAAATCGTGGCGGTGGCGGTACCCACCGCGGACCAGGAAGCGGCCCGCGATCTGGTCCGCGCCCGCGAGGACGCGCGCGGTGATCTGATGCGGGCCCGGCACCGATTGTCGAAACTGCTTCTGCGCCGAGGGATCGTGTATTCCGGTGGGTCGGCCTGGACCGGCGCCCATGATCTCTGGTTGCGAAGCCAGCACTTCGAGCGGCCCGCGTTGCAGGCGGCCTTCGACTCCGACTACGAAGCGATGACGCTGACCAAGGCCCGCCGCGACCGGCTCGATACCGCCATCACCGCCATGGCCACCGACAGCGACTACACCCCGATGGTCCACCGGTTGGGGTGTCTGCGCGGCATCTCGACCCTGACCGGGTTCGCCCTGGCGGTCGAGATCGGCGACTGGCAACGGTTCACCGGCAAAACCATCGGCGCCTATCTGGGCTTGGTCCCCACCGAATACTCCTCCGGCGCCACCCGATCCCAGGGCTCGATCACCAAGACCGGCAACAGCCACGCCCGCCGCCTGCTGGTCGAAGCCGCCTGGCACCATCGCAAGACCTACCGAGCCCCCACCGCCACCATGGGCGCGCGCTGGGCGCTGGCCCCCGCCGCGGCCCGCGCCCGCGGGCACGCCGGCAACCACCGCCTGCACCACCGGTGGGAACAGTTCACCGCCCATCACAAACGCCCCGTGATCGCCAACGTCGCCATCGCCCGCGAACTCGCCGGCTGGTGCTGGTCACTGGCAATTCTCGACGGCTGAATACCTGGCCCCCAGACCGCGACCGAGCGGGGAAACTCCGGGTCGGCGTGCGGGACGACCCGCGCTACAGCTATGGGCAGCAACACCTTTCGCGTCGCGACGCCCGACCTCTAGACCAGCGGCACCGTCCCCATCGAAGAGTCGTCCTGCGGTAACCAACCCGCGCATATCAGTCTGACCACGCCGTCGCCAACCCACGACACGACCACGGACAGACCCCCGCTCGACCGCACACGAAAGCGGTCCCGGCAACCGCCGTTACCGGGACCGCTTTCACCTGCCACTTGACAGAACCCGCCTACATATCAGCTGT
>NZ_JBHZAF010000094.1:0-1194 GCF_042754085.1 Nocardia sp. NPDC059236
CACACGTTCTGGTACCCCGCCGTCGGGTGCTGGGTCCGGCTGGGGGAGCGCAGTTCCCCACGCCCCTGAATGGTTACCCCGCAAAGCTTGGGCCCTGCTCCCCCAAGCTCTTCGAGCAGGGGGTACCCCCAGGCGCAGGGTGGGCAAGCGCAGCCCCTGAGAGGGCTACGCCTCCACGGGTGCAGCGGTCCCCACCAGCGGCGCGACCTCGCGGGTGACCTTGCGCTCGACGAAGAAGGCCGCGGTGGGCACGGTGCCCGCCAGCAGCACCCAGATCTGCTTGCCCAGCGGCCACTTCGCCTTCTGGCCGAGGTCGAAGGCGAAGATCAGGTAGAGGATGTAGAGCCAGCCGTGTGCGATCCCGACCACGCTGGTGAAGCCCTCGGCACCGTCCATACCCAGCAGATACTTGCCGATCATGCCGAGCGTCAGCAGGACGAGGAGCACGGCGGTGACGTACGCCATGACGCGGTAGCGGGTCAGCACGCTTCGTTTCATGAAAACGAGCGTAACCGCCGCTTCGGTGCGACCTTTCACCACCCTGCGGCCCCCACCGCCGGCACGCTCAGCGGCCGGGGCCCTCGGTGAAGTCCCCGGCCGCCACCCGCAGCGGGCGCAGCAGGTCGAAGATCTCGTCGAGCTGCTCGGTCCCGTAGGCGCCGAGCCCGAAGTCCATGGCCATCAGGTCCTCGGTGGCCGCGTCGCACACCTCGCGGCCCTTGTCCGTGATCGCCGCGAGGGTGCCCCGGCCGTCGTTGGGGTTGGGCCGCTTCTCCACGAAGCCCGCCGCCTGCAGCCGGTCGACGGTGTTGGTCACCGAGGTGGGATGCACCATCAGCCGCTCGCCGATCTTGGACATGGGCAGCTCCCCCTTCTGCGAGAAGGTGAGCAGCACCAGCGCCTCGTACCGTGCGAACGTCAGCCCGTACGGCTTGAGCACCGCGTCGACCTCGGACAGCAGGATCTGAAGGGCGCGCATGATCGAGGTGATCGCGGCCATGGACGGCACCGAGCCCCATCGCTGCTTCCAGTGCTCATCGGCACGGGCGATCGGGTCGAACGACAGACTGAGCGGCTTGGGCACCCTAAGACCCTACCGGCCGGTCAGGTGCCGGTCTAAGCCGTCCCGCTCCGCGGGCGCTCCGCACCGGGCCGGGCGCCTCCCGCCGCGCCGCTCAGTCCTCGCCCAGATAC
>NZ_JBHZAF010000095.1:0-1191 GCF_042754085.1 Nocardia sp. NPDC059236
GCGTACGTTTCTGTCCCTCCCCGACCGGTAACCCCCATGTGGGTCTGGTCCGTACCGCCCTGTTCAACTGGGCGTACGCCCGGCACACCGGCGGCACCCTGGTCTTCCGCATCGAGGACACCGACGCGGCGCGCGACTCGGAGGAGTCCTACGAGCAGCTGCTGGACGCGATGCGCTGGCTGGGCCTCGACTGGGACGAGGGGCCTGAGGTGGGCGGCCCGCACGCGCCCTACCGCCAGTCCCAGCGGACGGACATCTACGCGGACGTCGCACGCAAACTGCTGGACGGCGGCTACGCCTACCCCTGCTACTGCACCGCCGAAGAGCTGGAGCAGCGCCGCGAGCAGGCCCGCAAGGAGGGCCGTCCCTCCGGCTACGACGGCCGCTGCCGGGAGCTGACCGGCGAGCAGATCGCCGCCTACGAGGCCGAGGGCCGCAGCCACGTCGTCCGCTTCCGGATGCCGGACGAGCCGATCACCTTCACCGACCTGGTGCGCGGTGAGATCACCTTCCAGCCGGAGAACGTCACCGACTACGGCATCCTGCGCACCAACGGCGCACCGCTGTACACGCTGGTCAACCCGGTCGACGACGCGCTGATGGACATCACGCACGTGCTGCGCGGCGAGGATCTGCTCTCCTCCACCCCGCGTCAGATCGCGCTGTACAAGGCGCTGATGGAGCTGGGTGTCGCCCAGCGCGTCCCACAGTTCGGGCACCTGCCGTATGTGATGGGGGAGGGCAACAAGAAGCTCTCCAAGCGCGATCCGCAGTCCTCCCTCAACCTCTACCGCGAGCGCGGCTTCCTTCCCGAGGGCCTGCTCAACTACCTCTCGCTCCTCGGCTGGTCGATCGCCGAGGACCGGGACATCTTCTCGATGGACGAGATGGTCGCCGCCTTCGACATCCACGAGGTCAACTCCAACCCGGCGCGCTTCGACCTGAAGAAGTGCGAGGCCATCAACGCCACGCACCTGCGCGAGATGCCGCTGAAGGACTTCATCGCCGCCTGCGAGCCGTGGCTGAAGGCGCCGCACGCCCCCTGGGACGAGGCGAACTTCTCCCAGCAGGCCTTCGAGGAGCTGGCCCCGCTGGCCCAGACCCGGCTCACGGTCCTGGCGGACATCACCGACAACGTCGACTTCCTCTTCCTGGACGAGCCGGTTCAGGACGAGAAGTCCTGGCAGAAGG
>NZ_JBHZAF010000096.1:0-1178 GCF_042754085.1 Nocardia sp. NPDC059236
TCCTCGCCCGGCTTGACGAAGAACTCCATCTCCATCTGCTCGAACTCGCGGGTGCGGAAGATGAAGTTGCCCGGCGTGATCTCGTTCCGGAACGACTTGCCCATCTGCGCGATGCCGAACGGCGGCTTCTTGCGCGAGGTCTGCTGGACGGCGGCGAAGTTGGTGAAGATGCCCTGCGCGGTCTCAGGACGCAGGTAGGTGACCGAGCCGGAGTCCTGGGTGGGGCCGAGGTGGGTGGACAGCAGCCCGGAGAACTGCTTGGGCTCGGTGAAGCCGCCCTTGTTGCCGCAGTGCGGGCAGTTGATGTCGGCCAGGCCGTTCTCCGGCTCGCGGCCGTGCTTGGCCTCGTACGCCTCGGTCAGGTGGTCGGCACGGAAGCGCTTGTGGCACGAGGTGCACTCGGTGAGCGGATCGGTGAAGGTGGAGACATGGCCCGACGCCTCCCAGACCTGACAATTGTGTCGATCTTGTCGGCGGCCACGGTGCTCTCTTCATTGACGACGAGACGGAATACCCCAGATTACTGGGGCCCGTAGGGGGCGCGGCAAATCGGTTCCGGATTCGACCCGGCTGCCGTCCGGAGTCTTCGGGACCGTCCCGGATCATCCCTTCGAGGAGGGCGGCGTGATCACGGAGCGCGAAGCTTTAGTTGACAATCGTTTCCAATTCGGATGAAAATGAGTGTCATGAACATCGGTCCCCGCCCTCGTCGGCTCATACGCGCTCAGCGCTCTCGGTCTCGCCTCCCTCAGCCTCGCCGCCTGCGGCAGCGACAGCGGCGGCAGCGGGAAGGTGCGGGTGGCCGCGTCCTTCTACCCGATGGCGTATCTCGCACAGCAGATCGGCGGTGAGCACGTCGAGGTCGAGAACCTCACCAAGCCCGGCACCGAACCGCACGACCTGGAGCTGAGCCCGAAGCAGACCGGCCAGCTCAGCGAGATGGACGTGATCGTCTACCTCAAGGGGCTGCAGCCCGCCGTGGACGAGGCGGTCGAGCAGTCGGGCGTCAAGAACATCGCCGAGGCCACCTCCTACACCACGCTGGAGAAGCACGGCACCGATGTGCACGGCGAGGAAGGCCACGACGAGCACGGGCACGGCGAGCACGGCGAGAAGGGCCACGACGAGCACGCCGAAGAGGGCCACGACGAGCACGAGGGCCACGACCACGGCGACGA
>NZ_JBHZAF010000097.1:0-773 GCF_042754085.1 Nocardia sp. NPDC059236
GATCCCTTCGACGTCCCGCGGCTCGATACCGCTCAGCGTCACACGGCTGACGGTCTTTCCGGTGCGGCTGTCGACGGCGTAGACGTACGGGCCGTCGTCGGAGTCGTTGTGCGTCCAGTAGACGCCCTTGTGGGCGCGGGAGGCGGCCAGTCCGCTGGACTCGGTGATCCGGGAGTCGCGGATGGTGAAGCCCTCCGGGCCGTCCTCGGCGACGGCTGCGGGCGGGGCAGCCGTCATCGCTCCCAGCACCACGGCAACCGCCCCGACCCCGACCCCGACTCCACGCGTACGCACAGACATAGGCTCCAGTGTCCAGCATCACGGTGCAGCTCAACGCGGGATACCCGAGGATGTGCGGATGCGCGTTCTCTTCGTCGGCGACTCCATGACGATCGGAGCGGCTGGTGGGGGGAGCTCCGGGCCCCGGGCCGGGGGAGATCACACCTGGCGCTACCGGATGTGGCAGCACCTGTGCCGTACCGTTCCGGACGACGAGGACTGGCAGATCGTCGGCCCCCGCACGGCACTGCACGAGGGCAGCCACGCCTACGCCGACCCGCACTTCCCCCACCATGCGCGGGCACACCTGGCGGGTTGGGGCGCGGGGTGGCTGCACATGGCGCCACTCGTCCGCGAGACGGTCGCGTCGTACCGGGCGGACACGCTGCTGGTCTCGCTGGGGCTGATAGACCTCGGCTTCTACACCGATCCCGAGCAGACGCTCGCGAACGTGGAGCTCTTCCTGGCGGAGGCGCGGGCCGGCAACCCGACGC
>NZ_JBHZAF010000097.1:783-1163 GCF_042754085.1 Nocardia sp. NPDC059236
GTTCAACACCCTGCTGGCCAAGGCGGTGGCCGAGCTGTCCCAGCCGCGTTCGCCGCTGCTGCTGGCCTCGGTACCGCACGACTGGTCGCCGGAGCGGGACACCTACGACGGCACCCATCCCTCGGCCGAGGGCGAGCACCGGATGGCCGCCGCCTTCGCCGACGCCCTGCATCAGGCGTGGGGCGTGGGCGGACCGTACCGACGGAGCCGGCCGATGAGCGCGTCGGCGGGTGAGCGCGGTCGGCGGGCCGGAGGGTGAACCCGACATGAGCGATGAGGCGCACAAAGGGGTTCAGGTGTGACGAGTATGAACAGATCCGGCCAGGTCCCGACTTTTTCCCGCCGGAACACGGCCCGGAGTTGCCGCGGGGGGACGCCAC
>NZ_JBHZAF010000098.1:0-1162 GCF_042754085.1 Nocardia sp. NPDC059236
GTCCGTCTCCTGGCAGCGGCACTACGCGAAAGCCCGCTGGCTCATCTCCCAGGGCGCCACCCTCCCCGAGCTCCAGCCCGGCGTCAGCCTCGGCGGCGACGACATCGGCGCCTGGCTCGCCGAGCAGCCGACCGTCTGGAGCGCGCTCACCAAGGGCCAGCAGGAGCGCCTGACCGAACTGGGAATCTGGCCTGCGGCCAGGGCGGAGCTCACCGGGCCCGTGGTGCCGGCCGCAGCGTCGAGGTGGGAGATCAACCTCGCCGCCGCCCGCCAGTTCAAGGCTCGCGAGGGACACTTGCGCGTTCCGCGCCCCCACACAGAGACCGTCACCGACACCGAAGGCCGCCAGCATCACATCCGGCTGGGCGTCTTCCGCAGCAACACCCGCAGCCACCACAAACAGCACAAGCTCACCCCAGGCCAGTCCCGCGAAGCCCACGACATCGGACTGCTGACCTGAGCACAATCCGGCCCACGGCAGTCAGTCCGGTGCCGTACAGACTGGACCGCGCATAGGTGCTCAGATGACCCTGCAAGGCGTCCGAGGGCCCGCAGCCGTGGAGACGTCGCTTACTACGACCCTGTGATCCTCGTTGACCGATCGCAGGGTGCAGTTCTTGGAACTGACACCCCGGTGCAGGATGTAGTCGAACTTCTTCCCCGTGTTGACGTGTGTCCCATTACAACGAGGATCCTTGGGACGTCCCTTTTCCTTCTTGCAGAACGGGTCGACATCCGTGAAGCGAGCATCCCAGATTGGAGGCATCTCCGAGTAGCCCGGCTGGGCGTTGAAGTCACCGAGTATCAACGTCCGGCTGTATTGCTTCGCTGCGCCCAGCAGCTCTCTGATCTGCTGCTCCCTCGCAGCGCGGTGCCCGCCGGCGGACAGGTGTGTGTTGATCACTTGGACCCGGTGGCCTGCGAGCCGAGTCGTGAAGGTTGTGTAGGCGCGGGATTCCCACGGCCCCTCGTCTTTGCTGAAGGCGACCTCATGGTAGTCCTGTATCTGAGTCCCCTTGGCATAGATGATCGCCTGACCGTTGACGCTCCAGCCATCGCAGCCGACGTTGTTCGTACCGGGCCCTATCTTGAACTTGTACTCGAAGCCCTGCTCATTGAGCAGCTTCACGGCCTTGCGCACCTCGGTCGCACAGGACTCCTG
>NZ_JBHZAF010000099.1:0-1146 GCF_042754085.1 Nocardia sp. NPDC059236
GGAGGGAGTGGACCCCGATGACGGCTGCCAGGATCAGCGAGATCAAAGATGCCCGCCGTCTCGAAGGACTCGAGTAGCGGACGCCTGTGCTGCCCAGCTCGATCTCGTCGACGACTGACCGCTGTCCCCTCTCCACTGCAGTCCAGCAACAAGATCACGGTCTATGGCTGGAGTGCCAGGCGCTGCCAACCTGTGACCTCGGTGCTGCGTGGAGCGGCTCCGACTGCGTTTCGAGAGGGGCGGGCGACTGCGGCCCTGACCGCGGTGCCGGCGGCTTTGGGGCACCCGCGTCTGCGAGCACCAATGGCCAGCAGGCTGCTGTGGTGGGATGCAGGACGCCGCCTGGTGCGGCCGAGGTACGCCGAGGAACGCGGCTCGTGGAGCAGTCATCGGTCCGCGGGCGATACCACGCGCTGCCATGCGTACCGCCTCAGCCGTCCTCTTCGACCTGTTGGCACAAGTGCCAACCTGGTGCCAGTGCGGCGGAGACTGTGCCGCGAAATCCTGGACCCTGCAAGAGGCGTGTGGTCAGGTCTGCGCCATGTCCACGAAGCGGGAGTAGTGGCCCTGGAAGGCGACCGTGATGGTGGCGGTGGGGCCGTTGCGGTGCTTGGCGACGATCAGGTCCGCCTCGCCCGCGCGGGGGGACTCCTTCTCGTAGGCGTCCTCGCGGTGGCGTCGTAGACCTCTTGCTCTCCGACACTTTCGATGGAAACGACCTCGTCCCAGAACACATCGCTGGTGGCGAGCATCTCCAGCCCGGCGTCCGAGAGAACGTCTGCCACCCGGGAGAGCCGCGCCCGGCTCGGAGCAGACTTGTACAGGGCGCTGCCGCAGTACTTCGTGCCCGGAGCGGCCTGGAACGCTCGCGTCGTGACCGATTGCTCCCGCAGCACCGTGCGAACGGTGTCCCAGGTGTCGCGCGGCACGGTGTCGAGGTTGGTGTTCGCCTTCACCTCGCGCAGCCGCTCCTCTGCTGCGACAACGTGCTTGGCCCGCGCACCGTGAACGCCGATCTCTTCGAGGAAGCGCTTCTGATCCTCCACGCCTGAAACGTCGACCGTCCACTGCGGATGGCCCCTGTCGTTGCCGACAGCCCGAACTCTGGCCCGGATGTCGGTCCTCAGCAGCAGATGCTGGAGGTCC
>NZ_JBHZAF010000100.1:0-1146 GCF_042754085.1 Nocardia sp. NPDC059236
GTCTCGACCCGGTCCGTGAGCCCCCACTCGGCCATGTTGGAGGCGGCCTGATCGGCGACGTTCTTCTGCATGTCGATGGCGAGCGCCGAGAGCCTGGGGTTGAGCCGGGCGGCGTGGCGTACGTACGTCCCGCTGCCGCAGCCGACCTCCAGCAGCCGCACCGGCCGGGAGCGCTCCAGGTTGCGGTCGACGGCCGCCTCCACGAAGGACTCGACGACCCGGGTGGAGCGGGCGATGACCGCGCCGTCCTGGTCGTCCAGCGAGAAGCGCTCGCCGCCGCGCAGCATGTTCGGTCCGTGCAGCAGTGCCGGCACATGGAAGCGGATCACTTCCTCCAGCGCGGCGGCGACCGCGTCGTTGCCCGGCTGTGCCAGGAACTTCGCCGTGAAGCTGTTGAGCCGGTAGCAGCCCTCGCCGGTACCGAAGTCACCGAGCTTGACGCCCATGTCGAGCCAGGCGCGGAGCCGGTCCTTCTCGGCCGGGCCGATCTGGAGCCTGTCGGCCAGCGACTCCAGGTCGCACGGCCGGACCCCCGAGTTGGAGGCGGACGCCAAGAAGGCCAGCCGGTAGGTCGGCTCGATCAGCCCCTTGGAGAGCGCGAGCAGCACCGGTAGTCGCGGATTGCTCAGCACTTTCAGTATCTGCAGCAGGTCGGTGACGGGCTCCTCGACGCGGCTGCGAACGGTGGTGGCGAGACTCAAGAGGTCCATGGTGCGTTCCTTCGCGCGTTGACGGGCTGAGGTCCGGCGTCCGGTCCTGTGCGCACGTGGTCGAGCTCGTCGCGCAGCTGCCGCAGCAGTCGGTCCCGGGAGGGGCCGCCGTTCAGGAAGAAGTGGCCGCCGTCCAGGTGACGGCGCAGGAAGGACCCGGAGGTGTACGCACGCCACGCCTCCGTCTGCGGCGCGGAGGCGAGGGCGTCCCGGGAGGCGGAGAAGGCCGTCATCGGGCACCGCAGCGGCGCACGTGGTCGCCATCGGTACGTCTCGCACACCCGAAGGTCGGCGCGCAGCACCGGCAGCCTGCGCTCGAAGTAGGCGGCGTCGACGGCCCGGTCCCGGTCGAGACCGCCCAGGTCGCTGACCAGCTCGCGCAGCTCGTCGTCGGGCAGGAGGTGGTCTTCGCGCGTCCCGTACAGGTGGGGTGCCC
>NZ_JBHZAF010000101.1:0-1144 GCF_042754085.1 Nocardia sp. NPDC059236
GTCGCCGCCTCGCTGGCGGGACTCGCCCTCGACCTGTACCTGACGCACAAGCAGCCCGGGCTGCTGGCGCTGCTCGGGAAGGTCCGCTTCGACGTCACCACGCGACAGCTGCTGCGCGACATGCTGGTCGTCATCGGCCTGGTGCGCATCCCCGAGGTCCCGCCGGACATCGAGCGCCCGCTCACCCTGCTGCTGCTGGCCGCGTACGCCGCGCACTTCCTGTGCCAGGCGGTGGCCCAGCTGGTGCGCCGCACCCGCACCCTGCCGGTCGTCACGCGCAACATCGACACCTCGGCGCTGCACCTCACCAACGCGCCGTCCCGGCTGCTGGCCCGCCAGCCCAGCCGCAGGCTGCTGCGCTTCTCGATCCCCGGCACCCTGGGGCTGATGCTCAGCGCCGGGCTGTCGGCGCAGGAGTGGGGTCTGATCGGCGTCAGCTGCACCCTGCTGCTGTCGCTGAGCAGCGCTGTGTATCTGGGCACCTGGCTGCTGCCCAAGAAGCGCTCCAAGAGCGAGCAGGACGTGCTGGCGTGGCTGGACAAGTGGCTGGCGCAGTACAGGCCGACCATCGGCATGTACTTCTCGGGCGGCGCCACCTCCGCGTACCAGGCGAACATGTGGCTGAGCACCCTGGCCCAGCTGGACGGCAGGCCGCTGATCGTGCTGCGGGAGCGGTTCATGGTGCAGAAGATCGACGCCACCGACATCCCGATCGTCTGCATCCCCAAGGTCGCCCACCTGATGCGGCTGGAGCACTCCACGCTCAAGGTGCTGCTGCACCCGGCCAACTCCGGCAAGACCTCCCAGGTGCTGCGCATCCCCACCCTCAAGCACGCCTTCATCAACCACGGCGAGTCCGACAAGCTCTCCTCCTGCAACCCCTACGCCAAGGCGTACGACCAGGTGTGGGTCGCCGGAGAAGCAGCACGTGAGCGGTACCAGCTCGCCGAGGTCGGGGTCGACGACAAGGACGTGGTGGAGGTGGGCCGCCCGCAGCTGAGCCCCATCCAGCACGCCGACGAGCGCGCCGCGGCGCCGAAGAGCGACTACACGACGGTGCTGTACGCGCCCACCTGGGAGGGCTGGGACGGTAACCCGGGCAACACCTCGGTCCGGCTGGCCGGCGAGAACATCGTCAAGGCCC
>NZ_JBHZAF010000102.1:0-1134 GCF_042754085.1 Nocardia sp. NPDC059236
ATCCGGCGGCACGAGCCGCCGCTGGACGAGTCGAAGACGGTGCTGGAGAACGTCCAGGACGGTGTCGCGGAGACGAAGCAGCAGCTCGACCGGTTCAACGAGATCGCCGAGCAGATGGCGACCGAGTACACCGACGAGCTGATGGAGGAGATGGGCAAGCTTCAGGAGAAGCTCGACCACGCGAACGCCTGGGACCTGGACGCACAGCTGGAGCAGGCCATGGACGCGCTGGGCTGCCCGCCCGGCGACTGGCCGGTCACCAACCTCTCCGGCGGTGAGAAGCGCCGCGTGGCGCTGTGCAAGCTGCTGCTGGAGCAGCCCGACCTGCTGCTGCTGGACGAGCCGACCAACCACCTGGACGCCGAGTCGGTGCAGTGGCTGGAGCAGCACCTGGCGAAGTACCCGGGCACCGTCGTGGCCATCACCCACGACCGGTACTTCCTGGACAACGTCGCCGGCTGGATCATGGAGCTGGACCGCGGCCGCGCCATCGGCTACGAGGGCAACTACTCCACGTATCTGGAGAAGAAGCAGGCCCGCCTCAAGGTCGAGGGGCAGAAGGACGCCAAGCGGCAGAAGCGCCTCAAGGAGGAGCTGGAGTGGGTCCGCTCCAACGCCAAGGGGCGGCAGGCCAAGTCCCGGGCGCGACTGACCCGTTACGAGGAGATGGCCGCCGAGGCGGAGAAGACCCGGAAGCTGGACTTCGAGGAGATCCAGATTCCGCCGGGGCCGCGACTGGGCAACGTGGTGGTGGAGGTCGAGAACCTGCACAAGGCCTTCGGTGACAAGGTGCTCATCGACGATCTGTCCTTCTCGCTGCCGCGCAACGGTATCGTCGGCGTGATCGGCCCGAACGGCGCGGGCAAGACCACCCTGTTCAAGATGATCCAGGGGCTGGAGGAGGCCGACTCGGGCTCCATCAAGGTGGGTGACACGGTCAAGATCTCCTACGTCGACCAGACCCGTGCCAACATCGACCCGAAGAAGACGCTGTGGGCGGTCGTCTCGGACGAGCTGGACTACATCAACGTCGGCCAGGTCGAGATGCCCTCGCGCGCCTATGTGAGCGCGTTCGGCTTCAAGGGCCCGGACCAGCAGAAGCCCGCCGGTGTGCTCTCCGGCGGTGAGCGCAAC
>NZ_JBHZAF010000103.1:0-347 GCF_042754085.1 Nocardia sp. NPDC059236
GCATCTCCCCGACCGACCGGACGCCCGAGGTGACCCGCGCCGTTCTGGACTACGAGATCCCCGGTATCCCCGAGGCCATCCGCGCCGAAGGGCTGACGAAGGTCCCCACAGCGGCTCTCTCGCGCGGCGTCGCCGGCGTCGCGGGCCGCACCCTGGTCGTCAACCTGCCGGGCTCCACCGGTGGCGTCAAGGACGGGCTGGCCGTCCTCACCCGCCTGCTGCCGCACGCTGTCGACCAGGTGCACGGCGGTGACCATCCCGCCGAACCGGGCTCCGCAGGACATCAGGCAGGGCACCAGTCAGCAGGACATCAGTCCGACAGCCGGCGCAACAGTCGGTCCGAGAGC
>NZ_JBHZAF010000103.1:357-787 GCF_042754085.1 Nocardia sp. NPDC059236
GCCCTCCGCCCGATAAGACTGCGCGACCAGCGAGCCTGGCGTGAGGTCAACCAGCGCAACCGCGACTGGTTGCGCCCATGGGAGGCCACCATTCCGCCGGCGCCTCCCGGCCATCTGCCGCCGCGCCGCCCCACCTTCCGCCAGATGGTGCGGCATCTGCGGACCGAGGCGCAGGCCGGTCGGATGCTTCCCTTTGTCATCGAGTACGAGGGAAGACTCGCTGGACAACTGACCGTGGCGGGCATCACCTGGGGCTCCATGTGCTCCGGGCATATCGGCTACTGGATCGACCGCGCGGTAGCGGGACGGGGCGTGATGCCGACAGCGGTGGCACTCGCCGTGGACCACTGCTTCCGTTCCGTCGGACTGCACCGCGTCGAAGTCTGCATCCGACCGGAGAACCTCCCCAGCCGCCGTGTGGTGGAAAAGC
>NZ_JBHZAF010000103.1:797-1134 GCF_042754085.1 Nocardia sp. NPDC059236
CTATCTGCACATCGACGGCGCCTGGCGCGACCATCTGGTGTTCGCCCTGACGGCGGAGGAGGTTCCAGAGGGTCTGCTGGCCCGCTGGCACCGTTCGCAGCCCGGTCGCTCGACAGAAATAAAATAAACGTTCGAATTGTGGGATTGTCGGGATAGCCAGCCCCTGCCCGGCCATTTATCGGCCATTTCCGCGTAGCCCGGACGAGCAGTCACAAAAAAAGTTCGAGGGATCAGCCAGATCGTGCGACACACCGGGCTATTTGGCAGATGGGCTCATGCGATCCCCTCTACCGTGTGAGGGTGAGCAGCAGTGGCCTCATCTACGCAGTCATCGTCG
>NZ_JBHZAF010000104.1:0-1129 GCF_042754085.1 Nocardia sp. NPDC059236
GGGTATGAGAAGGCGAGCGTGCGCCGGGAGTTTCTCCAGCGCCAGCGATCTCTTGGACAACTTCCCCCCGGCTTTGCACTCGCACCTGACTAGAGGTCAACCCTGAGGCAACGTCAGTGACGGCGGCCCAGGCATGTGTTCGCCACACTCTATGGTCGCGTCCGGGGACCGGATGGTTCCACAACTTTGCACCCTATGCACGGGCGAAAAAGGGGGATTTAAGCTGCCCAAGCGCCATTTGAAGTGTGCAAGAAGTGGCAGCTTTGTGACAAGCGACTTCTGATAGCTGCCCAAAACCGGTGTGAGAATGTGTGCCGATCGGACCGCGGTCCTGGCACCTTCCCGCCGGCGGGTGTGCACACCGCACCGGGGAGTCCTCGCTCAACCGCTCAGGGGGGAACGGCCGTTTGAGCACCATGCGCATCCTGCAAACAGTCGGCAGCGTGGTGGCGCTCCTCTTCGCCATGGCGTTCGGGCTCGTGCTCTACCTGGTGCTCTTCCAGGACGACGACGAAGGAGGCGGCGGCGGGCAGCTGGCGGCAGGCTCCCTGAAGGTCGGCAAAGGCGGCGTGCCCGCCGCCTACGCCGGACTCATCCAGAAGGCCGCCGAGGACTGCAAGGCCGGGCTCCCGGCGAGTGTCCTGGCCGCCCAGCTGCAACAGGAGTCAGGCTTCCAGGCCGATCCGGGAAAGAGCAGCGCGGGCGCCCTGGGCATAGCCCAGTTCATGCCGGGCACCTGGAAGACCGCCGGGGTGGACGGCAACAACGACGGCAGAAAGGACCCCCTCGACCCGCAGGACGCGATACCGGCGCAGGGCCGGATGATGTGCAAACTGCTGGCCACGGCCAAGAAGCACCCCGAATACGACGGAAGCCCCATCGAACTGGCCCTCGCCGGCTACAACGCCGGCTGGGGCAGGGTGGAGCAGTACCGCGGAGTTCCCCCCGAATCGTTCGCGAAGGGGGAGACCTACAACTACGTGAAGATCATCATGGGCAACGTGGCGGAGCTGACCGGACCCGACGGCGGCCTGTCCACCTCCGGATGGGCCCGCCCCGTGGACGGCGGCCCACTGGGAACCCCCTACCACCAGCGCGGCGGCTCCTGGTCCAGCGGCATGCACACCGG
>NZ_JBHZAF010000105.1:0-1118 GCF_042754085.1 Nocardia sp. NPDC059236
CAGATAGACGGTCGAGGGGTCGAACCCGTAGAGCGCGCAGAACAGGGTGACGAGCGGGGAAGCGGACTCGGTGAGGTCCTCGCCGAGGAGCGGTGGCTGGATGCCCTTGGGCCGTCCCGTGGTGCCGGACGAGTAGAGCATGTCCGCGCCCCGGGGCTGGCGCGCGGGCGGCCGGGGCGAGGAGCCGGCCAGCGCCTCCTCGTAGTCGTCGTGGCCCGGGAGGCCCCCGTACGCCAGCCGCACCCTCACCCCGGGCGTACGCGGCACCAGCGCGGTCGCCACCTCCGGGAGGGCGGCCGAGACGATCAGCGCCCGCGCCCCGCAGTCCCGCACGATGTAGGCGGCCTCGTCGGGGGTCAGATGGCTGTTGACGGCGGTGATGTACAGGCCGGAGCGCAGCGCCGCCCAGTACACCTCCAGACAGCGCGGGTCGTTGTCGGACAGCAGGGCGAGATGGTCGCCGGGGCGCAGGCCCGCCCCGCGCAGCCGGTTCGCCAGCCGTACCGAGCGCTCCTCCAACTGGCCGTAGGTGAGCACCGCTCCGGTGCGGGCGGTGAGGACGGCGGGCTTGTCCGGCTCCGCGGACGCGTGCACTCCGGGGTACATGGCGATGTCCCTCCCACGGTGCTGCTGACAGCGCGTCAATACAGTGTCGCGCCGTTCCGCCACCTCGTACACGCCGCCTTCACGCCACGGCTTCCGGCCCCCGCCGGGCCGAGGGGGCCGACGGGGCCGAGGGGGCCAAGGGGCTGGGGTGCCGAGGGGGGCCGAGCACCCCTCGGCAGGGTGGTGGCAGGTGCCCGGTGCCGCACCGGGTGGACGGCGTGCCCAGGTGCCCAGGAAGTCGGAGCATCGCTGGTGACCGCCGCCCCACGCCTCGCGGCCGACCCCGCACCACTCCGAGAAAGGCAGCTCCATGAACTCGCCGAGCAGCTCCTCCGCCGTGCCCGGTACCGTCCCGCCCGCGCCGGCGTCGCCGGTCCCGACGCCCGCACCCGTACGGCACGCCTTCGCGCTATGGATGATCGCGGTGGCGGCCGGGGCGTTCGAGACGGTGCTCGCCGTCAGCGAGATGGCCGCCGACGGTTCTGGATCGGCAGGCGAGATCGGGGTGGGTC
>NZ_JBHZAF010000106.1:0-1115 GCF_042754085.1 Nocardia sp. NPDC059236
GCTCGCCGGGCATGCCGATGACCCGGGCGAGGTCGTGATCGGCATCGAAACCGATCGGGGCCTGTGGGTCGACGCGTTGGCCGCGGCCGGTTACCAGGTCTACGCCATCAATCCCCTCGCTGCGGCCCGTTACCGCGACCGCCACCACGTCTCCGGCGCGAAATCCGATGCCGGGGACGCGAAACTACTCGCGGACCTGGTCCGCACCGACCGGCACAACCATCGCCCGATCGCCGGGGACAGCCCCGACGCCGAAGCGATCAAAGTCCTGGCCCGCGCGCACCAGAACCTCATCTGGGCGCGCACCCGCCACACCAACACCCTGCGCTCGGCGCTGCGCGAGTACTACCCGGCCGCCCTGGCCGCTTTCGACGACCTCGCCGACCGCGACGCCCTCGCCGTGCTCGGACGCGCACCGTCCCCGACCGAAGGCGCGGCACTGAGCTTGTCAGCACTGAAAGCGACGCTCAAACGCGCTGGCAGACAACGCAATATCGACACCCGCGCCATCCAGATCCAGGCCACGTTGCGCGGTGAGCACCTCACCGCCGCCGACGCGGTCACCACCGCGTTCGCGGCCACCACCCGCGCCACGGTCGGCATCATCGTCGAGATCAACACCGCCATCGGAGAACTCGAAGCCGAGCTGGCGACCCATTTTGAGCAACACCCGGACGCCGACATCTACCGTTCCCTGCCAGGACTTGGTGTCATCCTCGGCGCCCGGGTGCTCGGTGAGTTCGGGGACGACCCCGACCGCTACACCACTGCCAAGTGTCGCAAGAATTACGCCGGAACCTCACCACTGACCATCGCGTCGGGTCGCAAACGCGCCGTGCTGGCCCGCCACGTCCGCAACCGCCGCCTCTACGACGCCATCGACCTATGGGCCTTCTGCGCCATCACCCGCAGCCCCGGAGCGCGCGCCTACTACGACCAGCGCCGCACTGCCGGCGACCTGCACCACCAAGCCCTGCGCGCCCTCGGCAACCGGCTCGTTGGCATCCTCCACGGCTGCCTGCGCCACCGCACCCCCTACAGCGAACACACCGCCTGGGCACACCGCCAAAACACCCAAGCCGCTTGACAACTTACGGACCTGGGATGTCTAGCCC
>NZ_JBHZAF010000107.1:0-1110 GCF_042754085.1 Nocardia sp. NPDC059236
CCCTCTCCACAGCCTGTGCATCGTCGCTGGAACCGGCCTCCAGGGTGAGCACCCCCTGCTCGAAGCTGAGCCGCACCGGGGTGTTGCGCTCGGCCACCAGTGCCACGCGCTTGACGGCCTCCACGAACGGCGCCGTCTCGATCACCGCCACGGAGTTGAACTCCGTCGGGAACAGCGTGCGGTACTTCGGCAGGTCGCCCTCCAGCAGCCGCGTCGTCGTCCGCCGCCCGGCGCCCTCGAAACCGATCAGCCCCTCACCGGAGCCGGAGCCGGACAGTGCCAGCGTCACGCTGTCGCCACCGCTGAGCGACTTCGCGGTCTCCAGCAGCGTCTTGGCGGGCACCAGGGCCACCGCCGAGGCGTCCGGGGTCTCCGGCTTCCACAGGAACTCGCGCACCGCGAAGCGGTACCGGTCGGTGGAGGCCAGCGTGACGGTGTCGCCCTCGATCTCGATACGCACACCCGTCAGCACCGGCAGCGTGTCGTCCCGCCCGGCCGCGATGGCGACCTGCTGGGCAGCGGCGGCGAAGACCTCGCCGGGGACGGTGCCGGTGGCCGACGGCATCTCCGGCAGCGCCGGGTACTCCTCCACCGGCAGGGTGTGCAGGGTGAAGCGGGAGGAGCCGCACACGACGGTCGCCCGTACACCGTCTGTGGAGATCTCCACCGGACGGTTGGGGAGGGCGCGGCAGATGTCGGCCAGCAGCCGGCCGGAGACCAGCACCGTGCCGTCCTCCTCGACCTCCGCCTCGACCGAGACCCGCGCCGAGACCTCGTAGTCGAAGCCGGAGAGGCTCAGGGTGCCGTCGTCCGCCTTCAACAGCAGGCCCGCGAGCACGGGCACCGGCGGGCGGGCGGGGAGGCTCTTGGCCGTCCAGGCCACCGCCTCCGCGAGCACATCGCGTTCAACCCGGATCTTCACGTTCAGCCGCCTCCTGCTGCTGCCTCTGCTCGTGCTTTGCCGGGCACCAGTCTGACGCACCGGACTGACAGCAGGTGCGGGCGCGGGTCAAGTCGACGCGATCCGGGTCGGGACCCGCGGCGCCGAGTTGTGCACAGCCCCCACTTCGAAGCGATTCCCGGGCTCTCTAGGTGTCGTCGTAGTAGTAG
>NZ_JBHZAF010000108.1:0-310 GCF_042754085.1 Nocardia sp. NPDC059236
GGAGTGAGCCATGAGCACCGACTGGCCCCTGTGGGAGGTCTTCGTCCGCAGCAGGCGCGGCCTCTCGCACACCCACGCGGGAAGCCTGCACGCCCCCGACGCCCAGATGGCCCTCCGCAACGCGCGGGACCTGTTCACCCGACGCAGCGAGGGCGTCTCCTTGTGGGTCGTCCCCTCCAGCGAGATCACCGCCTCCTCGCCGGACGAGAAGGACCCCTTCTTCGAGCCCGCCGCCGACAAGGCCTACCGCCACCCGACCTTCTACGAGGTCCCGGAGGGAGTGCGCAACCTGTGACGTCCACAGCACCGC
>NZ_JBHZAF010000108.1:319-1109 GCF_042754085.1 Nocardia sp. NPDC059236
GGTCAATATCGCGCTGGATCTGCTGGGCCAGGCCCGCGCGCTCTACACCGGGCTCGCGGACGTACTGGGCAGCGAGGACGAGATCGCCTTCCTACGGGAGGAGCGCGCCTTTCGCAACTGCCAGTTGGTGGAGCAGCCCAACGGGGACTTCGCCCACACCATCGTGCGGCAGCTGTTCTTCTCCACCTACCAACAGCCGCTCTACGCCCGGCTGTCCCCGGTGCTGCCCCTCGCGGCCAAGGCGGTCCGCGAGACGGCCTACCACCGCGACCACGCCGAGCAGTGGACCCTGCGGTTGGGTGACGGCACCGAGGAGAGCCACGGCCGTACGCAGCGTGCCGTCGACACGCTGTGGCGGTACACGGGTGAGCTGTTCCAGCCGATCGAGGGCCTGGAGGTGGACTGGCAGGAGCTGGCCGAGGAGTGGAGCGCAGGCGTCCGCGACGTCTTCCACCGCGCCGGGCTCACCGTCCCCGAGGGGCCACGCGAGGGCGCCTGGTCCGCCGGGGCGGGCCGCCAGGGGCTGCACACCGAACCGTTCGGCCGGCTGCTCGCCGAGATGCAGCATCTGCACCGCAGCCACCCGGGGGCGACATGGTGACCGCCTCCACCACCGCACGGGACAGCCGGGCACCGGACGGCTCCGCACCGGGCGGCCCCACGACGGACGGCTCCGCACCGGGCGGCCCCACGACGGACGGCTCCGCGACGGAGGACGCCGCCCGGGTGGCGTCCCTCGCCGAGCTGGCCGGTTCCGTCCTCGATCCGGAGCTGCCGGTGATCACCCTCG
>NZ_JBHZAF010000109.1:0-1100 GCF_042754085.1 Nocardia sp. NPDC059236
ACATTGATGGCGGTGGTCATCGCTTTTACTTGGACGTCCTAGTAAATTCGGGGGTATGGATGCTGACGCCATCGCACAAGGCCGCCGCCGCTGGCAGGAGCGCTACGACTCCGCGCGCAAGCGGGACGCGGACTTCACCACGCTCAGCGGCGACCCCGTCGAGCCTGTTTACGGCCCCCGGGACGGCGACACGGTAACGGGGTTCGAGCGCATCGGATGGCCGGGTGAGTTCCCCTTCACCCGAGGGCTCTACCCGACCGGCTACCGGGGCAGGACCTGGACCATCCGCCAGTTCGCCGGGTTCGGCAACGCCGAGCAGACCAACGAGCGGTACAAGATGATTCTGGAGGCGGGCGGCGGCGGGCTGTCCGTCGCCTTCGACATGCCGACGCTCATGGGGCGCGACTCGGACGACCCGCGCTCACTGGGCGAGGTCGGCCACTGCGGCGTCGCCATCGACTCGGCCGCCGACATGGAGGTCCTCTTCCGGGACATCCCGCTCGGCGATGTCACCACCTCCATGACGATCTCCGGCCCCGCCGTACCCATCTTCTGCATGTACCTGGTCGCCGCCGAGCGGCAGGGCGTGGACCCGGCCGTGCTCAACGGCACCCTGCAGACGGACATCTTCAAGGAGTACATCGCACAGAAGGAGTGGCTCTTCCAGCCCGAGCCCCATCTGCGCCTCATCGGCGACCTGATGGAGCACTGTGCGCACGGCATCCCCGCGTACAAGCCGCTGTCGGTCTCCGGCTACCACATCCGCGAGGCCGGGGCGACCGCCGCGCAGGAGCTCGCCTACACGCTGGCCGACGGGTTCGGCTACGTGGAACTGGGGCTCAGCCGCGGGCTGGACGTGAACACGTTCGCACCCGGCCTCTCCTTCTTCTTCGACGCCCACCTCGACTTCTTCGAGGAGATCGCCAAGTTCCGCGCGGCCCGCCGTATCTGGGCCCGCTGGCTGCGGGACGTGTACGGCGCCACCAGCGAGAAGGCGCAGTGGCTGCGCTTCCACACCCAGACCGCCGGTGTCTCGCTCACCGCGCAGCAGCCCTACAACAACGTCGTGCGCACCGCCATAGAGGCCCTCTCGGCTGTGC
>NZ_JBHZAF010000110.1:0-295 GCF_042754085.1 Nocardia sp. NPDC059236
ACCTCTCTAGAGATGTGCGCTTCCATGGAGTCATCTCTAGAGAGGTTGCTCACAAGGGGCAACCTCGTGTGAGAGGGGACATCCATGCCTTCGTTCAAGATCGACCTTTCGTCCGCCACGGTGTTCGTGGCGACTGCGCCGGAGCCGAAGATGGCGAACAAGAAGACCGGTGAGCGGGCGGTGGACCGGGAGACCGGGGCCGGCCTGTCGACGGTGGGCCTGCTGGTCTCGGATGAAGGGGAGGGGAATCTCTACCAGGTGACCGTGCCGGAGACGGGTGTCCCGGAGGGGCTGG
>NZ_JBHZAF010000110.1:305-1085 GCF_042754085.1 Nocardia sp. NPDC059236
GGTACGCCGGTGTCCGTTGTCGGGTTGAAGGCTCGGGACTGGGAGAACGAGTTCAACGGGCAGAAGCGGCACGGCATCGCCTTCCGCGCGGTCGCCATCACTGCCGGGGCCTGAGCATGTCCAACCTGATGACGGTCACCGAGGTGGCATCGCTGGCTGCCGGCGTCGGTGGGCTCGGCTACGCGAAGGTCCGTGCCCCGCGCGTGTACTGGTCGGTGGTCGGGCTTCCGGTCACCTGGGGCCGCTTCTCCCTCACCTACCGGTCCACGATGGAGGTGTGCGGGCTGACGGTGCAGCCGTCGGGGCTGCGGGCGTTCGTCACCCGGAACATGGCGCGCAGGGAGGTTCGTCCGGTGCCCGCGAAGGTGCGGCGGGTGTCGCCGACCTCGACCGGGCTGCGGGTCTCGCTGCGGCTTCCGGCCGGTCTGGAGCCGGCTGATGTGGCGGCGGCATCTGAGCGGCTGCGGCATGCGTGGGGTGTCCGCTCGGTCAACGTGGTGGAAGCCCGCCCCGGTGTGGTCGAGCTGCGGATGACGGGCTATGACGTGCTGGCCCGGGTCCGGATGCCTCGCCGGTTGAAGGCGTCGGGGCCGATGGTGGTTCCGGTCGCGCTGCGGGAAGACGGCACGGTCTTCTACCGCGACTACCGGCAGGTGCCGCACGCGCTGACGCTGGGTGCGAACCAGTCGGGCAAGTCGGTGTATCAGCGCAACCTGATAGCCGGCCTTGCCCGGCTCCCGGTCGGGCTGGTGGGCATCGACTGCAAACGCGGTGTCGAGC
>NZ_JBHZAF010000111.1:0-1075 GCF_042754085.1 Nocardia sp. NPDC059236
GAGTCTTGGGGTCCGTGCGGTGGAGCGCCGATGCCAGCGCTTCCAGTATGGCCGGGGCGTCAGAGCTCTTGCCATGTGTCATGGCCGCGAAGGTGGCCATGGTGAGATCTTCTTCCGCTTCCTCGGGCTCGACGATCAAGGGGACGTTTCCCGGGCCGAGGACCAGTGGGCGGACGGTGAGAGGGCTCCAGTCGTCCGTGCCCAGGTCGAAGGGGCCACTGGCCCACTCGGCGGTGGCCTTGTCCTGGCAGACGACCAGGAGATAGGCCGGGCACTCGTTCTTCGACTCCAGGAACGAGAGGTAGTAGGCCCAGTTCCGTGCTTTGCGCGGGTCGGGACGACTCTGCGCCTCGATCGCCAGCAGCAGTGGCGTCCCGCCCTTCTCCGGTGAGAGCCGCAGGACGCTGTCGATGCGTCGTTCCACGGGCTCCAACTCGGTCACGTCGGGTGTGAGTACTTCTACGCGGGGCTTTTCCGGTAGGGAGACGCCCAGTAGGCGGAAGGTGGGGGCCAGCAGGGCGGGGCGCTCCTGGAAGATGCGGTGCGCTGCCTCGTGGCGTGCGGTGACCATGCCGGGAACATATGACAAGCGGGGTGGACGGGAGGGGGAACGCCGGCGCGTTCACCAGGACGGGTGAACGCGCGTTCCTGGAGTGAGCGGGCGTACGAGGGGTTGGGGGTGGGGCCGGGGCGGGTAGTGGTCACGCTGGCCCGGTTTCGGGGAACAGGGGACGTTTCGGCGAACGGCTCGCCCCGCCCGACCGGCACACGCCGCGCGCCCATGTGCTCTCCCCGCCCGACGAGCAGCCGCTGGCGGTCGCGCTGGCGCAGACGCAGGACCTGCTCGAACAGCACGGCTACCTCGTCACCGTCTATCCGGCCACCCTCCCCATCCGCTTCCGGCACCGGCTGCACACCGTGCGCTCCCTGTTGGAGAGCCGGCGCATCGCGCTGTTGCCGGTGGAGCTGCCCCCGCTGGCCACCGGGATGCTCGTACGGCAGCTGCGGCAGCTGTCCCTGTGCGACTTCGCCCCCGGGGTGCTGGGTTCGGCGGCCCGGTTGCTGACCCACTATC
>NZ_JBHZAF010000112.1:0-1073 GCF_042754085.1 Nocardia sp. NPDC059236
CAGCCGCTGTTGTTTACCTTCTGACGCAGCACCGTCGATCGGTAGCAGATCGGCTGTCGCAGCCGGATCGACTGATCCCGAATCGGTCGCCACCAGCGAATTCAGCTTGGCCACCATAACAACCGCAACAGCCTCCATATAACCAGCAGGTCCTGTGGACCATCTGCGGTGACATCGAAATCGCGGTTCTGGCGGTGCAGCCACCACTCGACCGAACAGCGAGTGTCATTGCAGTATAGTTGGAATTCAGGGGCTAATCGTAGGTGACCGCATGGTCGAGGACGACTCCTTCATAACGCACCGGGATACGGCGTTGCCACTGGCCATGGAACTGAGTTCTGTGGGGTTCGAGGATGCCGAGGAGATCGGTCGGGGTGGGTTCGGTGTGGTTTACCGCTGCACGCAGAGTGGTCTGGACCGCGTTGTTGCGGTGAAGGTGCTCACCGCTCAACCGGACGCGGAAGGCCGTGCGCGATTTCTGCAGGAGCAACGGGCAATGGGGCGGCTCACCGGTCACCCGAACATCGTGGGGGTGCTGCAGATCGGTGAGATCTCTGCCGGACGGCCGTATTTGGTGATGCAGTACTACGAACGCGGCTCCCTCGACGCCCGGATCCGCCAGGACGGCTCTCTGCCGGTAGATGAGGTGCTGCGGCTCGGGGTCAAGTTGGCCGGGGCGCTTGAGATGGCACACCGACTCGGCATTGTGCATCACGATGTCAAACCGGCAAACATCCTGTTCACCGACTACGGCGAGCCGGCGTTGGCCGATTTCGGCATCGCCCATGTCGCCGGCGGCTTCCGGACCGCCACTGGAGTCATCCTCGGTTCGCCCGCGTACACTGCCCCCGAGCTCCTCAATAGTGCCCGTCCCACGCCCGCCTCCGATGTGTACGGGCTCGGCGCCACCCTGTTCAGTGCGCTCACCGGTCACGCTGCGTTCGAGCGTCGCAGTGGTGAGCAGGTAGTCGCGCAGTTTCTGCGCATCACTACCGAACCGTTGCCTGATCTGCGCGAGGGTGGGATCCCCGACGATGTGCGTGCGGTCGTCGAGGCGGCGATGTCGCGCGACC
>NZ_JBHZAF010000113.1:0-1065 GCF_042754085.1 Nocardia sp. NPDC059236
AGAGATTGCTGCACACCCAAACCCTGCCGCAGCAGGTCAGAACACCACCATTGGCAAGATCGCCACCCTTCGGTCTAATCTCGCCACATGATTACCCACCTCGCGCTCGACGGTGTGCTCGAAGGTGCACTCGGTCTCGGTATCGACATCGTCGACACGGCAGCCGGGATCGCCGGTGACACGACGGGCGGGCGGCTGCGGCAGCGCGTCGCATCACTCGATGGGCTGCCGGTCCGATCCAGCGGTGGGCGGCTGATCAGCGTCGATACCGAAACCCCACTCGGCGCGGCGGAGTTCGAACCCGGCGATATTCTGGTGCTGCCGGGGCCGTCCGCGTCCAGCGAAGCGCGTGTCGAGGAACTGCTGACCCGACCCCAGACCATGCAGGCCGTCGAAATCATCCGGCGTGCCGCTGATTCCGGTGCTACGGTAGCTGCCTCCTGCTCGGCTGTCTTCGTGCTCGCGGCCTCGGGGCTGCTGTCGGGCCGGGCCGCCACCACTACGTGGTGGCTGGCGCCGCTGTTGGCCCGCCGCTTCCCCGATGTCACCGTGCACTCCGATCGCATGGTGGTCGACAGCGGCGCAATACTCACCGCCGGTGCGGCTTTCGCCCACACAGATCTGCTGCTGGCGCTGGTCGCCCGCCTCGGCGGCGGTGCGCTGGCCGAGCAGGTGGCTCACTACCTGGTGCTCGACGCCCGCATGTCGCAGTCGCGCTACATGGTGCTCGAGCATCTACGGGCCACCGACCCGGTGCTGCGCGCCGTTCAACAGCACGTGCACGCCAATCTGCACCGGCAACTATCGCTGGACGAATTGGCCAGTGTCGCAACGGTTTCTCCGCGCACTCTGACCCGCCGCATCCGCGACCGCGTCGGCGTCTCACCCACCCAGTACGTTCATCGCCTCCGGGTCGGGCAGGCGGCCACCCTGCTCACGACCACGCGCGAACCCGTCGACGTGATCGCGGGCGCGGTGGGTTACGCCGATCCGGCGGCCTTCCGGCGCATCTACCGCAGGCACACCGGCGAGACACCGACCGCCACCCGCACCCGCGCGGCCGAA
>NZ_JBHZAF010000114.1:0-1065 GCF_042754085.1 Nocardia sp. NPDC059236
AGCACCGCACGACAGCGCACGCACAAGCCACTGCTGCCGACCGCGGTCCGTTCCTCCGGGCACCCCGCACCATCCGCACCAGGACACCGGACCGGCTCCGCACCAGTGCACTGGTCCGGCCTTCGAGGGCCTTGCGAGGGAAGGTGAAGCTCGCCCCGGTGGCCCCGGCGATCGGGGCTTGCAGTCAGACCAGCTCGAATTCCGCGAGCAGTTTTCTCGGCGCCGGTCTGCTCGGCACCCGTCTGCTCGACCCCGGTCTGCTCGGCACCCGTCTCGCGCCCCGCCGTCCGGGCGCGACGGACCTCCTCAAGTGCGGCCAGGCGCGCGGCCAGCTCCTGGCCGGCCGGGGAGGCTCCCGCCGCAGCGGCGTCCGTGCGAGCCCGCGCGACCGCCAGCTCCACCTTGGCGCGTACCTCCGCGATCGGGGTGCCGGGCACCGCCGCCCAGTTCCGGACGGCCGCGTCGATCAGCTCGGCGACTTCCTCGCCGACCGCCCTCGCTCGGCGTACGCACTCCTCACACCGTTCCCCGTCCGCGCCCAGTGCGGCGCCGCAGGAGGCACACGAGGCAGGCACGGCCTGCTGCGCCCTCCCCTGACGGTGCGCCGGTCCGGCCCGCCGGTCCTTCTCGCGCTCTGCGCACGCCCGGCACGCCGCCCCGTCCTCCAGCCGGCCGTCCTCACACCCCGGGTCCGGACACGGCCCTGCCTTGACCAGGGCCACCGCCGCGCCCACTGGCCTCCTGAGCGCGCCCTCGGCCAGCAGCCGCCCGTATCCGTGCGAGATCCACCGACGCCGTACGCGGTCGGCCAGCCTGTGCGGACTCGCAGTACGCAGCTCCCGCTCGATGGAGTTGACCAGGGCGCGGGGCCGATCCGTGCCTGCCGCGGCCCGCAGCGCCTCCCGGAAGTCGCCAGGGAAGGCCAGCAGCACCTCCTGCACCTGGCTGCTCACGAGAAACGACCCACCGGAGGCCGGGCTCGCAGCCGTTGAGCCCTCGACCGCGCTGCCGACGGCCGACCGTTCCCGCACGCCGCTGCCCGCAGTCGGCTCGCGGCGCTCGGCA
>NZ_JBHZAF010000115.1:0-523 GCF_042754085.1 Nocardia sp. NPDC059236
GCGGCTGACGGTGACCGGCTGGACCACTCTGGCGGCGTCGACGCTGGCGCTGTTGCTGCTGCGCGGCCCCTACACCGGTTCGGGACGGTTCGCCGATGTCCTCGACCTGGGCGCGCTCCAGGACGTGGTGGCCACCAAGCCGGGCGCCGCGCTGGTCTCCCGGCTGCTGCTGCTCGCGGCGGCCGCGCTGTTCGTCTCGGTGCTCTTCGGCGCGTACGCGCGGAGCGGCGGGGAGGAGGCAGCACAGGAGGAGGCGGCACGGCAGCGGCGGGATCTGCGCTACGGGCTGTCCGTGGGCGGCACGGTGGTGGCGGCCGGTCTCGCGGCGACATGGGCGATGGCCGAGCACGCCTCCACCGGTATCCAGGCCGGAGTGGCGATGCCGGTCGACGTGCTGCATCTGCTCGCGGTCGCGCTGTGGCTGGGCGGCCTCGCCGCGCTGTTCTGCCTGCTGCGCTGGGGCCCTGCTCCCACGGGTACGACAGTGCGGCGGTTCTCGCGGCTGGCGTTCACCTGGGTGACC
>NZ_JBHZAF010000115.1:533-1065 GCF_042754085.1 Nocardia sp. NPDC059236
GTCCTGGAGTGCGCTGACGGGCACTTCGTACGGACAGTTGCTGATGGTGAAGGTCCTGCTGGTCGGCGTGCTGGTGTCCGTGGGCTGGTTCTCCCGACGGTGGACAACCCGGTTGACCGAATCTCCGGCAGCTGCTTCCGCTTCCGCCCGGGGGGCGACCGTGCCGACAAGGCGCAGCCCGGAAGGCGTCACTGCCCGAACCTCCGCCCGGAGCGCCCCCGAGGCCCCGGCCGGCCAGCAGGCCGGGACCACCGATCCGGTGCGCGCCGCACAGCTGGCACGGCAGCGGGCCGCCGCCGACGCGGCGAGAGAACGTCAAGAGCGGGAGGCCGACCCGCAGCGCAGCGGGCTGCGCCGCTCGGTGCTGACCGAGGCGGCCGTCGCCGTCGTGCTGCTGGCGGTCACCACGGCCCTGACCGGCACCGAACCGGGCCGCACCGAGGAGCAGGTGCGCGCAGCGACCGACGCCGCACGGAACGCACCCGGTGGACCGGTGGATGTGAAGGTGCCGTTCGACACCGGAGGCCCCGAC
>NZ_JBHZAF010000116.1:0-1063 GCF_042754085.1 Nocardia sp. NPDC059236
AACGAGCAGCTCGCGGCGCTTCGGACGGCTCTCGGGCTGGCCGACGACGCCGACCTCGCGGCCATCATCACCAAGATTCAGGAGCTCGCGACCAGCGCGGCCGACCAGGCCCAGGCCGACGCGCAGGCCCAGGCCGACGCCGCCGCGCAGGTCGCCGCCGGTCGCCCGCCCGCTGGCGCGACGGTCGCCATCGACACCGGCCGCCTGGCCGCGCTCGAGGCCGACTCGGCGCAGTTCAAGGCGTATCTCGCTCGCCAGCGCACCGCCGATATCGACGTCGCGCTCTCGACCGCGATCAGCGAGGGCCGCATCACCCCGGCGAACCGGGAGGCCTGGCGCAAGACCCTCGACGCCGACCTCGACCACGGCAAGACCCTGCTCGCGTCCATGGCCCCGAATACCGCGGTGCCCGTGACCGAGCTCGGCCACGCCACCGAGGCCGCTGACATCACCGACGTCCGCAACGACGCCGTCTACAAGAACTGGAGCATCTGACATGGCTGGTGTACTGCAGGTCACCCAGGGTGGCCCGAAGACTTTTATCCCCGCCTCGGGCGAGGTCATCCTGGGCGGGCAGCTCGTCGAGGCCCGCGCCGGCGGCCGGATCGGCGTCGCCGCCGCCGCGTCGGTCAAGGTGCTCGGTGTCGCGCTGTCCGATGCCATCGCCCCCGAGCAGTTCCCGCCCGCCAACGGCACCGACGCACTCGGCCGGACCGTCTTCTCGGCCGTGTTCATCCCGACGACCGTCGCGGTCGCGTACTCCGGTGACGAGGTGGCGGTGAAGTACAGCGCCGCAGCGAATTTCGGCGACAAGCTCGTCGCCACCGCGGCGGGCACTGTCGCCCCCGCTGCTGCGACCCCCGACGCTCGCACGATCGTCGGTATCTGCACCGAACCCGCCGGTGTCGCGGCCAACGCGACCGGCCTGGTCCGAATCGCCTGACGGCGCAACGAGAAAGGAGAGATAACCCATGGCACCCAACACGCTCGTGAGCGTCAGCGACGGCAACCGGTTCACCGTGTCCGACCTGGTCAAGAACCCGTTGTTCATCCCGACCAAGCT
>NZ_JBHZAF010000117.1:0-1063 GCF_042754085.1 Nocardia sp. NPDC059236
CCGGTATCCGGTGACCCGCCGAGCCGAAGCCTTCCGGCGAGGGAGGAGCGCAGCTCGTCCGGCCAGGGCGTCGAACCGCCGGGGCAGGAGGTGAAGCCTGCTCGGCGAGTTCAGGGGGCCGCACCGGAGGAACTCCCGGCGGATCGGCAACCAGTACCCGACGGCTCCGTCATGCCCGGCAGCCTCGAGACACCCGCGCAGGCGTCCGGCGGGAGCCCGGAAGGGCGTCACTACACGGCGGTGGCCCCGGCGCAGACCCACGAGGACGCCACGGTCACGCGGTATGAGCCGGACGACACCGCCGGCGGCGGTCGGCAGGCAGTGCCCGGGGCGGTGCGACCGGAAAGGTCGGCGGGGGAGGAGAGCCCGACTGTCGTCGACCGCTACTACCAGGCCTGGGCCGAACTCACCGACAAGCTGGGGAGCGAGCCTGCCGTGCAGGACCTGTCCGATCACCTGTGGGTGCGGGGCATGGCAGGCCGAGGCGGCGGGCGTATAAGCCCCAGCACACTGCGCCGGTACCGGATGGGCTGGCGCATCTACCGGGTGTGGGCGCAGCATCTCGAGGCCAACGACGGCATCGAGCCGTCCCTCGCCGAGCTGGAAGAGTTGTGCGCCGAGCACGCCATCCGCTCCAAGGGCGGGCGAGGCGACCGACTGGGGCAAAGGGACCTGGAGGGCTATCTCCCCGACTTCCGGCGCCGTTACGCCGCGCTCGTCGGCCGGTGAGCCGCATCCGCACATGACCGGGAGGGACGCACAACCTGTAACGGCCTTCGTTCCCGGCACGGTCGGTTCTTTCCGGTCGGCTCAGTCCCCCGACGAGGCGTCAGGAGCAGGAGCTCGGAGCCCCTCTGAGGCCGCTCCAGAGCGCGTTGGCGGCGCAGTAAGCCCCCCCCGGCCGCTTGGAGCGGTGTGGTGCGGCCGGGGAGGTGCAACGCCGGTCAGACGCTCCCACCGCGTTCGCACAGGACGTTGGAAGGCCCGCTGGCGAAAGGCGCGACGGGCTTCACTGTTCGTCCGGCCTGTACACACTCGGCAGATAGCTGACACTGGCGACAGC
>NZ_JBHZAF010000118.1:0-1049 GCF_042754085.1 Nocardia sp. NPDC059236
ACGCCGAGACCAGGTGCAACCGCACCGCGCTCTCTCCTGCGGCGGCGGCCTCCTTGGTGTGCATGTCGATGCAGACGGCGCAGCCGTTGATCTGGCTCACGCGCAGCTCCACCAACTCCTGCGTGGCGGCCGGCAGCGACGATTCCTTGAGTATCTTGCCCGCCGACATGAAGTGCTTGAAGGCCTTGCCGGCCGTCGGGTCGGCGAAGTAGTTCAGCCGCGCATCCATCGTGTGCTCCTCCGCGCTCTCGTCAGGGTGCCTACACCCCCTGGGACGAGACAGCCCGGCACCCTGTGACACGAACGCGTGTGACCCACGTCTCCTCGCCCGGCGCACCGGCTGCCGCGAGGCGCATAGTCACTTCTCGCAGCCCAACTGCCCAGTCGCCTGCTTCGCGGCCCGCTTGGCGAGTCGGAGAAGGTCCTTTTCGTGGTGACCGTCGTGGGTCGTGAAGACGGTCACGCCCAACGCTTCCTCACGTTCCGTCGGCAGGCCCGGACACGGCACGTACAGCGCGGCTGCGCGCGGACCTGCGAAGCCGCCTTCGTACAGGTCGACGCGGTGCCGACCGGACGACCAGTCGAGTTCGGATTCCGTGATGTACTCGGCCCACTCGTGCCAGTCGTCCGGCGTGGTCGCCACCTCGAATTTCACGGCGATGCGATCGTCGGCCCGCACTTCACACGAGAACCGGGCAAACGGGCCTTTGACCTTGTTCTCGGCCGACACCGAGTAGGAACGCGCCGGAGGGACCATCCGTCGCATCTCAGCCGTGTTGTCGGTACCCGTGACATCGGAACACGCCTGCTGGGACGAGGAGTCGAACGACTTGACCCCGCCCTCCTCGGCAGTGAGCAGCTTTGCTGTCAGCCCCGCGGTAGTACACAGCAGTAGCACGATGACGAGGACCAGCACTTTCGTCCGCGAAAAGCGCGAGGCAAGAGAAATCATGACCCCTCTTTCGGCAGGGTCTTGACCTGATCGCCGCTCGACAACTCGGTGCCCATCTGCTGTGCTGCAGTGACGGCATCGTTGAACCCGTTACTGC
>NZ_JBHZAF010000119.1:0-1041 GCF_042754085.1 Nocardia sp. NPDC059236
CGTACTGCTCGAACCGGTCCTGCTCGTACCTGTCCTCGCCGTACCGCTCCTGCTCGTACCGCTCCTGGTGCGCGTGCGGGTGACCCTGCGACTGGCCGGGCGGCTGGCCCTGGGGCTGGCCTTGGGGTTGGCCCTGCGACTGGGGCGTCTGCTGGTGCTGAGGTGGCTGGTGCTGCTGCGGGGCCTGCTGTCCCTGATGCTGCTGCGGCTGTGAGGGCTGCTGCTGCTCGGGGGGCTGCGTGGGCGAGGGAATGGCGGGGGCCGGGGCCTCGGGGGCCGGGCCCGTCACCGTGATCGCGAGCCGGATGGGCTGCTGGCACTCCCGGCTGAGCGCCTCGGTGATCAGCGGCGAGAGCCGGCCCTCCAGGACACCCTTCGCGTACTCGTTCGGAACACCCAGCAGCGCCGTGCCCGAGACGAGGACAAGGGGCTGACAGTCCCGCAGCCAGCGCTGGTCCTTCGCCTCGACACCCTGCCCCTCGCGCAGGAGCTGGTCGAGCACCCGTGGCCACACTGCGGCAAGATCGGCAGGTAGGTCAGCCACGGGGCACGCTCTCTCACTCGCTGGGTGACGGGTCACTCGCTGTGTGACGGTCGTCCGGTGATCGACCAGATCCCACGAATGCATGGTTCTCGGGACGGTCGGGAAGGAAAGGAAGTTCGGCCACGGTAGTCACGCGGACCTGCCCCGTTCAAGTCGTTGTCCACAGGCTGTGCACGAGTGCAGTAGCCGGGCAGCGGGCGGTTCGTCGTCGGGCAACCGCAGGGCGGCGGCCGGGGCCCCGTCGGTGCTGGTTTGACCGGATGGCGCGGGCCCGCGTACCGTAACCAGGTCGAGTGTCGACGGCTGCTGCCGCCTGCCTCCGATGGGCAAGATCACCCGGTGTACCCGGACGATCATGAAGCGGTGCACACTCGGGCGTTGCGAGCTACTCGTGGGCGCACGGTGACAGCCGGTCGACTCCCCACACCCAGTCCCACGGTGACCGTGGGACACGAAGAATTTTTGTATACGCCGAGTGATCTAGAGAACCTTCAATC
>NZ_JBHZAF010000120.1:0-1037 GCF_042754085.1 Nocardia sp. NPDC059236
GTGCGGTACCGGCCAGGGTCGACCGGCGGCGGCAGCACGACCGTGCGGCGCCGGTACGCGTAGTGGACGCGGCAAGCCTCCGAGGGGAACCACACCAGCGAGGGTCTGCCCAGGTCCAGGTCCTTCGACATGCCGTGCACCATCAGCAGGTGCGGCACACCGGGTGTCTGGTCGACGATCCGCCGCCCGCGCCGGTCTCCGTGGTGGGAGATCAGCACTTCGGGCCGGGCGGCCCTCACAGCTCGCCGCCACTCCCGGAGCGGCCACACCCGCACGCGGCCGTCGCTGTACGGCTCGCCCGGTTCCTTGGAGGAGGTGACGACGTGCACGGTGTTCCCGGCCGCGGCCAGGCCGAGGGCGTACTCCCGGGTCGTGACGAACGCCCCAGCGGCCGGAACCGTGCTCCACGCGGGCAGAATCACGAGAACGCGCATGCCCATCCCTCCTTCGTCATGCGGTTGCCTGCGCGTACACCCGCACCCCAGCGGCCGGGCCGCAGGGGCGAGGAGTGGAGCAGGACTCCAGCGGCCCCGCCCGCCGCCGGAAGGGCGTCGACGGGGGCCGCCAGCGGCTTACGCAGAGGCGGACTGGGTGTACGTCACCGTGACGACGCCGCTGTCCACGGCAACCGACAGCGGGCCAGTCAGCAGCGCGTCCTCGTCACGGGCCACCGACCATGTCACCGTTTCCCCATCGAACAGCGTGCTTGTGCCGTCGGCCGTGGTGATGGTGCCGGTGCCGTTGTGCGCGGACAGCGTCACGGACTGGAGCGTCGGCACGGTGCCCGCGTCCCACGTACCGCCCGGGTCGAGCTGGACGCGATGGGCCTGCACCGTCACCGGTGTCTCGGCCCCGGCCGTGTCGCACTCGACCGGGGAGACCGGCGTGTACGGCGCGGATAGGTCCGGCGTCCACGTGCTCAGACTCGTCACCGCACCGTCGCAGTCGATGCCGAGGAGCTCGACGTAGTCAGTGTCGGCTACGCCGTCGCCGTCGGTGTCGTCGCAGCGGCACGCCTCGATGACGCTCTGCGCTTG
>NZ_JBHZAF010000121.1:0-399 GCF_042754085.1 Nocardia sp. NPDC059236
GATCTGCTCGGCCGCCCGGGAGGCCGGGGTCAAGGTGATGCTCTCGGGGATGGGTGCCGACGAGCTGTTCGCCGGGTACCGCAAGCACCTGGCCAACCTGCTGGCGCTGCGCTACCAGCGCATCCCGCGGCCGCTGCGGCGCGGCCTGTCCCAGGCCGTGGACCGGCTGCCGGTCGCCACGGCCCGCCGGGGGTACCGGTCGGTGCGCTTCGCGAAGCGGTTCCTCTCCTTCGCCGAGCTGCCGGAGGAGACCGCGTTCCGGCGCAGCTACACCATGTACGACCGGGGCGAGCTGCTCGCCCTGGTCGATCCGGACCTGGCCGGGTCGGTGGATGACGTGCTGACCGAGCATGCGGACATCTATCAGGACAATGCCCTCGATGACCCTGCCGACTTGGT
>NZ_JBHZAF010000121.1:444-1037 GCF_042754085.1 Nocardia sp. NPDC059236
ACCGACCGCTCCAGCATGGCCGCCTCGACCGAGGTGCGGGTGCCCTATGTGGACGTCGAGGTGGTCGAGGCGGCGTTCGCGGTGCCCGGCGAGCGCAAGATCGTCGGACGGCAGGGCAAGGCCGTCCTCAAGGAGGCGGCCTCCTCGGTCCTGCCCCGGGAGATCGTGTACCGGCCCAAGGGGCTGTTCAGCGCCCCGCTGCGGGCGTGGATGAGCCGGGATCTGGCGCCGCTGGTGCGCGAGGTGGTGAACGACGGCGAGCTCGTCCGCTCCGGGTTCCTGCGCCGCGACGCGCTGGCGCGGCTCGTCGCCGAGGACGCGGCCGGGCAGCGGGACTACTCCAAGCATCTGTGGCATGTGCTGACCCTCGAGTACTGGTATCGCGGCGCGACTTCTGGGGAGTTCGGGTGAAACAGGTAGTGCAGAACTACAAGAGCGGTGAACTGGCGCTGCTCGATGTGCCGGTGCCGGGATGCAAGCCGGGCGGTGTGCTGGTCCGCAGCGCCTACTCGCTGATCTCCACCGGCACCGAGCTGATGAAGGTGTCCGAGGCCGGTATGTCGATGGTGGGCAAGGCCCGCTCCCGCCCGGAC
>NZ_JBHZAF010000122.1:0-548 GCF_042754085.1 Nocardia sp. NPDC059236
CGACGGGCTGGCCGTCGTGGCGTTGACCGACGCGACCCTGACTGCCTACCAGTTGCTCCACTCCCGGATGACCGACTACGGCTATACCGGCACTGCGTGCTTGGTGCGGGGTCGTGATGTGCGTGAGTTCGATCCGGCGATCCGCGAAGGTGTTGCTGGAGTGTTGCATCTGGTCGACGAGCGGCATGTCCGGCCGGAAAGCCTCGGTGCAGGGTTGGTTGCCGCACTGCAGGTGCGCGGTGTTGTCGTCAAGGAGCGCAGCGCCGTCTCTCGGATCCGCGCGTCGGTCACCGGTGGTACGGCCCGCGAATGGGTGGTAACTCTCGCCGACGGTGCGGAGATCGTCTCCGGGGCCGTCGTCGTTGCCGCCGCATATTCCTCGCGCTCGCTGCTCCGCTCCCTCGGGGTCGATCTGCCGATGGAAGTCGCGCGCGGCACCAGCCTGACAGCCGTTGGGGAGGGCACAGCGCCCCGGCATCCGCTCAAGCTAGCCGAGCACATGGTCGCCTGTTCTCCGTTCGATTCGGCCGTGCGCTTGTCCGGCACCT
>NZ_JBHZAF010000122.1:557-1036 GCF_042754085.1 Nocardia sp. NPDC059236
ACCACAGTGGAATCCCAGTGGGTCGGTCACCGCCCGACCTCTCCAGACGACCTCCCCGTCATCGGAGCAGTCCCCGGCCATCCGGGACTGTTCGTCAATACCGGGCACGGGACCCTCGGCATCACGCTCGGTCCCACCAGCGGCGCCCTGTTGGCCGACGAAATCATTTCCAGTCGCTGCCAGGACCTGCTGGCTCCGTTCAGGATCACACGATTTCACCAGGCCAAGCAACCGAAGCTCGTCAAGTGAGGAGAAATAAGATGCCATTCGGACCAGTTCAGCATCTGGCCGGCACCGTCCGCGGCCCGAAGCCACACAACGAGCCGGTACGCGATTACCAGCCAGGATCCACCGAAGCGCTCGAGCTCGGCAAGGAATTGACCCGAGTTGCTGGCCAGACCCGGGATATCCCGATCGTCATTAACGGCGTAGAGGTGCAGGGACGGCCGACCAGCGAGATCCGGTCGCCCCACAACCAC
>NZ_JBHZAF010000123.1:0-287 GCF_042754085.1 Nocardia sp. NPDC059236
GGGCCTGACGGTCGAGATCCGCAACCCCGCGCGGCGCGACGCTGCACAGCGCGACAGCACGAGCACCGGCACCGCGATCCCCGGCGCCGGACAGGGCCTCATCGGACTGAAGGAGCGCACCCTGCTCGCGGGCGGCACCCTCGAACACGGCTGGGACGGCACCGACTACCGGCTCTACGCCACCCTCCCCTGGCCGCGCTGACCGCCGGCCGGACCCCGAGCCCGGTGCTGGTCCCCGCCGGTCATCTCGCCGACCTTCCGTACAGCGTGTGCAGTTGATCTTGACG
>NZ_JBHZAF010000123.1:297-544 GCF_042754085.1 Nocardia sp. NPDC059236
AGCCAGATCACTTACGAGGCCGGATCGTATGTCTGGTTCGCGAGGATCCGGGGCGGGGGGTGCGACGGCTCGATCGAGTCGGGTATGTCGCACTACGTGGGGTCGTAGGTCACACAGTTGTCGGCCCGGGGAGCCGGTTCCCAGGGTGGGTGCCAGGTCGCGACGAGACCGGGACAAGCGCACCGCACGGTGCAGCCCCCCGGGGATGCGCGGCCGGATACGTCCCCCCACTGGAAGGCTCTCCGCT
>NZ_JBHZAF010000123.1:566-1027 GCF_042754085.1 Nocardia sp. NPDC059236
GACCGGGCACAAGGCGACCGGCACCAAGCCGAACAACTACGCGAACGCCGACGCGAAGGACGAGAAGAAGGCTGGTGACAAGGAGTACGCGGACAACCTGGACGGGTGGATCCGCGAGGCCCGCGCCATCATGAAGGAGCACGGCATCCCCGGCTCCTACGAAGGCATCAAGCGCAACTCCATCCGTGAGTCGGCCGGTGACCCCAACGCGGTCAACGACTGGGACATCAACGCCAAGAAGGGCACCCCCTCCAAGGGCCTCCTGCAGGTGATCCAGCCCACCTTCGACCGCTACCACGTCGAAGGCACCCCCGACGAGCTGACCGACCCGGTCGCCAACATCGTCGCCGCCTGCAACTACGCCGCCGACCGCTACGGCTCCATGGACAACGTCGACTCCGCCTACTGACCAGCAACACCCCCGCAACACCACACGCAGCACCACACACAACACCACCGCG
>NZ_JBHZAF010000124.1:0-1020 GCF_042754085.1 Nocardia sp. NPDC059236
CCCCTGGCCCTGGGAGGGCCGCGTCACCCAGGTCGTCGAGCTCGCCGAGGACGGCGGTTCGCTGACCCTGAAGCTCGCCGTCGAGACCTTCGACGTCTCCTTCCCGGCGCAGGCCGGCTGGCACCCGTGGTTCCTGCGCAACCTCGGCCAGGGCGGTGAGGACGTGCGGATCGACTTCTCCCCCGAGTGGCAGGAGGAGCGGGGCGCCGACCACATCCCCACCGGTACCCGCATCGAGCCGCGGCCCGGCCCCTGGGACGACTGCTTCGGGATGCCGGGCGGTGTGGACGTCACCCTGACCTGGCCGTCCGAGCTGTCGCTGCGGATGACCTCGCGGGCCGAGTACGTCGTGGTCTACGACGAGCCGGAGGAGGCCGTCTGTGTGGAGCCGCAGTCCGGCCCCCCGAACGGGCTCAACTCCCACCCGCGCCAGGTGACTCCCATCGACCCGCTGGAGCTGACGACGACCTGGAGCTGGCAGCGGCTCTAGGCGGCTGCCGGGAGACGGTCGCGGGACGCATAGGCTGAGGCCTCATGAATGACGACGTGCGCGCCGCGCTGCTGCGACAGATCAAGGACAAGGCCGTGGTGCACGGCCGCGTCACGCTCTCCTCCGGAGCGGAGGCCGACTTCTACATCGACCTTCGCCGGATCACCCTGGACGGTGAGTCGGCGCCGCTCGCGGGCCAGGTGATGCTGGACGCGACGGCGCATCTGGACTACGACGCGGTGGGCGGCCTCACCCTGGGGGCCGACCCGGTCGCGTCGTCGATGCTGCACGCCGCCGCGGCCCGCGGTCGGCACCTCGACGCGTTCGTCGTCCGCAAGGCGGGCAAGGCGCACGGGCTGCAGCGCCGGATCGAGGGCCCGGATGTCGCGGGGCGCCGGGTGCTGATCGTCGAGGACACCTCGACGACGGGGAACTCGCCGCTCACCGCTGTGGAGGCGGCCCGCCAGGCGGGTGCCGAGGTGGTCGCGGTGGCGACGATCGTGGAGCGCGGCGCGGCTCCCGCGATGGAA
>NZ_JBHZAF010000125.1:0-1017 GCF_042754085.1 Nocardia sp. NPDC059236
ACAGCGGAACTTACCCGCTTCTATCGCAGCCGCTTTGAAGCCGTCGGGTATTGGTCCGCTGACGATCGCAGCGCCAGCGATCCGCGGACGGGACGACCCACCAGTAGTCGACGGGCCTGTGTCTACCGCTCAAACAAGATGGGGCTGAGTGTGGGACACGACTGTGACGCTTCGATCGTGCATGGCGTAGGCGATCGAAGTTAGACTTCGCGGCAACGGGGATTCACCGTGAAGCACGAACGATCGAGACTGCCGTAGGAGGTGAGCGCCGTGATCGCACAAGTGATCTCGCCATTCGGCCGGGCCGCTCTCCCCTACCCGATGTGCCGCCCAAACGGCTCGATCTACGCCACCGTGCCACCCAGATGTGAGGCCTCGCGGAGAGTAACTGTCTCCGAAAAAATCGGATCTGAACTGCGGAGATCATTTACTGCAGAGAGTGAGCCCGGGTCTCCGACCCACTCTCAGGCAGGACCTAACGTCTTACATGAGACAGTATTTAAGACCCATCCTGCGACAGATGATGAGACGATACGTAAGACGTTAAGACAGTCCCTTGCATGTCCGCGAGCGCTGACTGTTCATGAGGATGCTGGATCGATCGGGTCGATGGCTGTTGCAGTGTTCCTCCAAGTGATCCCTCCAACTACCGTTGAGAGCGCGCCGTTCAGGGCAACAACACCTGTTACAGGCAAGGCGCACATGATGGTTGAAGGTAGGGTCGGTAGGACAGTCGCAGAGACCATCAGATACTGGGTTCTTGGTCGTGCGGTTAGAATGGCCGGTCAGACGCTCGCGTATCAGGCCGTCAACTGCGCACATCGTCAGGTCATTTCCCTGCGCTGTGCGCTGGTGACAAAAAGGGACAGGTACGCGGCAATACCTCGTACGGTCACCAGCGCCATGCTGCTGGCGACGACGTGGATCTGGTCAGCGGAAGGGTCGGCTGCCGTCGACATGACATGGGAGTCGTCCACTGCCTCAGCCTATGTCAAGGCAGGTGACTCCACCCGATAC
>NZ_JBHZAF010000126.1:0-1014 GCF_042754085.1 Nocardia sp. NPDC059236
TCCTTCCACCATGTCGCCGACTCGATCAGCGAGAAGTCGCGGACCACCAGCCACTCCAGATTGGCCATGCCCATCCGCTGCATCTTCGCGTTGGCCGAGCCGACGGCCGGGTTCTCGCCCAACAGGAAGTAGCCCTTGCACTCCCCGGCGAGCTGGGCGAGCACGGTGTCGTAGGTGCTGTGCGAGCCGGTGAGCCGGGGGAGGTGGCCGAAGCAGTAGTCGTTCTCGGCGGTGGCGGCCTCGCCCCAGTACGCCTTGAGCAGGCTGACCAGATAGGAGCGCAGCTCGCCCCAGTACCCCTTGTCGGCGCGCATCGCCTCCACGAAGGTGTCCAGATCCTCGTGCTGGTGCGCGTGCGGCATGGGGATGTAGCCGGGCAGCAGGTTGAAGAGGGTGGGGATGTCGCTGGAGCCCTGGATGCTGGCGTGTCCGCGCAGCGCCTGGATGCCTCCGCCGGGGCGGCCGATGTTGCCGAGCAGCAGTTGGAGCACGCACGCGGCCCGGATGTACTGTGCGCCGACCGTGTGCTGCGTCCAGCCGACGGCGTACGCGAACGCCGAGGTCCGCTCCCGGCCGGAGTTGTCCACCAGCGTCCGGCACACCGCCTCGAACGTCTCACGCGGGATGCCGCAGGTCTCCTCGACCATCTCGGGCGTGTAGCGCGCGTAGTGCCGCTTGAGGATCTGGTAGACGCAGCGCGGATGTCGCAGGGTGCGGTCGTGTTCCCGGTTCCCGGCCACGGGGGCGCCGCCGGAGCCGTGCGACTCGGGTTTGCCCGCCCCGGCGAGCGTACGGCCCTGCTGGGTGCGCTCCTCGTACAGTGCGTCCCGCTGCCCCGCCGCCGCCTGCACGATGTCGCCCTCGTACTGCCAACTGGCCACGTCGTAGTGGCCGGTCTCCTGGTTGAGTCCGGAGAAGACGCCGGCCAGGTCCTCGGTGTCGCGGAAGTCCTCGCCCACGATGGTCGCGGCGTTGGTGTAGTCCAGAACGTACTCGCGGAAGTCGGCCTCCCGG
>NZ_JBHZAF010000127.1:0-1010 GCF_042754085.1 Nocardia sp. NPDC059236
CTGGAAGAGCTGGCTGGCCGAGCCCCGGCTCACCGACGTACGGCTCGTCCTGGTCACCAGGGGTGCCGTGACCACGGACGTCGAGGGCGGAGGCGCCCCGGACATGGCGGGTGCAGCCGCGTGGGGGCTGGTGCGCAGCGCGCAGGTGGAGGAGCCGGACCGGTTCGTGCTGCTCGACCTGGGCGGCGGTCCGGAGGATGTGGCCGGTATCGACGACGCGCTGCGCCACGCGCGGGCGGACGGCGGGGAGTCGCAGCTCGCGTTGCGCGCCGGACAGGTGCATGTGCCGCGGCTGGCCCGTACTGCCGCCGATCGGCTGGTGCCGTTGGAGGACGGGTGTGCGTGGCGGTTGGGTCAGGAGGTTGCCGGGACGGTGGAGGACGTGTCGGTGGTGCGGTGTCCGGAGGTGGAGGAGCCGTTGGCGTCGGGGCAGGTGCGGGTTGCGGTGCGTGCTGCCGGGGTCAATTTCCGGGACGTGCTGATAGCGCTCGGCATGTACCCGGAAGCGGACGGACTGTTCGCCGGCAGCGAGGGTGCGGGCGGTGTTGAGTCCTGCTGGGACGGGTGGTGTGGGGTCGGCGGCGGTGCAGATTGCGCGGTATGTGGGGGCGGAGGTGTATGCGACGGCTGGTCCTGGGAAGCAGGGTGTGCTGGCGGGGATGGGTATTGATGCGGCGCATCGGGCGTCTTCGCGTGATGTGGGGTTCGCGTCGGTGTTTCCGCGGGTTGATGTGGTGCTCAACAGTCTTGCCGGTGATTTGACGGATGCGTCGTTGGGGTTGCTTGGGCCGGGGGGCCGGTTCATCGAGATGGGCAAGACCGATGTGCGGGATCCGGAGGGGTTGGCGGGGGTGTTGTATCGGGCGTTCGATCTTGTGCCTGATTGTGGTGCTGAGGGGATCGGGCGGATGTTGGGGGAGTTGTGTGGGTTGTTCGGGGCGGGGGTGTTGGTGCCTGCTTCGGTGCGGGCGTGGCCGTTGGTGCGGGCGCGTGAGGCGTTGCGGTTTATG
>NZ_JBHZAF010000128.1:0-1008 GCF_042754085.1 Nocardia sp. NPDC059236
GCACGTGGTAGTGCTCGCCCGGGTGCACCGCGAAGACAATGGTCACCTCGGGAAAGAAGCTGCCTGGTGCGCTGTCCCTTACGCGGGGGGCGTCCTGCTGTTCCGCGGCTTCGCGCTGGCTGCGCGGATTCGAACTGTGCTCTGCCACGTCGTGCTGGTCCGAGCCGTGCTCGGTGGAGCCGTGCCCGTCGAGGAAGTACGGCTCCGTCTCGAACCACAGCTGAACGTGGGTGGTGCCTTCCGGCAGGGCCGGAAAGTCCTTGCAGCGCCCGTCGGCGTCGGTCTTCGACGCCCCGTGCGCGACCCATGCGGCCTGCTCGTCACCCTGGCGCACGGACAGCCGTACACCGACCCCGGCGGCCGGGCGGCCGCGGCTGGTGTCCAGGATGTGCGTGGACACCGATGTGCTCGTCGCGTCGCTCATGGTGTAGGGGCCCCTTCCTCCGCGAGGCGGGTGAGCCGGAGCCGGTTGATCTTCGCCAGCTCCTGCCGCACGATCTCCCGCTCCTGTTGCGGAGTGTTGTCGATCCGGTGACGAACGGCGTCCCTCATCTCCTCGGCACTTCTGCCGGTGGCACAGATGAGAAAGACATGCCCGAACTTGTCCTGGTAGGCCAGGTTCAGTGCGAGCATTTCGGCCTTCAGCTCCTCGTCGGCGCCCGCCATGCCCCGCTGTTCGCGGGCGGAGGTCGGGTCGCCGGGCTTCGGGCGGCCGATGGGTGGGTGCCCGGCCATGGCCTCGGCCAGCCCGTCGTCGGTCAGGGCCGCTGTGGCCTCGTCACTCGCGGCGAAGAGAGCGTCGACGCTGTCGTACGGGCGCCGGGCGAGCAGGGCGCTCCCCCAGCTCCGGGCGGCGCACACCTCGTGGAGCGCGGTACGCACATCGGCGTCCACTGCGGAGTTGAACCAGGTCAGACCTGGCGTCGAGCGCGAAGTCACGGGACCTCCGTGGCCGTGGTGCTGTTCGGGCTGGGAATAGCTAAGTCCCCGTGCCACTCCACGTCCCGC
>NZ_JBHZAF010000129.1:0-1008 GCF_042754085.1 Nocardia sp. NPDC059236
GGATCCACGCGAGCATGACCAGCACTTCGAGTGTGGTCCTGAGCCGGCCGGTGCGCTCCCGCATCCACCAGGCGAGCGCGAAGCCGAGTCCGGCCTGGCCGATGACGGCGGAGCCGAGCACGAAGACCAGGGTGAGGCGCAGGGAGCGCCAGAAGCCGTCGTCACCGAGGGCCTTGCTGAGGTTGTCGAAGCCGACGAAGGCGGGATCGATGGCGGGGATGCCGGTCAGCCGGTAGTCGGTGGCACCCAGGTAGAGCGTCCAGACGGCGGGCAGCACGAGGAAGAGGGCGACCAGGAGCAGTGCGGGGGCGAGGAAGGCGGCGGCTCTTCGTCGGCCCAGCCCGGCCGCGTCGCGCTCCGGTTCCTCGCGTACCTGCCCTCTCTTGCCTTCCTCGGCCGTCTCCTGTCCCTGGGGTCCCGCCGGGGAGGGGTCAGCCGATGATGTGGTCGCTGCCACCGAGCACCTCCTCCAACTCCTTGCGGTAGGCCTGTGCGGCGCTTTCGGGGCTCTTGCCCGCCACCACCCGGGCCGTCGCCTCCTGGAGTGCGAGGGAAACGGCGGTGTAGGCGGCCAGCGGCGGCCGGAAGGTGGTGACGGGCAGCGCCTTGTCGGCGCAGAAGCGGAGCATGGGGTCCTTGTCGAGGACCGCGTCGTTGACGTCGTCCCGCTCGGTGATCATCGCCGCGTCGCCGAGCCGGGCCTTCAGCGCGGGGGCCGAGTGCAGCGCGGTGAGCAGTTCGAAGGCCTGCCGGGGATGGCGGGTGTGTGGGTTGAGCACATGAACGGCACCCCCGGAGAGGCTGACGTGGTCCCGGCCGCCGGTCGCCTCATGGCGGGCGCGGGCCGGAATGAGCGCATATCCGACATCGTTGTCACGCCGCTTCATGGGGGCGATGCCGGTCTCGGGCGAGATCACGTCCCGCCAGAAGTAGTCCCCCTCGGCGAGGATGCCGAGGCTGCCCTCCGCGAACCGCTCGCACGACTTGTCCCGGCCCTTGGCCTCCTGT
>NZ_JBHZAF010000130.1:0-1004 GCF_042754085.1 Nocardia sp. NPDC059236
CGCCGACGCCCTACTCCGCGATCTGGACCTCGCCCTCCTTCGCGCCATCCCTGCGCTGCCCACCGCACTCCCCTCCCCCGCGCCATCCCCCCGCGGAGGAACCACGTGACCCCGGCTCCCGCCTCCACTTCACCGTCCTCACCGACCTCCGCCGCGGCCTCGTCCTCGACGTCACCCACAGCGCGTCACCTATGGCGCCGAGCTCGGGGACTCCTCCTGGCCGCCGCCATCCTCGCCATGGCCGGAGTAGCGCTCGCCGCCCTGCGCTCCGACGAGCACACCGGCTCCCTCGATCCCCGCTCGACCACCCCCTACGGCAGCAAGGCCCTCTCCCGCCTCCTGGCCGACCGCGGCGTACACACCAAGGTCCTCACCCGTTCCACAGCCATCCCCCGACAGGTCGCTCCCGACTCCACCCTCCTGGTTCCGTTCCCCAACTCCCTCACCGAGCAGGAGCGCAAGGAGCTCCGAGAAGCCACCCGGCACTCCGGCCGCACCGTCCTGCTCGCCCCGAACCCCGAGACAACAACCGCTCTCCTCCCCGGCACACGTGCCTTGGCGCGCACGCCCGTCCAGCCGACCCCTCCCGACTGCGACTTCCCCGCAGCCCGCCGCGCAGGCGACGCCGACCTCGGTGGATACGGCTACACGACCGACACCGACCGCAACGAGAGCTGCTACTTGAGGAACGGCCACGCCACGCTGTTGCGCGTCGACCCGTCAAGCAGCGACGAGAACACCTCCGGTGGCGACACCGTCCTGCTGGGCGCACCCGACCCGCTCCACAACCGGAACCTCGACAAAAACGGCAACGCCTCGCTCACCCTCCAACTCCTCGGTTCCCACTCACAGCTCCTCTGGTACCTCCCCGCCGACGCCGCTCCCACCGACGACCAGGAGCGCGGTTTCTTCGACCTCCTGCCACGCGGCTGGTCATGGGCCGTCGCCCAACTCGCCGTCGCGGCCTTGCTCGCCGCGCTGTGGAGAGCCCGACGCCTGGGCCC
>NZ_JBHZAF010000131.1:0-1003 GCF_042754085.1 Nocardia sp. NPDC059236
GTGTCGACGCTGATCACCGGCTGCCCGGTGTCGAGGAAGGTGGTGGCTGTGGCGTTGATGTGGGCGAACTGCGCATCGCGGTCGGGATGGGAGGTGCCTTCGTTGGTCTTGGCAGTGCCTTGCAAGCGGTATCCCAGTGCATGCAGCAGGTGCCCGACGGTCGTGGCGCCCACCGGGTGGCCCTGGTCGGTCAGAGCCGAAGCCAAGCTGCGTAGCGATAGTGTGGTCCAGCGCAGCGCAGAAACCGGATCGCCGCGAGTGTGCGGTTCGATCAGCGCCTCCAGCGCCGGCAGCAGGCCGGTGTCGATCGCTGTCAGCGGCTTGCGACCGGCGCCTGGAGCCCGGATGCGCTGGGTCGGTGCAGGATTCGCGGTCAGTTCGGACATGCCGCGCGTGACGGTGGCGGTGCTGGCACCGGAGACGCCGGCCACCACAGTGATCCCTCCGTGGCCGATCGCCATCGCCTCGCTGGCCAGATAGAGCCGACGACGGCGTTCATCCAGATGCGGCAGAAGCTGATCGAACTTCACCCGCAACTCGGCAGCGGATCGACAATCTCGCAGAAGGCACATACTCAAGCCTCCCACTGTCACCCATCAAGCCGCCTCAAAGATCAACTCCGACAGTAATTTACGAACAAGCCCCCGGGCGGATCGAGAACAGTCAGATCGCGGTGTATCTCACCTACGCCACCCCCGTCGGACACGCCTTCCTCGATCGTGCCCTCTACCTGCCGAAATCGTGGACCATCGACCCTGCCCGCTGCCAGCAGGCAGGTGTACCGGACGAGGTGGGTTTCTCCACCAAACCCGCTCTGGCGAAGCGACTGATCATCGACGCTCTCGATGCCGGTGTCCCCGCACCGTCGGTCACCGGCGACGAGGTCTACGGCGGCGATCCGAAACTGCGGTCTGCGCTCGAAACTCGGAGCACCGGTTACGTTTTCGCTGTTGCCTGCGATCACCGCGTCACCACGCCGACCGGCCGCGTCCGCGCCGACCTC
>NZ_JBHZAF010000132.1:0-1001 GCF_042754085.1 Nocardia sp. NPDC059236
GCTGCCCGCGGGCGTACTGGTACTGCTCCCGCTGTGCGCGACCTGGGACTACGCGACCTCCGGACTGGAGACCGGGCTCACCTTCACCTACCTCGGCGGCTGCTGGTGGCTGCTGGTCCGGGCGCGGGCCGGACTCGACCGGACCGCAACCGCCCGAGCCGCAACCGACCAGGCAACAGGCGACCGGACCGCGCCCGGTGGCCGGGCGCTGCCCGCCATCGCGTTCGCACTCGGTCTGGGCCCGCTCGTGCGGCCGGACCTCACCCTGGTCAGCGCGGTCTTCCTGGCCGCGCTGTGGCTGATGTGGCGCCCCGCGCCGCGCACCACCCTCGGCTGGGCCGGCGCGGCCCTGGCGCTGCCCCTCGCGTACGAGCTCTTCCGCGCCGGGTACTACGGCGTACTCGTCCCGCTCCCGGCCATCGCCAAGGAGGCCTCCGGCACCCAGTGGGAGTACGGCTGGGGCTATCTGGTCAACACCCTCCATCCGTACGCCCTGTGGGTACCGCTCGGCCTCCTCGCCGCCTTCGGCCTGCGGGAGCTGGCCCGCCGAGCCCGCGGATGGTCGGCGCAACCGGTACGCACCGCGGACGCCGCCCTGGTCGCGGCCCCCGTGGTGACCGGAGCGCTGTCGGTGCTCTTCGTCGTGAAGGTCGGCGGTGACTTCATGCACGGCCGGATGATCCTGCCCGGACTCTTCCTGATGCTGCTGCCGGCCTTTCTGCTGCCGTACGGACGCGCGGCGGCGGCGCTGGCCTCAGCAGTGGGCGTCTGGGGCCTCGTCTGCCTCCTCGCGTTCCGCCCACCGCTGGAGAGCCCCGACGACGGTCGGATCATCTTCGACTCGCACAGCATCTACCAGCAGGCCCTCGGCGCGCGGCACCCCGTCAGCCAGCACGACCACGTCGCGGCGCCCCGCACCTTCACGAAGGTGGCCCAGCGCGCCGTCCGCGAGGGCGAGCACACCTTGGTGCTGCGGCTGCCCCACGACGCCGGGTACCCAC